>MWFE01000029.1 GCA_002071445.1 Bacteroidetes bacterium ADurb.Bin008 | reverse complement strand
TTGTTCAAAGGTACACAGTTCGCGACTCAATTTTCATCCGTGTTTGTGCTTATGCACTATCATGGGTGTTTCATATATATATTTTTCTATACCTTTCTCCCCATCAATAAATTTTGCCCAGTTATCAACAAACATAAATCCAGAAAATTTAGGATTAGGTATGACTTGTTTCCATTTTGTTTCTTCTAATGTTTGTTCTAAATCTTTGTACTTTGTTAGTATTTTCTGGATATCAGATTTTAAGATTTCAATAATTACATCTCTATTAACGAAGTCATTTTTTTCGTATTTATCATTTTCATATTGATACCAGTAACAATTTTCGTTTAAAATGTAAATATTGCTAGGAAGGTCAACTTGATAATATCCAGATGATTTGCCCAGATAGTCGATGTGTGTTATTGAATACTCATCCTTTGCTGTTCTGTGCATTACTTCTGGACGGCTTGAATGTCCCGTTTTATAAACAAAACCAAAATTAAATTCTTGATTGTACATTTCAAGAATGATGAATTGTCCATTTTCTAGTTTGTACAACTTATATTCATAGTTATCTTTAAATCCATATTTTTCAAGTTCATCATGTATAATTGGAACAACTTCGGTTCGCCTTAACCAATTTGTTGTAATAGGCTTTCCTTCAGATTTTTTTAAAAAATCATAATAGTTATCTGTCGTAATTAAATTTTTTTGCGCGAAAATTGTATGTATTGTAAAAATCAGAATCAAGGTAAAAAGATGTCTCATTGTTATAATTTTATATCGTTTCAGTGTGTCTTCCATAATTAAGCCCAACTTTTTAATAATTCACTATTCCACCCTGGAGGCATCCAAATCTTTGGGTATCGTATTGGGCTTATAAAGAAAACCCGGTTCCGGATTCTCTACGGGTGGTGCAAGGGGTAGGGGAGATTGTTCCCGCTGCGGATTTCGAACGTCGATATTGGGTATGTATTCCCATTTCCCATTTTTAAACTGAAGGCCATCGAATGTAAAATCGGGTCCATAGAACTGGTAGTTCCCTGCAAAATCGCCACGCATGGGCGACAGATGGTCGAATACAATCATGTCCTTTGCTGTATCGTATAGGAGGGACATACTCGCCTGAGCGGAGTATTCAAAAATAATGCGGCTAATCAAATGGTTACGCACCGAAATGATTGGAGTTCCAAAAATTGGCATGCCATTTCTGTCAAGCGAGAGCACCTCAATAACCCTTTTGCGCGAGAACAGGTTGTTGAAATCAACCCCAAGCAGTGTATAGTATGTAACTCCTTCGCAGGTGTTTTGGTGAATGTAGTAGTACAATGCCCCGAACCATTTATCAGGATTTGAAATCTCTGTTTGCGGAGTTTCAAACTGCTCCCGATGGTCGTTTAGCCGAAAAACGGCTACATTACCGTTTATCCTGGTTTGAATAAAGCCAAAGTATGTTTGCATGCCGCTTTGGAGTGGGATATTCCATGTGAAGACCCGAAGAAGTTTGTCCGCAGAGTTTAATTTGCCGATATGCGTCAATGAGTCGAAGGGATAATCAAAAGCTTCATTTTTTTCCAGTACACTTTGCAAATAGTCGGAAAACAGCTGGTTTGATACAAATTTTTTAGCTATATCCTTTTCGTCAATCACAGCTTGCATCAGAATACGCAACGAATCTTCTGCCTGCCTTAGATCGATGGGTTCCTGAGCTTTGGCAAAAGGAAGAAAGATGGTGAAAACTATGAGCAATAGTAGCAATGGCCTTCGTGCGAACATAACAGGGATTGTGAATGTTACTATAACGATACTTATTCAAAAATAATCATAATGTTTTGCAGTATATGGATGTAAACGGGTTTGTGAAAAAAATATTTTCATGGCGAGTGCTTATTGGCCTGCTGGCTGGGGGTGCGTTGGGCTATGCCTACTATCATTTTATTGGCTGTCGGGGCGGATCCTGCCCCATTTGGGCCAATCCCTGGAGAAGTACCCTCATTGGAATGGCCTTTGGTGCCATACTGCTATTCGATACAAGAACTAAAGCTGATCGAGAACCTGAGAAAGAGTAGAGCAGGCTTCCCTTATTTCGTCATCCGTAATAGATAGCGGAGGGGCAATTCTGAAGGCAGTAGTGCAGAAAAGGAACCAGTCTAACAGAATGCCTTGTTGCATGGCCAATGCTATACATTGTCGTACTTTTTCAAACGAACCAAGTTCTACTGCAATGAATAGCCCCGACGAACGCCAGCCTTTAACGGCCGGGTGCCTGGCAAGAAGTGTTTTAAATAGTTCAGCTTTCTTCTCAACGCCCTCAATCAGCCTTTCTTCGATAATTACGTTGAGAGACGCCAAAGCTGCGGCGCAGGAAACGGGATGCCCGCCGAATGTTGTTATGTGCCCCAGTGGCGGATTATGTGTAATGCACCGCATTATTTTACGGTTTGCAATAAAGGCTCCAAGCGGTAATCCGCCACCAAATGCTTTGGCCAGGAGCAGGATATCCGGAACCACCCCATACTTCTCAAATGCAAACATTCGTCCGGTTCTGCCCAATCCGGTTTGAATTTCGTCGAAAACCAGTAAAGACCCAACCTGTTCACATTTTGCCTTGAGTAGTTTCAGATAATCATTTGTTGGAACTACAATTCCACCCTCGCCCTGAACAGGCTCTACCACAACGCAGGCAGTTTTATCCGTAATCCTGTCGAGCTCCTTTACGTCGTTAAAATGTATGTGCTTAATACCGCTTACCAGCGGTCTGTACGCCCTCTTTTGATCTTCATTTCCCATCAGGCTGAGCGCTCCGTGGGTACTGCCATGGTAAGCATTGTGCATGGCTATTACCTCATAACAGCCGGTGTACCTTTTGGCAAGCTTCATGGCTCCTTCTACGGCTTCGCTACCTGAGTTGACAAAGTACACATTGTCAAGCGTTTTGGGAAGAAGGCTGGTGATAAGTTGGGCTAATTTTATCTGAGGGTATTGAATGTATTCGCCGTAAACCATAAGGTGCATATAACGGTTTACCTGTTCAGTAACCGCATCGATAACCTTTGGATGGCAATGCCCGATGTTGCTGACCGATACCCCGGAAATCAAATCGAAATACCTTTTACCTTTTTCATCAAAAAGGTAAACCCCCGTTGCTCTTTCCACTTCAAGCTGCAGGGGGTTATCCGATGTTTGGGCAATATGTTTTAAAAAAATCTCCCGAGGAGTTAACATCGTTTATTAACTATTTGCTAATCAGTTTTATATCCTTAAGCAATTTGTCCCGGTACGATTTCCCGATGGGGATTATTTTTTTCCCATCAGAAACCTTTATTAAAATTGAATTGTCTTCAATGCTGTGTACGTGGTTAATGTTGACGATAAATGAACGATGAATGCGTTTAAAATTGGCCAGTGGCAGTTGGTTCTCAATGGCTTTCATGGTAAAATGTATGGTGAACTTGTCATTGATGGTTGTAATCACCACATAATTTTCCAATGCTTCAACCCACAGAATATCATCGAATTTAACCTTTACCAGGGAATTACTTTTTTTAACAAAAATCTCTTTGTCTTCTCCTGGAGCAATAAAACTCCTGTCGAAGCTTTCCAATGCTTTATTGGCTGCTTTAAAAAAACGGGCGTAGTTTACAGGCTTCAGCAGATAATCGGTAACATGGTATTCAAATGCCTTCAGGGCATATTTCTCCTTGGAGGAGACAATAATGACCTGAGGAGGTTGATCTAAGGAGTTAAGAAAGTCAATCCCTGTCATTTCGGGCATTTCGATATCGAGGAATATGAGATTAACCTTATTTCCGCTTTTCAGAAAGTTAACGGCTTCGATGGCTCCGGCAAAGGAGTGTTCAAGGGTTAAGAAACTTGTACGGGTGATAAAATCTTCAATTACTCTCCTCGAAATATCATCGTCATCTATAACTATGCATTTCATGGCAGTAGAATTTTTATTTCTAACGAAAGTATGGAAAAAATTCCAATAATCCTCCCTTTATTTGTTAATATTGTGAAATAATTGTTCAGCCAAGAATCTTTTCTCAATCGACCTCCAACTTTTTACCGTTAATCTTAGCCACTGCAAAAGCAGTATGGCTTTTTCTCTCTCGGTTAGTCGATAATCAATAGCTGAGTTACGTAGCCTGGCGGTAAGTTTATGAATGCAAATTGCCACAGAAACGGAGAGGTTTAAACTTTCGGTAAATCCAACCGTAGGAATCTTAACGATCTCGCTGGAATTTTTCAGGACTATTTCCGACAATCCGTTCAGTTCATTCCCAAAGAATAAGGCAAACTTACCCTTTTCGATGGAAAAGTTGTCAAGGCTGACGTCGGAAGCGTGTGGCGAAGTCCCTACGATTCTGTATCCTTCCCTTTTCAGATGCTCCACTGCTTCCAGTGAGTTATTCTGCTTGTGATTGTATTTGTAAATGTTGAGCCATTTGGCCGCCCCCATCGATACTTTTGGGTTTACGGAGAATTTATGGTTATTCTCTATAATATGAATATCCTGAATGCCAAAACATTCGCATGAACGAATGGCTGCGCTGGCGTTTTGCGATTGGTGAATATCCTCCAGGACCACGGTAACATAGCGTGTTCGTTCCTCTAAGATGGATTGAAATAGCTCCACCCGTTTTTCCAGCACGCATTCCGATAGGGCCCCGATGAGCCCTTGAACAATCTGTGGCGACAGTTCGAAAATGTCAGATGGCTTCCTATTCATGTATGCTATGCAATGAGTAGTTCGAAACAACTGTATGTATTGGCAAAAAAATAAGTGGGGCACCAGTTGCGATGCCCCACTTATTATATTTCTTGAAAGATCTTAGTTTACTTTCGAATTAAGATCGCTACCCGGTTTGAATTTTACAACTTTTTTAGCGGGGATGTTAATTGGTTTGCCGGTTTGAGGATTACGGCCGGTCCTTGCGCTTCTTTTAATAACGGTGAAAGAACCAAAACCAACAAGGGATACTCTACCGCCTTTTTTTAGGGCGTTACCGGTAGTTTTTACAAAAGCATCCAATGCTTTCTTAGCATCAGCCTTAGTAATTTTTGCTTCAGCAGCAATTGCATCAATTAATTGAGCTTTGTTCATAATACAAAATTTTTAGGGTTAGAAATAGTTAGTTTGCAGTAAACATTACAAATATAGAGCATATAATGGGTTTTCCAAGCGTTTTTAAAAATAAAATAGTATTCATGCAACTATTTTTGATGAAATTCCCTCATTTCTCCATATTGTTAGCTAAATTATAGATATTTATCTAATAAAAGCAAGGTATAGTGAAAGAATTTGCTTTTTTTTTTAACACTTGTTAAAAAAATTGAAAAATAGAAAAAATGGAAATATCTTTGCACCCGGAGAAATGGCAGAGCGGTCGAATGCGGCGGTCTTGAAAACCGTTGTACCCGCGAGGGTACCGGGGGTTCGAATCCCTCTTTCTCCGCTAAAGATTGAAACCCGCTTGCCGCGGGTTTTTTTATTTACCCCTCTGAATACGTCGAAAGTTGATTGTTCAACCGCTTGTTGCGTAAATGTTTATTTCAGGCTGTAGCCAAGGATGCTTTAGAATTCACATCCCCAATCCGATACCTTATATTGGTAAGCTGCTCAGAATACTTCCAAAGCTCTTTCGCCTTTTCTGCGTTGTATGACAATTCTGATGATTTTACCTGTACGGGATAGCCTGCTAGTTGCAACAATCCGGATGGACCAAAATACTGGCCTCCCTTAACGGTAGGATCGGAAGCTGCACGTATTTGGGCAAGCGATGCCGATTGCGGAGTAGGCAAAACCACTCTTATTAACGGTAAAAGAAAGCGCACCCAGGGTTTACTCTCCTGAAACCGACCCAGATGGGTATAGGATGCACCGGGATGGGCAGCAACGGCTATGCTTTGGCAGCCATATAGTTCGAAACGACGCTGTAACTCATAGGTAAACAGTATGTTGGCTAACTTCGATTGGCAGTAAGCTCTGAACGGTTTGTAGCCATTAGAATCCTTGAAAAAAGAGATGCTATTGCCATTGCCATTTCTTATCATCTTGTGCGCGAGGCTGCTTACCATTACAACCCGCGAATTTGGCGTATTGATAATGGTATCCAGGAGAAGGCCGGTAAGGGCAAAATGCCCCAAATGATTTGTTGCCATTTGGCTTTCGAAGCCATCTATTGTCAAGGCAAAGGGGCTTGCCATGATCCCGGCATTGTTCATAAGTATGTCTAACCTAAAGTATTGCTGTTTGAACTTTTCGGCAAATCTCCTGATGGATGACAGGTCCGTAAGGTCAATGGTCATTACTGAGATCTTAGCAACCCGGGATTCCTGCAAAATCTTATTCCTGGCTTTTTCACCTTTTTCCATCGAGCGGCAGGCAATGATAACATGGGCTCCTTTTAACGCAAAGGCCTTGGCGGTTTCAAATCCCAAGCCGCTATTTCCGCCTGTTATTACCATAACTTTGCCTGCTTGATCAGGCATATCAGCCAAAGACCACCTTCCCCGATTCATAATTTTTTTTGGCAAAAATACTTGAAATAATGTGGCAGAAAAAAATAAGTGCCAAACATGAACGAACTCGAGGCCAGCGGGCAACCAAAATCAATATGTATCCAATTGATTATTACGAACATGTGTATTAAGTGAGCGCAGATATACTCTCAATCAAAATAAAAGCCATCGACAATATTGCATATCAATATAAAATATAGCTAAATTTGCGCCCACAAAATTGCATGGTTCGACCATTGGAGAGATGCCGGAGCGGTCGAACGGGGCGGTCTCGAAAACCGTTGTCCTGCGTAAGCGGGACCCAGGGTTCGAATCCCTGTCTCTCCGCTCTTCATGTAAAGTCCCGCCTTTGGGCGGGATTTTACCGTTTTGGCTAAGGCATTCCTCTCATTCTTTTTGCAAAAACATAGGAATTTTTGTACAACCTATTGAGAATCGAATAAGCGATACCATTTTATGGATTGACCGGTTTCATCACTCTTTTTCAGCACCCGTGAGTATGTCGGTTTAATATATGAGCTACCTTTGCCGAAATATTTTATGTGTTTTTATAGACGCGCGTGGAAAAGGCTAAAAGAACACCAATTCACGATTATCAGCTGATTGACTGTGGCGATTTCGAAAAACTCGAAAGGTTTGGTCCATACTACCTTATACGCCCCGAGTCGCAGGCTATATGGAAGAGGAAACTGAACACCGACCAATGGCATAAACTTGCACATGCGCGCTTTAAGCGAGAACAGCAAAAGGTTTCGTATCGGAGCGGTGATTTGGTGAATGGTGGCTGGAGTCTTTTCAAAAAAATGCCCGAAAGCTGGACAATAAAATGTCCGCTCCCGAAGGGCAGCTTTACCCTCAAGCTAAGCCTTACCTCTTTCGGTCATGTGGGAATATTCCCCGAACAGATTGATAACTGGAGTTTTATATATAATGCAGTGAGGGAGAGCAGGGTTACTACTCCACGGGTACTCAACGCCTTTGCCTACACAGGGGGCGCTTCCCTGGCTGCAAGGTCGGCAGGGGCCGAGGTTACCCATCTCGATGCGGTGAAACAGGTGGTACACTGGGCAAAAGAGAACATGGAACTGAGCAATTTGACGAATATAAGGTGGATTGTTGACGATGCCCTAAAGTTTTTAAAACGGGAGTACAAAAGGGGAAAAACATATCATGGGCTGATGCTCGACCCTCCGGCGTATGGGCGTGGCCCCGGTGGTGAAAGGTGGATTCTTGATGAGAGTATTAACGAAGTGTTAGATGCCTGTACCAAACTGCTTGAACCCAAAGGCAATTTTTTTGTGTTAAACCTATACTCATTGGGATACTCTCCTTTGATTTCGAAGAATTTGGTAGAATCGCATTTCGGATCAAAAGGGCTTACCTACGGCGAGTCGTCCATACGGTCAGAAACGGGGATTGAACTTCCACTGGGTACTTACGTGCGTTTTCGCAACGATTAATTCTATAGCACAATCCAATTAGGCGTATCAATGAACACCAACGTTGAGGTTATCACAAGCAAGCAAAATGAAAGGGTAAAGAACCTGATCAAACTGCAGAAATCGAGCGAGAGGCGTAGCCAGGGTGTTTTTACCATTGAGGGGATAAAGGAGATACAAAAGGCAGCCTCTTCGGGCTACAGGTTGATTGCGGCCTATTTTTGCCCCGATATTATTGATTACAATCAGGTTACAGAAATTATTGGGAACAAAAAGGATCTTACTATCTACCGGATAACCCGCGATATATATAATAAGGTATCCTACAGGGAGAATTCAGGTGGGATAATTGTGGTTGCCGAGTCGAAACGGCACTTGCTGAGCAGCATAACGGTTGACCATAATCCTTTCTTCCTGGTTATTGAAGGCATTGAGAAACCGGGGAATATAGGGGCAATGTTGAGAACAGCCGATGCGGCGGGTGTTTCGGGGGTGTTCATATGCAATTCCTCAACCGATTTGTACAATCCCAACGCCATTAGGTCGTCCCTTGGATGTGTGTTTACCCTTCCCATTGCGCTATGCTCCAGCACTGAAGCAGTGGAATGGCTGTCTGCCAAAGGGGTACAAATTGTGGCCACCCATTTGCAGGCTACAAAATCCTATTTCGATATTGACTATACGGTGCCTACGGCAATTGTGATGGGGGCGGAAGCTACGGGAATAACAGGTGTTTGGAGCGAGGTTGCCAATGCCAATGTCATTATTCCCATGCGGGGAGTAGCCGATTCTCTGAACGTATCAAACGCAACGGCCATAATCATTTTCGAGGCACTGAGGCAAAGGCTTACCTTGTGATACCTTATTATATTATATTACAGTCCTATAGCTGTAACTCATAAAGTTTTGCGTAGTAGCCACCCAGTTTCAAAAGATCATCGTGTTTCCCCCTTTCAACTATCTCGCCCTCATGTAGCACGCAAATCAAATCGGCATTCTTCACGGTCGACAGCCTATGGGCAATGACTATTGATGTTCTGTTTTTCATTAGATTCTCAATGGCATCCTGCACCAGTCGTTCCGATTCGGTGTCCAGCGACGAGGTAGCCTCATCAAGAATCATGATGGGGGGATTTTTCAGGATAGCCCTGGCTATGCTAAGCCTTTGCCTTTGCCCTCCCGAAAGTTTGCTGCCCCTATCGCCGATATTCGACTGGTAGCCGTCGGGGGTGGCAACAATAAAATCGTGTGCGTTTGCAATTTTAGCCGCTTCGGCCACCTCTTGGCTGGTGGTGCCGTCCACGCCAAAGGCAATGTTGTTGAAAAAGCTGTCGTTGAACAGGATAGGCTCCTGGTTAACGTTGCCCATGAGGTGTCTCAAGCTATTCAATGAGTACTGTTTAATATTTACGCCATCCAGCAGTATTTCTCCCTCCATAACATCGTAAAACCTGGGCAGCAGATCGACAAAAGTGCTCTTACCCGACCCCGATTGCCCCACAAGGGCAATGGTTTTCCCTTTTTCTATGGTTAGGTTAACGTTTTTCAATACGTACTCGTCCTGATATCTGAAACTGACATTCCGATATTCGATGGATGACTTAAAATCTTTAACCTCAATGGCACCGGCACTATCCTTAATGGGATTGATGGCATGGAGAAGACCATCGAGCCTGTCGGCAGAGGCCATCCCCTTGAGCACGTTGAAGTAGGCACTGGAGAACGACTTAGCCGGGTTGATAATCATATAGAAAATGGCAATATAGCCAATGAGCCCTTCGGGCGAAAGCCCGCCCTGACCATTGAAAACTAATTTTCCACCGTACCATAGTACCAAACCAATGACAATAGTGCCAAGAAATTCGCTCAGTGGGCTGGCAAGATCTCTTCTACGCCAGATTCTTACCATAATTTTGGTGTAAAGACTGTTGACCCCTTCAAACCGCTTTCGCATCTTTTCTTCAGCATTGAAAGCCTTTACAATTCGCAGCCCGCCCAATGTCTCATCAATAATGGAAAGGATTTCTCCCAATTTTTGCTGCCCCTTGTAGGATGCTTTGCGTAGGCTTTTCCCAACTCTTCCAATAACTCCGCCGGCAATGGGAAGAATGAGCATAACGAAAAGCGTGAGGTTAGGGCTCATCACGATCAATGCGGCAAGATGTACAATGATAATAATCGGCTCCTTGAAGAACATTTCCAACGAACGGATAATTGACACCTCTATCTCATTCACGTCATTGGTCATTTTACTGATAATATCGCCCTTCTTTTCTTCGGTATAGTAACCAAGTGGTAATTCTAAGACCTTTTTATACAGGGCGTTGCGTATATCGCGAATAACCCCGATGCGGATGGGAGCCAAATACCAGAGGGCCGCGTATGCAAAAAAGTTTTTAAGAAGGGAAGCAATGATCACAATAAAAATTACGAAAAGTAGTGCGGATGCCTTATCGTAGTTGATGATGATTTTGCTTATGAAATAGTAAAAGATGTTTTTTATGGATTCGATATTCATTGCAAATTCGCATCGCTCTTCCACAAGCGGCGCAGTACCAAACAGTAATCCCAGGAAAGGGATAATCATGGTGAGTGAGAAAAGCGAAAAGAAGGCTGAAAAGATATTTGCCAGAATATTTGCTAATGCTTTCCACTTGTAAGGAAAGATAAATTTAAAAATCTTGTAAAATTTTCTCATAAAAGAATCTATGCAAAAAGAGAGTTCTTATTGTAGTTAAATGTATCTCAATAAATTGCTAAATAATTTATGTGTTTAAAATATAGCCGACAATCGACTGCTGGCTGCTATTGCTTTTTGCAATTTAGCGAACCGCAAATATAACAATCAGCAAACAAACCCTACGCCCTTTTTATTGTTCCTTTCGGTCAAATATTATTAACAAAAAACGGTTGAACTTTTATTAAAACCCTCAACTCTTATTTGCTTACCTTAGCTGAGTAGAAAACAATACTGTTAATTCTTTCTGTATCTATAGTTATGCCAGGTAGAATCAAGGTTTCAGCGGTATCTTACCTTAATACGGCCCCCTTTGTTTATGGATTGAAACGCTGCGATATTAAGGATGCAATTGACCTTGTATTAGATTATCCTGCCGAATGTGCAAGGAAAACCCTATCGGGAGAATCGCATATGGGGCTTGTACCTTTGGCTTCCATTGTCAATAGAAAAGATTTTAACATAATCACCGATTATTGCATAGGCGCCAACGATAAGGTCAGGACAGTTGCATTGCTAAGTAACGTCGGCATTGATGAAATTGATACCATATATCTGGATTACCAATCGCTTACATCGGTAACATTGATAAAAATTCTTGCCAAACACCATTGGAAAAGGGATTTTGTTTGGAAACCTTTCGGTCCCGGTAGCAACTATCAACAAATCCACCCTTCGGAAGGTGTGGTGGCCATAGGGGATAAGGTATTCGAGTTGGAATCGCATTTTAAGATGAGCTACGACCTGGCTGAACATTGGATTTCTTTTACAGGATTTCCCATGGTTTTTGCCGTTTGGACAACCCGCGAACAGTTTAACCACACATTTATTGACAACTTTAATAAGGCATTGCAATACGGAATTGACAGGATTCCTGAGGCCGTTGACTTTCACGGACCTTCCATAGTGGATAAAGATGAAGCGGTGGGATATCTTACAAATAATATCTCTTTTGAATTGGATAAAAGGAAAAGGGAATCCATTCATGCATTCGGCGATTTAGCCAAAGAATTTTTAATCTAAAATGCCATAATCAAAACTTAATAAATACCAATATGAAACACCCATGATAGTGCATAAGCACAAACACGGATGAAAATTGAGTCGCGAACTGTGTACCTTTGAACAA
>MWFE01000028.1 GCA_002071445.1 Bacteroidetes bacterium ADurb.Bin008 | reverse complement strand
CGTGGGTGATGGCAACGGCAAAACCGTGGGCGGATTCGCCGTGTCGGGGCGTACCACCACCAAGGAGGTGGAGGACATTCTTCATATTACCCCCGAGAATACCCAGATATACGTGGGTGAGGGCAACGGTAAAACCGTGGGCGGTTTCGCCGTGTCGGGCCGCACCACCACCAAGGAGGTGGAGGACATACTGCAAATTACCCCCGAGAATACCCAGATATACGTGGGTGAGGGCAATGGCAAAACCGTGGGCGGTTTCGCCGTTTCGGGGCGTACCACCACCAAGGGGGTAGAGGACATACTGCAAATTACCCCCGACAACACCAGGATCTATGTGAGCGAAAGCGATGGCAAAACCGTGGGCGGATTCGCCGTTTCGGGGCGTACCACCACCAAGGAGGAAGGGTTCTACGATGTGCTGAAGGTTGTGCCCGAGCGTACCGATGTATTCATTAAACCTCCCGACAATAAGCTTTTCCCCGATGGGTTTAGCGTTTCTGTTTACGATGAGCAGTTGATCCCCACCGAGCTGTTCAACGTGTCGGAAGAGGGAATTTTCATGAACAACGAAGTGGTTATTGTTCCCAATGTGGTTACGGGCGATGCTACTGAACTTGCCCAAACATCGGTAAGCCTTGAGGGCACAGTATTACCCTACAACGGTCCACCAATCTCTCACCGTGGCATTACGTATAGCATCTCTCCCAACCCCATTGCAGATATCCACAGTTCTCCTTCAGGGGAAATGGGTACTATAATCGATTATTTTCCGGGTGATGGATTTGGGGAGTTTGATATCTATTTGTACGGGTTGAATCCCGGAACGCTATACTACTATAGGGCTTTTGCCATCAATCAGGATGGGCTTACCGGATATGGTGCACAGAAAACTTTTACAACACTTGACCCATATACAGTAACCTTCATTGTTTTAGAGGACGGTACTGATGTACCCATCAACAACGCAACCATTACCTTCAATGGAACAACAAACCCACCGGGTGATTATGAATTTTTTGCCGCAGAAGGTTACAGCTTCTATACAATAATTGCAGAGGGATACCTAACAACCAATGGTGAACTATACATTACTTCCGATATGACATTACCTGTTCATCTCATACCTGCTGATTATTCGGTGGTATTCACCGTAACGAATCAACATGGCAACCCGGTAAGCAATGTGGAAATAACAATGAGTAGCGACGGTGCTTTTTGTTCCGGAACGACCAACGCATATGGAATAGCAATATGTAATCCACCCGAAGAGGGAGAGTATGATTACCATGTTTATATATATACCCCCGGTTATGAGGAGCATCCCGGAGGAACTATTACCATTAGCGATCCCGGAATTATTTACGAATCCATTACGCTTAACAAACTTCCCGTGTTTACGGTTACCTTCCACGTACTGACTCCACAAGGAGACCCCTGTGTAAATGCTGAGATTACTCTTATGGAAGGGGTAAAGGGTAACGGAGAAAAATGGTATTACCAGACTTTTTACACCGATGCAAGTGGCTATGCCACCTTCGAAGAGGTTTATCAAAGTGCAGAGTACTCTTACTCTGTATATCATCCAAATTATGAGTTTTATAGCGGTACCTTGGACGTAAATGAAGATATGCTGGTAGAAGTTCAACTAGAGATCGTAACACCATAATAAGAAATAGGTATGTATAAGCCAATTATATTTTTAGTACTTCTGTGTATCAGCACACTCACCCGGGGACAGGAAGCTGTTGTCTCCGGAGGTAATTACCACAGCAACGACAGTGGTTCGGTCAGCTGGGGACTGGGAGAGACTGTGATTCAAACCTTTGCAACCATGGATAATATCATCACACAAGGGTTTCAGCAGACTAAGCTAACCATCACTTCTGTGGAAGAGATACCGGGTTTGGATTTTGCCATCACTGCATACCCAAATCCCGCACACGATTTTGTCAACCTTAAGGTTGATACTGATGATCTAAAGGATTTTCTATATGAGATGTTCGACCAGAATGGCCGCATACTCAAATGGGGCGTTATTGATAACAACCCAGTGTCGGTTCAGGTCAGTAGTATGCCCATCGGAGTGTACTTCCTTAGGGTTATCTATAACGGCAAAATGCTGAAAACTTTTAAGATAGTAAAGCAATAGCCATATATAGAACAGCGTAAAAAGACCCGTTAGTAACCCTAACGGGTTTTTTTATTCAATCCTTAAAGTTACCTCCAGCATATTCCCCTCCCCATCAACCAGCGTAAGCCTGTGCAGTCCAGCACCGGGATTAAAGGCCATACGATGGAACGATTTCGTAGCCCCCATATATTCCCCGTCTAAATGCCAATAGATTGTTGTCCCATCAATCCTATGAGCCGCTTCGAATACAGCCTCTCCGGGTTTCCCGTCCAAATCTCTGGGGATGGTGATAGTAACCCCGCTAACCCTTGGGTACAGCAATGCCATGGGAGCAGATTCCTGCTCTGGCTCACAACCCTTTTCGTATGGAGGTAAAACCCTGTAGTGCGGATTTTTGCTCTTGTAAAACCACTCCATGGCCGGAGGAAGAATGAACCATGACTCTAGAACCATCTCACTGACACTCATGCACCTATCGGTTACCCTAAATGTTTTCTCTGGATTTAGATGAACAATCCTGTGGTAAGGACAGGCCGTTGTTTCCAAACCTTTCATAGGAATCCACACGGTATCCACGGGTTCGCAAATGGGTGAAGCCCTATGCCCGCTGTAGCGGCAAATGACCACCCGCGCCATATCGTCAACCGGCATTTCAAACCATGGCGAAGGTGGTAGCATTTCGAAAACATCGAACAGGATAGGCGCCGCTGCACTGATTCCTGTAAGGTTTGGACGCCCCTCGCCACTGGCATTGCCAACCCAAACGGCAACCACATATCGGGGGTTCAACCCTATGGCCCAGGCATCGCGATGCCCAAAACTTGTTCCCGTTTTCCATGCCACCGAGCGCGAGGAGGCAAAGTAACGCCATCCGGCCAACTCATCGGGGCGTGCGACATTACGCATGGCATCAAAGGTAAAATATATGGCCGAAGCATCTAAAATGGAATGAAACTGTAAAAGCTGACGGGGGCTCTCCCTTGTACTTTTAACATAGGTAGGGGCCCTGTAATCGGATTTGTCGTACCGGCTTTCCAGCTTGCGAAAGTGGTTCAGCGTTCGTGCCATACCGGCATACACCCCGGCCAAATCCCAAAGGGTGGCCTCGGCACCGCCAAGGATCAGCGACAGACCATAATTATCCGCAGAGCGGGTTATGGTGGTAAGGCCCAAGCCTTTGAGTAAATGGTGGAATGGAGCAACGCCATACTGATACAACATCCTAACGGCAGGAACATTGAGGGATCGGGAAAGGGCTCTCGAAGCAGGAACGGCCCCATCGTAAACTGGATAAAAATTCTTAGGAGTAAAATTGCCGATTTGTGTAGGAATATCAGGAACAAGGCTGTTGGGTAAAATTTTCCCCTGATGCAGCATGGCAGCGTAGAGGAAAGGCTTCAGGATACTCCCGGTACTGCGAGGTGAAGTGATAATATCCACATCGCCACCAAATTCACTTCCGGGCATGTTGCCAACATATGCCAAGGCATTACCCGTTTCCACTTCAACAATCAGCAAGGCCGCATTGTGAATCTGATTACCCGATAATCGCAACCTGTGTCTCTCCAAGATTTCCATCGAACGGACCTGTAAGAAACGGTTAATGGTTGTTCTGACATCTTCTCCTTTCTTGCCATCGGCAATAGAGCGGGTTAACAAGTGCGGTGCCAGCAACGGCAAAGGGTTTGGCTTTTGGGGTAAAGGCTCGAGGAGCGAGAGTACGTATGTAATGCTATCGATATCGCCCTGCTGGTAGAGTTTTGTTAACAGATTGTTGCGTTTATTCTCCAACGCAAATGGATTTCTACCGGGGAAAACCAGCGCAGGGGAATTGGGAAGCACGGCCAGGGCAGCCGATTCTGCCCAGCTTAACTCGTGTGCAGTTCGTCCGTAGTATCGCCAGGCAGCAGCCTCGATACCCACCACATTCCCTCCGTAGGGGGCATTGGAGGCATAAAGCGACAGGATATGTTTTTTACTGAAATTTAACTCTAACTTTATGGCCATCAGCATCTCCATGGCCTTCTCATAGAATGTGCGACTTTTGCCCTTACGCTTCAGGCGGGCTACCTGCATTGTGATGGTACTTCCACCGCTCACTATTCTCCTCTCCCTCAGATTCTGCCACGCCGCCCTTGCCAATGAGAAAGGATTAATACCGGGATGCATGTAGAAGTACCTATCCTCGAAAGTGAGGATACATCGGGTAAATTTCCACGGAATAGAATCGGCCATTGGAAAGCGGTACTGACCATCGGCAGCCACGGTGGCAGCAAGCAGATCTCCATTTGAAGCATAGAGAACCGTTGAGGTTGGATCGTTAAAATAGTTTTTGGGCTGATATAGTGCAATAAATAAAAATCCTGTAAATACTGCTACCCACAGAAAAAGCGGTACCCTAAGGATGGTTTTTTTAGAATTATCTACTTTCAAACCTGCTGCGCTATTGTGTGTAATGGAAATGATAATGATAAAAGGCGCAAGCTAAGATAAGCCTACACCTGAGAATTTCAATCTAAAACCTTTACCTTTGTCAAAAAAAAGGATGACCTTCCCCCCCATTTCCAACTGGTTCGAGAAGAGCTTTGACACTCCTCTGATCATAGCAGGGCCTTGCAGTGCCGAGAACCGGCAGCAGGTTATCGATACCGCTTTGGAGTTGGCAAAACTCAATCGGGTACATGTTTTCAGAGCAGGTATTTGGAAACCGCGTTCGCGACCCGGAAGTTTCCAGGGTGCCGGAAATGTAGCCCTTGAATGGCTAATGGAAGCAAAACAACTGACCGGCTTGAAAATGGCAATAGAGGTTGCCACTCCCCAACATGTGGATTTTGCCCTCAAACATGGCATAGATATACTCTGGGTAGGTGCCCGAACCTCGTCAAATCCCTTTTCTGTTGACGAGCTGGCACACTCACTTGCAGGTGTTGACGTCCCCATTTTGGTTAAAAATCCGGTGAATCCCGATATTGAGCTATGGTTGGGCATCATTGAGAGGTTTCACCATGTGGGAATCACCAAACTGGGTGCAATTCACAGGGGTTTTTCGCCTTTCCGGCGATCGTCATACCGCAACATCCCCAAGTGGGAAGTACCCATCGATCTGAAAAGCTATTTGCCTACCCTGCCTGTGATTTGCGACCCAAGCCACATTGCAGGCCGGGCAAACCTCATACAGGGCATTGCTCAGAAAGCGTTGGATTTAGCCATGGATGGGCTAATGATTGAGTCGCACATCAATCCCGGCGTAGCCCTTAGCGATGCCAAGCAACAGATTACCCCGGGAGAGCTATCCACCCTGCTGGACTCATTAACTTTCCGCAAACAGTCATCGGCCAATGCAGAATTTATGGATACCCTTGAAACTCTCAGGGAGGAGATTGACTCCATTGATCATCAGCTTTTGGAACTTCTATGGCAGAGAATGGAACTCGTTGAGCGCATTGGCAGGCATAAAAAGGAGAATAACGTGGCCATCATGCAACTGAGGAGATGGGAGGAGATGATCAGATTGCGTGTAGAACTGGGAGAATCATTGGGACTTGACAAAGAGTATGTAAAAAACCTGCTTCGTCTGGTTCACAAAGAATCCATACGGAAGCAGGCTGAAATTCTATCGCAAGGCGGAGAGCTAAGCCCCGAATAGCCTAATCCTTCACCTCCTTAACGCTATAGCCGTATCCCTCCATAACCGGATTGGACAACACCTTTGAACAAATATCGTTAACCCGTTCCAATGCAACCTCCATACTTGGTGCCTCCAGCTCAAGGGTAATGTGTTTACCAATTCTTACGTTCGATACCTCAGGGAAGCCTATGGTTTGCATTGTAGCCATAGCTGCCTTCCCCTGGGGATCCAACAGGGCTTTTAAGGGCATCACGTTTATCTCGGCTCTAAATTTCATACTATTGTCTTTTTACGTTTTGCTGCAAAGTTAAAAAAAAGCCATTGCCAAAAATTGATAAGGTGAATTAGCAATCAATATTTTGCCGGAATTATTATCAATTTTTATACTTAATCCATTTCCACATCTCCTTCCACGTGTGCTTTTTCCCGTAAAGCAGTATCCCCACACGGTAGATCTTTGCCGCCAGCCAGGTTATGGCAACAAACGAAATGACCAGCAATGCCGCCGAGAGAGCCAGTTCCCATGTGGGAACACCGTATGGCAAGCGGGTAATCATAATGATGGGTGAAGTAAAGGGTATTATGGAGAACCAGAAAGTGAGCGATCCATCGGGCGATTTTAGCCCGCTGACCATAACCACAATGGCCAGAATGAGAGGTATGGTAACCGGAAGGATCAGCTGCTGGGTGTCGGCTTCGCTATCCACCGCCGAGCCTACTGCAGCGAACATGGCTGCATAGAGCAGATAGCCCCCGATGAAGAAAAAGATAAAACCGCCAATAATCAGCACAAAGTTGATATTGGATAAGGCCGTCATCATCTCGTTGGCGAAACTTGGCTGATCAGCCGCTTCCGTTACCGTTTGTGCTACTCCCGCCTGTTCCATGAGATTGGTTACAGTTTCCTTTTGAGCAACAACCTTCTTGGAAGAATCTAAGAAAATTGAACCGGCTGCAGAAACAAGTCCAAAGGTAAGAATGAGCCATATAACTATTTGCAGCAGGCTCACGGCAGCAATCCCTAAAATTTTGCCCATCATCAGCTGAAATGGCTTGACAGAGGAAACGATTACCTCAACCACCCTGCTGGTTTTCTCCTCAATCACTCCCCGCATAACCTGGCTCCCAAACATAAAGATAAGCATATAAACCAAAAAACTGAGAATATAAGCCAAACCGAAGACCAACTCCGAAGAGCTCTCTTTCGCTTCGCCATCCTTTGACCACTTAATGGTTCTCACCCTGACGTTTGTTTTAATTGACTTAAGGATATCATCCAGATTCTCAATGTCGTAAGTTTTCAACTTCTGAGTTTCAATCTCGTTTTTAATGGCCGACGAGATATGGGACGTGATGTCCATGGAGGGTTGTTTATCGGAATAGAGGATCACCGCATCGGGTGTATTGGCCACCATGCTTCCAATGTAAAGCACAGCGTAATAGCCCGATTCGCTGAAAGTTGATTGGATGTCGGAAACAGTAACCCCATCGAGATAAACAAATTTTAGGTATTCTGTTTCGGTTATCTTATTCTTGAACAGCCCCGAGTCATCGATTACGGCAATGCTTCGCTCCTTTGTATCGTCCATGGTGGCAATGATCATGGGAACTACCATCAAACCCGCAAAGAGCAGTGGGGCAAGAATGGTCATGATAATGAAAGATTTTTTTCTAACCCTGGTTAGAAATTCCCTCTCGAGAACAAGGAATATTTTACTCATAGTATTAATATTGAATCGATTATTAACTCTGTCTGTGTGTTTTGTTGTACTCCTGCACAACCTGAATGAAAATGTCGTTCATGCTGGGTATCACCTGCCTGAACCCAATAATTTCGGCAACAGGAATTACAAGATTCAGCAACCTGTTGTCGGTTGAGTACTCATTAACCTTTATGTTTGCCTTTACCTGTCCCATTTCCTCGGTGTGGCTCACCAATTCGTAATTGGCGGTTAGGCTTTCACTCACTTTTCGCAGGTCGCCTTTGAATGTAAGTTCAAATACGTTGCTGCCGTACTGCTGCCTCACCTGATCGATATGCCCGCTGAGAATATTCTTCGATTTGTTGATCAGGGTAATATAATCGCACATCTCCTCTACGCTTCCCATATTGTGGGTTGAAAAGAGGATGGTAGCACCCTTCTTTTTTAATTCGATGATCTCGTTTTTAATGATATTGGCATTGATGGGGTCGAATCCGCTGAATGGTTCATCGAAAATCAACAGCTTGGGCTCGTGAATGACGGTTACAACAAACTGAATTTTCTGTGCCATCCCCTTGGATAACTCCTCAATCTTCTTATTCCACCAACCCTGTATTTCCAATTTCTCAAACCAGAACTTCAACCTTTTCAACGCTTCGGGCCTGCTCAATCCTTTAAGGCGGGCCAGATAAATGGCATGCTCGCCAACTTTCATCTTCTTGTATAGCCCCCTCTCCTCCGGCAGGTATCCAATGCTATAAATGTCGTTCGCCTGCATCGGACGGCCAAAACAATGTACCTCCCCCCGGTCGGGGCCGGTAATCTGATTGATAATCCGCAACAGGGTAGTCTTCCCCGCGCCATTTGGCCCCAGTAGGCCATATATCGTGCCCTGGGGCACGGCAATGCTCACATCGTCCAGCGCCAAATGGTTTGAGAAACGCTTTTCGATGTTCCTTGTTATTAGTATGTCCATGTGTGTTCCTTTAAAAAAGGTTATTAGCTTGACAAATGTATGTTTTTTATTCGTTGTTTTCAGATTCCATTAGGCTAAAGATGGTCATCCAACGCTTTTTTAATATCGCGAATTATTACATCGGCATTAAAACTATCATATACCCTTTGGAAAACTACCTGTCCGGCCCTCTCTTCAATGCTTCTGTTGTAGGTTCTATCGTAGTATGCCAATAGTATTTTGGCTACTTCCTTAAAATGTCCCTTCTCCAGCTCTTCCAAAGCAAGCTTCACGTTCTGCCCACCCAATCGTTTCGAAATTCTACCGATGGCCGAAGCAAGGTCGGCAGGGTTGAAACAGGCATACTCTTCCACCAGTCGATTCAACCTTGCCTCAGGGCAAAGGTCAATCCTGTACAACGGGCTTTTGCGCATCTGCTTCCAAAGGGGTTCGGGGATAAATACCTTCCCAATCCTCATGGATTCATCCTCCATCCACACAGGCCGCGATACATCGAAATCCTTCATGGCCCAGTAAAGGTCGTTATGAAATTGCTCCGATGTGGGCTGAGGATTTTGCCCCAGTGCGCCAAAAGAAGAGCCTTTGTGGTTCGCCAATCCTTCCAGGTCAACAACCTGTTCACCCATGTGATGCATGTGCCTCAGCAAATCGGACTTGCCACTTCCGGTACATCCCGTGATGATTTTGATGTTTATGTTTTGTTCGAAAAAAACGAGAATGTGGTTACGGAAGCCTTTGTATCCGCGCTTTAGGGTGACTGCAGGAATACCAACCGTATTCATCAGCCAGGCAAAGGTTGACGAACGCATCCCGCCACGCCAGCAGTGTATGATAAGGTGTTCGTTGTAGGGATACTTCTTTGCCGTTCGGACAAAATCGGCCATCTTGGGCCCTACCAGTTCAAGGGCTCTTAACATGGCTGCCATCCGACTTTCCCGTTTGTACAAAGTACCCACTTCAGCCCTCTCCTCATTGGAAAAGAGAGGGATATTCACAGCACCTGGAATATGCCCCGATGCATACTCGTCAGGAGTACGAACATCAATAAGGGTATTCCTCTCGAGATAAACAGCTAAATCCTTGGAATCGATTGAGTTCAAGGCTTAAATATTGAACAAAATGGTTGATAAACAGCACAACAAGAAGTATTGCAAATTTAATGCTTTCCTACTTTACTAATCCGACGAAGGGCTTTTTTATTGGCAAAAATGCAAATCCATCATCGGGAGCTATCGCATTTAAAACCAATTATCTGCAATTACAACAACACACGTAGGAGAGTAAAGGTTACCCTTTAGGCTTAAGCTTAAGCATTTGGCCGGGCATCAGTTTATCATCGGTGAGATTGTTGAGGTTTTTTATGTCGGTGTAGGAAACTCCGGGGTATTGACGGGCAATATCCCATAGGGTATCCCCCCGCTTCACCCGATGGTAAACATATGCACCATCATCACCCTGCACAGTATTTTCCTGAGCATACCCAAGCCTTTGGGCAGTTCGCTCGGGCACGTAGATAATCAATTTTTGCCCAATGCGGATCAGGTTGCCCCTGATATTATTCCAACTCCTCAGCTGGCTTACGGAAA
This sequence comes from Bacteroidetes bacterium ADurb.Bin008, assembly GCA_002071445.1. Classification (GTDB taxonomy): domain Bacteria; phylum Bacteroidota; class Bacteroidia; order Bacteroidales; family Tenuifilaceae; genus MWFE01. Next base: position 9,043 of record MWFE01000028.1, on the reverse strand, counting down.
CACCATGCCTTTCGGCTATGGTCCCCAGCACATCGCCCTCCTTAACCTTATATACAATTTTTTTACTCCCCGACGGGACGTCGTGCTGATACGATGAGGTGTATCGTGAGGGGTTGGCCAACAGGTTTTTATTGAAGAATACGCTGTCCTTATAGGCAAATATCTCCTTCTCCCTGTCGATAAAGGGGCCTACATAATCTAAAGGCAGTTTCAACGAATACTGTTTTTCCGTAGCCGGAATGATATCGAGTTTATACTGGGGATTTAGATCGCGCAGGGTCTTCATGGGAATATCCAGCACTTCCGAAACCTGTTGCAGATGCAGCATCCCCGAAACCATCAGGGTATCCACCGTGAGGGGAAACGACATGGCCGTCGGTTTTAGGTTATGCTCCTTGTAGTATGCCATGGTATATGTGGCTGCAATGAATGCCGGGACATAGCCGCGGGTTTCGCGCGGAAGGTAGTAGTATATATCCCAATAATTCCTCTTCCCTCCGGCACGGCGAATGGCCTTATTCACATTGCCCGGTCCGCAGTTGTATGCAGCGATAACCAGTGTCCAGTCGTTGAAAATAGAGTATAAATCGCGTAGGTATCGTGCAGCAGCATGGGTAGATACCAAGGGGTCGCGCCGTTCATCGACAAATGAATTGATGGTGAGCTTATACATTCGACCCGTTCCGTACATAAACTGCCAAATACCTGTTGCTCCTGCCCTAGAAACGGCACGTGGATTCAAGGCCGATTCTATAACGGGCATAAAGCGCAACTCCTGGGGCAACTGGTACAAATCAAGCACCTCCTCAAAAATTGGGAAATAGTAATCCATCAATCCAATCATCACCTCCACCCTGTCGCGTTGTTTTTGAGTGTAAACATTGATGAAGTTGCGAACTATCTTATTGAATGGCAATTCGATGGCAGAATTCAGGGCAGCCAATCGTTGGATGTAAACCGAGTCGGGGAAGTCGGGGATAATACCCACACTATCGTGTTCTGCAATCAACACCAGGTTGTTGCTATCGGCTGCCTGTTGAATATACCATAGATTTAAAAGGCTGTCCAAATTGCTTTCCAAGCGGGCCATCAACTCGACCTCGTTGAAAGTGGTATCAAAACGAACGGGTATGGTATCGCGATTGCTGCTTCCTATGGCTGAAGAAACAGCGGTGAATAAGATCAAAGTAAAGTTTAAAAAATGTTTCATATGCAAAGCTAATACTAAAAATCAAATTTAATACTTAACCCAAAGGAGGGAGTCGAACCGAATGCTTGCGACGATAAACCGCCCTGAATTAAAGGCTCTATACCCATGGCAAGGTTATCGCTGATATCCCAATCGAAAAAATGTGCATCCACGTTAGCATCGATAATATTGAGAATGTACAAACCCGCCAGCCCAATGAGGGCCAAATCGCGATTGCGACGATACAAATCCCTACGGAACAGCAACTCCTCCTTCGACACTCTCCCTTCAAACACGTCCACCTGATTGGGATCGACCAATTGCTGAAAGGCTGTTTTAAAGAAATCGTACCCCCTCTGGTTAAAATCAACAATATAGTACAGTGAGGCTATGCCTCCGTAAATTACCGGTACTTTCCATATCTTTTTGTTGTAAACCTGTCCTGTTCCCGGGAGTAGGGCAGAGAGGATTGTGGCCGTAGCGGGAGAATGCCTGTCCCCGGCATTGACCACAATGGCATCGGCTACGCTGGCAAGGTAAAATGCGGCAGCTCCCACAAAAAAGGCATCCCTTTTCATTCTCAACTCCACCAGTTCCATTCTCATCACCTCGTCATCCGATGGGGTAAAAAGTGATTCATTGTACCGGTTTACTCTGCTTTTGTACTCATTCCGTGCATTGAGTCCCATGTAAAGCATTGAACCCATACCCGAGTAGAAAACAGGTATTTTCCAGTACTGTTTATTTATCACCTGCCCGGAGCCGGGCAGCACTTGCGAGGCAATCCAAACCTGCTGACAGCTAAGCGAATCGAGGCGAAAAGGTTTTGATGCTTGCAACCCGAAACAGGCGAAAACCAGTAGCAAGAGGATTAGCCAATGCTTCCCCTTTTGGGAAAAAAATAGTATCGTTTGAAATAAACCCCTCAAAGCGAGATGCCCTTTTTGGGTAAGAAAACGTGTAAACGGCGAAAATGTTACCCGTTGAAGTTGTTAAATCTGCCCATCAACTCCTCCAGTTCGCCCTGAGACCGGTATGAAATGACAATCTTTCCATCCCCCTTTTTCCCCGGTTTGATATCGGCACCCCATCCAAAGAGCTCGTTCAGCTTTTTCTTGTACTCTACAAGGCTATCACTGTGAATATCAATCGAAGGGGTTTCAGGGTTATCAACATCGGGTTCGGGTTGATGAACATATTTCCTGACCATTGCTTCGGTTTGCCTCACCGAAAGGTCGCCTTTGATGATCCGCCTATAGATTTTCAGCTGTTCCTCGGGGTTTTCCACGCTCACAATGGCTCTGGCATGCCCCATGCTCAACTTGCGCTCTTTCAATCCCATCTGTATTTCAGCGGGTAGTTTAAGCAAACGCAAATAGTTAGTAATGGTAGAACGTTTCTTCCCAACCCTTTCCGAGAGATTGTCGTGGGTTAAAAAACATTCATCAATCAGCCTTTGGTAGCTAATGGCCACCTCAATGGCATCCAGATCCTCGCGTTGTATATTCTCCACCAGCGCCATTTCGAGCATTCCCTGATCGTTGGCCGTGCGGATATAGGCCGGCACTGTGGTCAATCCCACCTGCTTAGCTGCCCTTAGCCTTCGCTCGCCCGATATCAGCTGATACTCACCGTCCACAAGGCGCAGGGTGAGAGGTTGAATTATTCCCAACTGCTTAATGGAAGCAGCCAGCTCGGCAAGAGCCTCCTCGTCGAATGACGATCGTGGCTGGAAAGGGTTGGCTTTTATCCTCTCAATATCCACTTCCCTTACCAACTCAAGGGCTTGTCCATCGGCCCTTCTTTCCTCCCTGGGCAAAGGGGTCTCGGCATCCTCAATGAGCGCTCCAAGTCCTCTACCCAATGCCATTTTTTTTGCCATAACCAGTTAAAATAGTTTTTGTAAAATTATTCAACCCTCTGCTTAGCACCGGCCATGTCCATTTTTCCGTTTTTCTGCAGGAGTTCTCTGGCCAGGTTCAGGTGATTGGCCGAACCGCTGGACGCAGCATCATACAGGATAACAGGCTTGCCATAGCTGGGTGCTTCGCTTAGTTTAATATTCCTTTGTATAATGGTATTAAACACCATCTGCTGAAAATGCTTTTTAACCTCGTCAACCACCTGATTGGAAAGTCTTAGGCGTGAATCGTACATGGTTAAAAGGAAGCCTTCAATTTGCAAATCGGGGTTCAAACGGGTTTGAATTATCTTAATGGTATTTAAAAGCTTTCCAAGCCCTTCCAGGGCAAAGTATTCGCACTGAACGGGGATAATTACCGAATCGGCTGCCGTTAGGGCATTGACGGTGATAAGTCCAAGTGATGGCGAACAGTCGATTAGCAAAAAATCGTAGTCATCTTTAACTTTCTCTATCACTGATTTCATCACCTTTTCCCGATTGGGTATATTGAGCATTTCTATTTCAGCCCCAACCAGGTCGATGTGCGATGGGATCAGGTCGAGCCCGTCAATCTCGCTTTTTAAAATGATTTCGCGGGGGTTAACCTGATCAATCAAACACTCATAGATACTGGATTTCACGTTCCGCAAATCGAATCCGGTGCCCGAAGTGGCGTTGGCCTGTGGGTCGGCATCAATCAGAAGAACCTTTTGTTCAAGCACAGCCAAACTGGCTGCCAAGTTAATCGCTGTTGTGGTTTTACCTACTCCGCCCTTCTGGTTTGCAAGTGCAATAACTTTTCCCATGCTTATTCTGTTTAAACCTTTATATTCTACTCAAAAGTTACAAAGATATCCCGAATGGTTCTTACGAATGATTGTTCATGGTTATGAATATAAACAATCGGGCGTAAATTACCAACAAGTTATTAACAATAACGTCGGGTTTTTCGCCGCAAAAGTACGAATTCTTTTGCAAAAGGACATTTGCATTATAACTTTGTGAGGGGATGAAGAGGGGGTGAACTGAAAAAGTTCATCGCTGTTTAATTGGGTTATTATAGAAAACCGCTTTAACCTTTACCTTACTAATTTACTAAGTAGGTGGCCGAAAACAATAAATGGTTTGTTATTGTCAACCCAAAGTCGGGGAATGGTACCGGAACGAGGGATTGGCCGGTAATCAAAGCCCTTCTCCAAAGGGAAGGAGTTGTTTTCGATTATGCAATAACCCAAAGAAAATACCATGCGGTGGAGCTCACCGTATCAGCCATTAATCAGGGATATACAAAGATTCTATCCGTTGGCGGCAATGGGACCCTGAATGAGATTGTCAACGGAATATTCATTCAAACCAAGGTCCCCTCAACGGAAATACTCATTGGCATCATTCATGTGGGCATGGGCAAAGGTTTAAAACCCATAAAAAACAAGCCCGATTTCTATCTTAATAAGGTGCTTGCCCTTAAAGAGGAGAAACATTTCATGCATGATATCGGGATGGTACAGCTATTTGAATCGAGAATTCACCATACCCGCTATTTTTTCAATAGCGCAGGTGTGGGTTTCACCGCTGAGTTAGCTCACAAGCTGAACATGCTTCAGGAATATGGTCGCAATGGCATTGCGCATTACCGATTCAGCATGATAAAAGCCCTCTCGCAATACAGGGCAAGCATGATAAAACTGCGAATTGACGACATAGAGCTGAATGGCACATTTTTCAACATTTCGTTGAATGTTGGCATATGCTACATTCGGAGACAACCGGCCATAGACGACCCCAACCGAAACGACGGGCTTCTCAACGTTAGCATCACTAAAAGGGTAAGGCGTTGGAAAGCTGCCTGGAATTTAAATAAGCTTTTGAATGAACAAACCTATGACTGTCGCTGCTCTACAGATTACAAGGGGAAGCGAATTACCATATCGGGAAAACCACATGTTAACCTCGAAATCGATGGAGAAGCTGTGGGAAGCTCTCCTTTCGCATTCACCGTCCTGCCCAAAAGCGTTAAAATCCTGATTGGCTGACAATAATCCTATAATAATTCGTGATTACATGGGGTCCACATCGGGCGATATCACCAGCCCGCCATAGGGTTTATACTCCAACAACCTGTCCATTTCCTGTCGGATGACAACCTTGGCCTTAGGCAAAGCAACGCCTCTGTCGAGCTTGAGCAGGATTTCCTCGATGTAGTAATTTTGTATTCTGTTTATCAATGGTGCCTCGGGGCCCAAAACCATATCGCCTATCCGTTTCCTTAAATTGTCAGCCAGCTGTCTTGCCGCAACGGCAAGCGTTCTGCTGTTTCGATGTTTAAGGGTTATGCGCAAAAGCCTGCTGTAAGGGGGGTAATGAAATGTTTTTCTTTGGATAAGCTGGCTTTTAAAGAGCTGTTCAAAGTTGTTGGCAACCACCTGCTTAATCACCTGATGTTCAGGTTTGGTGGTTTGGATAATTACTTTTCCTCTTTTGTGCTTTCGGCCTGCCCTTCCGGCAACCTGCGACATGAGCTGAAAACTGCGCTCGTGCGCCCTGAAATCGGGGAAATTCAACAGATTGTCGGCATTGAGTATGCCAACCAGGCTAACCCTGTCAAAATCCAACCCTTTGGTTACCATTTGGGTCCCCACAAGGATATCTATCCGCCCATGTTCAAAATCGGATATAATTCTCTCGTATGCGTTCCTGGAACGCGTTGTATCGAGGTCCATACGGCCAATCCTGGCCGAAGGGAAGAAAAGGGCCAGCTCATCCTCAACCCTTTCGGTGCCAAAACCCCTAACGGTCATCTTAGTACTTCCGCAGGCCAAGCACGAGCTGAGATTAGGGATCGAGTAACCGCAGTAGTGGCATACCAGCTGATTGCTCTTTTTGTGATAGGTAAGGCTAACCGCGCAGTGCTTACACTGCGGGACCCAGGCACACTCCTCGCACTCGACGTATGGCGAAAAACCCCTTCGATTTTGAAAAAGGATTACCTGTTCGTTCAGATTAAGAGCCTGTTCGATGGCATCAACAAGCTGGGGGGAGAAGAACGATTTCATCAATTTCTTCTTGCGTGCCATCAATGTGTCAACAATATGGATCTCGGGCAATTCAATCTCCTTGTATCTTTTCGAAATAGTGGCAATGCCATACTTGCCCACCTGGGCATTGTAGTACGATTCCAATGACGGTGTGGCAGATCCCAGCAACACTTTAGCCCCATGTCCGGCAGCCAAAATTACTGCTGCATCGCGTGCGTGGTAGCGAGGAGCAGGGTTGAATTGCTTAAAGGTATTCTCGTGCTCTTCATCTACAATTACCAGCCCCAGCCTTTTGAATGGCAGAAACACTGAGGAACGAACCCCAAGGATGATGTCGAAAGCCGGTTTGGCGGGGTCGTCGCCATCGTGAAGCAGGCTCATGTAAACCTCAACCCGCTGATTATCGTTGAACTTGCTGTGATACACACCCACACGGTTTCCGAAGAAGCGCTTTAGCCTATTGATAATTTGCACAGTAAGGGCAATCTCGGGGAGCAGGTACAATACCTGCTTGCCATGGCTAAGCTGTTCGGCTATCAGATTGATATACATCTCGGTTTTCCCGCTCGATGTCACTCCATGCAACAGTACAACCTGCTTCTCGTTGAACTCACCCCTGATTTTTTCCAGCGCCTTTGCCTGCTCTTCAGTAAGAACCAATTCCTCGGAATCTTCATCATCGCCGGGAAGCAACCTGGACACCTCTCTCCTTTCAGCCTCAAAAACATTCTTTTCTACCAGGGCCGAAAAAATGGAGGCAGAGGCATTGGCTTTGATCATCAGCTCACTTTTGGGAACCCAACCAGTAAAGGTTGACCCGTCCTCAACGGTTAAGGATAAAAAAGTCATCAGTACTCTCTGCTGTACCCACGAGCGCTTCAACTCACCGAAAACCCTGTTAACATCCTCATCGTTTTTAATCCGCGAATGGAGCCTGACAAATACCTCATATTTTGGCGTAAATGGCGAATCGATGGACTCATATACCGACAACATTCCTTTGTCTAACAACGCCTTCACGACGCCCAGAGGATTTTTAACCTTAGCTTTAGCCGTTAGCTGCTGTATGGAAATGCTTTTGCCATCCCCCATCATTCCCACAATCTGCTCTTCCGAATCGGAGAGGGCAATAGCCGGATGCGGGATGCCTGATAGCTGTACCAGCGTTTCGCTCTCCATTTTTAGCCCTGACGGCAGGGCTGCTTTCATCACTTCGCCTAATGAGCACATGTAGTAATCGGCTATCCACTCCCAAAACCTCAGCTGTGCCTCCGACAACAAAGGCTCATCGTCGATAATCTGAAGGATATCCTTGGTTTGATAAACGGTAGGCGAGGTACCGTGCACCCTGTAAATAATGGACGAGTACATCCTTTTTGCGCCAAACTGCACAATCACCCTCTTGCCAACGGAAACATTTCCGGAGAATGCTGCAGGCACCGAATAGGTGTACTGCTTTGGCAATGCCAGTGGCAGGATTACATCGACAAACAGAGGGTTTTGCATGGGAACGACATCTGCGTTATGGGAACGCAAGGTATGAAAGAATCGTCAAGGAATGAAACATGTCAGATTAAAATGCCAAATCAATTTTTCACCCATCACGTCATAAAGGGTGATGTTAGATTAGCCTAATCTATTTGGGGAGATAAATATCTTTACAGATACTTCGTCTCTTTGGAAAATCAAAAGTGTTTAATAGATTGATATCCTGAAAGTGGTTTGCAAAAAAAATTTGCTCTAAAATAAAAAAGGTGTATTTTTGCAATGTTATTGCATTTTTACACCAATAAAATTTAGAGCCATGATAACCAGAGAGATAAAAGATGTATTCCTAACGCTATTGCAAAAATATCCGGCCATAAACCTTACGGGTCCACGGCAATCCGGGAAAACAACCCTTGTAAAAATGTTAATGGGTGATTACAACTACTTCTCCCTCGAAAATCCTGATACGCGGTTATTTGCAGAAACCGATCCAAGGGGATTTTTACAATCGGCAGGGGAAAGGTTCATTTTGGATGAGGTGCAGAATACCCCTTCGCTATTTTCGTATTTGCAAGAAATTTTAGATAACAGCAGTATCAGCGGTAAAGTAATTCTGTTGGGTTCGCAAAGTTTTCTTTTAAACCAACATATCTCTCAAAGTTTGGCGGGTAGAATAGCATCGTTAAAACTCCTTCCATTATCCTATACTGAACTGGAAAACGAAGGCAGGATTGAAGAAAATATTGAAGAGATTATGTTTAAGGGCGGCTATCCTCGGCTTTTCAATGATGATATTGAACCGATACATTTTTTCCCACATTACATTGAAACCTACCTTCAACGGGATGTTAGGTTGCTGAAAAACATTGAAAATCAAATCTCCTTTGTTCGGTTTATAAAACTTTGCGCCGGAAGAATTGCCAGCATACTCGATTTATCTTCGTTGGCAAGGGATGCAAACATTGCTGTCAATACTGCTAAATCATGGCTTTCGATATTAGAGGCAAGTTATATAGTTTATTTTGTCCAACCCTACTCGGGCAATGTAAACCGAAGAATGATCAAGTCTCCAAAACTCTATTTCTACGATACGGGGCTCGCATGCTCATTGCTGAATATTGAATATGCAAAGCAGTTAAACACTTTTTACCTTCGGGGTAATTTGTTTGAAAACTTCGTGCTTTCAGAACTGCTTAAATCGCGATATAATAGGGGATTGCCACCAAATTTTTACTTCCTCAGAGACTCAAAAGGAATGGAAATAGATTGCATAACCGAAAAACCCGAAGGCATGCAGCTCGTTGAGATAAAACTATCTGAAACTTTAACCCGAGAGCATATTAAGAATATTATTGGCGGATTCAAGTCACAAATGCAACTTTTGGTTAAACAATAATCTATTCATTACAAATATAGGGTTTTCGTAAT
>MWFE01000027.1 GCA_002071445.1 Bacteroidetes bacterium ADurb.Bin008 | reverse complement strand
TTGTTCAAAGGTACACAGTTCGCGACTCAATTTTCATCCGTGTTTGTGCTTATGCACTATCATGGGTGTTTCATATGGAATGGTAAAATAAAAAGAAGTCCCTTTATTCAATTGAGACTCAACCCATATCTTACCTCCCAGGAGGTTGACTATGTACTTGCTAATGAAAAGTCCAATTCCGGTACCGCCATATTTTCTTGTCATCCCCTCTTCTCCCTGCCTAAACCTCTCGAAAATGAGATCCAGCTTATCGGCAGCAATTCCAATGCCTGTGTCCCGAACAAAAAATTGGATATGGCTCTCCTCCAGGTTATTTACATAACCAAACTCAATTGTTCCCGAATCGGTAAATTTTATGGAATTACCAACAAGATTGGCTATAACCTGTCTGACCCTGCTCCCGTCTGTAATCAACACATTATTTTCACCATCGTTAATATTCAATATTCTGATATTCAAGTGTTCTTTTTCCTGCTTAAATTTAATTTCATTGAAAAACGTATATAGCTCAAAAATCAGATTATCCAGATTAACCTCACTTTTGTTAATTGACAGTTGACCAGCCTCGATTTTCGCAATATCCATGATATCATCAATTAGGTTAACCAGCATATTCCCATTGTGACAGATGATATCGAGATAGCGTTGCTGCTTCTCCTTATCCAGATCATTGCTTTGCAATATTTGGGCAAAACCGAGAATGCCATTCATAGGTGTACGTATTTCATGGCTCATATTGGCCAGAAAATTCGTTTTGAGCAAGTCAGCCTCTTCAGCTATGCGCATTGCGTTTTCGTATTCCGCCTGGAACTTATTTACATTTTCCTGAAGATTGCCAATTTGCTGTCTAAGCTCTTCCAATTCTTCTTCCTTTTTGGAAAGTTTTTTGATGCCTTCAGTCAGTTCGGTTTTTAGATAATTGATTTGTTCTATAAATCCTTCCACCCTCTTGGCTATTGTTTTTTTTCCTATGAACAACCAAATGGCAGCAACAGATAGGACTAAAAAGTAATCCCCCACATACTCATCAAGTTGCCCGAACGGACTTCCAGCAAAGGGTAAAAACCATTGAGCAGGTTTATGAAAACTGAGATACTACTGTCAACAAACAACTTGTGAAAGGGTGTATTATAAATAACAGTAAAGGGCAGAATCTGCGGTATGAACAACACACTATACAATATTAATAATGTGAACATTGATTCTTACGATTGTTTAAAACCTTCGACACTCAACAAGGCCATGATTTTGAAATCAATATCTTTTATAAATATAGAAATAAAAAATGAAATCCAAGAAATAATTAAAAAAAAACTGGCATGCATACAATTTCACATGCCAGTGCCCAATATTGCTATTCTATGGATAAATGTATCCTTTGCATTGTTACAAAAATATTCCAAGACTGAATATAATCTGGGGGTTGCGCTGATCAAAGTTAAATTCCCTATTGCCAATATTGATACTGTTACCGAGTTTGCTTAAGTTTCCCTCATATTTAATATCGAGAGTAGCCAATTTAAAAATATCAAGTCCAATACCTGCCTGATAGCCAAACACGGCCTTTTTCACTTCATTTGTTGCCGTTTCAACCGATAAAATTTCATCAAAATTTGACTTATCGCTAATGACAAAACTGGCTACAGGGCCAACAAACACTTTTGCCGGACCAAACTTTTTACCAACCATTACCGGGATGTCAAACTTACTAAACTTAAGATCCACTATCTGTTTTGGAGGGTTTTGGAGAATGGATTGATCAAAAATATTGAGCTGCCCATTGGTTTGAGTGTAGAGCAATTCGGGTTGGATGAAAATTCCTAATGCCTGTATTCTCCCAAACACCCCGGCATGGAATCCTAACTTGGAATACCCCTGCTCTATTAAATAATCTTTGGTTCCTTCGGTTGTAGTAATGCCAACCAGCATAGTTTTGTCAACCCTCACCTTAGATGAGTTGACACCGCCTTTAATTCCATATCTGAAAAACTGGGCGTGTGTGGTGGTTGCAAAGAAGGCAACAATAACGGAAAACAGAATAATTCTTTTCATACTGCGTAATATTATGTGAACAACTAATAATTGAAAGAACAAATGTATGCAAAAAAAGTACCAATTAACCTTTCAGGAATACTATATCTTACGGAAAGATAGTAACGCCCAGCCGCGGGATTATGGCAAGGATGCCACCCATTATTTAACCTGGTTAAAAACATTTTACCATTAGGCTTAAAACAGGGGGGTAAATAATCGCGCCAATGATTCCTTAATGCTCTGCTTAAGAGGGCGTTCGTTCCACTGTTTCAACTTCAACTTTTTACTTCGTTTCATATCCTTCACAAAACGTCCCTCGAGCATACGCGTAAGCTCTTCATCGTAAATCATTGCCATCACTTCAAAATTATCTTCAAAGCTTCTCATATCCATATTGGCCGAGCCTACAGTTGCAAAACTGCTGTCAATCATGAGAATCTTTGAGTGTATAAATCCTTTGCCAAAAAGGTAAACATGAATACCTGCTTCCAGCAATTCGGTAATATAAGACATTGAGCTCCAGTACACAACCGTAGAATCAGATTTTCCCGGAAGAATAATCCTAACCTCAATACCGCTTAAAGCAGCGGTTTTAAGGGCAGTAAGAATACTTTCGTTGGGAGCGAAATAGGGCGTTGAAATGAAAATATGCTTTCGGGCCTTAGTAATGGCGGCAAAAAAGGCTTGCATAATCGAAGCCCAGTCTGAATCAGGGCCACTGGCTGTAATTTGTAATGGGTGATTTGTTTTAACCTTAACCACAGGAAAGTACTTTTGGCTTTTAACAAATACCTTTTTACTAACAAAATACCAGTCCACCAGAAAAATCACCTGAAGCATTCTAACCGCTTCGCCTTCAATCTGCAGGACAGTATCGTACCATACTCCAAGTTCCCGGTTTGGTTTGACCCCCTATAAATCGGACTTTCGTATAGATGGTTCAACAACCGTATTCATTCTTTTCTAACTTTGCAA
>MWFE01000026.1 GCA_002071445.1 Bacteroidetes bacterium ADurb.Bin008 | reverse complement strand
AATATTGCTGTCAAATATCCAAGGGTTTAGGTAAAAAAAAAGAGGCTGCTCAAATTACTTTTGAGACAGCCCCTTCGCGCTTTTTATGCCATTGTACTAAGTTTTCTTTTGCCTAATCCTGCTTTTGGCTGCCGGTTCTTTTGTGGCCGTGGCTTTAGCCTTGGGCGTGGTGGGTTTTTTGGCAACGGGTTGCTTGGCCTTGCCTTCCGATACTTTGAGCTGTTCCTTCTTAACTCCCGTGTTTATATCTGTGTCTTGTTTGTCCGTAGCTTCTTCACCCCCGGCAGCATTCACTTCCTCGGGCTCTTCTTCTTTAAAATCAAGCATATCCTTACTCTGAAGCAGATTGTACCACGCAACCACCTTCTTAATATCGGAAACGTAAACCTTTTGGTCGTCGTAATCGGGTAATAGCTGAGTAAAGTATTTCTTCAACTCTTCGCCCTCTGCCTTGTGCGAAATGGTTGGTTTTCCACCTTCCTTATTCTTAATCAGTTCCAAAACTTCCCGTAGGGGCTTGTCGCCGCTATTGGTAAAAATGGAAATGTCGGACAATGCGCTAACCTTTGCCGATGTTGATATATGCGAACGTTTACCATCGACAAGCGATTCGACGATGATGCCATTACGCCCCTGGGATAAGAAGCGGAATAACCCGGGTTGCCCCGATACTGCCATGATGTCTTTCAATGCCATATTGTACTATTTTGGAATTCTAAACGCAAATGTATAAAAAAAATAAGAAATCGGTGTAAACGCTAACGCTTTAATTAAAGCCCCTATCGCGCTTAATTTTTTCGTAAGCCTCATTCACCTTCTTAAACTTTTCCTCCGATGCTTTACGGATATCCTCGCCCAAATGTCCCAACTTGTCGGGATGATACTTCAATGCCATATTGCGATAGGCCTTTTTTATCTCTTCATTGGTTGCATTCCTGTCAACCTCAAGCACTCTGTAGCTTGAATCCAGGGTGTCGATGAACATGGATTTGATGGAATCGAAATCGGCACCGGTGATACCAAGCCAATTGGATATGTTGGTTATCACATTCATCTCGTTGGCATGGACAACGCCATCGGCATTGGCTATACCAAAAAGAAAGTGGATGAGCTGAAGCCGTGAGGAGTAATCCATGTGGCTGCGGATCTGGGCACACACATCCTTTAAGGCCACGGGCTGCTTAAGAATATCTTTCAGCAGCATGAGAGCCTCTTTTGCAGCCTCCCTGCCAAAATTGGTAACGAAATAGCCCTTTACGTAGTCAAGTTCCGATTTCAGCACCTTCCCATCGGCACGCATCACTTCGGCCACCAGCACCAGCAGGCTCACCAGAAAGCTATTGCGACTGGTTCGGCCCCTGTATATGGTCTTCGTTTCAGACCCTTCCAGCAGCGAACCCAGTGCAAAACCAATGATACCGCCAATGGGCCCAAAAAAAGCCCAACCCAGTCCACCGGCTATCCATTTCCCGTACTTTGCCATAATCGTTGAAACAGTTACGTTGCGAATATAACCTATTTATTCTTTGCCTTCAGTGCCTTTTAAATACTCAATGGCCCAGACCACCCTTGGCAGGAGTAATTCCTCGCCGTCGTTGCGAATTACAATGTCACTTTTAGCCACAAGCTCTTTTTCGTCCAATTGATGGCCCATTCTTCGTTCAACCTCCTCCGGTGAAATGCCATCGCGCTCCACCACCCTACGAATCCTGGTATGCAATGGTGCCGTAATGGCCACAACCCTATCCATCAGCTTATCCATTCCGCTTTCAAACAGTATGGCCGCCTCCAAAAACACCAATGGCGATTCGGCATGGAGTTCACACCAACTGCTAAAATGATTGGCCACCTCGGGATGGATTATGGCGTTCAGCTTATTCAACAGGTTGGCATCCTGAAAAACCATCAGGGCAGTCCTTTTCCTATCCAATCCCTCCTTCGTGTAAATATCATTGCCCAGCAATGCCTTCACTTTTGCTATTATTGTGCTGTTGGTATTCGTCAGGTTGCGAGCCTCCAAATCGGCATTGTAAACAGGGAATCCCATACGGGCTATGATTTCGCATACCAGCGATTTGCCGCTCCCTATTCCTCCGGTCACCCCAACTCTCAACATTACATCTTTTCGATGAAAAATTCAACAAATTTCGGTTCAAAATCGAAATTGCTAATGAACTCCTTCTTGGGGATTGTATGAACCCTGATGGTATTTCCCAGACTATTGTCTATGGAGTTGAAATCGACATAGGCCTCGAAACAACCGCTCCCCAAAGTGGAATAATGGCTTAACGGTATGTTGCATTTAATGTTTACAGTACGTGGCAGCAGTATTAGTCGGATGTTGGGCGGTAGGTTCTTTATATCAATGGGACAGCTGAACGTTGCCTCGGTAAACTTTTCCACGGGTATTCTAACCTCAACCTTTCTGACGGAGAATGCCACCTGTGGGATTGGGCTAAGCACTGCCGACTGTTCGGCAGTGGAGGTAAGTTTGTCCAACCGTATCTCCTGACTATGCAATGCCGCAATGGTATCGATTATGGTCTTAGGGCCGCTTATAACCACGCTATCCGGTTCGATGGAGATGGGGGCAGATTGCATGTGCTGTTTTTCAAACGATAGCCGAAGGTCAGGTTTTACGGGCACCTTCCTATTGGTGAGGCTGGTAAGTTCAAAAAACAGGGTATCGGGGTGCACACTTATCAGTTGGAGATCGCCCCTGAGCTGCGAAGCGATGGAACTCCGCAGCCCTGCTGCCGTAAGGAAGAATTTCGAATCGGAGCGCTTAAACTGCAGAAGTGGTGTTCTTTCGAGATCGATGACAAGGGGTGATATGGAGGCCACCAACTTATGCTTTAGCAGCGTATAGCCATAGGTTTTAACCCGCATCGACAGGTGGTGAGGGGGTTCTCCCACTACCACTTTCCCGTTGGGAAAATTTTCGAACCGCACAGGGAATGCCAGTTCTGTATCGTACTCATAGCCAAGTTTATTCAAATACCAAAGGATAGTTGCCACCACCAGGAAGAAAGTGAAAATCACAATGCGCTGATTCAATTTGGCTTTCTTCCGTGTCAGCACTTCACCGAACTGTCTGAGCAAATTGGTATCCAAGGTTGTGCTCCTTCTTAAGCTGTTGAAAATAAAAAACAGAGTCCGGCAAACCATCGAGTGCCAGGAACTCTGTAAAGGTATAAAAAACTATTTTTGCTGCAAATCGGCAGAGTCGCGTAAAACAGTACTTTTCACCACCTTAATCCTGACATTATCGGAAATTTCAACCACGACGTGCGTTTCGGTAACCTCGAAAACTTTGCCCATGATACCACCGGCAACAATAACCTTATCGCCTTTGGCCAGCGATTCCTGAAATTTACGCAGCTCCTTCTGACGCTTTACCTGAGGGCGTATCATGAAGAAGTAAATAATAACAAAAACAAGCCCCATCATCAGCAGGAATGAGGTATCGAAACCCTTGGGCTGTTGTTGCTGAAGCAATACGAAAAGTGTAGTTGTCATTTTAATTCGTTTTTAGTTAGCATTATGATAATTAAATTACATTCACTTTAATGGTTACAGATTTCTTGGGGTAGATGCCGTTGGAATGGATGGTAATGGTTTTGTACTGTACTCCTTGCCAACCCTGGCTATTGAACGCTACCTCCATAATGGCCTGTTCATTGGGTTTCACAATCTTTGCGCTCACCGTTGGCTTTGTGCAACCGCATCCGGCAATCACATCCTTCACAACAAGGGGAATGTTTCCCGTATTGCGAAAGGTAAATGCATAGGAGACTATTTCTCCCTGTTTGACGGTACCGAAATCGTGAAAATCTTCAACGTACTCCAGATTGGCATACTTATCCTTGGCATCGCCAACGTATTCGCTTTTTTTCAATCTACCATCGTCATCCTTAACAGGATGATTGCACGAAGGTGCAATGGCCATGGTACCAAACAGTGAAAAAATAAAAATGACTCTTCGCATATATCGAACCTAACTATCGGTGGCTAAATCATCCTCACCCACCAGTCCCCGGCCCTGTTTCTGTATCCTGTTCTCCTCCCTAAAGGTATGGATTATCTTGTCGAGTATTCCATTGATAAACATGCTACTCTGCTCCGTGCTGTAGTACTTGCTGATTTCGATGTACTCATTGAAAGTAACCTTCACAGGGATTGATGGAAATTCCAAGATTTCGGTTAAAGCCATCTCCATAATCAGGATATCCATGCTGGCAATCCTCTCAACATCCCAATTCTTTGTGAATTTGTCAATCACCTTCACGTTCTCATCGTGCTTCAGCACTGTTTTTCGAAGAAGCCTTTGGGCAAAATCCTCATCCTCCTCATTCCTGAATAACGGAAATAGCCGTATGGATGAGGGCTGGTTCTCTTCAAATTTTTTGATGGTTTTTACCACCATCCCGGCCATGAAATCCAAATCATCGTTCCAATAAATACTTTGATCCTCAAGACATTGCTCAAAATCCTCGAAACCTGCCAGCTCCTTAGTCAGAATTTGGATAACCAGATTTTTATCGTGGGCAAAGCCTGTTTCCTCCCCCTCCATATACTTTTCGTAGTATTTCGATGCTGTAACTTTCTGATAAAGTTTCTTTATCAACTCGGGGTAGTTGGCCCAACTCAACTTGTTGTCCCGCAAGTATTTATTCAACTCAACATTATCTTCAAGCAGCTTTATAACCTGATTATCGATAAACCGGGTATTGGGGTTTACATCTTCAAGGGTGGGCATTTTTTTCTGCCTTGCCAGCTCTATCCTGTTATCGGCATAAAGGCGCAAATCAATCAGCAGAAGGAGAATGTAATGGTACAAATCAAAAGCCCTGTTGATGCTATGGGTTAGCTCATTTTCAACTTTCGCAAGTGAATCGTTTTCTCCCCTGTAGAAAGCGAAAAGAATCTGAAGGGTCTTAATTCTAAGTAGTCTTCTGCTTATCATCGTAAGAACGAATCTATCCCGTTATCTTCGAATTGCAAAGATAAATCCAATTATTTTATTAAAAAATAAAAAATCATTATCGTTTTCTGCTTTAAGTACCGGGCTTTAGAAAGTGGCATAATTGGCTAAAAAATGGAATAAAACTGTAAAACTGCCTAAAATAAATGGCAAGTGTAGGGTTAATGAATTATTTTTCTATTTTTGGATTTTTAAAAACTAAATGTTAAAACCAAAAAACATTGAAAATGATGGAAGAACGGATTAACCAAGACGGTGAAGAAAGGATGGAACGCGATGATATCTTTTCAAAGGTTGTAAGGGCTGGTAAGAGGACATACTTTTTTGATGTTAAGGCCACACGACAAGATGATTTCTACCTAACCATTACGGAAAGCAAGAAAAGAGCAGGACAAGAAGGCAAATTTTTCTTTGAAAAGCATAAGATTTTCCTCTACAAGGAGGATTTCGAAAAGTTTTCGGAGGGATTGAACGAGGTTGTTGATTTTATTAGAACCAGGCAGGGCGACGAAGTCCGATATAGGACTGACGAAAAACATGAGGAGGAGAACGCCATGCAGGGCGAATTTTCGAATATCAGCTTCGATGATTTAGATGAAAAGTAACTGAAAAACAACACTATACAAAGGGGTGATTCTGCTATAAGAGTCACCCCTGTTTTTTTCGATTCCAGTAATAAGATTGCCACTTTAAGGCTATGGCCATGAGAGACTTTCTCTTAGTAACCATACAATAACCAATGGAACAGATAGATAATTCCTCCTTTACGCTATCAGTAAATCAGGCTTCATCTTCATCATCATTTTCTTCCTCATCCACCTTCTCCATCCACTCCGCGCTGTTCCGATAACGTAAAACGCTTTCTATCTCATTACTATCCAATATTTTAACATTGGTGATGATAAACTCATCTTTAATGAAAGGTTTCAGGGAGTTGCACTCCTCAACAACCTGTTGAAATGGCTGTTTAACAGGAACATCCAAAGGAACAAGTGCAACAATGGTGGCATACCCATCGATAAACCGAATGGCTTCCACTTCCCCATCGAATCGACGAAGCATAAACTCCATCTCGCTACCAATGACCTTTTTCTCCGTATCGGAGAAACCCTGTTCGGCAACGGGGAAGAGCACAACAAAATACCGAAGCCTATCCCCTTTCCCTCCCAATCCGGTTGAAATGAACACTTTGTGTTCATCAAGCAGGTGGGTCTCAAGCAGAATACGGCTTTCCTGGTATGCCATTATAGCCCACTCCTTCAATTCGGGTGGTGCAAGGGGCAAAAACCTTTGGAGAACACGGTATGCCTCAGGTTTTTCGATTCGTGCAATGGACACCAGCAACTTCTTTTTCTGCTCCAAATCTATGTTCGTATCATAGAGTTCCTGTTCACGTTCCGGTAGCGACTCCATGTCTTCCGGAGATTCAAGGCCATTGGCCAAATCGTAGTACTCCATCTGCACGGCAAAATCAACCTGATGTTCAAGAATACTGATGTTGTCGGCATTTTTGCCCAACATCTCCCTCAGGCGTTCCAATATGTTATCCTCGTTATCCACAAAAGTTAATTTCCCTAAACCTTATTCAATGGTGATTGTTTACGTACCTATAACAGGTAAATCCATGCAAAAGTATAATATAATTCAAAAAAAGCAGACGTGTGAGAGGCCTCTGTTAGGCAAAAAACCACTATGTTTGCAAGCCATTCCATCAATCTAAGCCTTATACTAATCAATGTTACTAAGCGAGTTACAGAACGGCGAGTATGGAATTGTTTCCAAGGTGCGGGGGCGTGGTGCTTTCCGCAAGAGGATTATGGAGATGGGTTTCATCAGGGGGAAAAAGGTTACCGTAATTAAAAATGCTCCACTGAAAGACCCCATTGAATACTCCATACTTGGGTATGAGGTATCGCTCCGACGGAGCGAAGCAAGCCTGATTGAGGTTGTAACCCCCGGCGAGGCTACGAAGCTGATGGATGAAAAGTTCAACGGGACCCTGCAGCCAAAGGTAGAGCCATCGATGGTTGTTACGGCAGCCAAAGAGGAGAGTAAAATTGTGAATGTGGTTTTGGTGGGGAATCCCAACTCGGGGAAGACAACCCTTTTCAACATCGCCTCTGGAGCACGTGAGCAGGTGGGTAACTACAGCGGAGTAACCGTGGACAGTAAACTGGCACGATTCAAGCATAAGGGCTATACTTTCAACATCACCGATTTGCCCGGAACCTATTCGCTCACGGCATACTCACCCGAAGAACTGTACGTTCGCAAGTATATCCACGAGCAGAAGCCCGACGTGATTATCAACGTGGTCGATTCGTCGAATCTGGAGCGCAACCTATACCTCACCACGCAACTCATCGACATGGATATCAAGATGGTGGTGGCACTTAACATGTACGACGAGCTGCAGGCGCAGGGTAGTATCTTTGACTACAAAGGACTGGGACGAATGCTGGGTATCCCCTTTGTTCCCACGGTTAGCAACAAAGGCAAGGGCATTGGCGAACTTTTCGATACTGTAATCAACGTTTATACCGATAAGGACAAAACCCTGCGCCACGTACACATCAACTATGGCGAGCATATCGAACGGGCCATAGAGGCAATTCAAATACCGGTAAAACAAACCGATAATGGGGCGCTGAACATTCACTACTCATCCCGATACCTTGCCATTAAGCTGTTGGAAAAGGATAAGCGGGCACACCACATTTTAAGGTACACCGATAACTACTCTGAGATTCTGAATATTTCCAATCATCAAATCAAGCGGCTGGAGGATATTTACAAAGAGGACTCGGAATCGCTACTCACCGATGCCAAGTACGGCTTCATAGCCGGAGCCCTGAGAGAAACCTTCAATGAGGGGGTAAAGCAGAATAGGAAAAGTACCGAAATCATCGACGAGTTCGTAACGCACAAGCTCTTCGGATTTCCCATATTCATCTTTTTCATGTGGGTTACCTTTTTCACCACTTTCAAACTGGGTGCTTACCCCATGGACTGGATAGAGCAAGGCGTCGCCTGGATAAGTAGTTTTGTCAGCCAAATTATGCCCGAGGGGGCATTCAAGGACCTGCTCATAGGTGGCATAATCAACGGCGTGGGCAGCGTTATCGTTTTCCTTCCCAACATCCTCATCCTGTTCTTCTTCATCTCACTTTTGGAGGATACGGGCTACATGGCGCGGGCCGTGTTCATCACCGATAAGCTGATGCACAAGGTGGGGCTGCATGGAAAGTCATTTATTCCTCTTGTCATGGGGTTTGGCTGCAACGTTCCGGCCATCATGGCCACACGCACCATCGAAAATCGCAACAACAGGCTGGTTACCATGCTAATCAACCCGTTCATGTCGTGCAGCGCACGGCTCCCGGTGTATATACTGATTCTTGGGGCTTTCTTCCCCGAGAATGCAGGCACACTGCTTTTCCTAATCTACATCATCGGTATTGCCATGGCCATGATTATGGCCAAGATTTTTAAGAAAACCCTGTTCAAGGGCGACGATGTTCCCTTTGTCATGGAGCTTCCCCCTTACCGTATTCCCACCCTAAGGTCCACCCTCAGGCATATGTGGCATAAGGGTTCGCAATACCTGAAAAAGATGGGAGGCGTGATTCTGGTAGCCGTAATCATCATTTGGGCCCTGGAGTACTATCCGCGCAATGTTCAGTATAGCCGGAATTACGACCAGCAGATAGAACAGGTGGTTTCCCATTACCAGTCGGCCATAAGCATGGCATCCGTAGGGATTGAAGCCGACAGCCTTCAAAAAGCCATGCAAAAACAGGTGAGCGTCATCGAATCGCAGAAAATCGTTGAGCAGCAGAGCAACTCGTACCTTGGGCGCATAGGCAAATTCATCGAGCCGGGCATTCGCCCTTTGGGTTTCGACTGGAAAATGGGAATCAGCCTGCTGTCAGGAGTAGCCGCCAAAGAGATCGTTGTCAGTACGCTGGGCGTGCTGATGCAGGCAGGCGACGATGCCGATGAGGATGGCCAAACCCTTACCCAAAAACTTCGAACCGAAACCTACGCCGATGGTCCGCGAAAGGGCGAAAAGGTTTTCACCCCCCTCAGCGCATTTTCATTCCTGCTTTTCATACTCATCTACTTCCCCTGCGTAGCCGCAATTGCCGCCATTAGCAAGGAGTCGGGATCGTGGCGGTGGGCCGCCTTTACCATCTTTTACACCACGGGACTGGCATGGCTTGTTTCATTCATTTTTTATCAAGTGGGGAACCTGTTTTTTTAGTATATTTGAACGGATGGTAGTATCCACTATCCCGTGAAAATCAAATAGATGAAGAGCAAGCCCATATTGGAATTCTTTATTCCTGAGGTTGATAAAGAGCTTAAGTTACCTCTGGTTGATGCATTTATCAGCGCAGGTTTCCCGTCGCCTGCAGACGATTACATTGAGGGTAAGCTGGATTTGAACAGGCAGCTCATCAAGAATCCCAGTTCAACCTTCTTTGCAAGGGTAAGGGGAACATCAATGACCGACGTTGGCATAAATGATGGCGATATCCTAATCATCGACAAATCGCTGGAGGCAAAGCACAACTCTGTATTGGTGTGCTTTATCGATGGCGAATTCACCGTAAAAAAGGTTCAAAAAATTAAGGGTGAACTATTCCTTATACCACAAAGTAAGGACTTTGCCCCCATCAAGGTTAGCCGTGAGTCGGATTTCAGACTTTGGGGTGTGGTTACCTACTGCATTCACAAACTGCATTAGCATGTACGCGCTGGTGGATTGCAACAACTTCTACGTTTCGTGCGAGAGGATATTCAACCCCTCGTTAGAAGGGGTGCCTGTGGTTGTACTCTCCAACAACGATGGCTGCATAATCTCCCGTTCCAACGAGGCCAAAGCCCTGGGACTTAAAATGGCTGAACCGGTTTTCAAACGCCGTGACGTCATTGAAAAACACAACGTCAGGGTTTACTCTTCGAACTATGCCCTCTACGGCGATATTTCGCACAGGGTGATGGAGACCCTGAGGGATTATACGCCCATGATTGAAATCTACTCCATTGATGAGGCCTTCCTCGACCTGACAGGCATTACCCAAGACCTTAAACAATACGGCACCCGTATTAAGGCCGACCTTCTGAAAAAGCTTGGCATGCCCATAGGGGTAGGCATTGGCCCAACCAAGAGCCTGGCGAAGATAGCCAACAGAATTGCCAAAAAAAGGGATGGAGTATTCGTTATCGACAGCGAGCGGGCGCGCGACTGGGCACTGCGCAACACGCCCATCGAGGATGTGTGGGGAGTTGGAAGGCAATATGCCGTTCTCCTTCAAAAGCACAATGTGAATACTGCTCACGACTTCTCCCTGCTGAGCACCGAATGGATCAGGAGCAACATGACGGTCATGGGACACCGATTGAAAGAGGAACTGCTGGGCAAACCCTGTATTCCCATCGAAACCATGATGCCTGCCAAGAAGAACATTGCAACCACCAGGGCTTTTGGCAAGAAGATATCGGATCTGGAACTCCTGCGCGAAGCGGTGGCCTCGCACGCAACTGCATGTGCTCATAAGCTGCGCAGGCAGAAATCGGTAGCCAACCTTATCACCGTCTTCATCCATACCGATCCCTTCTCCAACGTACACAAATACGTATCGAGGAGTACGACCGTTACCCTACCCGTGGCATCGAACTACGATAGCATACTGGCAAAGGCTGCCCTGTATGGGCTTAGGACTATTTACCGTGAGGGTTTGCTCTATAAGAAAGCAGGGGTAATAGTTGGTGGCATTGCCCCACAAGATGCCATACAGGGGAACCTGTTCGAGGCTCTCGATAATGAGAAACTTAACGCCCTCTCGCAGGTTACCGATGCCATAAACGCACGCTATGGGAAGAATACGCTGAATATAGCCGTTATGGGGAGCAGCAGGGAGTGGAAATTAAGGCAGGAAAAGCTATCGCCCGGCTACACAACCCGCTGGGACGATATTCTGAACATTCAAGTATAACCAAGCATGTGCTTTTACTACGCCATAACCAAGAAGAATCCACGGAAACTGGTGGAGGCAGGTGTGCTCACGGAAAAGCAGCTGTCGCTTTTTAGCGAACATTTTTTGGTAAACGGATTCGATCATCCCGAGATGCCCGTAATTACCGGAGACGAACCCGATAAACTCAATTTTTTCAGGTGGGGATTGGTGCCGGGTTCGGTGCAAAGCACACAGGAGGCGGCGGCTTTCCTCAAAGCGTACAGCACACTCAACGCCAACGGCGAAAAGATATTTGACAGCAAAATCTACATTGAGCCCTTGCTAAATCAACGTTGTTTGGTACTATGCTCGGGTTTTTTCGAATGGCGCAAAGTAAAGGGTAAAAAGGTACCGTACTACATCAGCCTTAAGGATGACAGCCTTTTTGTTTTTGCAGGAGTATGGGATAGGTGGACTGACGAGAATGGCAACCACCATTTCACCTACTCGGTGCTAACCACTGAAGCCAACGAGCTGATGGCACAAATACACAACACAAAGAAACGGATGCCGTTGATATTAACCCCCGAGAGAGCCAAACTATGGCTTTCGGGCAATCTGTCTGCACAACAGATTAAGGAGTTGATAACCCCTTTCGATGCAAAAGACCTTAAGGCATACACAGTAAAGCAGTTTCTGCCCTTGGGAAGCGAAGGACAGATAAATCAGAACATCATAGCCTACTATCACTACCCGGGTATCAGTCAAATTGTAACCGATGGGGAAAAAAACCATTTAAGCGGCAGCACCGACGAACAGCTTACACTGGGCTTCTGACAAAAGAAAAAGGGGCTGTCTCAAAAGTAATTTGAGCAGCCTCTTTTTTTTTACCTAAACCCTTGGATATTTGACAGCAATA
>MWFE01000025.1 GCA_002071445.1 Bacteroidetes bacterium ADurb.Bin008 | reverse complement strand
CACAATCAGCAGTTTCATTTGTGCCGGTTCTTCCACAAATTTCTTTTTCACTTCGGTTTCAAACTGCTCCACTTTCTTCAGAGCTTCTTCTTCCGGCTCATTGAAATATGCTGAAAGCATTTTCTGGTATATCTCAAAACGTTGTAATTTCTCGGTATATCCTTCTCCTGTTTCTTCACCTTTTATATCGGCATGTGTTGGCACGAACGATGTTACAATGGCACAATTCTTCAACCCTGCGTTTTGAAACAATTCATAATAACGGCAAGCATTGTAAATACTATCCGAAACCAGCAGGGCGTTTCCTCTGCCGTTTTGCAGTCGTTCCTTACGCTCCATATCCAGCATGATGTCCATAACGATTTTTTCCAATCGCGATTTGCTGCTGAACACTTTTTTTATGGTTCCCCAACGCTGCTTCAGTTCGGCTTTGGCAAAGTCGGTCAGCCCTTTTGTTTTGAGCTCAAACCATTCGTCAATTCTATCGGATGATGTGATATTTTGCTCAATGTCTCTCGCTTCGTACCGTAAATCCAATACCACCTTGTCAGCAACGGCTTCATTGAATTTGTAGGTGTGAATGTATCTGCCAAAAACTTCCAAACTGGTTTGCTTGTCGCTTTTTAACAATGGCGTTCCGGTGAAACCGATAAACAAAGCATCGGGAATAAATTGCTTCATGGCTTCATGCAGCTTACCCGATTGTGTCCGGTGACACTCGTCC
This sequence comes from Bacteroidetes bacterium ADurb.Bin008, assembly GCA_002071445.1. GTDB lineage: Bacteria > Bacteroidota > Bacteroidia > Bacteroidales > Tenuifilaceae > MWFE01. The sequence goes on along the minus strand of MWFE01000025.1, from coordinate 44,316 downwards.
ACAAACACATAAATATCGCCTTTGGCTTTAAAGTCAGAAGGAATGCTGCTGCGGAGTTCCTGCAAGTATTTTGCTACATCTTCATCGGTGGCTTCTTCGCCCTTGTCTTTGCCGCCAAACTTGTGAATGAGCGAACACATCAGCCAGGGCGAAGTGTCGTTGAGTTGTTGCAATAAATCCCTGCCGCTTTTGGTGCGGTAAATATCTTCCTGAACGCCTTTATAAACCTTTTCAATCTGCTCGTCCAATTCCTCGCGATCGGTGATGATAAGCACCCGTGCATTGGGATTATATTCTCTTATCCATTTGGTAAGCCACACCATGGTTAAACTCTTGCCGCTGCCCTGTGTGTGCCAGATAATACCGCCTTCTTTTCGGTTTACAAAATCCTGTGCCGATTTGATGCCGAAATACTGATTGGGTCGGCATAGCTTTTTGATGCCACGGTCATACACAATAAAATCGTGCAGCAATTCAATGAAGCGCTCTTTGTTCAGCAGTTCAATGATGTTTCTGTCTAAAGGATAATCATACTGGGCTGCTTTATCCCGAATGGGTTTGGTTATTTCCAGCAGATGCGGAAATTCTTTGCCTGTTTCTTCGGTAACTTCTTTCCATTTCAAAAAGTATTTCTCTTTGGTTTCAATGGCTCCATAAGCCAAACCTTCCACATCGTTGCCTGCCATTACATACTGAATGGTGCTGAAAAACGGCTTAATGAAAAGATGTTTTTGATTGTCTAAGTTTTGGCGAATACCTTCTGAAATGGAAACCGTGCTGCGTTTCAATTCCAAAACACCCAAGGCAATGCCGTTTACATACAGCACAATGTCGGGGCGTTTTTTGTGTATGCCTTTTATGGTCACTTCTTCGGCAATGGCAAAATGATTGGCAAGCGGATTTTTCCAGTCTATCAACCAAACTGTTTTTTTGTTTTGCCCGATTTCAGGTTGAACCGTTACGCCATAGCGAAGCAATGAATACACTTCTTTGTTTACATCATACAGCGATTTGCTTTGATCGCCTGCGGCTTTGGTAAATTCGTAAATGGCTTTATCTACCAGGTTTTGGTCGTAGCGTTGCAACAGACATGTTTCCAAAATTTCTTCTTCCACATTGCTGTTGTTGTCCCGTTTTTCCCAATTGCCGAGATATTCATAATGCAATTCGTTTTGCATCAGAGCCACCACACGCTTTTGGGTTGTCCGTTCTAATTTACCTACTGTGCTCATTTGTCAGAATTTGGATTTTTAGGATTAGGTGATTTCAGGATTTTTGTTTTATACTCCTTATTTTCCGGGTGGTTGACATTATACACTCTTTTAAATTCTAAACTTTTACTCCCAAAATTAATCAGCAAACCAACAGGCAGATTATATGCCTGGCAATAATTCATTGCCTGTGCAAGATGAACATCTTCCAATTTTATCAGTGCTTTTAATTCTACCATTATGCTATCTTCTACAAAGAAATCTACCCTTCTTGTGCCAATATCTTCGCCTTCATAAAAAATAGTCATCTCCATTTCTCTTTGATAACCTAAGCCTTGTTTGCTCATTTCAATAGCTAATGCCCGTTGGTAAATAACCTCTTGAAATCCATTACCTAATGTGGAATGAACTTTCATGGCACAGCCGATAATTTTATGCGTTAATGTTTCGTATTTCATTCTTTTATTTTTATTGTCAGAATTTGGATTTTTAGGATTAGATGATTTTAGGATTATTTATCCTACCATCCTGAAATCCTACAAATCATAGTCTAGACGTATTTTTATTTTAATTGTCAGAATTTGGATTTTTAGGATTAGATGATTTTAGGATTTTCTATCCTACCATCCTGAAATCCTACAAATCATAATCCAGACGTATTTTCCCCGTCAACAACACCTGCATCATGCCCTGTTTTATCATTTTATATTTTTCCAATTGTTTTTCCAATGCCGCTATTTCATTGTCCATATCGGAAAGGATTTGGGCAATGCGGGTTTGTTCTACTGATTTTGGAATTATAATTTCAATTGACTTTAACTTGGTTGGACTGATTTCTAAAAAGGTGCTACCACTTGCATTTTGAAGTATTACCTGTTTCAAGGTCAAGATTAAATAATAAAGAAATTCGTTGCTGTTTTCCTCTTTCACAACAAGAGATTGAAAACCTTGGTTTGTGCAGCTTTCAATCATTAAAATACTTGCATCACCAATACTTGCACGACTTGTTAGCAGAATTGTTCCAACAGGAAGTAGTCTAGCAGAACTATTCTTCAAGCCTTCATTTGTGATTTTCCTTGAACTTTCAAAAGAATATTTACTATCTCCAATTTCTGATGGTGTAAACCAGTTTATGTCACCATTCCAAAAGCTTGAATTAAAGGTGCTTGGTGTTCCACCTCCTACTATATCAGCCACCTCCCCCAACTTCTTCACTTCCCACCCCTCTTTTGGTTTGAGCAACTCCTGCATAGCCCCAGTTTTGATTAGGCGTTTTTTGGCAATGAGTTGTTCTAATTTTTGAATAAGGGCATCGGCATCGTTTAAGGCGGTGGCAATGGCGGTTTGCTCGGCTTTGGTGGGGGGAAGGGGGATTTTAAAATTAGCTATTTGTTTTTGAGTAATCATGGGAACTCCCGTAGAAGAAGTGTCAAAAACTGTTTGGCGTTGACCATCAAAAGAGATTAAATAATAAAACACATAGGATGGTAAATTTTCCCATAATCTTAAAATTACCATACTTGGATTTATTGTTGCTTCACCAATTTCCTTGTCAATAAGTACAACCTTTCCAATTGACCCTCTTTGCACAATAAGTATATCATCTATGTATACCATTATTTCAGGCGATTCAAGATATTTTTCCCTTGTAAGGTGTGTTGGTTCTGACAAATCAAGTCTATTCGATTTATCAATATGTTTAGCACCAATTGCATAGGGACCTGATTGTCTTAAGTCTCTTTTTGTATATCCTTTCCAACCAACGCGACCATTTATACTAGCAAATTCATTAAATAATTTTACCTCCCAATCTTCCGGAATCACTCCCACCTCTGTATTTTTAAATCCTTTTTCCATTGTCTGCATTATGATTTTTAGGATTAATTGATTTTAGGATTTATATCAAAGCCCATGGCTTGCAGGTGGGCTTCCACTTTGCTTGTCAGTGCCGCCACCTCGTTAGTAAGTTTTGGCATTGGGTTTTCGTAGCGTTCTGCCAGCTCTTTAATGCGTTGCGTTAAGCGGTGGCTGATGTTGTCCATCTCGGTGCGTATGCGTTGCTCTATGTTGGTCATCCACTTTTTTTCTACCACTATGGTTTTTATTTCATCAATGGTGAGTTTAGGATATTGGGCAATTACTTTCTTTTCCAGTTCGGCTTTGGCGGCTTTTATTTTGGTTTGAGTGTCGGCTTCTTCGTCCATCAGCTTTTTGTAGGCAGCCAGCATGTCAAACTCTTCTGCGTTTTCTTCGTTTCGTTTGCCCAACTCTTTAATGGCTTTGCCCAAATTGGCTTTGCTTATTTTGCCTTTGTCGTCTATGGTATTGCTTAGCAAACCTTCTTCGCCTCCGTGTTCCTCGCGCATTTCTTCCATGTTGGCGTTCAGGGTTTCTGCTTTGGCTTCCAGCTCTTCAATGGCTTTTTGCTCTGTGGCAAAATATTCCTGTATCATCAAGGCAGGCGGTATCAATCTGCCTTCCAATCCTTCAATACCTGCCACTTCTTTTACAATTTCCTTATCGCCTTTTTTGGTTTTCTTCTCTTTGCGTTTTACTTCATTTCCTGCTGCCCAACCCTCTGCGGCAATTTCGTAAAAGTCGTCCTGCATGGCTTCATCGTTACCGTCAGGGCTCCAATAATCCATCAAATGCTGATACATGGCGTATTTGTCATATAGAGACGCAAAATATTGCGTCTGTACACGTGGGGTATAATGTTTCAGCAGGTTTTCCGAAATGATGTGTATTTCATGCTTTGGTCTTAGTCCTTTGTCCAATGCTTTGGTATATGCAATGGTTTCTGTTTTCCATGTTGAAAATACCTGTTCCATTTGCTTGCCAAAGGCGGTAAACTCAGGATGATTGAAAATCGTGTTTTTGATTTCTTCACCGGCAATAATCAGTTCGTAAAAATCGGGGCGTTTGTCTATGGCTTTGAACAAACCTGCTTTTAGTGTTGGATACACTTTCCAGTAATTTTCCAGTGCCTCAATATCTCTTTTTGGAATTCCACCCAACAAATGAGCTTCAATGTCTTGAATGTCTTCCGCTTCCTGGCTGTCAATGTAGCGGGGAATGTTCAGGTTGTAATCGTTCTTCGGGTCGGCTATTTCCGAAATCGGAACCAATCGGGCATATTTTGGGTCGCTTTCATTCAGCGTATTGAATGTATCCACAATCTTGTGAATATCCTGCTCACGAAGTCGGTTTTTGTTGCCGTCTTTCTTAAAGCCCTTGCTGGCATCAATCATAAAAATGTGTGTCCGCTTGTCGGCATCTTCCTTGTCCAGCACAAGCAGCGAAGCGGCTATGCCTGTTCCGTAAAACAAGTTGGGCGGCAAACCAATAATGGCTTTGATATAACCCTTTTTAATAATCTGCTTGCGGATTTCGGCTTCTGCATTACCCCGAAACAACACACCCAAGGGCAATACGATACACGCTTTGCCTTTTGATTTCAAGGATTTAATCAGGTGCAGCAGAAAAGCAAAGTCACCATTCTTTTTTGGCGGGATAGCATCGTAACCCTCAAATCGTTTATAAATATCATGTTCCGGATCAATACCGTTCATCCAGGCTTTGTAGCTGAATGGCGGATTGGCAACGGCATAGTCAAACTGTTTCAATTCGCCCGTTTCATCATTTAAAAATTCGGGTGATGACAGTGTGTTACCTTGTTTGATTTCGGCATCGGCAAAATTGTGCAGCCACATATTCATTACCGCCAATGCACGGGTGGCGTTGTCGTTTTCCTGTCCGTATATGGTGATGCCGTGTGGAGCGACATCAGCTGCTTTCAAAAGTAAAGAACCCGAACCGCAGGTAGGGTCATAAATGGTTTCATCCTGGCTTTTGGATCTGTTAATGCCGATTACCTGCGCCATGATACGTGATACTTCTGAAGGAGTATAAAACTGTCCTTTGCTTTTTCCGCTTTCGGTGGCAAAGTTTTTCATCAGGTATTCGTATGCATCACCCAGCAGGTCGTCACCATCAGCCCGATTGCCGGAGAAGTTGAGTTCTTCATTGTTGAAGATATTAAGCAGGTTGGTCAGCCTGTCCACTTTATCCTTACCCGTTCCCAGTTTGGCATCATCATTAAAATCGGCTTCGGTAATAATACCGGTGAGGTTATTGTTTTTGGCAAACTCACCAATAATTTTGTTAATCTGATCGCCAATGTCTGATTTACCTCGGTGCTTAAGCATGTCATAGAAAGTTGTTCCCTCTTTCAATTCCACCAAGGGGTCTTTCTTGTCAGAAACGTATTTCATAAACAACAAAACCAATACATAATCTTTGTATTGGCTGGCGTCCATGCTTCCTCTCAATTCGTCACAACTTGCCCAAAGCGAGCTGTATAATTCAGATTTTTTGATTGCCATTTATAGTCGTCTTATGTTGATTTTACAATTTATTTTAATGTCGGTAAAGATAGTTTTTCTAAGCCCAAAAGTGTCATTGGCGGGTGGGAAAAATTGACTCTTTGGCTTTTGCCGAAGGAGTGGCTTTACAGGTGGGGGCAAAAGCCAATGTGCCAATGCGGGCTGGCTAAAATTGTTTAAAAAATGTGGGTGGAAAAAAAATAAAAAACACAAGGTCGGCAATGAGTGTCGGCTTACTCGTTGTCCGTTTGTAATGTTGTTTCTATATCTTTTGTCACTTGTTAAAATGGTTTATTTTTTCTCTGTTTTTAGTCGTCTGTTCGTTGTTGTGTTGTCCTTTACGCTTGCTGCCAACTCGCTTATATGTATAATAAAACTATACAAAGCCTACCATATTTGGGCGTATATGTATAGCTTTTGGTATAAAATATTTCGCAAGGTAGTAATATTTTTACAACGTATCAAATGGCGACTGGATATTTTGTAAGTTCTTGGCTGATACATGGGTATATAGTTCTGTGGTTTTGGAATTCTTGTCCCTAACAATTCCTGTATGTATAGCAGGTCGGTTCCCCCCTCCGGCAGATTGTTATCGTATGCTTTAAGCAACATGAAAACGTCCGTGTTTTAAATCTTCGGATTCTGTAGTTGATGTTAACATGTAGGGTGAGAGTGATTAAAACTTTTTAACGCTTTTTAACGCTGAAATGCCCGATAAATCTGCAAATTTGCAATCGAATTAAGAGTTTGTTTCATTTATAAATTGTAATCAGGATGAACGAAGTTACAACTATTAATATCAAGGAGTTAAACGAACGAATTCGGCTCGAGAGTTCGTTTGTTGATATTATCAATATGGAGATGGGTAAGGTTATCGTTGGGCAGAAACATCTGGTGGAATCGCTGCTCATCGGACTGTTGGCCGATGGCCACATTCTGCTTGAGGGCGTTCCGGGGCTGGCCAAAACATTGGCCATTAATACTCTTGCCAATACCATCGATGCCAGCTTTGCCCGAATTCAGTTTACCCCCGATTTGCTCCCTGCCGACCTGATCGGTACAATGGTTTACAGCCAGAAGAAGGAGGAATTCCATGTGAAGAAGGGGCCCATATTCACCAACTTTGTGCTTGCCGATGAGATTAACCGTGCTCCCGCAAAAGTGCAAAGCGCATTGTTGGAAGCCATGCAGGAACGCCAGGTAACCATTGGTGACGAGACTTTTAAACTGCCATCGCCGTTTCTGGTTATGGCCACGCAAAACCCCATTGAGCAGGAGGGAACATACCCGCTACCTGAGGCACAGGTTGACCGATTTATGCTCAAGGTTAAGATTACCTACCCGAGGGTCGAGGAGGAGAAGCTCATCATTCGCCAGAATGTGGCTTCGACCTTCCCAAAAGCAGATAGGGTGATTAAACCTGAGGATATCATTAAGGCTCGCTCGGTGGTGCGCGAGGTGTACATGGATGAAAAGATTGAAAAGTATATTCTGGATATCGTTTTCGCCACTCGCTATCCCAAGGATTATAAGCTCGAAAAATTTGAGAATATGATTGCCTATGGCGCTTCGCCAAGGGCCAGTATCAACCTGTCGTTGGCAGCCAAGGCATTTGCATTCATAAAGCGCAGGGGCTACGTTATTCCCGAGGATATCCGTTCGGTTTGTCACGACGTGCTTCGCCATCGCATTGGCCTGACTTACGAGGCAGAAGCAGAGAATATTACAACAGAAGATGTTGTAACTGAGATACTGAACACAATAGAAGTACCGTAGCAGATGTTTCTTCTGGTCCGAAATACCATTTTTGCCCTTTTGCTGATTGCCGGTTTTAGCGGCCGGGGACAGAACTATATCGGCTTGCACAAGGATGAGATTAGGGATAGGGTAAAGCAGGAGTTGAAAGGCTTTATATTTATTACCGAGGTCAATAATTTGGATAGGAGTTTTATCAAATTCGAGAACTCTTTCGAGGAGCAAACCCTGATTTTCAAGTTGAATGCCGAGGGTTACTGTACTGCGGTTTCGAGGATGTATAACATGTGGCTATTCAATATGCTGCGCGATGAGATGAATGCCAGGTACGGAAAACAAAAGGGCACGGTATGGGAAGAGGAGAAGGATGGTCAGAAGTATTCCATTGAACTCGTTAAGGAGGAGTGGTACATTACGGTACTCACCAGAATCAAGAAGTAATTGTTTTGAAAGTGGAAGCATCGGATTTACTTAAAAGGGTTAGAAAGATTGAAATAAAAACGCGGGGTTTATCGCGTCAAATCTTTGCAGGGCAATATCACAGTGCGTTCAAGGGTAGAGGAATGGCATTCAGCGAAGTACGCGATTACCAGTATGGTGATGACATTCGTAATATCGACTGGAACGTTACAGCCCGGTTCAATCAGCCCTATGTGAAGATTTTTGAGGAGGAACGCGAGCTTACGGTTATGGTGCTGGTTGATGTCAGCGGTTCACGTATGTTCGGAACAACCAACCTGTTGAAAAAAAATCTGGCAACGGAGATTGCCGCTGTCCTTGCATTTTCGGCCATACAGAATAACGACAAGATTGGCGTGCTGCTATTCAGCGACAGGATTGAAAAGTTTATCCCTCCCAAAAAGGGGCGTACCCATATACTTCACATCATCAGGGAGTTGATAAATTTTACCCCGCAAAGCGAGGGAACAAATCTCGCTGAAGCGTTAAGGTACCTTACCAATGCTCTGAAGAAACGTTGTACTACGTTTATACTCAGCGATTTCATGGATTTCAATCCGGATTCTGTGGACCCACGCTTTACCAGCGCTCTCTCCATTGCGGCCAACAAGCACGATGTGGTGGCCATCCGAATATACGATCCAAGAGAGGTAGAGCTGCCATCCATAGGGTTGATGAAAATGAGGGATGCCGAAAGCGGTAACCATGCATGGGTCGATACCTCTGACCCTGCCCTTCGCAGCGCCTACTCCCAATGGTGGGCCGATACGGAGGTGTCGTTGAAGCAAACATTCACCCGATGCAATGTCGATTGGGTGCCCATTGCAACAGACGAGGATTACGTTAAGCCGCTGATAAAGCTCTTTAAGCAACGTGCATAATGTTTTACAAGATGAAGTCTAAGCCCATATATATTTTTATCGAATCGCATACACCGGAAAAGCATGTAAGTTCCATCTGTTCTGCATTCAGGCGTTTGGCATTTTTATTTCTTCTTCTGTTTACTCTATTTGTCAGGGATGAATCATTTGCCCAGCAACCTGCTTTCGCATTTCAGGCCACCCTCACCGGCGATACCATTCTCATTGGCGATCATGTGGAATTGAACATCAAGGCTTCCCTGCCCGGAACATACGATATCTATTTTCCCAATTATGCCGATACGCTTATCAAAGGCATTGAGGTGTTGGGACCGCCTGTTATCGATACGCTTATTAAGCGTAATGGCGATAAGGAGTTGACTTACAGGCTCAACCTCACTTCGTTTGAGGAGGGCGATTACCGCATTCCCCGGATCCTTTTGCCATTTACCGATGGGGCAAAGGTTGATACTGCACTTACTTCGCCACTCTGGTTAAGGGTCAATACCCTGCCTCCCGATACTACCAAGGCACCCATTTACGATATTAAAATGCCCTATTCGGTACCAGTTACTTTTGCCGAGATTGCAAAGTGGTCCGGACTTGTACTGCTTGCAGCAGCCATTATAGCTTTGTTGATTTACTATTTCAAAAAACGGAAAAAAGGCGAACCCGTTTTCTTCCCAGCCAAGCGTACCGAGCCTCCGCATATTATTGCGCTTCGTCAGTTGGAAATGATAAAAGATCAGAAATTGTGGCAAACTGATAACCCCAAGCATTACTATACGGTACTCATTGATGTGATCCGTTTTTACATAGATGGGCGGTTTGGCGTTTCGGCCATGGAGCAAACAACCTTTGAAACCATAAGGGATTTGAAGAATAATGGCATTGTTAACAGCAATTTGCTGGAATCGTTAGACGAGAAGATGACTCTGGCCGACATGGTGAAGTTTGCACGATTTAAACCCGATATGGCCGAGAATGAGGAGTGCCTTAACTTCGGTTTTCGGTTTGTAAACGAAACTAAGGTTGAAGAGGAGGAGGTGGAGCAGGAACAGGAACAAGTGCAAGATGAAGTAATGCAGGAGCAGGAAGCAGTGCAGTCTGAGGGTGAAAACCCCGTAGTTGAACCTGAAAAACAGTCCGAACATGATGAGTAATATGGCATTTGCAAACCCAAAGCTGCTTTACCTGATGGTTTTGATTGTACCCATCGTGGCATGGTACATCTACAAGCAAAAGGATACCTCGGCAAGCATGCAGATGTCAACCCTGATGGGTGTTGGCAAGGCTCCGTTCTCGCTGCGCGTTTACCTCAGGCACTTGCCGTTCGCACTGAAAATTTTCGCTTTTGCAATGATTGTTGTGGTACTGGCACGTCCCCAGTCGCACAATGTGGAACAACTGGTCGAAACGGAGGGCATTGATATAATGATTGCGCTGGATGTCTCGAGTAGCATGCTGGCACAGGACTTCAAACCCGACAGGCTTGAAGCGGCAAAGGAAATAGCCATTCAGTTTGTATCGGGTAGGCGCAACGATAGGATTGGCCTCGTGGTATTTGCAGGCGAAAGTTTCACCATGTGCCCGTTGACAACCGATTTGCGTACCGTTGTAAACCAGTTTAAGGATGTGAAGCTTGGCCTGATTGAGGATGGAACGGCCATAGGCGTGGGTTTGGCAACGGCCGTTGCACGGCTGAAGGATAGCGATGCCACCAGTAAGGTGGTGATACTGTTGACCGACGGGGTGAACAATAGGGGAGAGATTGCCCCCATAACGGCAGCAGAAATAGCCAAATCGTTGAACATCAGGGTTTATACTGTTGGTGTGGGAAGTATGGGTACAGCCCCATACCCAGTGCAAACACCCTTTGGCACTCGAATGCAGGATATGAAGGTGGAAATTGATGAGAATGTATTGAAGCAAATAGCCCAAATGACAGGGGGGCATTACTTCAGGGCCACCGACGGGAAAGGGCTTAAGCAGGTTTACGAACAGATTGATCAGCTGGAAAAAACTAAAATTGAGGTCACTGAAATTAGCAAGAAGAAGGAAGAGTTTCAGCTCTACGCCTTTTTGGCCATAGTTGCATTGGCCTTGGATATCGTATTGAGGGCTACCTGGTTAAGGGTATTGCCATAGGCGGATGTTGATTTCGGTATTTGTAAGATGTATTGTTTAATAATGAGTTTTAAGTAGAAAGCCATGTTTCGTTTCTCCAATCCGGAATATCTCTATTTGCTATTGCTGATACCCGTTTTGTTTGGCATTTACCTCGTTTCATCGCTGATTAAGAAGAGAAAGTTGTCGGCATTTGGCAATTTGCCATTGATAAAACAGCTGATGCCCGGACTCTCGTTCCGTAGGGGATGGATCAAGCTGGTTTTTCTTCTCGTAGCATTGTCATTCATGATTTTCGGAGTGGCAGGTCCGCAGTTTGGGTCCAAACTCACCGAGGTGAAGCGTAAGGGTATTGAGTTGATCATTGCGCTGGATGTATCCAATAGCATGATGGCACAGGATATTCAGCCTAACAGGCTGGAACGGGCCAAACAGGCCATTTCGCGGCTGGTAGAACAGCTAACTAACGATAGGGTAGGGCTCATTGTCTTTGCAGGCGATGCTTTTGTGCAGCTACCCGTTACCAACGACTATACTTCGGCCAAGATGTTCCTTTCATCCATAAACCCGGGTATAGTGTCAAAACAGGGAACGGCCATTGGCTCTGCCATCAGCCTGGCGGCAAATTCATTCAGCCCGCAGGAGGAGACCAGCAAGGTGATTGTGGTAATCTCCGATGGCGAAAGCCATGAAGACGATCCGGTGGGCGCTGCACGCCGTGCAGCCGAAAAGGGAATAGTAATCCATGCCATTGGCATTGGATCGCCGCAGGGAGCACCCATACCCACAGGAAAGGAGAGGCAGGATTTCCTGAAGGATCGAGACGGTAACGTTGTGGTTACACGGCTCGACGAGGAAACGCTGTCGAAGGTTGCAATAACAGGTGGTGGAAGGTATGTAAGGGCTACAAATACACAAATAGGCTTATTGCCGCTGTATGAGGAGATAAATCGCATGCAAAGGGTTGAATTTAAAGACAAAGTCTATTCCGAGTATGACGACCAGTTTCAGTACCTTTTTGCTGTTGCGCTTCTCCTGTTGTTCATCGAGATATTCATGCTCGAAAGGAAAAACAGGCTTTTACAAAGGTTAAATCTGTTTGGAGTAAGAAAATGACAGGAATTAGATTCAATTTTAATGGGATTATGCGTTTGATTGTTAGATATATTTCATCATCGATTTTGCTGCTTTCCATCGGTGTAGGCTTGGCCTTTGGGCAGTCGGAGCGGAAAAGCATCAGGGAGGGCAATAAGGAGTTCAAAAAGGATAATTTCGTTGATGCGGAGGTTTCGTACCGCTCTGCGCTCGATCAAAACCCCGAATCGTATAAGGCCAATTTCAACCTGGGCGACGCCCTTTACAAGCAGGAGAAGTTTGATGAATCGGCTCAGTTTTTCAACGATTTATCAGATCAAAAGGTAAACGATAAGGATAAGGCAAAGATTTACCATAACCTTGGTAATACGCTTTTCAAACAGCAAAAATTTGGCGAGAGCGTGGAGGCATACAAGCATTCCCTTAGGTACAACCCCAAGGATATGGAAACCAAGTATAATTTGGCTCAGGCACAAAGAATGCTTTTGCAGCAACAACAGCAGCAACAGCAACAGCAACAGCAGAATCAGGAAGGGGGAGACGATAAAAAGGATGATAAGCAGGACAATAATCAGCAGAAAGACAACAAGCAGGATAAGCAGGACGATAAGCAGCAGAATCAGCAGCAACAACAGGATCAACAGAAGCAAGAGCAGCAGGAGCAACAGATTTCGCCCGAAGATGCCAGAAGGATGCTGGAGGCAATACAGAATACGGAACAGGATGTTCAGGAAAGGGTGAGGGCCGAACAGGCTAAGCAGAAACAGGTACGCGTTGAAAAGAATTGGTAAAGTTTAGGCTATGCATAGAAAACAGTTCATCGCCATAGTGCTTTTTTTGGCATCGTGTGTCAGCCTTGCTGTGGCTCAGGATGTTGAGTTTACAGCAACCGCACCCAACGTGGTGGCAGTGGGAGAGCAATTCAGGCTAACCTATATGCTCAATGCCAGGCCGCAGGAGTTCCGACCCCCCTCCTTCGAAGGATTCTACATTCTGGCCGGCCCCAGCACCTCGTCGAGCAGCAGTGTGCAGATTATCAACGGTCAAATGACTCAAACCTACGAGTATTCGTACACATACATCCTCGAGGCTACCGCTGAGGGTAAAATGACTATTGACCCCGCCACGGTAACCGTATCGAAAAAAGAGTATAAAACCCAACCCGTAACCATTGAAGTGGTGCGGAGCGGCGCAGCCGGGCAGCAGCAAAGCAGGCAACAACGCCAGCCGGTATCGGCAGGCACGCAGGCAGGTTCCGATGAAGATATTTTTGTAGCCATCGAGTACGACAGGCAAACAGCCTACAGGGGGCAACCCATACTGGCAACGGTTAAAATATACACACGGCAAAATATTTCGGGATTCGATGAGGTTAAGTTCCCGTCATTCAACGGTTTTTGGAGCCAGGATCTGGAAACCCCAAGCCATGTTGAATTCCAAAGGGTAAATATAAACGGGAAAATTTACAACTCCGGCGTACTTAAAAAGTACCTGCTTTTCGCACAGCGGACAGGCGACGTGCCTGTTGACCCGTTCGAAATCGTTATCCTCATGCAGCAGCGGGGCGGTCGCCCTCAGTCCATGTTCGATGAGTTTTTTGGCACGTACCAAACGGTTCGCCGAAGGCTGGTGAGCAAACCAACGGTTTTGAAGATCCGTGATTTACCGCCAAATGCCCCTGTATCATTTACCGGAGCCGTGGGGCACTACAATCTGGAGGCATCGCTGGATAAAACCGAGGCTAAAACCAACGAAGCGATTAACCTTAAGGTAAGGGTTGCCGGAAGTGGAAATCTTCGCCTTATTGAAACTCCCAAATTTACATTCCCTGCCGGTTTCGAGGTGTTCGACCCCAAAACCACCGATAGGATAAATACCACATCGCAAGGCGCATCGGGTTCGAAAAACTTTGAGTTTGTGGCAATCCCTCGGGCACCGGGTAACTTCGATATGGGTACGTTGGAGTTCTCCTATTTCGACCCGACCCAGGAAAAATATATTACGCTAAGATCCAAGCCATTATCGCTCAAGGTGGAAGCCGATGGCAGCGAACAGTCAACCATGCAGATGGTGGGGAGCTTTGGCAAGGAGGATATACGTTTTATAGGGCAAGATATTCGATTTATTAAAACCGAAGGTTTTACCCTTGCCACTGTACATACATTGCTGTTAGGCAGTACAAAATTCTTTGTAATCATTATCTTGGCAATCCTTGCATTTATTGGGTTATTCTTCTGGATAAGCTATCAGCTTAAGTTGAGGGGCAATGCTACTTTGGTGCGTACCAAGAAAGCCAACAAAATGGCCCGCAAAAGGCTGAAACAGGCTCAGCGACACCTGGGAGAGGCCAATAGCGAGAAGTTTTACGAAGAGTTGCTTAAGGCTTTGTGGGGATATGTTTCGGATAAGTTAAGCATTCCTGTGGCTAACCTCACCAGCGAAAATGCCAGGGATACTCTTCTGGCACACAATGTTTCGGTTGATGATACCGAAGAGTTTGCCCACATCGTTTCGCTTTGCGAGTATGCCCGCTATGCACCGGCAAGCGAACAGCATCAGCTGCATGAGCAGTACGAGAGGGCTCTGGCGCTAATTACCCGACTGGATGGAGTTATCGAAAAGTAGTTTTTTAAATATAGCAATGTTGAAATACCCATTTTGATGAGATAAATGAAAACCTCATGAGACTGTTAACAACCACGTTCATAATCTGTTTTCTTGCATCCGCTCTGATTGCCCGTTCGCAACCCGATTCATTGCTTCATCAGGCTAATGAACATTACATTCAGGCCGATTACGACAGGGCTGCCGAATTGTATCAATCCCTTGTGGATAGCGGATATCACAATGCTGAACTTTACTACAATCTGGGTAATGCCTATTTTCAGCTGGGCAAAATACCCTATGCCATACTTAGCTACGAGCGTGCTTACCGTCAGAAACCAAACGATGAGGATATTCTCTTCAACCTCGAATTTGCCCGAACCTATACGGTGGATAGAATTGAGCCCCTGCCGGTTTTTTTTCTTACCAAATGGTACCGTGGTGTTCGAAACCTGTTCACATCCAATGGATGGGCACGCATTGGCATTATTTTCTTTGGCCTGCTGCTTTCATTGGCCCTTATTTTCTGGTTTGCGCGCAGGGCATGGGTCAAACGAATCAGCTTTGCTTTTGGTATATTAGTGCTACTGATTACCACTATGGCAATGATTTTTAGCGCGCAGCAAAAACGCAACGAAAACCTGCATAACTTCGCCATCATCTTTCAACAGGTTGTATCTGTTAAAAGTTCTCCCGGCGAAACGGGTAAGGACCTATTCATACTTCATTCGGGAACAAAGGTCGAAATAACTAAAGCACTCGGGCAGTGGGTCGAAATACGCATTGCCGACGGCAATAAGGGATGGCTTCCCAGCGAAAGTTTGGAGTTAATTTAAGCATCGTTTCCAATCTCTACACCCCCTTTTTTTGGGGTTAATATTTTTCCAGACTCGTCCCCTTTCAAATAGTGCGGTTGTAAATGGTTAATAATCAATGTAAAAATTGAAAAAAAAGGAGTAGGTTTACCGCACTAAGGCGTTTTTTCAACAAAAGGCAACGAGCAATGAGCAACGGCCAACTCCGTATCCCACAACCCTCAATCCCTGTAGGACCAGCACTATTCCCTTTCCGCACACGTAAAAGTGCGTGAGCCCGGTAATCCCGATTTTTCGGGAGGAGAGCCGGCGGTGGCGTGAATGATAAAATCCTTAGAATTCTGCTAAAGAGGTTTATCCTACTTTGGCTAGGATTCTTGGATTTTATCAGAGCGGGGAGGAGCATATTTTTCCCTAGACCTTTTTGCCTACTTTTTGGGGCTCACACCGCTACGCTCCGTAAGTTCCATGGGCATCAAAACAAAGCATTGGAAATAGAATTAAATAGTGTAATTTAGAACCGTACTAAAAATGGGAAGCTTACAACAAGAACTAATCACAAAGGTAAATCCGTTTTAACAAGGGGGGAAACTTCAACAATGGTTGATGTAGATAAAACCGAGGCATTTAAAAAGAAGTAAAATGAAGATATGTACAAAATGTTTTTTGAGTAAAAAAATGTGGTTGCTTTGTATTATTGTAAGTATACTCCTTTTACCGAATTGTACTCCAAAAAACAAGGTTTTGAACTGCAATGAGGTTCAAAGCATAAAGGTTGCCTATTTGCCCAAAGGAATCAATCCCAACAAAGCTATTAGCAACTGTGAAGACATTTTTCAATATAAGCCAGTTTTGAAGGATACTATATTAACTGATAAAGAATTAATATGTAGTTTTGTTAACTTGGTTAATAAACTTAAAATTTCAGATGAGCCTATAAACAGTGATTTTAGGATAATCTGTTTGATTGTTTTTAATGATAACAGGCAGCCTGTAAAGATTTGCTTTGGTGAAGGGTACTTAACAGTTTACAACCAAACCTTAATGAAAGACAGCGATATCTTGTTTAATATGCTTGACGAGGTTTTGTACACAAGGAGTGAAGCAAAGCATTGAAGAAGGATATCCTTATGTTGATTCGTTATACACTAAAGTATGCGCTATTGATAATGAAGATTAATGCTACAACTAGGGCTATTATAAAAGCTAATACTAAAATAGTATTTTCTGTGTCAACAGAAATTTTTTTATATAATGAGTGTACTCATTTTCTCCATACAACTCATTCCTAAATTTATTTTTAAAACCACTAACAACCCATTTTATAAAAACACCAACGTATAGTGCAAGGTATAAGTCCATATTTTAAATAAGAATGAGAAATTTGTTAATAATTATTTTCTCAAAGATAGGATTTCTATAGCCAAACCGCTTACGCGGCCTGCTATTAATTCTTCCCGCCACTCATTTAATGTGTGGCCCCCTTCGGCTTAGGCTTAACCCCCGGGTCGAATTATTGAAAGCAGGTTGCACCACCACATGGTAATGTAAGATAAGAAATGCTAAACCCGCCCAAAAAAGGCGGATTTTGTACGTTTTCACTTACGGGAAGAAGCATATTTTCCCAAGGCTTTATTGCCTACTTTTTGGGGCAATGCCAAAAAGTAGGTGGGGTTTGGGGCAAAGCCCCAAAGAATAATGAGCCACAAAGTTTTGAGGAACAATTAAAGGGGTAAGATAAGAACAAAGAGTCCCTACCAATACTAGAAAAATAATGAATAGTTATACCTAACGCACTTAAGTGAACAGGCCTGCATCGTTTCCAATCTCTACAACCGCTATTTTATCGGGTTATTATTTTTGTTTCTAAAAGATATAATCCTGACCATATATCCCAATAGCTAATAAAAAAGATGTTATTAATCACGTTGATGTAAAAAAAACACATTGTAATTCAGAGAAGTATAAAAATCAAGGCGGGTATTCTGCAAGCTAATTTGAATATAATTGTTAATAAATTCACAGCACAATTGAATATTTACTATTTTTAGTTAAGTTTGTTAATTCCATTTTTTAACTATAACCTATTGATAATCAAATAAAATTTCCTAAATGATAGTACTTGTTTTAAATTGCGGCAGCTCTTCGATTAAATATCAAGTGATTGATATGTGCGAAAAGGAAAAGGTCCTTGCGAAGGGTATCGTTGAGCGTATTGGTATTACCGATGGTATTCTTACCCATAAACCTGAGGGAAAAGAGCGTTATGAAATGGTTCGCGATATTCCCGACCATACGGTAGGCATAGATCTGATTTTAAAAGCCCTTGTTGATAAAAAGCATGGTGTTATAAAAAGTTTGGCCGATATTAAGGCTGTGGGACATCGGGTGGCACATGGGGGCGAATTCTTCACCGAGAGCAGTTTTATAACCGAAAAGGTTAAGATCGAAATCGAAAAATGCATCGAGTTGGCACCACTGCACAATCCGGCAAACCTGAAAGGGATACTTTCCATGGAGGGTCTGCTACCCGGAATCCCTCAGGTGGCAGTTTTCGACACCTCTTTCCATCAAACCATGCCTCAGCATGTGTTTATGTATGGAATTCCATATCAGTATTACGAAACTTTCAAAATTCGTAAGTATGGATTCCACGGAACAAGCCATAAATACGTGGCCAAGAAAGCCTGTAAATTAGCCGATTTAGATTTTAATAAGGTCAACATCATAACGTGCCATTTGGGCAATGGTGCTTCCATTGCTGCCATCAAAAATGGAAAGTCTGTTGATACGTCCATGGGTTTTACCCCTGTGGATGGACTGATAATGGGTACCCGTTGCGGTAGTATCGACCCCGGTGTACTGCTCTATATTGCCGAGAGAGAGAATCTCAACTTTAAGGGTATCAGTGATTTAATTAATAAGAAGAGCGGTGTTGCCGGTATATCCGGTCTTTCGTCAGACATGCGCGATTTGGAGACTGCTGCCAATGAAGGACACGAGAGGGCCAAGCTGGCTTTGGATATGTACAACTACCGTGTTACACAGTTTATCGGCTCCTACGCCGCTTCGATGGGGGGTGTAGATTTGATTATCTTTACCGGTGGCATTGGCGAGAACGATTTCTGCCTGCGCGAAAAAGTTTGCGAACCCCTGGCATTCATGGGTGTTGATTTTGACAAAAAGGCTAATAATGGCGTTAGGGCTAAGGATGTTATGTTAACCAAACCCAACTCCAAGGTTAAGGTTATGGCCATTACAACCAACGAGGAGCTGGTTATTGCCTCCGATACAGCTTCTATTGTTAGCCGTATGAATAAGAAGTAAAATGATAATAATTTGTTAAACATTTAATAGTTAATAGGATATGTCGATTACAAAATTAGATCAGCTCTTCGATGTACTTAAGAGCAAGCCCAAGAAGAGATTGGTAGCTGCCTATGCCAACGATGACCATACCATTGAAGCGGTTAGCATGGCCGTGGACATGGGAATTGTTGAGGCAACCCTTGTGGGGGACGAAAAAACCATTAAGGAGGTTTGTGCCAAGCATAAAATTGACCCTGCAAAGTTTAGAATTGTTCAGGAGAACGACGAGATGAAAGCTGCCAATAAAGCGGTGGAGTTAATTAATAAAGGTGAGGGTAATGTGCTGATGAAAGGCCTTGTGAGTACCGACAAGTACATGCGTGCCATTCTTAACAAGGAAACCGGGCTCATGCCCCCAAAAGCTGTGCTTTCGCACGTTACGGTGGTACAGGTGCCAACGTACCCAAAATTGCTGGTGGTAGGCGATGTGGCCATAATTCCGGCACCGGATATCAGCCAAAAAATTGCCATAACCAACTACCTGGTCGATGTTGCCCACTCGCTTGGCATCGAAAAGCCCAAAGTTGCCCTTCTGGCGGCAACAGAGCAGGTTTCTACAGCCATGCCGGCCTGCGTGGACGCAACCATTATCTCCAAAATGGGGGATAGGGGGCAGATTAAAAACGCTTTGATTGATGGTCCATTGGCATTGGATGTGGCCATTGACAAAGAATCGGCTCAAATTAAAAAGTTGACAGGCGAGGTAGCCGGCGATGCCGACTGTATCCTTTTCCCCAACATCGAGAGTGGTAACGTATTCTTCAAAGCATGCACCAAACTGGCCAAGGGCGAGTTGGGGGCAATGGTTGTAGGGGCAAAAGTCCCATGCGTGCTTACATCGCGTGGCGACAGCGTTAAATCCAAAATGTATTCCATAGCTCTTGCCGCAAACGCATCGAAATAGAGTGCTCAATTTAAAATCATCGTAGCGATGGAAGATGTTAATATTCTGGCCATAAATCCCGGGTCAACATCCACCAAGATTGCAGTGTACTGCAATACGAAGTCCATATTTTTGAAGACCATTCGTCACAACGCAGAAGAGTTGAGTCACTACAGGAGAATTGCTGACCAGTTTGAATTTCGCCGTGAGATAATTCTTAAGGAGTTACAGGAGGCCGAAATCGATGTTAGCAAAATAACTGCTGTGGTTGGTAGGGGTGGCCTGATAAAGCCAATCGAATCGGGCGTTTACTACGTCAATTCGCGCATGAAGACCGATTTGATGAACTGCATACGCGGCGAACACGCCAGCAACCTGGGTGCATTGATAGCTGATGATATTGCCTCTACCTTGCCGTATGCCAAAGCGTTCATTGCCGACCCGGTGGTTGTTGACGAGATGCAGGAGGTTGCTCGCCTTACCGGTCATCCCAAGTTCGAAAGGGTTTCAATTTTCCATGCTTTGAATCAAAAGGCAATTGCACGCCAGTATGCCAAAACGCTCGATAAGAAGTATGAGGAACTCAATGTGATCGTGGCCCACCTGGGTGGTGGTATATCGGTTGGAGCCCATTGCAAAGGCCGGGTGATCGATGTGAACAATGCTCTCGATGGCGAAGGCCCATTCTCGCCCGAACGGGCAGGAACTGTGCCTGCCGGACAGTTGGCTAAGCTCTGTTTCAGCGGAGAGGTCGATTATGAAGAGGTGAAGAAAATGTTGACCGGCAAGGGAGGTTTGGTGGCCCACGCTGGAACTAACGATGCATATAAAATTGAGACCAGCGCCAAGGAGGGCGACTCGAAGGCTAAACTGCTGCAGGATGCCATGTCGTATAATATTGCCAAATGGATAGGGCAGATGGCAGTTGTGCTAAAGGGTGCTGTGGATGGAATTATACTGACAGGAGGGGTTGCTCACAACCCCTACTTGGTAGAGTACATTAAGGAAATGGTGGGGTTCATTGCCCCCGTTTCCGTTTATCCCGGAGAGGACGAAATGCAAGCCTTAGCCATGAATGCCCTAATGGCACTTAGGGGAGAGATTGAGGTGAAGGAATATTAGACCCGGGGCTAATAAATCTTACTAAACACAAAGGGGAAAGCATGATGAAGTATGCTTCCCCCTTTTTTATTTCCATAATAGTTCCTGTTACTCTGTCTTTGTCAATTGCTATTGATGGCATTGCCGCTACCCAATATCGATGTATTGATGGATGGGTTGCCCTTGTAATACACGTTTCCCGACCCAGTAATGGTAACCTTGAGGTTCTCAATTACGGTTACATAGATATTTCCCGAACCCGTTAAGGCAATATCTGCATTGATTGCAAGCATATCGAACAGATGGAAATTGCCCGAACCCGACAGGGTGATATTTAAGTTATCAACTTCTCCCACGCAATTAAAATTCCCTGAACCCGTGAGATTTATGTTGCTAAGTGGTAATTCCGATGTTACATCCCCCGATCCGGTGAGTGTAAATTCGTTCAAAGAAGGGGTGTAGATGTCAATGCTGATGGGCTTATTGGTGGAAACGCTGTAACCGTCAAATGAAATGGAAAGTACACCGTTCTTAACAGTTGTTTCGAGGTAGGGTATTAAGTTTTTTTGTAGTGTCACAACCACTTTATATTCATCACTTTCAAAAATTTGGATATTAGCAGCGATGGTGCTTTTTACGTTCGTGAATTCTTCCAATATGCGGGTTTCCGATTCCAACTCTCCTTTCCCGACAAGGGTTTGGTACTCCTTGCCGCATGAAAGGAGTAGCATGGGAAGAGTAAAAACTAGCAGTAATTTTCTCATGGTTTGATAATTATTTAGTTAGTAGATATGGGTTATCATTCGCTCTAGAATATTATTCGCCAATGGGGTATGGCCATCATGCTTGTTTGATAAACGGGGGCAGTTTCACCTGTAATCTCATTAAATCTTTCACTTTGTAAGTTCCTGTAATTAAAAAGGTTAGAGATGTCAATTCCCCATTCCTGTGTGACTCCTTTTTTGTTGAGCCGATACATAATTCTGAGATCGGCTTTCATGTAGTCTTTCATCTTTTCATCGTATGCTCTATTGTAGTCCCACACCCGTTCGTATATCTTTTCCTCTTCGTTGTACACTGCCACCCAAGGTGTTTTGCGTTTACCTCCAGCCAACATTCCCTTAATATCTATGACAAGAGAACTCTGTCTTTTTGAAGCACTACGTCCAAAATAGAACTCCTTGCCGGCAAGCAAATTTATTACGTAGTTGTTGTTAAATGCAGAGTTATAGGTCTTTGAGTCACTACCCGTGTACTTTGCATCGAAAAGCGAAGTGGTGAATAGGAAGTAAAGGCCCTTGTTAAGGAATCGCTCCAGGGTGAGTTCAATCCCATAATTTTCTCCTGTACCCTTGTTGGTCAAGTAGTATGAGGGCATGCTAAATTCGAAGCTGGCCCCGTTGTTCAACATGGAGAATGGGTTGGAGCCCTTTGCAT
Source organism: Bacteroidetes bacterium ADurb.Bin008 (assembly GCA_002071445.1). Taxonomy (GTDB): domain Bacteria; phylum Bacteroidota; class Bacteroidia; order Bacteroidales; family Tenuifilaceae; genus MWFE01. Next base: position 22,215 of record MWFE01000025.1, on the reverse strand, counting down.
CTACCGGTGCATCGAAAATCTTTTGGTAGTATGTTTCAATTTTAATTCGTGTGAATGTATTGATTTTCAAATCATAGCCCACAACAAGGTGATGTGCTTTGGTTAGGCCGAGTTCCGTATTGGTGCGAATGTAGGAACCGTCATCTTGATATTCCTGTATGTAGTACACAAATGGCGGTGCTATTTGGCTATGTAGCCCATAACCAAAACTTACCGATTGCCTGTTGGTTATGTTGTATTTGGCACCCAAACGAGGCTCTAAGGAATGTGTGCCGTTGAATGTATAGTGGTTATAGTGCAATCCTGCATTAAGTACAATATTGTCAATGGGTTTGTATTGCCATTGGATATAGGGCTGTATGAGCCACGAGTAGCCCTCGAAATCAAGTTGTGTCCTATATTCATTGGCCCATTCGGCCCAATACTTATCATGATTGTTGCTGCTTATCAACTTGCTGCTAATACCGCCTTTCACCAGATGTTTTGCGTTAACCTTGTGATTTAGTACGGCTGAAGTGGAAAGTTTATTCTCAATCTGGTGTAGCTGATAAACCCTGAACCTGACCTTATCTTCGCTCAGGGTATCGCCCTCTGTGAATGCATCTTGCCCCATGGCAGCCAATGTAACCTTAAGGTAAGTTCTAGGGTTAATGGTATATAACGATGAGAGGCCTACCACTCCCATATTTGTTCCAGAGGTGATATCCAAGGCATCTGGGCCGTAGTAGTTCAACCCATCGGGGTTTCGGCTGGGCCAAATTTCAATGTAGCTGATGCCCCCAAGTCCGAAAAGCGATAAATGCCCGAGTTTGGTGTTGGGGAGGTCAACTTTGAAAGCTAAATCCTGGTATTCGGGTACTCCCACAGCACCGAAATCCATTCCCAGTTTACTAAAAAGTCCAAGCGTGGAGTATCGGTAATTGATAAGAAATGAAGAGCCACTGTTTTTGGAGAGGGGGCCTTCGGCACCAAGTTCGAAACCATTGAAGCCAGCCTGACCCAAAAATTCGTACTTCTCGTTGTTTCCTTTGCGCATTTTCAGATCGAATACTCCCGATAGGGCATTGCCATATTCAGCGGGAAAGGCACCGGTATAGAAATCGGAGTTCTCTAAAAGAGTGCTGTTGAGCATGCTCACGGGGCCGCCCGTTGAACCAGAATTTCCCCAGTGGTTGGGGTTGGGTATGTCCACATCTTCCAATCGCCACAGGAGACCAAGAGGAGAGTTACCTCGAATAATAATATCGTTTCGCGAATCGTCAACGCCCATAACACCGGCATAGTTGGCGGCCATCTTGGCCGGGTCGTTTCGGCTACCCGCATATCGTTCGGTTTCTTCCACTGTGAAACCACGGGCGCTCACGGTGGCCATGCGGTTTGTTGGTTCGGTTTTATCAATATTGTGCACAATTCGTACCTCATCAATGGACTGTGCCATCTCTTCCAGGTAGATGTTCAATACCAACTCTTTTCCAGCCTGAAGGTTCAGGTTGTTCAATACCACTTCGTGGTATCCAAGGTATGTAACAACCAAACTTATTCGCCCAACAGGAACGTCGGTGAAACGAAAATTGCCATTTTCATCGGATGATGTACCCTTCACAGGATCGAGATGTGTTAACAGCACGTTGGCACCGGGGAGGGTAACTTTGGTTTGTTTGTCCATCACTGTTCCCCTAACAGTTTGGCTGATGGTTTGTGCATTTAGGCTCAAATTCAGAATGACGAAAATGCAAACAATAGAAATCTTTTTCATTATTAAATAATTATGTTTTAGGGTTATTAATTAGTGATGATTCTTATGTCATCAAATTATTTGTTGATTTGTTACTATGACATTTTACTATGCGCTTACCCCTATTATCTTTTAAAAAAATTTATTAAAAAAAAACCACTTTTTTTTCAAAAAGAGTGCCAATGTCAATAAGATGGAGTAATTGGAAAATACTAATAATGGATGCAGGCGATAAATGGCTTCGTTGTAAAAAAACATACAGCTACTGAAATTAGTAGCTGTATGTAAAATAAATATTTAAAAGAAATTCTGTTTGCTTCTAGTATGCGTCTTTAGCAAACTTTTTTGCATTGATTTCAACCTTCAGAATGAAGAAATAGTTCTCATCGTCAAGTTGTAGGAATTGGTAATCCAGAGTTTCCCCTGTTTTTCTGGCAATATCAATCAGCCCAAGCCCGGCACCACCCTTTTCCGATAGTTGTCCTTCCTTAATCTGTTTTTTATACATTTCTTTCAGCTCCTCCTGAGTGGCATTATTTACAGTGATTAAAGACTTTTCAAGGGCATCCTTGTGCTTTCTGGCTACCATGTTGGAGGTAATCACGTAGTAGGTATCCAACTTCTTCCCAATGATAAACAATCCACTGCCGATTTTCCTTTCCCTAATCTCGTCGGAATGCTTGTTCATGTTCTGAAGAGTTTCGACCATTACATGGAATACTTTTCTCTGTACCGACCGCTCCTCGCTTTGCTTCTCCATGTCCGATTCGGCCATTGAGGTGAACATCTTGGTAATTCCGTGGCTGAATTCACCGAGGTAAACTAGCGAAAAGCCATTTTCAATCATCTCGTCGTAAATGTTCGACACCGATTTAATAAAGTTGAAGCTGAGATTCATATCTTTTCAATTTTTTGTGTTTACAATCCTAACATATGCAAGCCCTGTTTAAACCTAATATCCACAGGAATATTCGATGAATTGATACGATTCAAATCGTTTTGCAATTCTTCTTTAATATACCCCATGCTTTCAAGCATTTTCTTTGCAGCTTCGTAATCACCGTCACCCTGAATAGTGAGGGTTCTGTAGGCCAGCATATGCATGGCTTTTGTCATGTTATCGAAATTAACACGGTAAGTTCCCGTTTCGGGATTGCGGGTAAAGGCGTCATGCTCCTGGAAATAGTAAAAACGCATCATGTTGGCTTTTCCGTGTGCCGATGCAGCTCCAAATCGAACGGAGCGAAATATTCCAGCCATAAAGGTTACATAGTTGTCCATTAAATCCTTGCCGGGGAATTCTCCCATTTCGTATAGTTTGGTCACCATGTACAACCCAAGAATATCGGCCTTATTCTCTTCTATGGCACTATAGGTATCTTTCAGGGCTTCCCGAACAGTTCCCTTTTCATTAATGGTCTGTTTAATGCCAAGCCCGTGTGCCACTTCGTGGAACATGGTGTTTTCGAAAAAGGCGTCGAATGTAATGTGCTTACGCTGATCCTCATCAATTATCAATTCGCTGATTGGCACAAGAATTTTGTCGAATTTGTATTGCATGGTATTTTTCAGCTGTAGCTTACGGCTGCCCTTTTCCACGTGTACCCGGGCATCGTTGGGTAGGTTAATGGCGATGGTTTTGCTCCCTGCATTGCAATCGCCTGCATAGAAAACAACGTCATATACACCAAGATCGCTATCGCTTCCTGGTACCTCTTTTTTATACTCGGGGCTAACCGGCAGACTGTTCTGTAGTTCGGGTAGGAGGGCGGCAAAGCGACTCAATTTACTGCTCCATTCAAGGTCTTTTATTAGAATAAATGCCTCATGTGCAGCCTTGTAGCCAAAAAGCCTATCTTCGTAATTTTCGATGGGACCAATAACAAAGTCAATGTTGTTGGTCTTCATGTCCATCCATGCCAAATCGCTTGCCAGGTAGTCATCTGTCAGCAGGGCTTGTGAGCGTGCAGCAAGGTAGTTTTTCAGCCCTTCATCTTCTGCCAATTCAGCAGCCTTCAGTAGTAATTCTGCTGCCTTTTCGTGCTGCTCGTTGTAGGCTTGGCTATAGGGGACCGACTCCAGAGTGCCATCATCTTTTCGACCGATAACTGTGTAAAGGCTGCTTTTTGTATCAGAATCAAAGGCTTCAAACTCCTCCTTGCTCATGTCCAAAGGGTAAAAATTAGCTCCCAGGGGCTTGCTGCCGTAACCTCTAATAAAAGGTTCGTTATTATTCAACCTTTCCCATGGCCCGTAGTTAATCTCCAAGAATCTTTTAGTAGCTTCATCCTTAATGCTTTCCATTAGTGCGTGTTTATCACCGTAGGCTTGCTGCCAAAAAATGTCATCCATAATTTGGGCTGCTTCAAAGAGTAGGGGAAGCATTTGTTTTTCCTTATCCGAAAGATGGCTGATGTCGGCTGTGAGGTCAACTTCGATAAAGTTATCTACCTTCGATTGTATCTCGTTTTGCGGTTGGCAGGCCGAGAAAAACAATGAGACCGCTGACATGATTAATGCAATTCTTTTCATTTTTTAAACGATTTATTGAGACGGTTTTTACATCTATAAAGATAGCTTAATAATTCCAAAAGGCCATAGCTAAGAATGAAAATAACTCAGAACTGCCATTCCGTGAAAAAACAGAGTTGTTTTTGACAAGGTTGCAAGAGCATATTGCTTAACATAAGGGCATTCAGCAGTCTCACTTCGTCTAATAAGCTCTGGCAAACACAACTCTTTGAGCCGATGGTTTACCTGTTACAATACATTTACCCTCTTCTTTTTTACCATCATTCGGAATTAATCGGATAGTAGCTTTGGTTTCCTCCTTAATTAAATCTTCGGTTTCCCTTGTTCCATCCCAATGCGCCATTACAAAACCACCTTTCTCATCAAGCACCTTTTTAAACTCCTCATAAGAATCCACCGAAAAGGTGTTTTTTTCTCTAAACTCCAGAGCTTTACGGTAAATATTGTCTTGAATGTTGTCAAGCAAATTCACCACGTACTCCACAAGATTTTCCTGGCTTACAAATTCTTTTGTCAGGGTATCCCGACGTGCAACCTCGGCGGTTCCTTTCTCTATATCCTTGGGTCCTATGGCAATGCGAATGGGATATCCTTTTAATTCGCACTCTGCAAATTTGAAACCGGGTTTTACCGTATCACGGTTGTCAAATAGGGTCGATATTCCTTTGGCATCCAGCATTGCCTTCAACTCAACTATTCGTTGGCTAACCTTAGCCAGCTCATCATCATTCTTGTAAATGGGCACAAAGGCTACCTGGATGGGGGCCAGTTTGGGTGGCAAAACCAACCCATTATCGTCGGAGTGGGCCATAACCAGTGCGCCCATAAGGCGCGTTGAAACACCCCACGATGTTGCCCATACGTAGTCCATATTACCGTCCTTGGTAGCAAACTTCACGTCGAATGCTTTGGCAAAGTTTTGCCCAAGGAAATGTGATGTTCCGGCCTGGAGCGCTTTTCCATCCTGCATTAACGCTTCAATGCAGTAGGTATCTATGGCACCGGCAAATCGCTCCCCCTCAGATTTGGTTCCGATAAGCACCGGCATGCCCATCCATTTTTCAGCAAAATCAGCGTAAACATGTACCATTTTTAGCGTTTCTTCCACAGCCTCTTCCATCGTTTCGTGGGCAGTATGGCCTTCCTGCCATAAAAATTCAGTGGTACGTAAAAATAGACGGGTACGCATTTCCCATCTCACCACGTTGGCCCACTGGTTGATTAAGATGGGCAAATCGCGGTACGACTGTATCCAGTTGCGGTAAGTGTTCCAGATAATGGTCTCAGAAGTAGGCCTGACAATCAACTCCTCTTCCAATTCTGCCTCGGGATCTACTATTACGCCATTGCCATTGGGATCATTTTTCAACCTGTAATGGGTAACTATGGCACACTCTTTGGCAAACCCTTCAACATGGCTGGCCTCCTTACTAAAAAACGATTTAGGGATGAACAGGGGAAAATAGGCATTTTGATGGCCTGTGGCCTTAAACATTGCGTCGAGTTGCCTTTGAATTTTTTCCCAAATGGCGTAGCCATAGGGCTTAATTACCATACAGCCCCTAACGGCAGAGTAGTCGGCCAATCCGGCTTTAATTACAATGTCGTTGTACCACTGCGAATAGTTTTCATTTTTACTTGTTATTTCCTTTGCCATACGCTTGTTAATGGTATAAAATTTGTAGTATTTTCAAGTGTTTTTCAAAGATGCAAAGTAAAGAAATATTAATAGAAATTCACATAAAATCTATCAGGAGGTTATCATGAAAACAAAAGTAAAAATTTTGACTTTGGCTGTCGCAACCCTTCTAGTGAGTGGATGTTCAACCAGTATGCATCTGAGCAGGGCAAGCAAGCATCAGGGTGATGACATATACCATAACCCTTCTGTTAGCAATAATGAAGAACCTGCGGTTGCAGTTACCGCCGAAAAAGAGGCAAATAAGCAAGGCTTAGATTTGGCCGAACTTGAAAAAAGGTATTACGATATCCTTGCAAGCGACTCAACCGGTAAGATTGATACATTGGTTTACAAAGCCGATGATAAGGATAATCCGTATGACAGGCTACTTTCCACATCGTATGAGGATTCATACCGTAGGAGGCAGGAAGCCAGACTTAGCGGTTATAACAGCTATGCCGATTTCTACGACGATTTATGGTATGCTTCGGTTTACGACCCTTCGTTTTACAATGTGATAGTGTATGGAGGTCATGTTTGGGTTGAACCGAACTATATTTCCTCCATGTTTTTATGGCCCTATCGATACAACAGGTATGGTTATTGGGGCTACAATCCGTGGAGTTTCTACATGGGATGGGGATTTGGTTATGGTTATCCCTACTATTCGTATTGGGGTTACCCCTACTATTCCTATTGGGGAAACCCATACTACTACGGAGGATACGGATGGTATGGCTGGAATAGCTATATGTGGGGATATAATAGTGGTTTTTGGGACGGATATTATGGTGGATTCCAAGTGAATGGTGTGAGTTATCACTATGGTAGAAGGCCTGTTTCCGGAAATACTGCCTATGAGCCCACGGGAATAGGAACTTCTCAAGGGGCAAGTATTGGCAGTGTTACCGGTTACCTCTCAACAAAACAACCTACCCTTCAGGCTTCAAATAATAACTCTGCAAGCGGTAGTTTGAGTGCTGTTTCGCAAGAGCCTACAAAAAAACCTATTGGTCAGGCTGTAGTTAGGCAACCTTCAAACACAAACCCTGAAAGAGGACAAAATCAACCACAACTCAGGGAGCCTGTTCGTAATCCCGACCTAATAAAACGACCTTCACGGGAAAGTTTGAATGTCAACCCCACAAGGGTTAAACCCGGGGATGGTCAGAACAGAACGGGTTCAGGAGGAACTTATAATCCCAGCTATACTCGTCCACAACCGGGGAATAGCAATGAGTTTAACAGACCAATCAGAGGTTATCCTTCAACTGAGGCTGTCAGAGGAGATGGCGAAAGAAAGCCCAGAACTTCGGTTGAAAGAGGAAGTAAACCTTCATCCTCCGAATCATATGCTTCGCCCCATCGAGGCAGAACATCTTCTCCAAGCTCTTCTGAAAGGAATAATTCAGGGAGTAGCAGTTATTCAAGGCCTAGTAGTTCCGGCTCTTCATCGTCATCGGGAAGTGGTTTTGGAAGCAGCTCCGGCAGTAGTTCAAGAAGTAGTACAGGTAGTTCCGGCGGCAGTTCTTCCGGAGGAACACGTACACGTACAAGATAGTTTGCAGTCTTTTGCTAAGTAATGCTTAAGCATTGGCGTAATTCCGCATGAATTAACTGATGCAACTCTTTGCTTAACAATCGAATACGCAAAATAATTCGTTTAATTTAATTACACCAAAAACATACAATGGCTCGAAAACTCTTCTTTCTAATTATAATGCTAAACTCCTTGCATGTGTTGGCGCAAGACCATCAGGATGCTTTGCGTTTATCGCAGTCCCTTAATTCGGGTACTGCCCGATTCGTTAGCATGGGAGGGGCTTTTGGAGCCCTTGGAGCCGATTTCTCATCGCTTAGTTTTAACCCTGCCGGGTTGGGAGTATATCGAACTTCAGAATTTACTGTAACCACTAGCATTAAAAATAAGGAGGTAAATTCTGTGTACTTAAATCAACCTGCTAAGGATTATCGCACACGTGTACTTTTTGACAACCTGGGATTTGTTGCATCCTTTAAAACGTTAAAGGAAGAGGAGAAGGGTTTGGTTCATGTTAATATTGGTATGGGGTATAATCGTTTACACGATTTTTTTGAAGAATCTTATGCAAATGGCGCCAATTCTTCCGGCTCAATGATGAACTATTTCGCAACCGCAGCCGGGGGTACTAATTATTTTAATTTGACCGATAACGAGAACAACAATCCCTATGGCGGATTATTCCCTTGGGATGCGGTAATGGCGTGGAACACATTTTTGATAGATACTGTTCCGGGTTCAGCAAACTCTTATACCCGTGCAATTAATGATGGTGAAGGGGTATATCAAGACCAATCATTATCATCTTCGGGGGGGGTGGGGGAATATGCATTCTCTCTCGCTGCCAATTTTTCCAACAAACTGTTTATTGGTGGTACGCTGGGTGTTCAGGATATTTACTACAGACAGCAACAGTACTATTCAGAAGAAGCATTCGGCGACAATTCCCCTTTGCCAAACGGTGACAGGTTTGAAAGTTTCGATTACACACAAACTTTGGTAGTTGAGGGATCCGGTGTAAATTTTAAAATTGGCGCAATTTATAAACCTATACAAATATTGCGATTGGGTATTGCACTGCATTCTCCCACCTTTTTTAGTATAAACGAAACCTACCGTGCTTCAATGAAGTCATTTTTTAACAATTTTGACTCTAAAGCCAGCACGCCATTGAATTTGTATGACTACAGAATAAAAACTCCTGCCAGGGCCATTGCCTCTATTGCCCTTACCTTTGGGGAGTTGGGTTTAATAAGTTTTGATTATGAGTATCTGGATTATGGTACTTCTCAATTTATAAAAGGGGGCGATGGATACCGTTTTACTGACGAGAATAATGCCATATCGAGAATTTATACAAAAACTTACAATATTAAGGCAGGAGGCGAAGTATGGCTGAAAAAATTGGCTCTGAGAGCCGGATATGCTCAATATGGCAGCCCTTTTGCTAGCCATATCAGCTTTGGAAATTCTGATATTAAGGTATTATCAGCGGGCTTTGGTTTACGAATCGAACAATTTTTTATCGACTGGGCATACCAAAGATATTTCTACAACGATTCCTTCACCATGTATATAGACTCTCCTGTTATTACACGGGATTTGTCGCAAAATAAATTTTTCCTCACGTTGGGATATCGATTCTAACGAGCCATTCATATTGTGCTGATTGATTGCCAACGTTAATTGGCTCAATGTGTTTTTCACCTGATTAATATAGAAAATGGAAATAACGGCGGGATATTAGCCGCGTAATAAATTCAGGCTTTCCATTCCGCAGTTGCAGATTAAGTCAATAATGGAGAGATTGGGTATAAATCCCAACTTATAGCCAAAAACCTGATGATAGGGAATAGCGCATTGCTCAGCCTGTTTAATGAATTCAGGGAACTTGGGACTAATGTAATTTCGGAAATCGCTTATGGAATTGGGATACTCTTTAATGAAACCATCCGTTTCGACTATGTTAACTTGAAGATCCAAAATATCGAAAAGGGTATTTAGTAGTTCCATGTTGAAATCCCAAAGGTAAAGGCGATCTTTTTCATAAAAACCGACAAGATAATCGGCAATGAACTCAAAGAATGAAGAATTCGTATAGGCTGACTCAAGGGCCCGCCAATGCTCTTTTTTCCATTTCACCGAATTGTCTATCCTGATATCCTTAATAAAAGTTCTGTTGCCATTGGGCTTGACCACAGGTATTGTTAACGGTAAGGACCCATTGGCAGAATAGATAATGCATCTGTTCCGATAGGTTTGTTTCTGATACATTTCGTGCCCTTCAATTAAAACCTCTTCACATTGCAAAAGTTGATGGAAGTAGAAAACGGGCGGGAGATATGCAGTTGAAAATATTGATTTACAATGAGCCATCTTTAAATGATTACAAGGACAAAGATATATCATTAACTCAAAGGGCAGCAGAGATACTTGAGTAACATCAAAACAAATGGCTTAAAAATCTCAATCTTCGAACAAAGAAAACTTATCGCTGTTTTTATTCAGAATGATTCAAAATAATTGCATTGCAAAGTTATGTTTGAGATTAAGATGCCCAAAATGGGCGAAAGCATTGAACAGGCCACCATTACCAAATGGTTTGTTAAAGAAGGAGATATTGTTGAGGAGGATACTGTACTCCTCGAAATTGCTACCGATAAGGTTGATTCAGAAATACCATCACCCGTTGCGGGTAGAGTAGAAAAAATACTGTTCAGTCAGGATGCGGTTGTGCCCGTGGGTAAAGTGATAGCTATTATCAATACCTCACCGACCGGGGAAAATGATGAGAAAACTTCGAAGGCGGCTATAGCAGAAGTTCAAACTCCGGCAAAATCCGATACTGTTAGCATTACGGACCCGGGCGGTAAAGAAACCCTTTCGAAGCGCCGTTTTTATAGCCCATTGGTTAAGACCATGGCAAAGCATGAGAACATTGCTGAAGAAGAACTTGATAAGATTGTTGGGTCCGGTAAAAATGGCAGGGTGAGAAAGGATGATGTCGTTAATTACCTGAAAAATAGAGATTCAAAGTTTGGTGGCGAGAACATCGAAATTGGCAGTAAGCCTGATGTGGAAAAGGTAAAAGTTGGAGCATCATTGAGCGCAGGAGATGAGATTATCCAGATGGATAGAATGCGGAAGCTGATTGCCTCGCACATGGTGGCTTCGAAGCAGATATCTCCCCATGTAACCAACATGGTTGAAGCCGATGTAACATCGATAGTAAAATGGCGCGAGGCAATGAAGGAAAAGTACATGGAAAAATACAGGGTAAAGTTAACCTACGTGCCTGTTTTTATTGATGCCGCCGCACGGGCCATTGGCGATTTTCCATTGATAAATTCATCCGTGGATGGCGATAATATCATAGTGAAAGGTAGTGTAAACATCGGGATTGCCGTGGCAAAACCCGAAGGAGGATTAATCGTACCCGTGGTGCGCCAGGCTAACAAATTGAACCTGCCGGGAATTGCAATGGCAGTTAGTCAGTTGGCTGAATCGGCCAGAAATAACACACTATCGCCAAACGATATTCAGGATGGCACTTTTACCATTACCAATTTTGGTACATTCAGAAACGTAATGGGTACGCCCATCATATCACAACCGCAGGTTGCCATATTGGCAACAGGAACCATCGAGAAGAAACCAGCTGTAGTGGAAACCGAGTATGGCGATATCATTGTGCCAAGGCATAAGATGTTCCTTAGCCTTTCATACGACCATAGAATTATCGATGGTGCCCTTGGTGGGGCATTCCTAAGGCGAGTGGCCGATTATCTGGAACAATTTGACACGAAAAGAGAGATATAAAGTTAAACTTTTGAATTTGTGGGCTATACAAATTGGTATAACCCTTTTTAAAAAACTAATGCTATGCAGTATGTTCGTAGGAACGACAAAAAGTTCGGAATTAAACAAACACCCAAAGAGGTTCTGCAGAAGTGGTTCTATTTAATGACCCTTGGCAGAGCCATTGACGAAAAAGCCCCTGATTACCTGAAACAAAGCCTCGGCTGGAGTTATCATGCACCATATGCCGGGCACGATGGCATTCAGCTGGCAATAGGCCAGATTTATGATAAAAAAACAGACCACATATTCCCTTACTACAGAGATATGCTAACGGTTATTTCTGCCGGGATGACGTCGGAGGAAATAATACTTAATGGCATTTCAAAGGCAACCGATCCTTCCAGTGGTGGAAGGCATATGAGTAATCATTTTGCAAAAGCAGATTTGAATATACATAATACTTCCAGCTGCACAGGCAATCATACCCAACATGCCGCTGGCCTTGGTAGGGCTTTTAAAAAATACAACCACCCCGGTGTTGTAATCAGCTCACAAGGTGAGTCATCAGTTTCCGAAGGTTATGTGTATGAGGCCATAAACGGCGCTTCAAACGAAAAATTACCCGTGATTTTTGTTTTTCAGGATAACGGTTACGGGATTTCGGTACCTAAAGAGGATCAAACTGCGAACCGAAAAGTAGCCAACAATTTTTCAGGATTTAAAAATCTGAAAATATTCCACTGCAACGGAAAGGATGTGTTTGATTCCATGAATACCATGTTCGAAGCCAAGGAGTGGGTTGTGAAAAACCAAATGCCTGCCATTGTTCAGGCCAATTGTGTACGCATACACTCGCATTCCAATTCCGACAGGCATGAGCTGTATCGGGCAAAGGGAGAATTGGAATATGTGCTGAATGCAGATCCTTTGGCAAAATTCAGAAGTATGCTTATCCGATACAATCGCTTTACAGAAGAGGAGTTGCAAAAGATTGAAAGCGATGTCAAGGCGGAAGTGAAAGAAGCACATCGGAAGGCCATGGCGGCACCCGACCCTGATCCGGGTTCAATTAATGATTTTGTTTTACCCGATGCAAACGTAAGCAATAAGTATCCCGAAGGGGTACATGATTTTCAAGGAGAGCCCAAGAAGTTAATAGAGGCAATAAACGAAACCCTGAAAGCAGAATTTAGGCATAATCCCGATACTTATATTTGGGGTCAGGATGTGGCTCACAAGGACAAGGGTGGTATTTTTAATGTTACCAAGGGTATGCAGCAGGAGTTTGGGAAGGAACGGGTATTCAATGGCCCCATTGCCGAAGATTTCATATTGGGAACAGCCAACGGTATGAGCCGATTCTCCGACAAGATTCGCCTTGTGGTTGAGGGGGCTGAATTTGCCGACTACTTTTGGCCGGCCATGGAACAATACGTTGACTCGGCACACGACTATTGGCGGTCGAACGGAAGATTTGTTCCCAACATAACCATACGACTTGCGAGTGGGGGCTATATTGGTGGAGGATTATACCATTCGCAAACCATTGAGAGTGCTTTGGCCACTATCCCTGGGGTGAGGATTGTGTACCCATCCTTCGCCGACGATGCAGCGGGTTTGCTTCGCACAAGCATCCGATCGAAGGGAATGACCCTGTTTCTTGAACCGAAAGCGTTATATAATTCTACTAAAACGGCTACATCCATTCCCGATGACTTTGAGGTGCCTTTTGGTAAGGCCAGGATACGTAGATTGGGTACCGATATTTCGATGATTACCTACGGCAATACCACTCCTATGTGCCTCGAAGTGGCCGAACGATTACAGACTGAAAAGGGTATTAGCGCTGAAGTGTTGGATATTCGATCGCTCATCCCCCTGGATAGGAAAGCAATACTTGCAACAGTTAAAAAAACAGGAAAGGCACTTGTGGTTCACGAGGACAAACTATTTGCCGGGTTTGGAGGCGAAATAGCATCAATCATTGCCGAGGAAGCTTTTGAATATCTTGACGGTCCGGTAAAGAGGGTAGGAGCCACCTTTACTCCGGTTGGGTTCAATAGGATACTTGAGGCGGCCATATTGCCCAATGTTGACAAAATATTTGCGGCTGCATTGGAATTGGCAGAGTACTAGAAAGAATATTAATTGACAGAAAGGTTATTATATATGAGTCAGATGAAAACAGCCATAGTTTATAGCCATAGCGCAAAAAAGACTGCTCTGGTGGCAAATCAAATAAAGGCCATGGCAAGCATGAAGGGCATTGAAGATCTGAATGTTGATGAGCTATCCGTTGAAAAGTTAATGGATTATGACAGGTTAATCATCGGTGTATCAACGTGGTTTGATGGAGAACTGCCTCGCAATTGGGATGAATTGGTACCGGCCATAGAGGATTTAAACTTTAAAAATAAAAAGGTGGCCATATTTGGTAACGGGAATCAGGTTGGTTATCCTGAAAACTTCGGTGATGCTGTTGGAATTATGGCCGACCTGTTTGAATCGTTGGGAGCTGAAATAATTGGAAAGACGAGCATTGAGGGCTATACTTTCGAGGCATCAAGGGCTTTGAGAGGAAAATTTCTGGCTGGCTTGGTGCTCGATTTTGAAAATCAACACCAGCTGAATGAGGAAAGGATTAAGAAATGGGTAAATGGTTTGTAATGCAAACTATAGGAATTATTATCTGGGAGGCATAACTTTTTACATTTGACATTAAGTATTAAGCAAAAATTCCACAATATTTGTAAATTAATTTTAATGCAATTATATTTGTTAATTGTATTGTACATTCTTTGTTAATCAATAATAAATTTAACAACAGTAACATGGAAATTCTAAGCATTAAGGGAACGCAGGAAACGCCTGAAATCCTTTTTGATAAAGCAGCCGGCATTTTTTCAATATCCGGAAAATCATTGCCGGAAGATGTTAAGGAGTTCTATAATCCTGTGCTGAGTTGGATAGAAGAATACGCAACTTCGCCAAACCCTGAAACAAGGCTTAAAGTGAAGATGGATTATTTCAATACCGCTTCATCGAAAATGATATTGGAATTATTTGAACTTTTCAAGGGTATAATTGACGGTGGACATAAAGTGATAATTGATTGGTATTATCAGGAAGATGATGAAGACATGCAGGATGCAGGAGTTGACTATGCTGACATCTTAGAAATTCCGTTCGAATTTATTAGCTATCAACCATTAAATGATTAATTATCTTCATTTAATAGGATTACATCGTTTCAGCTAAAATACACGCATCTTCATAATGACAACTCTTACCATAGAAGCAACAGAAATCACCCCCAACGTCACGCTGGATAAAGATAAAGGACGCTTTATTATTGAGGGCAGATGTCTTCCTGAAGATGTGAAAGGTTTTTTTAACCCCATTATCGAATGGTTTGAGGGTTATTTGAAAGACCCCAATGACGTTACCAATATTATTTTGGATTTTGAATATTTCAATACTGCATCATCGAAAATGATCTTAATAATTCTATCTAAGCTAAGGGATATTCAAAAATTCGGAAAAAAGATTGAGGTTACCTGGAGATATCCTAAATATGATGTGGAAATGGAAGAGGCAGGGATGGAGTTTTCAGACCTTTTATCTATTCCTTTTAACTTGAAGCCCAAGGTGGATAATAGTTAAGCACTACCAAACCCATAAGTATCATGCACAAGTTGAGTATTAAAGCCAAAAAAGATTCACCTGAGGTATTATTTGATCCCGAAACAAATATTTTTAAAGTAGTTGGTATATGTCATCCAGAGAATGTGACCGTATTCTTCCAGCCTGCAATAGATTGGCTTGATAGTTACAAGAGTTACCTGACCAAAGCCGGTAAGGATGACAAAAAGGATATTAAAGTAATTTTCTTTTTCAGGTATTTTAATTCAGCTTCCTATAAATATCTAATAACTCTGCTTCATAAAATCAATGAATTTACCGAATTGGGTATTGGAGTGTTTGTCGAATGGCATTATGAGAAGGATGATGAAGAGATGAAGGAGTCGGGGATAGAACTTTTTGAATTCAGCATGCTTAAAATGCCATACGTATGCATTGAATCAGAATTTTAGTAGGAGCATTACTCAGCATTTCAAAGACAAAAGGCTGCCTCACACTGTGAAGCAGCCTTTTGTCGTTGTGATCCAGCTGGGGCTCGAACCCAGGACCCCATCCTTAAAAGGGATGTGCTCTACCTGCTGAGCTACTGAATCATTCTTGGTGCAACAAAAAAAGGACTAACAGTCCCGTAGGTGAACCAATGCTCCAATCAAGGTTAAATGAACATTAATACCCTATTAAAGCGCTGCAAAAATATATTTTTTTATCATTTCAACCAAAGATTGACTCTATTTTTTCCATTATTTTTTATAATGGTAGTTCAATCAGCCTATTATTAAATCTTTGGAAATAGACCGCATAATGCCCTAGGGAGTTTCTTTTATATAAATTTTAAAAGCCCAAGGAGTTAAAGTGATTTTTGAACCTTCTGTAAAAGAGAAAGAGTCGTTGCTAAAAAGTTCTGTGTATGAACCCTTATAGGCTTCCCCTTCCAAGTCGATGATTTGCTCCAATGGCGAAAAATTGAAAATGGCAAAAACTTTATCCTGTTCATTTTCACGGATGAAGGCAAATACATTAATATCATTGCTCGTTTTTACGCGAAACATATCAGCACCTTTTGCACCGGCCATCAGAGCTGTATTGTTTCTTTTGAGTTCAATCAGCTCTTTATAAAAATCGGTAAATTCAGCATTAGGGGTCCAGCTAATCTCATCCTTTTCGAAGAACTCCAGTTGCTTGTCGAATGCAACTTCCTGACCATTGTAAATCAAAGGAATCCCAGGAATGGTAAAGGTTAATGCCGCAAATGCTTTGACACTTTTTCCCATTCTGTTAAATTCAGTACCATGCCAGCTATTCTCATCGTGGTTGCTGGTAAAGTGCATTTTTATGGTATTTTTGGGGTAGGTGGCCAACTCTTTCTGAAAGTAGCGATCCATATCCATCACCGTTTTTTTGCCCTTGGCAATTTCATTCATTAGCGAGTGAAATTCCCATGCGTAATCGGCATCAAAAGCAAATTGCTGAAGTTCAACATTCTCCGCTTCGGCAAGCATAAACATTGGTTTAAGGGAGACCAGTTCCTTGCGCACCTTATTCCAGAAATCAGTGGGAACCATGAATGCCACATCACACCTGTATCCATCAACCCCTGCCTCTTCAATCCAATACTTCAGAGCAGAAATCATGTAATCTCTGAACTCGTTATTTGCATAGTTAAGCTGGACTACATCTGTCCAATCGTAAGGCGAAACGGCATTGCCTGCCGAATCTCTAACCACCCAGTCGGGATGTTCTTCCACGATCTTATTATCATGAGCGCAGTGGTTTGCAACCCAATCGAGTATAACCTTCATCCCAAGATCATGCGCCTGACTTACTAAATGCTTAAAATCGTCCATGGAGCCAAACTCAGGATTGACACCCATATAATCCTGAACGGAATAGTAACTTCCCAGTGTGCCTTTTCTCTCCACTTCGCCAATGGGATGTATTGGCATAAGCCATAGAATATCAACGCCCAGCTCTTTTAATCGGGGAAGGTGCTGTTCAAAAGCGGCAAATGTTCCCTCTGGTGTATATTGACGAATATTTACTTCGTAAAGCGTTGCATTATTGAGCCATTCAGCATGCTCAACCTTAAATGGTTCCTCGGCCAGCGGTTGCTGTTTACACGATGAAAAACTCAGTGCTATTGCTAAAGTTGCTGCAAATACAAAAATTCGAACTGTGAATAGTGTGCGTTTGAACCCCATTTTTTTGTTTTTTTAATTAGTAACTGAATATTATCTCTTTCGTTCTATGGTCATTCTCACTATGAATGTTTTACAAGCAAAACCTGTTTTAAAGAGTAAAGTGAATTAAAAAAATGTACATTTGTACTAGTTAAAGCATGAAATGTTTACCATAAGGCATATTCATTTTTATTGGGTAAAGATAGTTTTTTAAAAAGAAAACCCAAAAGTGATAGGCCCACTAAGTGGCCTGCATATTATTAAACAATATTTAACTGATTAATTATGAAAAGAGTATTGGTTGCAACCGGTGGGGGCGATTGCCCAGGTCTTAACGCGGTAATTCGTGCGATTGTGAAACGAGCTCAACAGGAGCCTGATTGGGAGGTTATTGGAAGCATTGAGTCTTTCAATGGCATTTTAAGAGAGCCTACAGAAATTAGAGTACTCGATGAACGGGCAGTTGCAGGAATACACGTTCAGGGCGGTACGATCATTGGCTCAACCAACAAAGGGGGCCCTTTTGCCTGGCCCATTAAGAACAAGGATGGTTCATGGGATTTTGTTGATCGCTCGGATGAGATGATAAGAAAATTGCAATACCTTGGTGTTGATGCGGTTATTAGTATTGGAGGCGATGGCTCGCAGAAAATCTCTCAAGCCCTTTTTGAGAAAGGGCTTAATATCATAGGTGTTCCAAAAACCATAGATAATGACCTTTCGGCTACAGACTTTACTTTCGGTTTTCAAACTGCCGTTCAGATTGCAACCGAGGCGGTAGATAAGTTGGTTACAACAGCAGCAAGCCATAACAGGGTGCTTGTACTTGAGGTTATGGGGAGGTTTGCCGGATGGATTGCCCTACACGCTGCCATTGGCGGGGGTGCCGAAGTTTGCCTCATTCCCGAGATTCCCTACGATTTAAACAAAGTATTGGAAAGGCTGAAGGCAAGGTATAGCAAAGGAAAGGGAAATGCCATAGTGGTGATTGCCGAAGGAGCAAAGCCTAAGGATGGATCTATAGTTTTTGCCGAAAGTAAGGAAGTTGGATATTCCAATCTGCGCCTTGGCGGAGTAGCCCATAAACTGACTGAAGAGTTAAAAATGGCTGGTTTCGAGGCGGATATGCGCGAAACCGTGCTGGGGCACTTGCAAAGAGGTGGAATACCTACCGCCTACGATCGGATATTGGCCACACAGTTTGGGGTTAAAGCATTTGAAATGGTTCTCGAACAACGATTTGGACAAATGGTGGCCTACAGGCATCCGAATATTGTTGCTGTTCCTCTCAGCGAAGCGGTAGGACAACCTAATTTTGTGGACCCCGGTTGTGATTTGGTAAAAACAGCGAAAGGAATAGGCATCAGCTTTGGCGATTAACTATTACAGCGATTCATCAGTTTTGCCAAGTTGAAGAATTGCATAATATTGACTATTGTCTTATTATTCATCTAACTTTAGTATATGAATGTGGACAAAAGTATTTCAACTATATTTTCAGGATATAGGGATTTGTTGTATTCGTATTCTTTTCATTGTTAAGGTTAAAGTTTCTTATTAATAACCGGTGAAGTAATATTGTGCTAATTTTAATATTGCGTAACTATTTGAATTTGTTTTAAACAAAACATTTATACGTAATATCTATGAAAATACGGATGAAAATTAGGAGCAAACTGCTCCTCTCAGTAATGGCTATTGTCATAGTAACATACGGGTTATGCATTGGTTATTTAATATTTAAACTTAGGGATATATCGCTACAAGAAGCGTTTGAGAAGGCCGACCTGTATGCAAAGGATAATGCCAATATTGTGGGCGCAATGCTTAACAAAGACATGGACATTTCACGGACTATGGTTCATGGCATGTATGATTTTCGAAAGATCCCACAAAAGCAGAGAGCCAGTACTTTTATCAAGATGTTACATGGAGTTACTGTAGGCAATCCTAATTTGCTATCGGTATGGGGAAACTGGGAAATTAATGCCATGGACAGTACCTACAAAAAGCCATACGGAAGAAATAGATACATCTTTTTCCGGGAGGAAGGAGAAATAAAATATACAGAAGAAACGCTGAACCTTGATGGTGAAGCATATGGAACCAGCTATTATGGGGTAAAACAATCAAAACAAGAAACCATGCTTGATCCTTATTGGTTCACCTATAGTGAATCGGGAGAGCAGATTCTTGAAGCGAGCACTGCGGTTCCCTTGCTGGAGAATGGCAATTTCGTGGGATTGTTTGGTGTTGATATTCCGCTTGTATTCTATCAAGATTTTACCAGCAAGATAAAACCATTTGAAGGTAGTTTTTCCATTATATTCTCGCATAATGGAACCATTGTCGGGCATCATGATGAGAAATACTTGGGCAAAGTGCTGGGCGATGTGTATGCTGTTGAGAATGGGATGCATGGTATAGCCGAAAAAATATTCAATGGCGAAAACTTTTCATTTGTCTATACTGACACTATAAACAGCAATGAGTATTACGCCACGTTTATTGCCATTCCCATTGGACAAAGCCAGACCCCTTGGTCATTTGCTCTGTTTACCCCAACGAAAGTTCTTCTGCAACAACAAAAGCAAATCTCAAAAAAAGCCATTATTCTTAGCTTGATAGGATTTTCTGTCCTTTCATTAGTTATTCTATTTATTGCTTACGGTATTACAAAGCCTCTGGCCAGTATCAAGAATTTATTGAGCGAACTATCGTTGGGCAAGATTGATGTTGAAAAGAGTACAGAAATACGAACTGGCGATGAGATGGAAGATATTAACCACTCGCTCAATACTTTGATTGACGCATTGTCAAAAACCATACATTTTGCTTCCGAAATAGGGAAAGGCAATCTTAATATACAGCATACAAAACTTAGCGATGATGATGTTTTGGGTTTGGCATTGCTCGACATGCAGGCAAGTTTAGTTAAGGCGAAGGAGAACGAGGATGCAAGGAAAAAAGAGGCTGAGCAAACAAACTGGTCAACGCTGGGAATAGCAAAATTTGCAGAAATTCTTAGGATGAATAACGACAATATTGCAGAATTCTCATACCAGGTGATTAGCAACCTTGTTAAGTATATCGGCGCACAAATCGGAGCTCTTTTCCTGTTTAATGATGATAACGCTGAAGATTTGCATTTCGAATTGGCAGCATCGTATGCTTATGACCGGAGGAAGTACATTGAAAAAAGAATTGAGATAGGGGAGGGTTTGGTGGGCAGGTGTGCTCAGGAGGGAGAGGTCATATTCATGACCGATATTCCTAAGGATTACATACAAATTTTCTCGGGCTTGGGCGATGAAAATCCTCGATGCCTACTTCTTGTCCCTTTAAAACTAAACGAAGAGGTGTATGGAGTTGTAGAATTGGCCTCTTTTGAGTTCTTCGAAAGCCATGTTGTTGAATTTGTTAAAAGGATCGGGGAGAGTATTGCTGCTACGATTTCAACAGTAAAAATTAATATCAAAACGGCTCAACTGCTTGCTGAGTCGAAACATAAATCGGAAGAGCTGGCTTCGCAGGAGGAGGAAATGAGACAGAATATGGAGGAACTTCAGGCTACTCAGGAGGAGTCGGCGAGAAAAACAGCCGAGATGGAGAGCCTTATTAATGCCATTCACTCCTCGAGTTATGTGATTGAGTATGATACTAAGGGGAAAATAATAAACGCCAATGAAGCTTACCTAAACCTTATGAATGTAACGCTCGATGTGATTGTTGGTACACACCATAGTGATAATTTGGTGATGACCGAAAAGCAGCTCAGTGAGTATAAATCCTTTTGGGAAGATTTAAGCCGAGGAATGAAAAAGAAGGAAACAAGCCAATTAAGCATAAATGACAAGATATACACATTTATGGAAACCTATGCGCCAATTTTCAACGAGAAGAACGAAGTGATAAAAATTTTGAAAATTGCACAGAATATAACCGATTTCACAGAAAGCAATCGGTCAGAAAATGGCCATAAAAGGAGGGATAATGATACTTAAACAGCGGTAAGCGTTCTTTTTTATATGCCTCTTAACACATTGCGGGACCTAGCTTTGTGAGTTAAAAGTTACCGTGAATAAGCACGTTGATTGAATAATTGGGTACAGATTTGATTGATTCGTTTTTTTATACTTTCATTTTTTCGGACATGGATTTTTAAACCATGTTAGGTTTTTACAAAAATTGTAACAGGATGTTATAGACCTTTCAAAAATTTTTTGTATGTTTTTTGTCGTTTAATGCGATATTATGGACATTGCATATTTTTGGGAGACCATCATTCTGGGTAACGTTTCTCTCGTATTAACGATTATCTATGTAATTACCATTCTATCAACGGCGGCAATGGTAATTCACGAGAAACGCGATCCATTAAAAACATCTACCTGGGTTTTAATTCTCATACTGCTACCCATAATAGGTCTGATTTTCTACATTTTTTTCGGGCAAAACTTTAGAAAACAGAAAATATTTAGCCGCAAAGGGCTGCGCGATTTGCAGCAAATAGAGATATTAAGTAAAAATCAGCTGGTTAACATTCAGTCCCAAAATTATTATAAAAATCCAAGTATTGCTAACAATCTGAATATAATAACATTACTGTTGAATAATAGCAAAGCTTTGCTTACACAGTATAATCATGTAAAAATTTTTCAAACCGGCAGAAAAACTTTCGATGCAATTATCAATGCCATAATGTCGGCCGAATCATTTATCCATTTAGAATTCTATATCATTTCGGATGATGAAATTGGCAATGTAATCAAGGATCTTCTCATTGAAAAAGCAAAGAGAGGGGTTGAGGTAAGGCTTATTTATGATGATGTGGGTAGTTGGAGTTTGCCAAAAAGGTATATAAACGAGTTAATCTCTGCAGGGGCCGAGGTATATCCTTTTATGAAAGTCACATTCCCGTTGCTTACCAGTAAAATTAATTACAGGAATCATAGGAAGATTATCATAGTTGATGGTAAAACCGCCTTTATGGGCGGGATAAATATTGCCGATCGCTATTTGAAGGGCAACCTGTTTCAGCCCCCTAAATCATCGGACATAAGTATAGATAAAAATCTGTACTTTTATGCTGATGAAAAAACGAAGT
>MWFE01000024.1 GCA_002071445.1 Bacteroidetes bacterium ADurb.Bin008 | reverse complement strand
ACAATATTGCTGTCAAATATCCAAGGGTTTAGGTAAAAAAAAAGAGGCTGCTCAAATTACTTTTGAGACAGCCCCATGATAACAATTACAAGACTTGAGTGTGAACTAACTATGGTATCACTCCATCAAATAACCGCGTAAATACAATCAAAATGCTAAGAATGAAGCAATGTGTAGAATTTTAATTATTTTTACGCATAAATCCGATGGTATGATAAAGTATAAACGTGTTCTCCTGAAACTCAGTGGCGAAGCCCTGATGGGGAAAGATGCCTATGGCATCAACACCGATGTCCTAAACAGCTACGCTGAGCAAATTAAAGATGTTGCAGCCTTTGGAATTGAGGTGGGTATTGTGATTGGAGGGGGTAATATTTTCAGGGGACTAAGCGGCTTGACCAAGGGGTACGAAAGGGTTAAGGGCGATCAAATGGGTATGCTGGCCACGGTTATCAACAGCCTGGCTCTGCAAAGCGCCATCGAAAATGTTGGTGGTAAAGCCAAGGTTTTTACAGCTACAAAAATGGAACCTGTTGGCGAACTTTACACAAAGTTTAAAGCCATTGATGCCCTGAAAAGTGGCCATGTTACAATAATTGCGGGAGGTACCGGCAATCCATTCTTTACCACCGATACGGCCTCGGCTTTGAGAGCCATTGAGATAGAGGCTGATGCTTTGCTGAAAGGAACACGAGTTGATGGTATTTACACCGCTGACCCGGAGAAAGACCCAAAGGCCCAAAAATATGACACTCTCACTTATGACGAGGCATACAGCAAAAAGTTGAAAATAATGGATCTTACTGCATTTACCATGTGCAGTGAAAACGGGCTACCCATTATTGTTTTTGACATGAATACCCCCGGCAACCTAAAACGTATTGTAATGGGTGAGAAAATTGGTACTTTGGTTAAAAAATAGATAATTTTATACGAAAAAATGTTTTCACGCCATGAAAGAAGAAGCTGATTTTATTGTTGAAACCACCACCGAGCGCATGAACAAAGCCATTGAGCATTTGGAAAATGAGCTGCGCGGAATCAGGGCCGGAAAAGCAAGTCCGTCTATGTTGATGAGTGTAATGGTTGACTACTATGGGACACTCACTCCACTTCAACAAGTCTCTAGCATTGGTGCACCGGATGCCAGAACAATAACCATACAACCCTGGGAAAAAACCATGATTCCCACCATTGAAAAGGCAATCATGGCTGCCAACCTGGGATTCAATCCACAAAACAACGGGGAAATCATCAGGGTTGTCGTTCCGGCACTCACCGAAGAACGTCGCAAGCAGTTGGTGAAGCAGGTTAAGAACGAAGGGGAAAACGCCAGAGTGAGCCTTAGGAATGCCCGTCGCGATGGCAATGAAGAGATTAAAAAACTTCAAAAGGGTGGGCTTGCTGAAGACTTAGCCAAGGACTATGAGGCTGAAATACAAAAGTTGACCGACAGTTTTAGCAAAAAAGTGGATGAACTTCTTGCTCGAAAAGAGCATGATATTCTTACAGTATAGCCCTGAAGTTTCATTTTAATGCCTTTTCTGACTAATAAGGGCTGTTTTTCAGGTATTAACTAAGCCTATAAAAAGGGGTTTGAACGGTAAGTGCAAAAGGTACTGATTGTTACATATTACTGGCCGCCATCCGGCGGAAGTGGGGTACAGCGTTGGCTGAAATTTATCAAATACCTGAGAAAATTTGGCATAGAGCCGGTAGTTTATACACCAAAAAACCCTGATATATCCCTATTCGACACTTCGCTCCATAAGGACATCCCAGATAATTTAACGGTATTACAACGGCGGATATTCGAACCGTATGCCCTATTTAGACTTTTCGCAAGGCGGAAAACCAACTTCGGCGTTGGTTTTACCTCCATTGAGGGCCATACTCCCAACCGATTTACAAGGCTGTCCATTTGGATAAGAGGAAATTGCTTTATTCCCGATCCCAGAGTCCTTTGGATCAAGCCCTCCATTCGATTTCTGAAAAAGTATATCTGCAAAAATGGTATCGAAGCCATTGTAACTACAGGCCCCCCACATAGCATGCATCTCATTGGTATGGCATTAAAGAAAAAACTAAACATTGCATGGGTGGCTGATTTTAGGGATCCGTGGACAAATATTGATTTCATAGACAATCTTAAACTGAACAGTCGCTCCCTGGCCAAACATCTGCATTTAGAAAAACAGGTGGTAGAATCTGCTGATTGCGTGGTGGTGGTGTCGCCTCAAATGAAAAAAGACTTTGAGGGTTATAATCCTAAACAGGTTGAGGTGATTACCAACGGATTTGATGCGGACGACTTCCCCAAGAACGTTCAGAAGCGCGATGAGCAATTTACCATAACGCATGTAGGTACCATACCCCCTAATAGGAATTGCCCTGTCCTTTGGAATGTTTTAAGCGAAATGGCTAAAGCCGATGAAGAATTCTCTGCAAAACTATCAATTCAACTGGTGGGCAATGTCGATTCCTCAGTTATTAATAGCATTGAGTCCGAAGGGCTCATAAACCATTGTAAGTTTTTGGGTTACGTTACCCACGAAGAGGGGATAAGATTAATGCAACGCTCGCAAGTCCTTTTGCTTTTAGTAAACAACAGCCCCAATGCTTCGGGCATACTAACCGGCAAAGTATTTGAATACCTGGCCGCCAAACGGCCAATACTGGCAATTGCTCCCTCCGGCGGTGATTTGGACAATTTGTTAACTGCCACAGGCTCGGGAATGGTGGCATCGTTTGCAAACAGTAAAGCCATTAAAGACAGCGTTCAATTGCTGTGGTATCAGTACAAACTGTCGCTTACCGATCAAACGACAGGCAATATTGATGAATACTCCAGAGAGAATTTAACTAAACGATTGGCACAACTCATATCTAACCTTACCAAACACTCCGAAGGGCAAGGCTAAGCCTTTCAAGTATCAGTATTATCATTACTTTTGTGGTTAATAATATGTGTTTTCAATGAAAATCTTAACCATCATTGGCGCCCGACCCCAGTTTATCAAAGCTGCCGCTGTTAGCAGGCAGCTTAAAACAAACAATATCCCGGAGATCATTGTGCATACGGGTCAGCACTTCGACGATAACATGTCAAAAATTTTCTTCGATGAGATGGATATACCCTTGCCCAATTACAACCTTAACGTACATAGTTTAAGTCATGGCGCGATGACCGGACGTATGCTGGAAGGCATAGAGCAAATTATCATCTCAGAGAAACCAACCCTTGTCATGGTATATGGAGATACTAACTCTACACTGGCAGGGGCTTTGGCAGCAGTTAAAATGCACGTATCCGTGGCGCACGTCGAGGCAGGACTGCGTTCATTCAATTTGGAAATGCCCGAAGAGGTGAACCGTATCCTTACCGACAGGGTATCTTCACATCTTTTTTGCCCTACGCAAGCTTCCGTGCAAAATCTTTTGGCCGAAGGGTTCGGCAATTTCAACTGTCGTATCGAAATTACCGGTGATGTTATGCAGGATGTAGCCCTTTACTACGGAGCAAAATCGGCTGAACGTTCTAAAATTTTGTCGAATTTGAAAATAAATTCTCCCTTTGCGTTAGCCACATTCCATCGACAAGAAAATACCGACGACCCCGCAAAGTTGAAAGGAATAGTGGAAGCCCTCAACGAAATTCATCGCAAAATGGAGGTTGTTGTCCCCATTCACCCCAGAACAGAGGGGCTGATTAAGTCTATGGGAATAATTACCGATTTTCGGAAAATACCTCCTGTAGGCTACTTCGATATGATGGAATTGTTAAAAGGCTGCTCGTTGGTGCTCACCGATAGCGGAGGTTTACAGAAGGAGGCCTTTTTCTTTGGCAAATGCTGTGTAACCATGCGTCAAGAGACCGAATGGGTTGAATTGGTTGAACATGGATTTAACCTACTTGCCTATCCCGAGAAAGAAACTATTCTTAGAGCATGGGAGCAAATGATCAATCGAAAACCCAACTTTAACATCGATCTTTATGGAAACGGCAAGGCGTCGGAGCGAATAGCAAAATATATAAAATCGCTGTAACCATTATTTAAAGCAAAAAAAAGGGATTCGATTATTTTATAGTACCATAACCAGCCATTCCATTGAAGTAAACAATGGGTTTTTGAAGTATTATTGGATTGATTATTTTTGGGTATATGCCGACCCCCTAAATCATTTCGTCAGCATTTCCAAGAGCAAAAATGGACGGAATAATCTTAAAATATTTTTAAACTCATCTGAATAGAGGCCAAAACTTCCATCTTGAAGCTTTTAGACCAGGCATCCCAAGGCATAAGCAAATAGTTGCTACACAGCAAACTAAATACAAATCCTTTGGTCAAGATTATGTGAAATTCTGATGGTAAATCAGCCTGAAAACAGGATGCGAAATTATTTTTATTACCCTATAAAAAAATTGCGAATGGCTTGTTTTTTTATATCCCGATAACTATATTCGCACATTGCTAACACATAATTAACCACCACGATTATGCCTTACCGTCGTCTTCCAAACACCGATAACGCCCGCCTTAGGGCACTTAAGGTTGCAGCAAAAAAAGGGAAGGAACTCCCTCCCTTTAAGCTGGCCTTTTCGCAGAGCACCTACGCCAGAATTGGCCTTTTCATCAACAATTTTGAAAAGGCCATGGCCCACTACAAAGCGGCCTACAACAACCAGGTGGAAAGGAACAAGGAATACCAAGCTGTTTATAAAAAAGCCAGGTTGTACCTCTCGCATTTTATACAGGTTCTTAACATGGCCATCGTCCGGGGTGAACTACCCGACAAGGTGAGAGAAACCTATGGCATGGATATCGACGAACGGAAATTACCCGACATAACCCTCGATAAGGATTTGATGGAGTGGGGTAAAAAAATCATTACCGGCGAAACCGAGCGTATTAGCAAAGGGCATCCGCCAATAACCAATCCTACCATTGCCGTTGTTAAGGTGAGGTTCGAAAACTTTGTGGATATGTACAACCGTCAAAGGATACTTCGACAGAATACGTTAAGGGCGCAAGGCGAGTTGGAAAATCTGCGCAAAACAGCCGATGACATAATACTGAATACATGGAACGAGGTGGAAGAGACCTTTAAAGATCTACCCGACGACGAACGCCGCGAACGCGCTAAAGAATACGGGCTTGTATATATATACCGAAAAAACGAAATTAAAGGGCTTCAACTGCTGGAAAGAGAATTGGCCGATTTTATGCCTAAGTAACTGCCTTCTTCCTGATCACCCAAAGTAATACCACCGATATTACCAGGCTGATAACTCCCATTTGCCATAGTTCAGCCAACCCTCCGATGGTATCTGTTTCGGCCGGAATTAAACCCCTGCCAATCATAAAATAGACCATAACAGCAAGGCTATTGTTTATAAAATGCATAAGAATCGGTATCCAAATGGAGCCGGTCCAAACGAACAGATAGCCAAATACCATACCTAACAGGAATCTCGGAATAAACCCCTGAAACTGCAAATGAACGGCACTAAAGATCAGGGCGGTTAATACTACTCCCAAAAAATTGCTTCCAAGCTGTTTGCAAAAGAACTTTTGAAGAACCCCTCTGAAAAAAAGCTCCTCACCTAATGCCGGTAAAACTCCAACCATAAGCAAGTTAAGCGCAAAAATTCCGTAGTTTTCGGTAATCATGAATGCCTTTGTTAAAGCTTCGGCAGCTTGCTCCATTTCAACCATCCATTGTGGCATCGGAATTTCGGCGTTGATGGAAGCAATCAGGTTGATGGCAGGCATAGAGAAAAACATTAGGATAGCCGATAACCAAAAAAAATCCCTGTTTGCACTTTTGAATCCCAGCATGGCAAAAGGCCTTTTCGATAGTATTATCGCAAATACCAATGCAGGAAAAAGGAAAACGCCAATCGTTTGGAATATCTGTATTATCCTAAGCGCCATCAACCCCTGAAAGGAAGACGCATCGCCGCTAATCAGCGAAGTAAACTCCCAGTTACCGGTAATCAGAGCTGCAACCAGAACACCTATAGCAAGGAACAGAACAAATCCAATGGCAACCAAAAAAAGTAGAAGTAAAATGGATGCGAAGGGGGATAATTTAAATCTCGAAGAGTCAACCATGTTAACATGTTTGATGGCAAAGATAGGTAAGGATATTTTTATTTGCACATTACTGCCTATTTTTGCCAAAATTTTGGACTTCGGTGAAAATTGGAGACATAGACTTAGGGCACAAACCCCTGCTGCTTGCACCCATGGAGGATGTAACCGACCCCTCGTTTCGATACATGTGCAAACAGTTTGGGGCGGATATGATGTACACCGAATTCGTCAACTCCGACGGGCTCATACGCAATGCCTCGAGTTGCCAGTTGAAACTCAACATTTCCGAACATGAAAGGCCCATGGGAATCCAGCTATATGGCCATGTGATAGAAAGCATGGTTGAAGCATGCAAAATGGTTACCGAAGCCCATCCCGATGTGATAGACATCAACTTTGGATGCCCCGTGAAAAAGATTGCCAACCGCGGAGCGGGCTCGGGAATGATGAAGGATGTCCCCAAAATGGTGGAGATGACCCGCCGGATTGTGGATGCAACGCAAATTCCCGTTACCGTGAAAACAAGGTTAGGGTGGGACGAAAACACGAAGAATATTGTGTCCGTTGCTGAACAACTGCAGGATGTAGGTATTAAAGCGTTGACCATACATGGCAGGACAAGGGCTCAGCTATACAAGGGTGAGGCCGACTGGACTCTGATTGGCGAGGTGAAAGCCAACCCGCGCATGCACATCCCTATCATTGGCAACGGGGATGTGAACAGCCCCGAAAGGGCTGTAGAGATGTTTAACCGTTATGGTGTTGATGGCATAATGATAGGGCGCGCAACCTATGGAAGACCTTGGATTTTTAGGGAAATAAAGCACTTTATGCAAACCGGTGAGAGAATGAAACCCCTGACAGTGGAAGAAAAGGTAGATATTGCCAAGGAGCACTTCGCAAAATCGCTGGAGGTTAAACCGGACAAAAGGGGTATTCTGGAAATGCGAAGGCATTTCAGCTGCTATTTCAAGGGTTTGCCCAATTTCAAGGAGCTAAGGCTGCAGCTGGTAACCAGCAACGAACCCGAGGAGATAATCCAATTGTTGGATTTAATCGCCCAACGGTATGCCGGTTTTGTACAGGATGAAAGTCAAAGCAGTTCGCCTTGGGGTTAATCTTAAAACTATTTAAAGAAAATTGAACTCACAACCAGCACATAAATCCACCCATTTTTTGGCCATCATAGCATGCATGCTGTGGGCTACTGCCTTTGTGGGGGTTAAGATTGGCCTAAAATACAACGCACCATTCCAGTTTGCCGGCATCCGTTTCTTCATTTCCGGTCTTATGATTTTACCATTCATCCCTGGTTTCAAATCCACAATGAAAGTGGTTGGGAATAACATTGGTAAACTAATCCTTCTGGGATTCGTTCAAACCTTTCTGCAATACGCACTGTTCTACAAAGGATTGAGTTTTGTCCCCGGTGCGCTCAGCGCCATGGTGGTAGGTTCGGGACCACTTTTCATTGCCATTGTTGCCCATTTCCTTATGCCCGGCGATACCATCACCGGTAAGAAATTGCTTAGCATCACAGTGGGTCTTGTGGGTATTGCCATTATCAGCATTGGTAGAAAGGGATTTGGCAGTGCGGCTGAAACGGCAGGCATCGGAATTGGAATTATCATTCTGATTGCCAATAATATCATGTCAGGATTTGGCAATATACTGGTGGCAGCCGACAAAAGACGAATACCCCCACTGATACTCAGCTCATTTTCAATGATATTGGGCGGAGCCATGCTATTTGTTCTTGGGCTTATTACTGAGGGTTACCGCTCCGGTCCCTTTCCTTTGGAATACTACGCATCATTGGGATGGCTCAGCTTCTTGTCGGCCGCAGCCATATCCATCTGGTACACGCTACTCAAACGCCCCGGGGTCAAGGTGTCGGAGCTGAATTTCTGGAAATTTATCATTCCGGTGCTGGGTGCTGTCCTCAGCTGGCTGATTCTTCCCAACGAGAGCCCAACCCTCATTGCCATTGTGGGAATGGTTTTTGTGGCCATTGCCCTCGTCATGCTGAATAGAATTGGCAAGAGCAGGGGTATTTAGATTTTCCAAAATTTGTATATTCGCAACCTGCATCCGCTCTTGTTTAACCAATAAAAAAGGAAAGCATCATGGAAAAGCTTAGAGCAAAGCTTGTGGCATACTCTTCAACCGATATGCAACTTTTCTCCAAGGCAAAGCAGAAGCTTACCAAGTTGCTCCACAAGGACAAAGTTGAATTTGTGGACAAGGACCCCGATATCCTCGTTTTTCTTACGGGCGGTTCGGAGGCCATCGCTTTGCAATCGGTGAGGGAGTATGGATTTTACCTCCTCATCGCTTCGGCCGATGACAACTCGTGGGCAGCAGCTACCGAAGTGAAAGCATGGATGAACCAGAACAACATCTCAAGCATTCTGCTTGATAAGGATAATCCAAAGTCGGCTGAGACGGTTGATGCTTTCCACATGGCAAAGCACGCCGTGGGGCGTTTACGTGGGCAGAAATTCGGAATGGTGGGAAAGCCATCGGAATGGTTGGTGAACTCTACCATTAACCCGTTTATCATTGAGACAAAGCTTGGAGTTGAACAGGTGGATATAGGCTGGGAAAGCATTGACATCAATGGGCAAAAGAGCATTGCTCCCGATTTCATTTCAACCTTCAACCACGCAGATACCGCTGCCGTTATCCAATCGGGTAAAGTTTACGAAGCGTTATCCAAACTGATAAAGAACTTGGGCCTAAATGCCATTACGGTGGAGTGCTTTTCCATGATTGAGTCGTGCAATGCCACCGCATGCCTTGCCCTGGCCAAACTCTCGGCCGATGGCATTCCAGCAGGATGCGAGGGCGATATCACTGCCATAACGGGGATGATGCTATTGAAGGAACTGACGGGCATGGTTCCCTGGATGACCAACGTTGCACATGTGAGCCGTGAGAAAGTACTGCTAACCCATTGCACAGTTCCCACAAATCTTTTAAAAGATTTTTCTCTTGACACACATTTCGAAACAGGTAAGGGATTGGCCATCGATGGCGAGATTGATGCCCATGAGGTAACACTTTTCAGATTTAACAATACTCTTACCAAAGCATTTGTTGGCACAGGACGATTGGTTACCGAGCCCAAGAAAAAGAGTGTGTGCCGTACACAAGTTGTGCTGGAAATTGGAGAGAAAGTGAGTGATTACTTTCTCAACAACCCCCTTGGGAATCACCATTTGGTTATACCGGGAAACTATACCACAGCCCTTAGGCTGGCCCTGAATGTTTTAAAAATCAATGTGGTATAAATAATTGTGCAGTTCTGCCAATTTACCTAATGCTCATGAGCATCTTCCTAATGCTCACCTTGTCTTCCATTATCTCGCGTAAGCGCGTAGCCTGCACCCGTTCCTGCAACATGGTATCGCGGTAGCGTATGGTAACCGTATCGTCCTCCGTGGTTTGGTGGTCTATGGTTATGCAGAATGGCGTACCAATGGCGTCGTGCCTGCGATATCGCTTACCAATGCTGTCTTTCTCCTCGTACTGGCAGGCAAAATCAACCTGCAGATCGTTCATTATGGCGCGTGCCTTTTCGGGCAATCCATCCTTTTTAACCAGCGGGAAAACGGCCAACTTGACCGGGGCCAATGCAGGTGGAATACGTAGAACAACGCGTTCATCCTCACCACCGTCTTCCTTGGCAATTTTCTCCTCGGCGTATGCCGCCGAAAGAACCATAAGGAATGTGCGGTCGAGCCCGATGGAAGTTTCCACCACGTAGGGAACGTAGCTCTCGTTTGTTTCGGGGTCGAAATACTGCAACTTTTTACCCGAGTGCTTCTGATGGTTTAAGAGGTCGAAATCGGTGCGGGAGTGAATACCCTCCACCTCCTTGAAGCCGAATGGAAAGTTGAACTCAATATCGGCAGCGGCATTGGCGTAGTGCGCCAGCTTCTCGTGCTTGTGGAAACGGTACTTGTCATCGCCAAAACCCATAGCCCTGTGCCATTGCATACGTTTTTCCTTCCAGTATTCGTACCATTTCATCTCCTCGCCGGGGCGGACAAAGAACTGCATCTCCATCTGCTCAAACTCACGCATACGGAATATAAACTGGCGGGCCACAATCTCGTTGCGGAAAGCTTTTCCCACCTGTGCAATCCCAAAGGGAATCTTAAGGCGGCTCGTCTTCTGAACGTTTAAGAAATTAACAAAGATACCCTGTGCTGTTTCGGGACGTAGGTATATGGTATTGGCCTCGTCGGATACCGAACCCAGTTTGGTATCGAACATCAGGTTGAACTGGCGCACATCCGTCCAGTTGCGCGAACCCGATATGGGACACACTATTTCGCAATCCTCAATAATTCTTTTTACCTCCGCCAGATCGTTGGCATCAAGCGCCTTAATCATTCTCGCATTCACCACATCAATCTTCGCCTGTACCTCTTTTACCCTGGGATTGGTTTGGCGGAACATTGACTCATCAAACGAGTCGCCAAATCGTTTGGAGGCCTTTGCCACCTCTTTTTCGATTTTCTCCTCCTGCTTGGCAATCCACTCTTCAATCAGAATATCAGCGCGGTAGCGCTTCTTGCTATCCCTGTTATCAATGAGGGGGTCGTTGAATGCTCCCACGTGACCCGATGCCACCCAGGTTTGGGGATGCATGAAAATGGCGCTATCCAACCCCACAATATTCTCGTGCAGGCGGGTCATGGCATCCCACCAGTATTGCCTGATGTTGTTTTTCAGCTCAACTCCATTCTGTCCGTAATCGTACACAGCGCTTAGCCCGTCGTATATCTCGCTGCTCTGGTAAACAAAGCCATACTCCTTACTGTGGGCAATAAGCTTTTTGAAAAGTTCCTCCTGGGTCATTGCATTATGTGTAAAATATTTCTAATCCAAAAATTGATTGCAAAAATAGTGGAATATTTTTAATAACCCCTTTAGTCCGATTCAATGATAATGGCCATTAAAACCATTATCAACACTGCAAAAATATACGCATTACATAGATTTTCATTTTATTGAAAATAACAACATAATGCGCTGTGTATTACAATGCAACACCGCGTTAAAAATTTAGAACCACTGATTTTGATTTATTATGTCTTTGGTGCGTAAAGCCATGTTAAGTTCTGTTACTAATCATTTAAAAGGAAATTTCGGCTCAGAATTGTGATAATTTGAGCCATAATTTTTGTGTTTGTGAACATTAAGAAAAGAGGATTAAAAATTATCCAATGCATTAAGAAGAACCAAGGAACTTCTTCCAGGGAAGTGTTTGAAAATCTTTTGATTAAGATTAAAAAAACATGATGACTAAGGTTATTATCCTCCCAACCTCGTGGCCACCACGCAGGTTTTCTTGTATCGCTTCACATTTCCCTTCAGGTCAAAGGCTTCAATAAAGACAACGTAAGCACCTATGGAGGCTCTCCTACCCTCATCGGTGGTTCCATCCCATTTCAACGCACCCGATGTACCCAAGGTCATATTGGCGGCCAGCCGTTTCACCCTTCTGCCTCGCGAGTCGAAAACCATGATATTGGCCACATATCCCTCCTCGGGCAGGTTGTATGTAATCAGCAGGACATCATCAAAACCGTCGCCATCGGGGGAGAAGACCTGAGGTGTGAGGATAAACTCGTCCTCGCCCTCAGCGGGTTCGCTATACTGCGAGTTCTTTGCCGTGGGGGTGGCAAATCCGGCAGCCTGCGCTGCCGATTGCCAGCTCGATGGATCGCCCGAGGGAAGATCGGGATGAATGCGCTCAAGCGATACCCCTTTAACGCTGGATAGCAGCTTAAAGTGCATCTTCTCGGTATAGCCAAATTCATCGAGGACAGTGCCAAATTCGTCAAGAACAACCACATAGCCAAGGTCATTGGGATAGGATGGCATTTTTTTAGTCCATACCATGGCCTGAGGGTTCTCAATGAAATAAAACTGTTCCACAAGCCCCGGGTTCACCGTCAGTACGGCATACTGCTCGGGGAAGAGCAGTTTGGAACTATCCGAGGCCGGATAGTACTCGTTGAGGTTGAGGGTTGTTTTATTCCGGTTGGCAATCCAAAGTTTACTTATATCAAACACCTTTCGGGATTTATTGTATATCTCCACAAAATCAACTCCCCCCGCATAGGGGTTAAAAAGCACCTCATTTACAATGACATCTCCAGGTGCAGGCTCCTGCGGAATGGCCATATCCATACATGGTGTCACCAATCCGTTTCCTGCAAAATCTACAATGTCTTCATGGAAGCATATTTCATAAATCTCGCCCAATTGCATGGGTTGGCCAAGCGTAAGGCTTACCCTGTCGTACTTTGGACCATGCGATATTGCCCAAATGGGATTGCCTACTCCTGATGAAATGCTGTAATGGCTAACCATGGCAATGGAAAGACTATCCATGGCCTCCGAATATCCAATTTCTATCAACGATGGATTCACAACTTTCAACTCGACCACCCGTGGTGATGTAACATCGGGATTGTCGGCCAAAACAGAGTTCTCCCTTCCGGGAGTTCCTCCCGACGGGTCGTTGGAGGCAATCCAGTTGGGCTTACCTTCCGCCAAGTTATTGGGATCGATACGCTCCAGAGAGTATCCTCCCGCCTTCTTGATATCATCGCCATACCAGGTGTCGTTGTATTCAACCCACGACACTACCTGATTTCTCTCGTTGTACAAAGCCAGAAACATGCCACCAACCAGCAACGAGGGGAACGAAGTTACCCCAAGGGTCGGCCCATACTCGCTCATGGCCTCCACCCCACTATTTCCGCAGAGGATAAGGTGGCCATTGCCCTCAATTGTAACCTCCGGGATATTGACATATTTATTATTGCCCCTCAGCCTCCACCCTCTCAGCAACATGGGTGAGCCACTCCTGTTGAAAAGTTCAATGAACTCTACGTTCGGCAACCCCACAGGAGGTGAAGGCCTTGCCATAAGCTCATTTATTATCACGCTGCCAAACGCTCCCTCTCCCATACCAAAGACCATACTGTCGCGTACCGTAAGGGTTCCATTCTCATTGTGAATGCCTTTTACCACCAGCCTCATGTCATCCAATGGCATGGCATCCGTACGAATGGATACCGCCGAGTGGTCATGCTCCATGGGATATGCACCAAGAACAGGTATCGAACTACCGGCAAGCGTTTTTATGGAATAATTGGACGTATTGGCAGCATCTTCCTGATCAACAGGGGTAGAAAAAGTCACATCCAACGAGGTTAAGTTCAGCATGCGCACGCTTTGAATAACGGGCGGGAAGGTTACCGAATGGATTTTCAGGTTATCCAACCAAAATTCACCTGCCCTGGATGCGGTAAACTTAAAAACCGGGCCACAGGTGACAACCGTTGAATGTCGGGTATCATCTATTTGTCCGGCAAGGCGAATGGGTGAATTTCCCTCCTCAGGTCGGAACCAAAGGCTCCAAATACCACGGGGCGACCTGCTAACTCTGATTAGTACGGTTTCACTCTCATCCCAATCGAAGTTGGACTGGATTAAAAGTTTGGGTGATTCACCTTTACTTAGCCTCCACAACGAAAGCAAATCGGTAGAGCCCGAAAGGTTCACGCCAACGGCATACCCGTTAAAATCACCCGGTTTTATTGATGTGGTATCGGATGCCAGGACAAACCAAAATGCGTTTTCTGATGAGGGGTCCCAGTTCCCGTTTCGTAAGGTGAATGACCACTCCATGGGGCTTGCTCCCATATTCCCAATGTTAAGAGGAATGGAGAGGGTGCTGATACCCGCTACACCTGACAGGCCGTGTTTCAACGATCTATTGCCCTCAATGGGCGATACCGTTGATACAATCCAGTCGTTGTAAAGGTTGAAGGAAAGTGGATCGGAATCAAAATCCTCATCGATGTATGTATGGGGACTTATACCACACCAAATGGGCTGAGAAACCGCCTGTGGAGTCATTCCCTCAAACATGGCCCTGGTTTTAAACTGATAAATCCCCGATAAGGATAACTTTATATCGTTCCACTGAACTATGCCCTCGTTAAAATCCATTTCGTAGAAATTGGTTTGGAAGGAGCCCGGGCCATATTCAAGGGTTATGGCAGCCACACCATCAACCTGATTGTCAATATTTCCATACCTATCAGTTGCACCCACCCATAGCCCAAGGGGGATATCGGGTAATGCCATGAAAGGCTGCTTAACGAAGAGCAGATCCGTTGCTTTTACCTCGATGCTTGCCACAGGCCCAACCAATCCCGCCTGGAAAGCGGTAATAAACCCTGATCCCAATGGCGAGGCCTGCCAACCATGTCCTGTCGGGGGAACGTAAAGGCAAATGGTTGAGCCATTCGTCAAACCACCCTTTTTAAGGAAAACCGATAGTGATAAATTAAGGGTATCGCCATCGGCAATTTCCAAACTACCCGTTTCAAAATCAAGCTGAATAGTTGTTGACGAAATGGTCACCTCTGATATGTCAATCGTTTCTCCGTTTGACGAGAGAACCACCCCCTCTATAACCTTGCTCAAAGGCATATCGGTGGGCAAACCATAAGATTGGAAGGCCAGCCGCGTGACGTAGGTTGGAAGGCCATCGGTATCGCCACCATCGGCAATGCTAAACCGAAAAATTTCAACAGCACTCAGCGTATCTACAGCAAGACTGCTTATGGTTAAATCCTCAGGAGGTGCCTCGGGCAATACCAGTGTGGAGGTGAAATCGGCACAGTAGATCAACGGCGAAATGACATCGTCATATTTACTGGACGAGGCCAACAGGGTAAACGGATTGGGTTGATAGAACACCAGTTTTGTCCACGTAGCCTTACCCTGCGACAGATTCTGGTTGGGCGAAGGGATGTTGAGAAAACCTGTGCCGCTGTTCTTCGATAGGGTAACCGTTCCGGTTGCATTAATGTCAAGATTGCCATTCTCGTCCACAGCCGAAACCTGTACCGAAAACTCCTCTCCAAGTCCTACGTGCTGAGGAACCGATGAAAATTTTAGCCTTGTGGCCTGAACATCAATGGTAAATACATTGGAAACAACGGGTTGTGGAAAAACCGATGAAAACGTTGACCCGCTTTCATAAGCTGCAAATCCATGTTCACCGGTATCAACCATAAACTGCAGGTTGCTCCCATCAACCAACCCGCTGGTTTTAAAATAAATACTTAGGGATACCTCTACGCTTTCACCGTCTTCCACCACCAGAATGCCCTCGGGAATGGGTATGCTTATGGATGCTGCCAGAATTTGTGGGGGACCGGTAGAAACAATCTTACCATTGGCCCTAACCACCACACCGGCAATACTTGCACTGTATGAAGTCATGTTTGCCCCCGATGGTCGTTTAATGAAAATCTGACTAACGTCGGTGGGCAACTCATCGTTGTTGCCATTGTCAACAACCAAAAACCGAAAGACCTCAACCGCCTGTCCCGGAGTGGTAATAGTGGATGACAAGGGCATCCCCTCAGGCTGTGCTACGGGAGCCGCAACATGTGATGTGGTATCGTTAATGACGTTTATCTCTTCGCTAATCGCTTGCTCCAAGCCATCCGTTGTAGCTTTCAATCGGAAAACATCCCTCCCGTTGTACGATATATCTCCCCATGTAGCAATGCCTCCAACAGCATTGGTTGTCAATGCATGCACAGGCAACAGTTCGCCCTCTCCCTGTTCCAGACTTAAGATAACTGAGGAAGACTCAAAACTAGTGGCAAGATTACCCATAATATCAGCGGCATGAGCAGTGATGGAGAACACCTCGTTTACCAATATTTGAACTGGAGGATTGGGAAAAATCAGGTGGGTGGGAATAACCTGAATGGTAAATATATTCGACACCACCTGAGCCGGGAATTCGGGCAGATATTCCGAACCCGCAGCATGAGTTTCCCATCCATGATCCTGGTTGTCAACCATCATTTGGATGGCTGAGCCATCGGCAATACCATCGGGATTGAGGTATATGGAAAGGGTAAATTCCTTAGATGAGTTATTATTAACCGTCATGGCATACTGGTCAACGTTCACCTCAATCGAATTGGAATAAATATATGTGGAGAGTATGGGTATTTCTGCTGTAGTGCTTCTTAACCTAATTCCACCAATGGTTTCCATCCAGTTGGCTGCATTGGGTAAATCAACCTTGCTGAAACGCAATTTTGTGGTGTAGGTTGGCAATGCCTGGGCATCGCCCAAATCTTCAATGCGAAAACGAAAAATATCCGTGGCCAGATCGCTTTCAGTGAACAGCGAACTGATAATGCCCCCTTCAACCTGTTGTGTGGGAGCCACCACTTGTGCATTTGGCTCGTTCAAATTGGCAGGGTTGTATGAGAATGAAATATCGTCCACAAATAGTCTGCACGCGTAGTTAGTGGTATAGCGGAAGTATATCCCAAAATATCCCCCATACTCATGTTCCGTGTCCACAACGCTACCCTGTGGCTGAAGTGAAGCAAACGACCCCTCGGTTGATGCCCTCACTATAAAAGTTCCGTCGAACTTCCGTTCAACCTCCACTGCCCCAACCGATGATTGTGTTGTTCCAATATCTGTTTCCCAGTTGATTGCAGTGGATAATATAGCAGTAAAACTCCCATTGGTAACCCGGTATAGCGTGAGTATATCGTTGGCACTTACCAAATTTACGCCTATGGCATAGCCATTGGGATTGCCGGCAGCAATCATCCCTTCGGCTCCCACATCCGATGTCAGAAACACCACCCAGTGGTTCATTGAAGAGGGGGCGTATGTGTGTTTCAGCAAAAATCTCCAGGTGATACTGCCCGTGTTTTCGTCCCATGCAGGCAGTGGTACCGAAATCCTGTCGATGCCATTCTCTGTGGGTGAGCAGTGATTGTGTTGCAAGGAGAATGACCCATTTATGGGGCTGGTATCCAGGGCTTCCCATCTGTTTTCAGGAAATTGCATCCATCCTTCAAGGCTTCCATCTTCAAAATTGTAAGAAACCGTTTGTCCCATGATGATCATTGGGTACAAAAGTGAGAGTAAAATAAAACCCAGTTTTCTCATGGTGATTGTTTTTAGTGAAAGTATTACTTTTACAAAGAAATAAAAAAATGCGATACCATGCGAATTGCCATTGTGGGAAGTACCGGTTTGGTGGGGACTGAGATGCTTAAAGTTGTTGACGAACGAATTCCCAATGTGTCCGAAATCATTCCCGTTGCTTCCGAAAAGTCAATTGGTAAAGTTATCACTTTCCGTGGAAAAAATGTTCCCGTTGTCGGATTGAAGCATGGGGTTTTAGCCAAGCCAAATATCGCTCTTTTTTCTGCAGGGTCATCGGTTTCAAAGGAGTGGGCACCACTTTTTGCCGAGGCAGGGGCATTTGTTATTGACAATTCTAGCTTTTGGAGGCAACACGATACCATTCCCCTTATAGTTCCTGAAGTGAATGGCCATATACTCAAAGCCGATCATAAAATAATTGCCAACCCAAACTGCTCCACCATTCAGTTGGTTGTTGGCATTGCCCCTTTACATAAGAGGTATGGAATCCGTAGGATAGTAATCTCTACCTACCAGTCGGTTTCCGGGACGGGGGTGAAAGCAGTAAGCCAATTGTATGCCGAACGAGCAGGAGAAAAAACCGAGATGGCCTACCCCCATCCCATCGATTTGAATTGTATTCCCCATGGTGGCACCTTTCTAGAGAGCGGATATACCACTGAAGAACAAAAACTTATCGATGAAACCAGAAAAATTTTAAACGATTCATCCATAATGATTTCGCCCACTGTTGTTCGTGTTCCGGTTGTGGGCGGACATTCCGAATCGGTAAACATTGAGTTTGAGAGTGAATTCGATATGGATGAAGTATTCTCACTCCTGCGTGATGCCAAAGGAATTACCATTCAGGATGATCCGTCCCATAATGTTTACCCTATGCCCCTATATTCCAAAGGAAAAGATGATGTATTCATAGGCCGAATTCGACGAGATCCCTCGCAACCCAGGAGTTTAAACCTTTGGATTGTTTCGGATAATCTTCGAAAAGGCGCAGCCACCAATGCCGTTCAAATAGCAGAACTTATAATTGAAAGGGGCTGGGTGGGTAAATAATGCGCAATGTCCACTTGCCCCACGGGCAATTAATCAGTACAAAAAATTGTCTTTTGGATACCTCTTCCGATGGATTTCTGCTGCCAGGCCATAAATACTTTTTCGTAGCTCATCAATATTCACCCTATACTTGGCGGAAATAAAAACACAGGGGGAATTACTCTTGGAAATCCATGTGCGTTTTAACTCCTCAAGGCTGAAATTCTCCTTTGTTATTGGAGTAATGTCAAACTCATTTTTTTCTACCCACTGGTAAGCATCGATTTTATTAAAAACCAAAAGTATGGGTTTGTTATCGGCCTGTATTTCGTGCAACGTTTGGCTAACCACGTTTAGCTGCTCTTCGAAAGTTGGGTGAGCAATATCCACCACATGGAGCAGTATGTCTGCCTCACGCACCTCGTCTAAAGTGGATTTAAACGACTCCACCAGCTGGTGAGGCAACTTGCGGATAAAGCCAACCGTATCGGATAGCAAAAGGGGAAGGTTATCAATTACCACTTTACGCACCGTTGTATCAAGGGTGGCAAATAGCTTATCCTCGGCAAAAACATCAGACTTGCTCAACAGGTTCATAATGGTTGATTTGCCAACGTTGGTATATCCAACCAGGGAAACCCTAACCAGACTCCCTCTGTTTTTTCGCTGAGTGGCCATTTGCCTGTCAATCTTAACAAGCTCTGCTTTCAATTTGGCTATTCTGTCACGGATAATACGGCGGTCGGTTTCTATCTCCGTTTCTCCCGGACCCCTGAGGCCAATCCCTCCCCTTTGGCGCTCCAAGTGTGTCCACATTCTTGTTAGGCGTGGTAAAAGATACTGGTACTGTGCCAGTTCAACCTGAGTTTTGGCATAAGCCGTCTTTGCCCTTTGGGCAAATATGTCCAGAATAAGGTTGGTCCTATCCAAAACCCTAATCCCTAACTCCCTTTCCAGATTTCGCAACTGTGTCGATGAGAGTTCATCGTCAAAAACAACAATGGTTATACCATTACTATCGATAAATTGCTTAATTTCTGCAACTTTCCCTTGTCCAATGAACGACCTTGCATTGGGAGAATCCAGTCGCTGAACAAACCATTTCACTACGATAGCCCCTGCTGTTTCGGCAAGGAATTTCAATTCTTCAAGGTATTCATCAACCACTGCATCAGGTTGCCCATGCAATTGCACACCAACAAGTACAACTTTATCTTTCACACTTCCTGTCTCCATTGAGCCGGGCGTTGTTTATCATAGGTTATCCATAGGTTACACGAAAAAAACCCTGATTTACATCAGGGTTATATAATGCCTTATATAAAAAAATGCTACTGCAGTACAAAAATGATTGGGAAGGTAAACTGTACTCTTACCGGCCTACCCCTTTGTTTTCCGGGGTTCCATTTAGGGCTTGATTCAACTACCCTGATGGCTTCCTTGTCAAGTGCCGGGTCCACTCCCCTCACAACCCTCACATTGGAAACCTTTCCATCGGCCTCGACAACAAAATTCACAAAAACCCTTCCCTGTATTCCGTTCTCGGCTGCTATATCAGGATATCTCAAGTTTTTGGCAATGTATTCTCGGAACAAATCGCTACTACCCCCAGCGAATCCAGGCATATCCTCAACCACAATAAATATTTGCTCTTCCTCTACCTCCTCCTCTTCTTCTTGAAAGGTAACTATTCGCACTGCGACATTTTCATCGTACTCCGAGTCAAAGAGGTCAAAGGAATCATCAATATCAACATCATCGTCAACAATGTTGATTACATCAATGGTTTGGATAATCTGTGGAGGCGGCGGTGGTGCTTTTATCTCCTCTTGTTCCGTTATGGGTATCATCTCCTCTTCAATCACTACATCCTGAGTTAGAGCTAATTCAGTTTTTATGCCTCCGGAACTTGTCCACTCAAACGCCATTAATACTAGCACAAGGGTAATGACAAGTCCAATCTCCGAAAAAATTAATTTTTTCTTTTCCAGATCAGCTTTCGGTGTTTTTTTGAGTTCCATGGTTTGATTATTTTTGGGCTATAAAGGTACAAATTTCAATTTTTAAAATCCAACAAACCGATTGAAAAACTATAGGTTTCTTGAAAATTCAAGGTAAACCCTGTAGTTTATTAACGAAAAGGAGATGAGAATTGTTATTGATATTAACATTTTTTAAAATTATTTATATATTTGCGTGCCCTTTTTTAAGGATATAGCTTATCCCGATTCATCTGGAGGCGGGAGGCTAGAGCGCCATAAAAGGAAAAAAGATTGGGGGTATAGCTCAGTTGGCTAGAGCGCTTGCATGGCATGCAAGAGGTCAGGGGTTCGACTCCCCTTACCTCCACTTTCAAACACAACCACTTACAGCATTTTTGCAGTAGGTGGTTTTTTTATTTGACACACAATTTCACGCACATTTCTATTCTTTCACTAATAGTCTCCTTTTTTAACACTGCGCGCTGTAGATAGAACAGATGCAAATTCGCTAATTCGCCAATGTGTAATCTGAAATAGGCTAATAGCCAACAGCCATCCACCGTTTCACTCCCGACTCTGTCGGGATTACGGCTCACTCCCGACTCCCGGCCTGTCGGGATCGGGATCACGCCTCACTAATTATCACCAAAGAACCGACGTACCTCCGATTCAAATGCCCTATCAACCGCTTTGCCATCGCGGGTTTTAGCCAATCCGCCTCCGGCGGTCTCTTTGTAATCCTGGTGCAACTTATCGCCCACTTCCTTCATGGTCAGCACCACCTCATCGGGCGAGATAAACGATTCCACACCGCTAAGCGCCATAAGCGCCGCACTGATGGCCACCGAAGCGAACACCCCGTTACGCTTAACGCAGGGTACCTCCACCAGTCCGGCTACCGGATCGCAGATAAGGCCCAGCGAATTCTTCAGAGCCAGAATAAAGGCCTGTACAACCTTGGGAGCAGTTCCATCCTCTAAATAGGCTAATGCTGCAGCCGCCATGGCCGACCCCACTCCTACCTCGGCCTGGCAACCATAATCGGCTCCGGCCGTGGTAACATCGTTAAAAAGAATCATCCCTAAAAAACCAGCGACGAGTATGGCCTCTAACAATAGCTTCCGTTCGGGTTTTTCCATTTCCGAGTAGGCCTGAATCACTCCGGGCAATATTCCACACGAACCGGCTGTGGGGCATGCCACAATAACGCCACATTTGGCGTTAACTTCATTTACCGCCACAGCGTATGCTGTGGCCCTGCCGTAAATATTGTCGAAGAGAGTACGCTTTCGTACATGCCTGTTAATCCGTTCGGCATCCTTGCCTGTAAGCTTCAGCAGCGATAACTCTTTGCTTTTTATACCTTTTTTTACGGATGCCTTCATCACACGCCAATATTCGGCCACTTTCAGCATAATCTCCTCGGTGCTTGTACCCTGCAGGTTCCTTTCTACCTCC
Source organism: Bacteroidetes bacterium ADurb.Bin008 (assembly GCA_002071445.1). Classification (GTDB taxonomy): domain Bacteria; phylum Bacteroidota; class Bacteroidia; order Bacteroidales; family Tenuifilaceae; genus MWFE01. Next base: position 91,923 of record MWFE01000024.1, on the reverse strand, counting down.
AGAACAACCTCTATCAGGCTTTTGTGCTCCCGTTTAACATACCGGTTAAGCTCCTCGAATGAATTAAACGGCATAAGGTACTTGGGGTTGGCAGTTGACGATACAGCCACTATGGCAGGAATTAGTTCCGCCCCGGTTAAACCCCTCGCTTCGGAAAACTTTAAAATTTTCCCCGAATGGTAATAGAAATCTTCCTTGCCTGAAAGAGGAGTGGAAAGCCGTTGGTTAAGATACCTAACCTCTACATTCCCCCCACCGATGGAGAAGCCGGTAATGGTATAGGTTTCAGCCTCAGTTTCAACTATAATCTCGGCAATATTGTTGTTGTTCTCCGGTTTATATTTCTGTTCTTCATCGACGGAGCCTTTAATATATCCGGAAAACCGAGCTGTAAAGTCACCGAAATCAACTCCATGAACATTGATATACGACGGATCGCCATGCTGCAACATCTGGGGATGATCGGGCGCAAGCCCAAACAACCCTCCTCCAATGGCCGATGGGGTGTAGTGCCCCGGCCCCGTATCGCGAAACGATGACAGAAGTTTAACCCCTACCGATTTTACGGGTGTCTTTTCAAAACGCGATTTGGCCAGGATAATATTCCGTGCGATTTGCCCAATCTTGTTGGCTCCCGCCGTATGCGAGCTGGAGGGTCCAACCATTGAAGGGCCTACGATATCGAACACACTCATTGGTTTGATATACCTGTGCAGGTAGCGCTCAAAATCGTCGTGGAGCGATTGCAACTCCTTTGGCTTTATGGCCTCGTTGACAACGCACTTGACAATATACAACGATTTAACCCTCTTGTCGCGTCCCTTGATATACCATAGTTCCATGTATTCGGGGAATATGTTGTGCTTTTGAAACGTTTCCACCACATTGTTTATCACGGTACTTTTTGCCGAATTGATGCTTTTGATAACAATGGTAGTGCGATTTTTCGTCACCTCCGACCGGAAGAGATACCCCCTGGCATTTTCCCTCATCTCGGCCACATTCTCATCGATATCGGGAAGTGTAACGGATGTATGGCTTACTGATGTGATATCGTTGTAGAATACGGTTATCATGTAATTGTTAGCTCTATTACTGATTATCCGGTATAGGGTGTAGGGTTGAAACTTGTATGGGGTAAGCGACGAAAGCGTATTAACCAACTTCGAGTGATCAAAGCTATGGAGAATACATTCCTCCAAATCCTCCTTGTGGGAATACGTTTTCTCTGTTTTATGATTGGCAATCCGATCTTCAACTGCTTCGAGGCAGTAACCAATTTCGGCTTTGCCAAAAAAACCATCGATAGAAATGTCAGAAAAGTTTGTCAATGTTTTGTCCATAATAGAATAAAATTAGTTGGGTTAAAGAGGCAAATCATTGCAATGCCATCCTCACCTGCAATACCCGCAAATATATCTCAAACATTTTATGTCGAATCCTGATTATCAATCCATTCAACGGCTTAAGCCATTGAATTGGCGCACAAAATAACGTACCACTAAAGTAGTTCTTTTAATTCTAATTCCATCCGCCTGTTCCGGTTTTTAAAGTTAGTAAAGATGAGCCTAATGTAATCCGAAAAAATATCCAAACCTTTCAGCTTCACAACCATAGGGTGTTAAACAGAGCCATATCCCAACCGTCGGTTTTGCAAACACCTGATTATCTGGCAATACCATCATGATTGAGCCATTAATAGCTTCAAAGAGCATAAAAAATTATCCGTTTTTCATTGGCATAAGCAGAATTGTAACTATTTTTACCATGCGTTTAAAATCATTATTACAGGCGGGAGTAGCTCAGTGGTAGAGCATTAGCTTCCCAAGCTAAGGGTCGCGGGTTCGATCCCCGTTTCCCGCTCAGTTTAAGGTCAATCGGAATGGTTGACCTTTTTTTATTTTAGACATTCCCAATTTTTATATTTTTGTTTGGCTAATCAAAAATCCTACAAGTTTGTTATACCCAAAACCATTATTCGCAGCAAAATGAAAGTACAGCACTTTAACATATACAACTTCCTGATTGATGGCGGAGCCATGTTTGGCGTAGTGCCCAAGCTATTATGGAACAAGGTTTATCCGGCCGACGAGAATAATCTTATCCCCCTTGCTTTACGCTCTTTGGTAATCGAAACCAATGGACGAACGGTTCTGATTGACAACGGATTTGGCGACAAACAGAGCGAAAAATTTTTTAGCCACTTCAGCATTTTTGGGGATATTGGACTAATTGATGGACTCGCTAAATTGGGGTATAAGCCCGAGGCCATAACGGATATTATCCTCACTCACTTACACTACGACCACTGCGGTGGCAGCATCAAACGTAATGCCCGTGGCGAGTTTGAACTAACCTTTCCCAACGCCACCATTCACATTAGCAAAAACCAGTGGGAATCGGCAATAAACCCCAATCCCCGCGAGGCCGATTCGTTTCTGCGCGAGAATATCATTCCCATTGAGGAGTTGGGAGCGCTCAACCTGGTTGAAAAGGAAGGTTTTCTCATGCCGGGCATTGAGATCAGGTTTTTCAACGGGCACACCAGCGGGCAGATTATACCCCTTATCCACCTGCCCAATGGCAGAGTATTGGTATATGCCGCCGATTTGTTCCCCTCTACGGCACATATTCACCCTGTATGGAATGCCAGCTACGATGTGGAGCCTCTGGTATCAATGGATGAAAAAAAGACTTTTCTCGAGGAGGCCTACGAAAAGAACTATGTAATTTACTATCAACACGATTACCACTGCGAATGCAGCTTGTTACAGCAAACTCCCAAGGGGATCCGTGCTGGCGAGAAGTTAAAATTGGCTGATGTAATAAATTAAAATTTAAACGGATCAAATTCATTTGGGGCGTTCCCTAACTATCCCTTAGGAAAATCTTACCAAATCTGAAACCGTGATGAACGTGATACACCTTGTTCGCTGGCATCACTATGATTACCTCATTGTCGGTGTATTCTATGGTTACATTTCGCGAACCGCTGAAAAGCCTGTCGAACCATTTTCTGGATTCAAACCTAAACTTCCCGGGGCTATCTTCTACTAAAGAGTATTGATTGATCAGAAAAAAGTCCTTAATCCGCTCAGGATCTACCTCACCATCATGTTTGATGATCATTTGCCTGGCCTTTTGGTTATTGACAATGGTTAGAGGTAAAAGCAGTGAATAAAATAATGCCGTAACCCAAACCGGCGAGAAATGCTCTCCCAGCGAAATCTTCCCCGAATAGAATATAAAATAAATGGCAAAATGGAATGCCATGAAAATAACATATGTGATAGCGCTAAAAACCATCCATGAAAGCACTATTGAGAAGAAGTTGCCCTTCGATTTAAAGGTAATTTCCATTTTAAAATCTTGTTAAAAACAACAATTTGACTATTTGCTACTCATTATCAACGCTTTCGCTCTCTAAACTTTTAAGTTTTTCAACCAGGCTATCGAGTTTAGCCGTTGTTTTTTCCCTATCATCGCTCTCTTTATCCGGTTTTGAATCCTCTTTCATTTCAAAAAGATGATGCTTGTCGGAAAAATCGGTTGTGTTGCCATCTGCACTACCTTTCCCATCGGAAATCAATGTCAAAACTGCAATAATTATATTAACAAGTAAAGAAATCCCAAGGGATGCGAAGCACAACGCCATATCATTTCTGTTTCTTGAGGCCTGAAATACGGAAATTGTGCTAAAAACAATGGCCAATATTCCGGGGATAAAAGCAGCTAATCTGAATGAAGGCACTGTGGCCAATCCAATGGCAATAGCCGACAATACTATACCAATAAACCCCATAGTCCTTGTTGGGGGAGAAGTCATATTATCCATACTGCTTTCCTTTTTGAAATTGAGTTTTAATAATGACGACATACGGTCCTAATACGATGCATCACAATCCAATTTGTCTTTCCAGTAAATGCATCATATCTGCTTCTAAAGTGTCGTAAGGGGTTTCAACAATTCTCCCGACCTCAACACCGTTGGAAAAGAAGAAAAACGTGGGCACAAAATCGACATAGCCCTCACCGATGCCCACATGGGGAGCGCGTTTCAATCTGTTCAACCCTATTATCTCTAAACGCTGAAGAGGATAATCTATGGCTTTCAACACTTTGAGAAATCGCGGAACCTCCCTGCGGCTATCACTACACCATGTACCCAGTACAATTCTGATATCAATTCCTTCTATTAAAGTTTTTAATTGGGCAACCGTTGCCTCATCCGGCTTATAATCATTATAGGCTGGTTCGAACCATGCCTTGAAGGGTTCATTCCGGAAGGCTTCAATAGTACAATAGCCATAAAGAATATCCTGTTCGGCATCCTCGTCATAAATCACCTCATTTATCTGTTGGGCAAAAAGCCCAAGGGGCAGAACCATGAGCGTAAGTAAAAAAATAAGTCTATTCATTCTTTCAAATTGTAATTTCACAATGAGTAATTAATCAGCCATCTTAACCAATCAACACACAATATTTCAGGTAAAACAAAACAGACCTCCTATTGTTAAAACTCTGTGCCCTTAACCTTTGGATAGTTAATTGAGTAGTGTAAGCCACGACTCTCACGCATATTCTGTGCAAATTTAATGATTAGATATCCCACATTAATCATGTTTCGCAATTCGCATAGCTTTTGGGTAAGGATAGATTTTTTGTAAAGTTCTTCCGTTTCGCGGTAAATTATCTCCAAACGGGCAAGGGCTCTCTCCAACCGAAGATTAGAGCGCACAATCCCTACGTAATTACTCATTATCTCCTGCATCTCCTTGTAACTCTGGGTAATTAGTATCATCTCCTCGTTGTGAGTTGTCCCTTCGTAGTTCCACTCGGGGACATGGTGGTTGATTTCAATCCCATTCAACTTGGGTACTATGTGCTTAGCAGCCCTGTGCGCATACACCACAGCCTCAATCAGCGAGTTGGATGCCAACCTGTTGGCCCCATGCAATCCGGTGGATGAGCATTCGCCAACGGCATAAAGGCGGTTGATGGTACTCTCGCCATTCATATCAACCTTAATTCCTCCGCACAGGTAGTGTGCTGCAGGCACAACGGGAATCATATCCTTTGTAATATCAATGCCGATGGAAAGGCATTTTTGATATATGTTGGGAAAATGATCTTTGATCTCAACAGAATTTTTAAAGCTCACGTCGAGATATACAAACTCATCGCCCCTGGTTTTCATCTCATTATCAATAGCTCTGGCCACTATATCGCGTGGTGCAAGCGAACCCCTCTTATCATAATCATGCATAAATTCTTTCCCATCGGCCGTTTTCAGGACAGCGCCAAAACCCCTCATGGCTTCGGTAATCAAGTACGATGGCCGTTCGCCGGGGTGATAGAGGGAAGTGGGGTGGAATTGGATAAACTCCATGTTATCAACCTCACCTTTAGCCCTGTAAACCATGGCAATGCCATCGCCTGTTGCCACTATCGGATTGGTAGTAGTGTGGTATAGATTGCCAATACCCCCGGTTGCCATAACGGTTGCCTTGGACAGAAAGGTGTGTACCTTTTGGGTTTTCAGGTCGAGAACGTAGGCTCCAAAACAGGTGATATCAGGGTCTTTACGCTTTACGCTCACCCCCAGGTGGTGCTGGGTAATGATTTCGACGGCGAAATGATGTTCGAAGATGGTGATATTCTTATGAGCCTTAGCCCTCCTTGTCAAAGCCTTTTGTATTACGTATCCCGTGTTGTCCTTGTGGTGTAAAATTCTATGCTGCGAGTGTCCGCCCTCCTTTGCCAAATCGTACTGCCCCGATGTTGTTCTATCGAATTGCACTCCCCATTGCGAAAGCTGTTTTATTTGTTCGGGGGCCTCTTGTACTACCATTCTAACCACATTCTCGTCGCAGAGCCCGTCGCCACATATTAAGGTGTCGCTAATGTGTTTTTCAAATGTATCAGGTTCGTATGTTACTGCAGCAACTCCTCCCTGAGCATACACCGTATTGGTTTCGTCAAGGCTGGCCTTGCTTATGAGCACTACCCTGCCAAACTCTGCTACTTTTAGTGCAAAGCTGATACCGGCAATACCCGTTCCGATAACCAAAAAATCGCACGTATAAACCGCCATAGCTAATGATTTCGAGGGTAAAATTACAAAAAATGTATGTGTATATGCACGGGAAGGCCATGAAAAATGGATAGAGCAATAAAAACCCCGGCATGAAACCGGGGTGCATCCTTTAACTGATTGTTTACTTATTTTTCAAAATATCCCGTATCTCGGTAAGCAAAACCTCTTCTTTACTTGGGGCGGGTTCTTCAACCGGTTTTTCCTCTTCGCTCTTTTTAAACCTGTTGATTAACTTAATCATGGCAAAGATAACCACAGCAATAATCAGAAAATCGAGTATTGTTTGAAGAAAAACCCCGTAGTTAATGGTTACCGGATCCAACCCTTCCCTTAACGCTTTGAAGCTAATCCTAAGGTCGGTAAAATCCACACCTCCAATCAAATATCCTATTGGTGGCATAATGACATCGTTTACGGCTGAGGAAACAATTTTTCCAAAAGCTGCACCTATGATTATACCAACAGCCATGTCAACGACATTGCCGCGCATGGCAAATTCTTTAAATTCTTTTACAAATCCCATTTTGCTTTATTTTTTATTGTTAAAATTTATACGAGAATCCCACGCCAAGCACCTCTTTAAACTGTACCCTTGGTCCTACTACGGCCGGATCGTTTGCGGTTGCTTCCTTAATCACTATGTCAACATCAGCATCATAGATTAAATGGGTCATTATGGTTGCAGAGATATACTTGTTGATTTTCATGGAAATCAGCGTTTCCCAGTTGACATCGATGTTCTGAGGTTTATCCAAATAGTTGGAGAAAAGATCGAGTTTAGATTGCAGCGTCACATTTTTCATAACCTCATACGTAATAAAGAAACGGGCATACCCCCCAAATTCCGAACGCGTTTTCTCACCCGGCTCCACGCCAAATGCTCCTTTATTGGCAAGGGTTGTATCGTTAACAATGGTAACTTTCCCGGTGATTGGTGAAATAAATGCAGTAAAAATATCACTGGGTTTGTAGTCCATACCGATTGCTCCCAATAAATAACCCGGAGCCAAAAACTTCGAAATATACTCATCCGTATTAGGATAGTTATATCCGGCTGTCATTTGGGTTTTTAGGTTAATAAGGCCTGCATAATACCATGCTTTGGATGCCTTTTGCCCATACTTAGAGGTAAAATCGAACTTGTCATCCGATTTCATCCAGTCTCCCTTTTCCCCCTGTTTAACAGTTCCATAGGCAAGGTCAAGGTAGTTTTCCCAAAGCATATTATCCTTTTTGTAACGTGCAAAAAGGCTTAATAATCCATTGACAGAAATGGAGTTCTGTCCCCCGGCCGCCCAGTTGGTCAACGAAACCTGGGCAAGAGTAGTGTTAATCGTTCCTCCATAACTCCATCCTGCGGTGGTATCGGCAGTTTGGGTTTTAAGGGTTTTCTCAGCTTCAGTAGTCTGACCCTTTACAAAAAATGCTAAAAGCATTAAAAAAGAGATACTGATTACTTTCTTCATGAGCATAATGTTTAGTTTGTTTAAAGTTTAATAAAAAAGTTTTATCAAAAGTAGTAAACAATAGTAACAAGGATTGGTACCAAAAAGCTTAAAACGATACCATGAAATAACGAAATAATTGCATACTCCTTCCCACTGCTCCTGGTTATAATGGGTAAAGTGGTATCCATGCTGGTGGCTCCTCCCGAAACAATGGGAGCCAATTTCCCAAAAAACAATGCCATTGCCGGGGCTGCCAAAAGGGTGATAATCTCGCGGAAAATATTCGACAACAGGGCAACAACACCCATCTCATCTCCACGAATCTCCGTAATAAAAATGCTGGAAAGGCTGTAGTATCCAAATCCATACCCTACAGCAAGGGCATCGGTAAAATCGATCTTCATAAATAGGTAAACCGAAACAATCCCCAGGGTTGTACCTACTATTGTAATAACCGGAATTAATACTATTCTGATATTGAGTTCCCTAACGGCCTTAATAGAATTTGGGTCAGCTCCCACGCTTACTCCTATCAGGAATAGCAGGAGGTATAAGGCCCATTGGCTATAATCGTTATGAATAATGGCATCAGGCACAAATCGGATCAAGCCCACACAAACGCCTATTACAAAAAACGAAACGATTACTATACTACTCCTCATTTTTCGTGGATTTGGGCTTAAACCATAAATTGTAGGCAATCCATGATAAAAATACGCTTCCCATGACACCACCCAAAGAAAGAACAAAAGCCCGCAGGCCTAATATATGCATATTTTTAACAATCAACTCATTAACCCCAATGGCTACGCCAAGCAGGAATAGCAATAGGCAAATTGAGTACATGGTCAACCTATCCACAACTTTTACCAATCTCTTACGACCACGTATGGCATAACCAACGGCTATGCCAGCAGCCATTATCAGTATAATCTCAATCATGGAGCTGTTGACTTGAATAGGGGTGAAACGTACTCGCCACTTACTGTCAACTGTTTTAGCTTTTCAGTTACCATGGGCTTATCGCCGGGGTATGTTACTCCAAACCACTGGGAGGTAGTAGGCAATACCCTGCAAGTTGCCATTCGGGTTTTAATCAGCTGGTTCACAACCGTAGGAATGTAGAATTCCGATTTTGGATTGGCCGCATTTCCGCTCAAAAAGTCGTGCATCATCTCACCAATGTAATCGAAAAATACAGGTGTGAAGCCCCAACAGTTCATCGACACAAGCGACTGATCATCAACGGGGATTAACTCATCATGCTCATTCTTATACATTACAACTCCCCCAATCCTTTCAATATGGGTGCGCTCAACCACATCCAACAGAAATGAGTTCGCATCGACGGTACAGACACCACGCGAAACGGAACCCTGATCGCTAAGTGTATTTGCCAATCGGTAGCCCACCATAAAGAAATCACCTTCCTTAAGATTTTTATCGGACAGTACTTTTGACATCACCCTAAACGAATCGGCACCATAAAAATCATCGGCGTTGATAACGGCGAACGGCTCCTGAACCACCTCACGACAAACCCATACGGCATGGGCCGTACCCCAAGGTTTAATCCTATCTGGCGGACACTTAATTCCCGGCGGAAGCATATCCAACTCCTGGAATGCTATTTCATAGGGCACTTGACCATCAAAACGCCTGCCGAACACTTCCCTAAAGTCCTTTTCAATATCCTTGCGAATAACAAATACCACCTTGCCAAAACCTGCACGCAGGGCATCGTAAACTGAATAATCAATAATGGTTTCGCCACCGGGGCCAACCCCATCAACCTGTTTCAGCCCTCCGTATCGGCTGCCCATGCCTGCAGCAAGGATAATTAGTGTAGGTTTCATGTCAACGATTTTTCGTTTTGCAAAAATGAAACAAAAAGTACAATAACACAAAGTGTTCAACTGTTTTTATATCATTGCCCGGTGTGAAATAAATTTTCGATAAGCCCCTATTATTGCCACAAAACCACTACTTTTGGAAATCATTAAATTGCTTAACATGAAAACACTTCTCAAAAACTCTTACCCTCATCTGATAGCGATTGCCATTTTTCTCATCACCTCATACATTTATTTTTTCCCGCTACTGGAGGGGAAAGGATTACAACAACATGACATTGAGCAATTTAGAGGATCGGCACGGGAAATAATTGAGCACCGCGAAAAATATGGCGAAGAGCCACTCTGGACAAACAGCATGTTCAGCGGAATGCCTGCTTACCTCATTTCCACCAAGTACACCGGCAACCTGCTAAACCGTATTGATTACCTGTTGCAATTTGGCAAACGTCCTGCCAGTACAATTTTTTTTACGCTCGTTGGTTTTTATATCCTGCTGCTGGTTCTTGGGGTTAATCCATGGCTTTCCATTGTGGGGGCTTTTGCCTATGCGCTATCTTCCTACTTTTTTATCATTATTACAGCGGGGCATAACGCTAAGATGCATGCCATCAGCTACGTAGCCCCAATGATTGCCGGATTAATACTCACACTAAAAGGCAAGCACCTGAGCGGATTGGCACTGTTTGCCTTGTTCTTAGGCTTGAATCTTGATGCAGGCCACGTTCAGATAACCTACTACGCCGCCTTTATCATGCTTGCCATTGGCATTGCCCATCTGGCAGGGGTTATTAGGAAGAAGGAATATGTTGGCTTTTCCAAAGCCATCGGGGTTCTTGCGATTGCTGCTCTTCTGGCCGTGGGAGCCAACTTCTCACGTTTATACTTCACGTGGGAGTCGGGGAAATATTCAATCCGCGGACCATCGGAACTAACCTCCGAAAAGGAGAATAAAGCATCGGGGCTTGATAGGGGTTACGCCCTGGATTGGAGCTACGGAGTAGGAGAAACTTTTAATCTTCTTATTCCAAACCTGATGGGAGGATCATCCATGGATGCTCCCGGGGCCAATTCCGAAGCCTATTCATTCCTCCGAAAACATGGCTATCCGCATGGGCAGGCCATTGAATTTTTAAATGCCAGCTTTAGGAACTACTGGGGACCGCAACCCATGACCATGGGACCGGTGTATATAGGGGCTATCGTGTTTTTCCTGTTTTTCCTTGCCCTTTTTCTGATTAAAGGACCATATAAATGGGCCATACTCGGAGTAACTATTCTCGCTATTATGCTGGCATGGGGTCGCAATTTCATGCCGCTCACCAATTTGTTTTTCAATTACTTTCCGGGATACAACAAGTTTAGAACGGTGTCCATGATTCTTTACATTGCTGAGTTGACCATTCCCTTACTGGGAATTATGGCAGTTAAAAAGATTTACGATGGGGAGGTTGGAAAATCCGAATTTTTAAAAGCTTTTAAATGGGCCTTGGGTATTACCGGCGGATTGTGCCTGTTTTTTATCCTATTTGGCGGATCAGTACTAACTTTTCTGAACGAACATGAACTGAGCTTCCTTTCGGAACAGCAAGGAACGCCCTACTTCGACCTGTTTGAAGCGATTAAATCTGACAGAAAGTCGCTTATGCAAGCCGATGCTTTGCGGTCGCTGGCTTTTATTCTCCTTGGGGCAGGGGCATTGTTGGGTTTCTATTTCAAAAAGATTAAACCCCCTTACTTTATTGCCCTTCTTGGACTTTTTATCGTTTCCGACATGTGGGTCGTTAACCGCCGTTACCTGAACAGTAAAAATTTTATACCTATAAACAAAGTTGAAAAACCTTTTTCTCCAAGCAAAGCCGATGAGCAGATCTTAGCTGACAAAGCACTATACTACAGGGTGTATAACCTAACCGTCAGTCCTTTTAACGATGCCAGCACATCCTACTTTCACAAGTCAATAGGGGGTTACCATGGGGCAAAGTTGATGCGGTATCAGGAAATTATTAATCACCACATCACGAAGGGAAACATGGCTGTACTTAACATGCTCAACACCAAATATCTAATTGAAAGGGGCGAACAGGGGCCTGTGGCTCGCATTAACCCCGATGCATTAGGCAATGCATGGTTTACCGATTCGATTATCATGGTCAACAATGCTGATGAGGAGATTCAAGCTCTCAACAATTTCGATCCGGCGACCACCGCAATAGTTGATAAACGATTTGCACATTTGGTGGAAAGTTACAACCCTTCACCCGATGGAAATGACTGGATCCGACTGACTAACTATAAGGCAAACGAGTTAATCTATAGCTACAATCTGGCAAGCCCACGGTTGGCCATTTTCTCCGATATATACTACCCCGCAGGGTGGACAGCACTTGTCGATGGAAAGCCGGCCACTTATTTCAGGGCCAACTATATACTGAGGGCTATGGTGCTTCAACCGGGAAGTCACGAGGTTATCTTTAGGTTTAAACCCAGAATGTTCACCATAGGGCACTTTGTTGATTTAACTTCCTCTTTACTAATACTATTGCTACTAATGGGAGCATGCTATACGGGATACTCGGCATTAAGAAGAGATGAAAAAATTAAAGAGGCATAGGTATATTTAATGCCAATGAGTTAACTTTGCAACACTTATGAAAAAGGAACCGCAAAGTATTAAGTGGCGCTTAAGGAGTTCGTCCCTTTCGTCGATAATCAGCAACTCTTTAGTTCTGTTTTTGCTGGGTATTCTGCTTCTTCTTCTTTTTAACGCGAAGCGTCTTTCGGATTTTGTGAAGGAAAATATTGGATTCTCCGTTATTCTTCACGACGATGTGCGTGAGGTGGAGGCCGGTTTCTTAAGAAAAACTCTCGATGCTTCGCCATATGTACGCTCCACTGAATACATTTCCAAAGAGGAAGCCGCCACGGAGCTAAAAGAACAACTGGGAGAAGATTTTATCGGATTCTTGGGGTACAACCCTTTGTCGTCTTCCATCGAAGTTCGTCTGAGGGCCGAATATGCCAATCCCGACAGCATTAAAAAAATTGAGGACGAACTCATGGCTTTCAGGCCGGTAAAAGAGGTGTTCTACCAAAAATCTTTGGTTAACCTTGTAAATGATAACGTTCGAAAGATTAGTGCCATTATTCTTCTTTTTGGTGCTTTGCTCTTTTTCATTGCCTTCGTACTGATAAACAATACGATTCGCATTTCCGTTTATTCCAAACGGTTCATAATAAACACCATGAAACTTGTGGGGGCCACCTGGGGCTTTATCCGCAAGCCATTCTTAGCCAAAGGGATAACCCATGGGTTCTATGCATCGCTATTAGCCATACTACTGCTGGTCAGCGTTGTGTACTTAGCGGAACAAGAGTTTTACGAAGTTATCAACTTTGGGCAAGTTGAACTCTTAGCGGCAATTTTCGGACTGGTTATCGTTGCAGGCATCATCGTCAACCTATTATCAACATATTTTGCAGTAAACAAGTATCTCCGGCTTAAAGCCGATGACCTTTACTACTAAATTTCCCGTTGGACATTCATATTTAAATTAACTCAGTATATCATGGCAAAGCAAAATCCAATAAACACCGACCAAGACAAACTCAACCTTTTCCCATTGGGAAAAGAAAACTATAAACTGCTCATCATTGGCTTGGCCATTATTATTTTAGGTTTTATCCTAATGATTGGGGGTGGTTCGGATGATCCAAACGTTTTTAATGAGGAAATATTCAGTTTCAGGCGAATTACCTTGGCACCCATCATTGTACTTTTCGGGTTTCTGTTCGAAATATATGCCATCATGAAAAAACCCAAGGCATAGCCTTATTCTCTCTAATCATTCACCATGGATTTATTACAGGCACTTATTCTTGGAATAGTTCAAGGATTAACAGAGTTTTTGCCCATTAGCAGTTCGGGCCATTTGGAAATCGGCAAAGTGTTGTTAGGTGTTGAGCTTAAGGAAAATCTTGCGTTTTCCATAGCAGTACACGGGGCAACGGTATTGAGCACTCTTGTGATTTTTCGCAAGGATATCGCTACCATTCTGAAAGGGATATTCCGATTTCAATGGAATTGGGAAACCCGATTTGGTTTATTGATTCTACTTTCAATGGTCCCTGTGGCCGTAGTGGGATTGTTTTTCGAAGACGCTGTGGAAGAACTATTTTCCTGCAACCTGCTTCTTGTGGGCTCCATGCTGCTTGTCACTGCCCTATTACTGATGTTATCCATGGTCATCAAGCATCGGAAAGAAAAACCCATTGGGTTCCTGGATGCCCTAATTATCGGTATTGCTCAAGCGGTGGCGGTCCTGCCCGGTTTGTCACGTTCGGGGGCAACCATTGCAACAGGACTGATGCTGGGCAAAAGTCGTGAAGAGGTGGCCCGTTTTTCATTTTTAATGGTAATAATACCCATTCTTGGAGCAAACATGCTCAGCATGCTCAAAGGGGGATTTTCTTCTGACTCCGGCACCGGTGTTCCAGCGATTGTGGTGGGCTTTATTGCTGCCTTTATAGTGGGATGCCTTGCTTGCAAATGGATGATAACCCTTGTAAAAAAAGGTAAATTGATCTGGTTTTCCATTTACTGTTTGGCCATTGGCACTGTTGCCATTCTTTGGTCAATCTATTAAATACTATGATTTTTACTTTTAACAAGGATACAGATTGGAACGAAGGGGTTGTTCTTCTATTCGACAAACCCTATGGTTGGACCTCCTATAATCTGGTGGGTAAGGTACGGGCAGTGCTTAAACATCGGCTGGGTTTGAAAAAAATTAAGGTTGGCCATGCGGGAACTCTCGACCCCCTTGCCACTGGGCTTTTGATTATCTGCGTTGGCAAAGTCACAAAAAGGGTAAGCGAGTTTCAAATGCAGGATAAAGAGTATGTGGCCACTTTTTCGCTTGGGGCAACTACACCATCTTTCGATTTAGAAACCCAAAAGGACAAGGATTACCCAACGGAACATATCAATAGAGAGCTTATCGATAGGGTTTTGCCAACGTTAACCGGGGTTCAAATGCAAGTGCCTCCACTTTTCTCAGCGAAAAGTGTTGATGGGGGGAGGGCATACCTGCTTGCACGCAAGGGCATTGACATGGAATTGGCCCCATCTCCCATAACCATTCACCAACTGGAAGTCTTGCACTTTGCATTACCCAATCTTACCTTAAAGATAAGGTGTAGTAAGGGTACTTATATAAGGGCCCTGGCAAGGGATATAGGTGCCGCATTAGGTTCTGGCGCACATCTAACCGAACTTCGCAGAACAGCAAGCGGAGATTTTAGGGTTGACGAAGCCATGAAAATTGAAAATTTTGAGAAAATAATAATCGACCTGTAACCAATCGAAAACTCTTCCGTATAAGGTGCACAGTGCAAGTTTTATTGGCTCACTTGCGCTATTTGACTGATATGCAGCGATGTGTAATGTTGACAATTAAATGAACAAACATCATAAAAATTCTGTTTTCGCTTTATTAATTAACAATTAATTCTTTTTAAAAATGAAATTATCACAGTACAGGTACAGCCTTCCCCCAGAGCTTGTTGCAAAATTTCCCGTGGAGAATAGGGATGAATCCCGTTTAATGGTTTTGGACAGAAAGACAAATAGCATTGAGCACAAGCAATTTAAAGACATTGTACAATATTTTTCTGATGGAGATGTGATAGTTTTCAACAATACTAAGGTATTCCCCGCACGACTTTATGGCAATAAGGAAAAAACCGGTGCTGAGATAGAGGTATTCCTGCTTCGCGAACTCAATAAAGAGCAACGCTTGTGGGATGTCCTTGTAGATCCTGCCAGAAAAATTCGAATTGGCAACAAACTTTACTTTGGAGAGGATGATGTTCTTGTGGCTGAAGTAATTGACAATACCACAAGCAGGGGAAGGACGTTGCGCTTTCTGTTCGATGGAGGATATGAAGATTTTAAAGAAACCCTCTATCGTATGGGCCAGACCCCTTTGCCCAAAATGCTCAAGAGAGAGGTTGCACCTGAGGATAAAGAGCGATATCAAACGATTTATGCCAAGCACGAGGGTGCGGTGGCTGCTCCCACGGCTGGTCTGCATTTCAGCAGAGAACTGCTTAAAAGATTAGAGATTAAGGGGATTAATTTTGCAGAGATAACACTGCATGTTGGGTTGGGTAATTTTCGTAGCGTTGACGTTGAAGACCTTACGAAGCATAAAATGGATTCGGAACAAATTATTATCCCCGAAGATGCCGTTAAAATTGTGAATACGGCGAAAGACAATCGTAAAAAGGTTTGCGCAGTTGGAACAACCGTACTGAGAACTCTGGAAAGTTCGGTCTCAACCGATGGACGCCTCAAGCCTTTCTCGGGGTGGACAAATAAATTCATTTTCCCCCCTTATGATTTTAGCATACCCGATTCGCTGATAACCAACTTCCATATGCCTCTATCAACACTCTTAATGATGGCATCTGCTTTTGCAGGTTATAACTTTTTGTTTGAGGCGTATAAAGTGGCCATTGCCGAAAAGTATCGCTTCGGCACCTATGGCGATGCCATGTTTATCATGTAGAAGTTTTAATTCTCGTTAATCAACTGCGTGCAATTAAAAAAATTGCATGGCTATTGCCATGGCAAACATGGTGATGAGAAATAATTCCCGCCAAAACCTATTGTGCGTGTTTAAAAGATAGTTGGACACGAAGAACGCAACAGGAAAGGCTGCTATATATGCCATTTCTATGGAAAGGGAAGGCAGAAACAGCATGGTAAAAATTGTAATGGCTACAAACCACAAGAGAACGGTATAGTATTTCCTTATGTGGATTTTTTGATTGGATAGCGATTTTAATAGGAAAAGAGTGGCAACGGTGAACAGCAAACCAATGAAGCCACAATAAATTTTAAACAAAGGGCCTAAATCCATAGTCGTACGTCCTGAATGCCAAACATCATCAATTATATGGAAAGGAGCCAAAGGGTTATCGTAAACAAGGTATTGATAAGAAAAATAGAAAAACCAGGGGGTCAAAAAACCCAATAACGCCACAACATAATCACGAAAAGTACTGGTTTTCAGAACACCGACAGCAATAAACACCAAAAATATATATATGAAAACAGGCAGGTAGAACATTACGGCCAAGGAGACAAACATACCCGCCTTAAACAGATTATCGAGTGGATTATTCCCCTCATTAAGAGAAAAAAGGTAATTAATGGCAATTAATATAAGAAGGCAAGCAAATATTGCCGGATTAAGCCTTTGTAATGGTAAAAAACTGGATGCCAGCAAAATATACATCAAACTGGGAAAGTATGACCTTTGCTTTATCAGAATGTGTTTTGAATTAAGGTGTACCAAATAAAAAGAGATGGTAAGTAAAATGGCAAAAACAACAATCCTTGCAATGTAATTATTCCCGTTAAACAACTGTGTCAAAAGCGCATACAGGGGCATTTGACTCTTATCGAAGCTAAACTGAACTAACTGATTTGTAATAAAAGATTGTAACCACAGCAAAATGGCCAAAACAATTATGGAGGAAAAAACTACCGGCAAAGGCCGTTTAAAATAGTTTAACAACATTTGGCATTCAAATTACTTTTCCGACGAAAACATCAGGTCCCTTCCTATATCCTTTCTATAATATTTTCCTTTAAATTCAATGGCATTAGCCAACCGGTATGCATTGGCAAGTGATTCTTCGTGCGAATCGGCTAAGCCCACTGCTGAGAACACACGTCCTCCCGAGGTTATCAACTCCCCATTGGCTCCGTATTTAGTGCCTGCGTGAAATAGTACAGCCCCATCCGATTCGAGCCTCCCACCTATTGACTTGCCCTTGGCGTAGCTGCCCGGATATCCCTCCGAAGCCAATATAACAGAAGATGCACATTGTTTTGAAAAAACAACTTTCAATCCCGATAATTCTCTTTTCGAAGCGGATATCAACAGTTCCAGAAAATCGGATTGAATCCTTGGGAGAACAACTTGAGTTTCAGGGTCGCCAAGGCGAACATTATACTCTATTACATAGGGATTCCCATCAACATTCATTAGTCCGATAAAGATGAACCCCAGGTAGTCTATCCCGTCAGACTTAAGGCCATTAATGGTGGGGTCAACTATTCTCGTAACCACTTTTTCCATGAATGCGCCATTGCA
The DNA here is from genome assembly GCA_002071445.1 of Bacteroidetes bacterium ADurb.Bin008. Classification (GTDB taxonomy): domain Bacteria; phylum Bacteroidota; class Bacteroidia; order Bacteroidales; family Tenuifilaceae; genus MWFE01. The sequence continues at coordinate 74,357 of MWFE01000024.1, read as the reverse complement.
GAAGGGAACCGGAGAAACTGAGCCCATCCCCCCTGTATTGAGTCCGGTATCACCATCTCCAATACGTTTATAGTCCTTGGCCTCAGGCAGCATCACATATGACATACCATCAGTTAGCACAAAAACCGACAGCTCTATTCCTCCCAAATATTCCTCAATTACCACTATTTCTCCCGCTGAACCAAAACGGCCTTCAAAGAAATCATTCAGGGTATCAATGGCATCGCCCAAAGTGTTACAAATAATCACCCCTTTCCCTGCGGCTAAGCCATCGGCTTTCAAAACATAAGGGGGTGTCAATGAGTTTAAAAACTCAACCGCCTCCTTTTTCGATGATTCTTTAAAACTTTGAAATGCTGCTGTAGGTATGCCGTGCCTAACCATAAATCTTTTTGAAAAATCTTTGCTTCCCTCCAACAATGCTCCAGCTTTTTTTGGACCAATTACAGGGATATGTTTTAAAGCCTTATCGATGGAAAAAAAATCGTGAATGCCTTTAACCAAAGGGTCTTCGGGGCCCACAACCACTAAACCGATATTTTTTGATATAACCAAATCCTTAACTTTGTCAAAATCCAATGGGTTGATATCAACATTAATCCCATGAGTAGAAGTTCCGGGATTACCGGGTGCAATGTACAGCTGAGTGAGTATTGAACTCTGGGCAATTTTCCATGCCATGGCGTTTTCCCTTCCGCCCGAGCCAATTAGTAAAACATTCATTTCAAAAAGTAGAATGGTAAATAGCTTCGTAAAAATAATCCATTAGTACGGGATTATCAACGGCTTTAAAAAAAATGAAAGGGGAACCGATCAATCAATCAGCCCCCCTAATATTTTTTTCCTATTAAATTTACTCTATGATAAGTTTGGTGTTGTACTTTAAATTGCCATCCGTAACAGAAACAATGTATATACCTTTAACGGGATCTGTTAAACTAATCCTCTGTCTGTGAACTGTGGCCAACGGGTTGAACTTCTCAACAAATACCAACTGACCCATAACGTTGTAAATGGATATTTGCATCTGTCGGGATTTTTGTACACCATCAATTTCAATGTAAAAGTCTCCGTTAGCCGGATTGGGATATACGCTGATTGACCACAGGGAGTGATAATCGATACCGAGTGGCCCCACGACAACAACAGCACTATCACGGGCAATGCAGCCATATTCATTGGATACTTCAACCCATACATCGAATGTCCCCAGACCCCACTCTTCTCCCCTAAACAGGTTGGTTTGTTCTGTGGATTCATCAAACCACAGGTACGATGAATAGCCTTCACCTGCATCAAATAAATACTCTTCGTTAATCTTTATGAAAACCGTATCGGTTGCAATTGAGACTACCGGGCTTTGATTAACAATCACCTGTAACTCGTTGCTAATCCAGCTACAGGTGTACTCGGCCGGTGAAACCTCAACTGAATAAAGTCCTTCCATGGTGGCAAGGTATTGGCTACCCGATGCATTCTCTATGAGTTCTCCATTTAGCAGCCACCGATACTCCACAGGGTATTCGCTTGGATTATCAACATCAGCAACAAAATTGACGATAATCTCATCATTGGAGCACCATGTAAGCTGATCATCGGTGGTTAGAACAGGTGAAAGGCTTTCTATTACGATAACAGCGTAGGTGTCGCTGGTGCCAGTACATCCGTTAACCGTAACCTCAACATAGTATTCGCCCGCTGCAGTAGCAGTGTAGTGATAATCGTTCGCCCCCTCAATTGGATTGCCATTGAGGAACCACTGGTAATATTCGGCATCCTGAATGTCCACACTGAATTCGATTTGAATATCATCGCCTTCACAGAAATATGGCGGTATATCGGGAATTATTAGTATGGGTTGTGGCAAGTCGAAAACAATGATTTCCAACTCATTGCTGATACCTGTGCAACCGTTGACGGTTACCTCGGCAAAGTATATGCCAGCAGCGTTGGCTTCATAGCTTTGCAATGTGGCACCCGGTATAGCTCCCTCAGCATCGTACCACTGGTACAGCCCATCGGCAATATCAACCGTTATGGTTACCGAAACGGGTTCTCCCTCACAGTAGATCAACGCATCATCAGTATCGATAATTGGTGTTGGAATGGGATTCACCACCACCTCTATTGCATTGCTGATACCCGTGCATCCGTTGACAGTTACCGCGGCAAAGTAAATGCCAGCAGCAGTAACTTCATAGCTTTGTAATGTGGCGCCCGGTATGGCTCCCTCAGCATCGTACCACTGGTACAGCCCATCGGATATATCAATCGTCATGGTTACCGACATGGGATCGCCATCGCAGTAGGCCAGCGCATCATCGGTATCGATTATGGGTATTGGAATGGGGTTCACCACCACCTCCAGTGCATTGCTAATGCCCGTGCAGCCGTTGACTGTGACCTCTGCGTAGTATGTGCCAGCGGCGGTGGCTTCATAGCTTTGCAATGTGGCACCCGGCATAGCACCCTCAGCATCGTACCACTGGTATTGGCCATCGGCTATATCAACAGTCATGGTTACCGAAACGGGTTCGCCCTCGCAGTAGGCCAACGCATCATCAGTATCGATAACGGGTGTGGGAATGGGGTTCAACACTACTTCTATGGCATTGCTGGTGCCCGTACAGCCGTTGACTGTTACCTCTGCAAAGTATGTGCCTGCAGCGGTGGCTGTATAATTTTGCAATGTGGCGCCCAGTATGGCTCCCTCATTATCGTACCACTGGTACAGCCCATCAGCTATATCAACCGTCATGGTTACCGAAACGGGTTCACCATCGCAATAAGCCAGCGCATCATCGGTATCGATTATGGGTGTGGGAATGGGGTTCACCACCACCTCCAGTGCATTGCTAATGCCCGTGCAGCCATTAACCGTTACCTCTGCATAGTAAGTTCCTGCAGCGTTGGCTTCATAGCTTTGCAATGTGGCACCCGGTATGGCTCCCTCAGCATCGTACCACTGGTACAGGCCATCGGCTATATCAATCGTCATGGTTACCGAAACGGGATCGCCCTCGCAGTAAACCAGCGCATCATCGGTATCGATCAAGGGTATTGGAATGGGGTTCACCACTACTTCTATGGCATTGCTGGTGCCCGTACAGCCGTTGACCGTGACATCGGCATAGTAGGTGCCAGCGGTGGTGGCTTCATAGTTTTGTAATGTGGCGCCCGGTATGGCTCCCTCAGCATCGTACCACTGGTACAGCCCATCGGCTATATCAACCGTCATGGTTACCGAAATGGGATCGCCCTCGCAATAGGTCAGCGCATCATCGGTATCGATTACTGGGATTGGAATGGGATTAACCACCACCTCTAATGCATTGCTAATACCTGTACAGCCGCTGACAGTGACTTCTGCGTAGTATGTACCCGCAACGGTGGCCGTGTAGTATTGCAGGTTGGCATCTTCAATGGCGCCATTATCAACATACCACTGGTACAGCCCATCGGCAATATCAACCGTCATGGTTACCGAAACGGGATCACCCTCGCAGTAGGCCAGAGCATCGTCGGTGTCGATAATGGGTGTAGGGATGGGATAAACTACAACTTCCAGTTCATTACTTGTGACTACACATCCCTCCACCAGCATCTCCACCGAGAACAACCCGGGAGAATTGGCTGTATAAGTATCATCAATGGCGCCCTCAATTTCCACAGCATGGTCTAACCACTGATAGCTGTCGCCCATCATATCTATGGTAAAAGTGGTGTTGATTTCTTCCCCCTCACAATACTCCAGCCTATCCACAGTACTAATAATGGGGTTTTCAATCACTTTTACCGATATTTCATTGCTCTCCCCTGAGCATTCATCAACAGTAACAATAACGGAGTAATCACCTGCTTCTGTGGCCGTATACTCATCGCCTGTGGCCAAAGGTATTTCCAAACCATTACGCAGCCATTGATAGCTATCACCAATAATATCAACAGTAAAAGTAGTACTAACCACATCACCCGGGCAGTGGATAAGATTATCCATAGTTGAAATGGTAGGCTCAGGTATGGGTTTAACAGTAACGGTGATCTGCTGGGTATTCTGGCAGCCCGTGGCTGAAATGGTGGCTATTACGGTATATGTAAGTGTCTCTGTTGGAATAAACTCGACCCCATTCTCGATATCGTTATCCCACTGATACATATCAGCATCACCGGTGGCCGTCAGGGTCACGGGTTCGCCAAAGCAAACGGCAAAATCGTCAGGCAAATCAATGTCAGGCAATGGATTAATGCTTAATGAAACCTGAGCCGCTTCGCTGATACATGTGCCATGATTATCGGTAACGTAATAGGTATAATTGCCCACCCCGGTTTCTCCTGTTTCCAGTATATTGCCTGTATGGATCAGCGTTTGCAACTGGTCATCAGAATACCACTTGGCCGTGCCCACTGTGGTTGCCGTGAGCGATGGCACATCCTCGCCAATACATATGGATTCATCGGAAATTTCGGGTGATGCCAAGCCCGAAGCGAATTCCACTGCACCAATATCCGGATTGACGGCATCACGCTGCTCCCCGAAAGCATCATCATAGATACTGGCTATTGGTACTCCAGCCCCATCCAAGGCGCAATTCATATTTGAAATTGGGGTTAAATCGGTTGCTGAAGTGAAATATACAGGCACATTCAAGCTGTGAGAATCTTTCCCTGTTGCTGATTTCCATTCGGTTAAAGTTGAACGCACGGCACCGCCGAAATATCCTATGCCCGAGGGAGCATGGTAATTGTTGTAATCAATGGCGGAGAATGCAGTCTTTGGTGCCTCACTGTAAACAGCATAGCGAGTGCCTTTGGTTTGTGTGCTAACAATGATATTGTTCCTGATATCAAGGGAAGCAGTTGGCGAAATGGTGGAAAAGATATTTATCCCTGCAGTGTTTCCTCCTGATACCTTGGTTTGATCAGTGTTAAGATAAATGGTGTTGTAATATATATGGTACCCGCCACCATTATCAATAACGATTCCATACCCATTCCTTTTAACTGCCCAAGTGGTATTTCCAGCAGAAGCAATGTCGGATATAAAATTGTTGAACACATGGATTTGGGCAGATATTTCCGTTGAGCTAAGCCACAAAGCGTTTGACCCATAGCCAAATGTAGCCACATTTTTTATGTCTTTGATGGTATTGCTATAAATAAGGCCATCCGTGGACGTGTCGGAAATCACTATACCCGATGCTGTTACGAAACTAGTGGATGAAATCCCCGAAATGGTGTTATTACAAATGGTAAAATCGGTGGTATTGCTAATATCAATGCCTATGGTATGTATTTTATTTTCTGATATGCTTGACCCCAGATCATTCTCTTCAATGATAATCCCACTTGATCCTCCGGATAGTTGGATGCCAACATTGGCCCTTTCAATTTTACAATTACTGATAACCGCATTGCTCACTCCATCCATCGAGATCCCGTATCCTGCTGTGGTTACCCCACTTCTTGCCATTATGCTCCTTATGTAGATATTGTCAGCATCTTCATTTACCCGAATAACTCCGCTGGCAGTATCCGTGTCTTCATTTACAAGAGTTAAATCCCTGGTAGTACCATTTGGTAAGTTGGATCCGTCGATTATGAAATTGCTTGCATTAATAATAATCAATGGATCAGCACTATTACCAATGATTTCGGTCGTTACGTCGGCAGCGGGCTTTATGGTTACGGTATTGTCAGGAGAGGATTTTTTAATGCTATTCACAGTAATGGGAAACACCTCATCATTGGAATAATTGTCATCGGTAAGCAAAAGGGTAACCGATGAGTTAACCCCCACGAGCATTAGGTCTTCAATGGCTTCGGTTATGGTGCCATAATCACCCCCCACACCAACCAGATAATTGCCTGACATGTAGGCTCTGACCAGCCTATTGCCGACAGGGTCGGTTACCGACGGAGTTCTTTCAATACCACCAATGGTTATTCCGATACACCCTGCATCCACAACATTTCCTTCGGTTGCATCATCCGCTATATCATAGGTTAACCAGAAGTAGTTTGTGCCTTCTTGCAACTCCTCCGACAGGGTGATGCTAAACGTTGAGCCCGGATTTACAATGGTTTGACCCACCTGATAAACTGTTGAAAAGACAGGAGAGGTTCCCGTGAAGAAAAGGCGGGCTTTTGCTATGTCGGCCAAATCGGTTGTGCCGCTTGTGTTAAAATCAAAATTTGATACCTCTAAGGCCGGGAGATTGCCCACAGCAACAACCTCAATCCTTAGAATTAGCTCATTGGCATCACCCCTCATGGCAATATCAAGATTGGGATGGATTGTGGTTGATGATTGGTAAACCTGCGATATCTCCTTTTTGGCAATGGTAAAATAACCCAATTCGGTCAAAGGATCGGATGTAATGGTATTATCAACGGGCTGATCAATGCTCACCAAATCGTACTCTCCTGTCAGGGTAGCCGATCTTGCAAGTCCGTCATCGAGTGCAAGGGTTGGATTTGCCTGCGAAACCCTAACCTTTGTTTCAACAAAGTTGTCTTCGCCCGATATAATCTCCGCATTCCAATAGCGATTGCCCAAACTTCCATCTTCAATGTTATTTCCGGCGCTGCCACCCGTAGCCACATCGAATACCTCAACGCCAATAATTGTTTTACCCAAGGCGTTGGTTATAGGGTCTATCAATTCGAAATGGTTATTGCTTCCCTTCCCTATGGGGAAAGTGTAAATGGCCTCCGATTCGAGAGATACGGGGAGTGTTAGGGCAAGAGGACCATAAACATAACCCGTATTGCCGGTAACAATTGACACATCTTCAGGGTCTGTGCCACTTACTGTAAGAAGTTTGGATTGTGAGGTAATCAAGTTCCCTGCATTTGAAGCCGACAAGAAAATACTATTTACCGAAGTTGCCCTGTTCAGGGTAATATCCACATTAGAAGCCATTTCCAAAGTACCCTGCAAATCTTCAGGTAATTCAAATCCGGTAGAATATGGATTAAGCCCAAGAGAATAGATTACACTGCATGTTGTTCCGGGGTTAAATATTGGAGTTTGGTCAACAGAACCAACTACTTTCGAAGATAATCCTCCCCTTTGCAACACAGGGGTTGAAACCCCGCCATTACCCAGGGTAATATTATCTGCTCCGGTTACCATTCCCGTTATAAGGTCAATTCTGTTGGCAACCACCGATGAGCTAATTACAACCCCTGCGGGGTTGGCAAAACTGATTGCCGCAAAAGGAGTGGTTACATCTCCAAATGTACCTGTTCCCGAAAGTGTTTGCCCGCCATGCAAGCCGGCAAAAGTAAAATAGTTGCTCCCGCTTGCCGATGTATTGGTGATTAGGCCATCGTTAACAATATCACCCACCTGATTTGGGTTGCCAATGATTTGAATGGAGTGGTTCCTTGTGTTGAGAACAGCTCCGCTCTCCACAGTTATATCGCCATATATTTTAGTTGTGCCACTCAACAGTACAATTTTGGGGTTGACCGAATTATCAATTTCCAAATTGGGGACGTTGCCCTGAATCCTAAATGTATAGGGGGATGAAGTAGCGGCATTTCCCAGCCTTAACGTACCACCCGTGATATTGAGATTCGTACTCTGTACGTTGTAATCCTCCTGAGTATCGGCTGTACTTGCACTTTTTATGTTTATCACACCCCCGGTTATGGTAACGTTACTCGATGGCGAGGTTATGCCAAACGATGCCTTGGTGGTGCCGTTATAAAACAACCCGGTATTTATGGTTCCTCCTGAGAGCGTAAAATTGAATTCTTCATCGGAATAAAAACGTCCAGCAAGGTTAAGCGTTCCACCCTCAATTATCATGGTTGCACCTTTCCGTGCGGTCATTGCAAAAATAGAGGAACTCCCTACGGTAAACGTTCCGGATGTAAGTTTAAAAAACCCCTCGATAGCGGTACCGGTTGTGTGTCCAAGTACCGTAAAATTGGGGTTATTTAGCCAAATACCTGAAGAAGGCGAAACAACGTATCCTCCGGAGGGGAACATAACCGTCTGAACGGAAGCACTCCCCGATATTTTTATGGTTCCATTGGATAAAGTTAGGAAACTATCAGTACTGCCACTTTTTATGGTGAATGCTCCATTGGCAATAATTTCGACCATATGGTTATAACTGGCTCCCTTGTTCACCGTCATATCACCAATATTGGTAGTGCCAACTGCATCCAGTATTTGTGAGTTTGTTCCGGTGAAAGTAATCCTCCCATAAATGGAAGAGGAGGCATAAAAATCCAAATTGCCAAGATTATTAAGATCTCCGGTAATGATAAGGTTGGCCGTTGTTCCTTCAATTACGTAAAGGGAGCCCGTTTCGCCAATGGTAACTTCTATACCACTCAATTCATATCCCCGCAATGCGAGATTGCCATTAACGGTCAACTGGTTAAAACCTCCATTAACATCAAGCGTGACTGTATGACCCTCTGCAATAATGATATTGTCGGTTATTGCCGGCACACTTCCCGAACTCCATGTGTCGGGATCGCTCCAATCGCCACTGCCTTCCGATTCCACGGTACCAGCCGGAAGGGTTGCCTGCTCTCCTTCTAAGTATTCCGAATCAATATCTACAAATGCTGCAATCCTGAAATAGTAGGTTGTGTTAGGCAGCAAGCCTGATATGTTTTTTGAATAGATTTCGCCCGTCCCCTCTCTGGTAGTGCTGGTTATATCATCATCATACTTAGTATAGCTTATCTCATCTGTGGAAATATAAACCCTAAAGCCATCCTCATTGGTTGAGTTATCCTCCCATTGAATGGTCATCTCCGAACGGGAGACATTGGAAGCAGCAAAATTTGTGGGAGTGCCATTTCCCGCAACGGGTTTATAAAGCCGAACATCATCGATGAATAGGTTACGCCCATATTGGCTTGTACCCTTAATCAGGATGTGGTTGGTATCCCCGTTGTAATCGTTGGGAACATCAAAATCGTAACAGTACCAACCGGGCGAACTCACAACAGGATTGGCGGAAATAGGGCGGTAGAGCGTGCCAAGCAAATGGGCTCCCGTCAGGCTACTAATGGTATTAATGTATAGGTCTAGCGCATCATTTTTAGTGGAAGAGCCTCCATCCCTGTACAACCATATCTGAAGTTTTAAGCCAGAAAAACCTGATAGGTCAACGTCAGGAGATATTAGCACAGCACTGGTTCCCACCTCCGTCTTATAACTGTCAAAAAAAGCCATCCCCTCTCCCGATCGTGGCGTACATATTGGATTATAGCCTTGGGCTGTTCTTTCCCATAGTCCAACCCCAAACACCTGGGCTTGTGTCCACCCCATCGGCGGAAAGGTTTCGTCATCAAACGATTCTAGAAAAATGCTTTGACCTTTAACGGTTCCTGTCAGTATAAAGAAGGCCAACAGAAACAGCAGTCTCAAATTTGGGCTCTTTCTTCTCATGATTAGCAGCAATATGAACTAACAAATATACAACAAGTTATGAATAATCATTGGCATAACATATACATTATAATATTTATACGATATTATCAAACCCGTTGTTTTGTATCGTTTTGTTTATTAATCCATTATATTAAGCCATTCATCAAAAAATAATTGCTGATTACCGTATAAAAACTAAATTTGTAGTAGAAATTTACTGGTAATTTACAATATTTAACCAAGAACATTTTCACATAACTGTTAATACGAAATCTAATTATTGCATGGCGTAGGCCTCAATACAATCAGTAACATTGAATAATTTGAAAAGTTTTGTGAAATAATGAACTATTTTAGGGGGAACAACTTCAATACTTTTTTGTAATTTAGTTAAACAATTTATTGGCGGTATTGAAACCCTATTGTAATAACATTTTGCTAATTAAGGAGTAATTACATACTATTAACGGAAACAATATGGTATTAATATTCGTAAATATGTTAATGTTTGGGTTTTAAATAAAACTAGACATCAGATTTTTAATTAACTTTGCAATCCATTTTTTAATAAATATTGTACTTACATTTGTTTTTGTAATTGAAATTTTTGCATAAAAAGGCAACTAAAAATATAAAGCTATGAGAAAATATTTCTTAACCCTATTGACCGTTCTTATTGCCACAGCATACACTTCCGCCCAATTCGGCGGGGGAAGTGGAACGGCTACAGATCCGTATATTATCTCTACTGCCGCTCATCTTGCCGGTATCACCGGTAATTATATTACAGAGGGCTACCACTTTAAGCAAACTGCTGACATCAACTTGACGAGTTATAATAATTGGACACCTATTGGCACAACGAGTAGCCCTTTCAATGGGATATATGATGGCAACAACAAAGAAATAAGCAATTTAAAAATTACTGGCACAAACGCTAACCGGGGCCTTTTCGCTGCAACATCCTCAACAGCTGTTATTAAAAATGTAGTATTAACAGATGTTAGCATAACAGGGCGAAATTACATGGGAAGTCTGGTTGCATATAACCGTGGAGTTGTAGAAAACTGCTCAGCAACGGGAAGCGTTACGGGGAGAACCCCTACCGGAGGTTTGATAGGCAAAAATCTTAATTCCGGTGTTGTAAGCAATTGTTTTGCCAATTGTACTATAGAAGGGAGAACCAGTAGTGGGGGTTTAGTAGGCGAGAATGAAGGTACCATTAACACAAGTTACGCAAAAGGTTCTTTAACGCCTTCTTTTGAAAGTTCCGTTTTCGGGGGATTGGTTGGAAGAAACACATCTTATATCGACCAATGTTATTCTAACGTTTACATTGATTCTGACATATCCGAAATTACGGGGGGTGGTTTTGTAGGGTCAAATACCTCCACTGGGAATATAACCAACTCATATTTTAGAGGAACCATTGAGACTTCTGATGACCCAGATGATGAGACTATTGCAAGTGGATTTGTTTGGGAAAATGAAGGGACTATTACTAATTGCTATGCACAGGGTACTATTTCAGGAGGTAGCATAGCCGGATTCTGTATTAGCAATACTGGTACTATTACCAACAGTTTTTGGGATGAAACTTCTTTCGGTAGTATTGGCTCTCAAGGGGGCACTGCCCGTACAACAGCACAGATGCAAACTGAATCTACTTTTACCAATGCGGGTTGGCACTTCACCTGTCAGATTTGGGGCATTAATACTCATGATAATGGTAAATACCCCTTCTTGCTTTGGCAGGAAGACTATGAATTTCCAGCAAGCGACTGTAACTACTGGACAGGGGACTCCGGAACAGACTGGGGTAAAAGTGGGAATTGGTCAAGCGGGGTACCAACCGCAGGAAGTAATGTGCTTATCAGAAAAAACGAGGAATCCGTTTTTCCTGTTTTATCCGGACAGTTATCGTTAAACATTACCAATGTTGCGAGAGGGGCAACCCTTACCATTTCGTCAACAGGACATTTAACCTCCACCGATCAGCTTTGCATCAGAGGCCAGGTTATTGTTGAGCCGCAAGGCAAAATAACCAGCACAGGATCACTTAACAACAACAATGGTTTCGAGGGGCTTGTGCTAGAATCAGATGAAGATGGTTCGGCAACCATAATACACAATACCGAAAATGTACCGGCTACAGTTAAGCGTTACGTTCCGGGCACGCAGCAATTCCACCTAATTTCCACCCCTGTGGAGGGACAAACCATTGCAAATTTTATTGCCGAAAACTCAGGAGTGCTTGCATACAATTCGACCAATAACGTATATGCCATGAGGCACTACATTGAGACAACAGGTACATGGTCATCCTTTTACCCTGCAAATCAGGCAGGCAATCTTGTGCCAGGAACTACCTACGCCATTGGGCTTGCTTCTCCGGGAACAATAACTTATAAAGGGCTTTTAACCAGCACAAGTAAAACCATTGAGTTGGTACGGACCGAAACCAGCAGTGGTTGGAATGCCATTGGTAACCCATTTGCCTCCGGCTTAAATGCCAACGAGGGAACAGGGGGCTTCTACCGAAAATATAATGGTCAATTTGATACTCAATATTCAGGTTTATACATCTGGGTACCATCGGGAACTTCCGGTCAGTACCAAGTGATTAACGGTGTACCCGGCTTATCCCAAAAATATTTGGCATCTGCCCAAGGGTTCTTGGTAAAGGCTAAAATTGATCCGGGAACCGTTACCCTTGAATCCGGAATGAGGGCACATGAAAACCCAACATTTTATAAATCCGATAAAGTTGAGGATTGGCATATCGTTGATTTAATGGCACAAAATTCCTCCGGAAAGGTTTTAAATACGGCTATTGCCTTTAATAGCGAAATGACTTACGGTATTGATAAAGGTTTTGACGCAGGGCTCTACACTGACAATGTTAACTTTAGGTTTTTCAGTGCATCACAGGAAGAGGATAATGATATGGAATTTGCCATTCAGGCTTTGCCCGATAATTTTGAAAATGTTTTAATTATTCCTCTTGGATTTACCAATAATTCAAGCGGAGTAATTGTCTTTTCGGCCGTATCAAACTCCTTACCGCAGGATATCACCGCATGGCTGGAAGACAGGGAAACAGGTATTTTCACCACCCTTAGCAGCGAAAGCTACTCAGCAACCATTGCCGCCAATACCGAGGCACTGGGAAGGTTCTTCCTGCATATTGGCAGGGGTGTTAACGAGGTGGCAATCAGCACTACAGATAATCTGAACTACTGTCAAGGCGATGCCATTGATGTAACATTCACAGCCGATGTTGATGGGGTTAACTACCAGTGGTATAAAAACGAGGAGCCAATAGCTGGTGCAACCCTTAAAACTTACCATGCCACTGAGGAGGGCAGCTATAGCGTGATGGTTTCGGTTGGCGGATCCCATGCAGAATCAAACCCGGAGGTAATCGTGGTAAACGCATTGCCCACCATTTCCCTCCCCGAAGATATTGCCGTTTGTTACGGTGAATCGGTTACGCTAACCGCTACAGGCGATGCCGATGTGTTTGAGTGGAACAATGGCGTGGTCAATGGGGCAGAGTTTATCCCTGAGCAAACCACAAGTTACATTCTAACGGCAGTGAATACCGCCACCGGTTGCGAGGCAACCGCCGAGGTTACCGTTACGGTTAATCCGCTTCCCACCATCGAAGTACCCGACAACTTTGCCGTTTGCCACGGCGAGCCCGTTGCGCTAACCGCCACGGGCAATGCCGATGTGTTTGAATGGAACAATGGTGTGGTTAACGGGGAGGAGTTCATCCCTGAACAAACCGCCACCTATATTGCTACGGCCACATACACAGCCACGGGTTGTGAGACAACCGCCGAGATTACCGTTACGGTAAATCCGCTTCCCACCATCGAAGTACCCGACAACTTTGCCGTTTGCCACGGCGAGCCCGTTACGCTAACCGCCACGGGCAATGCCGATGTGTTTGACTGGAACAATGGTGTGGTTAACGGGGAGGAGTTCATCCCGGAACAAACCGCCACCTATATTGCTACGGCCACATACACAGCCACGGGTTGTGAGACAACCGCCGAGGTTACCGTTACCGTAAATCCGCTCCCCGAGTTTATTCTTGCCAATGATGATATAAACATCACTGTTGCTGAAGAGTACCTGTTCGATGCGGGTGAAGGATTCGCCGAATACCTCTGGTTCGATGGTTCAACAAATCAAACATATCTCTTTGTGGGATCGGAATGGGGCCTGGGTACATTTGATGTCTGGGCAGAGGTTACCAACGAGTTTGGCTGTTCCACTCGTGATAGTGCTGTGGTCAACGTAGGGCCTACGGGCATTGATACGCACACTTCGTGGATTTTGAATCTTTATCCCAACCCAACAAATGGAGACATAAACATTAACATTAGCGGTTTATCGTCACAAAGGGTAAGTGTTACGATACATAATGCCGTTGGGCAAACTATTTTCCACAACTATTTCAATACCTCCGACGGCAACATTCAGGAGACCATTAGACTAAAGGATAGATCCAAGGGAGTTTACCTGATTACTATCGGCGATGGTAAAAACAAAGTCACAAGAAGAATCGTTATAAATTAAGAAAGTGTATTTTTACGTTAATAAATGGTGAATAATGGTTTGTTAATGTTAATTAGCGAGTAATTAGTAAAAAATACTGTTAATTGTACATTATATTTGTATAAATTTGCATCATGAAGAACGACAAAGAAATAGAAATAGGCAGGGATCGCGAAGAAAAGGAGGGGATTACGAGAAGGGAAGCCATTCGTAAGATGGGGTATGCTGCCTTTGCGGCTTCCACCATGTTTCTATTGCTGAATAACCCAACCAAGGTTTACGCCCAGAGCCCTGGCGATCCCGGTGATCCCGGTGGAGGTTGGGAGTGGGATTAAACCTTGTTACAATAAAGCAGTAACCACCACAAGTGGCATATATAGTTAAGAGAATAGGGCAGGCCTATATTCTGTGGATTGAGGCGAGCAATCAGTGGGTACAATTTGATGAGCTGCAATGGCTCATCTTTTGTTTTTATGAGCAAGGGATTGCACAAGTTACCGCCACTGTCCAAGTTGCCTCTCGCTTTTCAATGGCAGAAGAAAAGGCTAAATCCATGGTCGAAAGTATTTACCAATCGTTGGATGCCCTTTTCAATCCCCCTTTCGATTTACCAAACTTTTCGCTAAATGCTGAGAAAGCCTCGGGTTATGTGCTGCAAGGCAAGAAAACAAGATTTTATAGCCACCTGGGAAAATCGTTTTCTATCACCTACGGCTCACCACAACTCCAACGATATATCCATTGGCCATTGGCCCACCTTGAGACTGATACCCATGACAGGTGTAATTTTAATCTTGAAGTATTCCCCTTTGAAAAGCGCTATGCGCTTAGGATCAATGGCCCTGGCGGAGAATGCAGGTTGGCCGACGAATCAGGGCAGATAAAACGTTTACTCTACCTGGAACTTACCAATTATCTCTACGATAAGAATGAGGACGGCTGGCTTTCATTTGTTCACGGATCGGCATTGGCCAAAAATGACAATGTGCTAATCCTCACTTCGTCTGAAGGTTCGGGGAAAAGCACCATGGCAGCACTTCTAATGCTAAGGGGGCTCACATTCCTTTCCGATGATTACGTACCCATTGAGTCAGACAGCCAAAGGGTATATGCATTCCCTGCTGCACTATCCCTTAAGAACGATGCCATTGAACTGATGAAGGGTAAAGGCATGGTAATCCAAACCTTTTCACAGGGCAAAATTGGCTTTGCCAAACATAACCCTGAAAACCAAAAAGTGACTCACGGGAAGGTTAAGAATATAGTGTTCATCAAGTATTGCAAGGAGAAGGAATTGCTTTTTGAAAAAGTATCAACGCTTGATGCTCTTGCCCTTTTCCTCAACGAATCGTGGGTGGGTAATGATATTAAACGGGCACAGCAATTCATCGATTGGTTTTCCACGCTGAATTTCCACAGATTGGAATATGGTAATAACGATAAGGCCATTGAGGCACTATGCTCGTTAGTAGAGTAGCCATGAACAAGAAACAAATTTACCACCTTCTTTCGCTCATCCTGTCACTCCATGTCAAGGCCGATAGGATTGATACCGTCATTACAAACCTGCCCAAGGAGAAAAGCGATTGGGAAAAATGGGTACGGGTGGGTAGCGACAACCTTGTACTCCAATCCCTTTATGTTACCCTTAGGGATAATCGGCTGTTGTCATATCTACCAATAGACCTCTCGCAATACCTTAGTCAAATACATGGGATGAACGTGGAGCGAAACACCAGTATTATCAATCAGGCAAAATATGTACAAGCACTGCTCGATGGCAGTGGGATTCGGTGTGTTTTCATGAAAGGCGTCGGGAACATTTTGGATGGGCTATACCACGACATGGGTGAGAGAATGCTTTATGACATGGATATTCTCATTGATGGCGAGAGAATGTTAGAAGCCGCTCAGATTCTTATGGATAGTGGATTTAAAACGCACAAGGTTTTTAATCCATTGGCCTACCCGTCAACCATGCACTTCCCAGTGCTGATACGCGAAGATTTTATGGCAGGGGTGGAACTGCATAGGCTACCCGTACAATACCATTATATTAAATCGTTCCCCGGGGAAAAGGTTTTTGAAACCAAAAAAGAGTCTCCAACCCATGCCGGTTTTTGGGTGATGAGCGACACCAACAAAATCATTCACAATTTCATACACTCGCAGCTGATGCACAACGCCCATTACCATGCCGATGTCTCGCTGCGAAACCTTTACGACATGCTGCTTTTGAATCAAAGGGAGGATGCCTTCAAAGCATTAGGCCATTTTAAGCACTTCGAGCGCAAAAGCATGGCATACCTCAAATTGATGTATAGGGTATTTGATCTTCCCCTTCCCGAGAAACTTACCCGGAGCCGTTCGCTGCTCATAAAAAGACACGACAGAATACTATCCATGAGCCATCGGCAACTTGTGTTTCATCACTTTATAATAAACTCACTGATAAAGTACGTTGTCCTCCCATTCAGGACACTATTTGATAAAAACGCAAGGAATTACGTTTTTGCCCGCCTGGGAAACAGGCATTGGTACAGGGAACATTTCAATGCTTACAAAAGAAAGTTTGGTAAACGCAGGGAGGGGCGAAAACTATAAAAACGACTCCTCGGTGATCAAGCCATAATTAAAGTTCCTTTTCTTTATCTCCTCAAGGGTTTTCTCAAGGCCATACTTCATATTTTTTTCAGCCTTTTTTGAGTCATGGAATACCACTATGGCTCCGGGATGAATATTGTTGAGCACAATATTGGCACACCGCTTTGGTGTAACCCAGCGGTTATAGTCCATGCTCAGCACATTCCACAGTATTATCTTGTAGCGCTCGTTCAGTATGCGGAACTGTGATCTTTTTATCCTCCCATAGGGAGGACGATATAGTTTACTATTAATCAAATCGGCGGCCAAATCAACATCCTGAACATATTGACCTGTGCGGGTTTCCCACCCCTTAAGATGACTATAGCTGTGATTACCCACAGCATGGCCCTCATCAAGGATCCGTTGATAGATATCAGGATGCATTTCCACCTTTTTGCCCAAGCAGAAAAATGTTGCCCGGGCACTGTGCTCTTTAAGTTTATCCAGCACCCAAGGAGTTACCCCTTCCGTGGGGCCATCATCAAATGTAAGATAAACGGTACTATTGTTACCGGGCATCCTCCAAATGGGGTTTGGAAAAAGATCAGTAAAAAACTTCGGAGGGCTAAGGTTAATCATAAAAAACTATTCAAAAGAATATTTTTGGGCAACCAATCCATATACATTTTCAATCTCCTCCTTGTGCTCATTCTGCCCATATGACGAGGCCATTTTATGCAATTCCTGAAGTATGTAAAGGTTCAATTCGGTTTCGTTCTGCACCTTTCTAAACAACTTATCGGGCAGAGAAAGGAAATAGTTTAACTCTTCGGCACATTGATCAACGTAGATTTTCGAAACCTCCACAGCCTTCTCATTGGCTCCTGCCCTGTAGTATCCATCAATCAAAGACAAAGCAAAAAAGTTGAAAGGCACCAGTTTTGGAGGAATTACCGTCATGCAACGATCGAGGGCTAGAATGGCCGAATCCTTTTTGTTCTCATCAGCCAACGCTTGTGCAAGCCGTCCAAACAAATTGCGATAGTTTGAAATAATCCTACTGCTATTCTCATTGATATACACCTTGGGATCATCAATACCCCTGTAAAGATATTGGTTCATCAACAATTCATACAGCTTTTCGCTATCCACGGTGCCATACCTACCCCCTGTCCTTTTGGCCTCAATGGGCACAATCCTGTAGGCCAAGCCCTCCATCTGAAAGTATTTATCTAAATTTTGGTAAGTATCCGAACTAACCGTAATGGCAAAGCATACGGGACGCTCCCAGTTGTTGTGAGCCATAAGATCCATAAGGAAAAGCCCATCTTTTAAAACATAATTGGTAGGGAGTCGCCATTTCATTGTATCAACCACCATTCCCATCTTACTTTTGGGCACAACGCCTTTCTCCTCTACAATGCGCTTATCTACGGGTAAGTATAAACTTCTGGAAGGGAAAAAATCAACCTTCTGGTTCCTCTCGAATGGTGAATTGAGTTTGGTATTCGGGTCTTCGCTTAGGACAAAATCAACCGCCTGCTTAACGTTTATTTGCTGGGGGATACGGTCGAGCGCCAATACCACCTCACGTGTCCCGGCAACATATTTGTCCGAAGTCATGCTTACAGGCAAGGGATTGGAATCGTATGCCTTACGCAGCATTTGATCGATGTACCAATCGGCACGCAGATAGCTCAAATTGCACACTCTCACATCGTTCCTCACCCCCTCAACCTCTTGGGCGTACCAAAGAGGGAAAGTGTCGTTGTCGCCATAGGTGAAGATGACTGCATTGGGTTCGCAGGTGTTAAGGGCATTGTTGGCAAAATCTACCGCAAGGTAACCTCCCGACCGATCGTGGTCGTCCCAATTCTCATATGCCATGATGCCGGGGACAAAGATCAGGCTAAGCAAAACCGTCAACACTGCTCCGGGGGTTTTATCAATGGCTTTCTTAATAAGTTGGAACAATGCTATTGCTCCAAGTCCAACCCAAATGCTGAAAGCATAAAAACTCCCTGCATATGCATAATCACGTTCGCGCGGTTGATAGGGTGTTTGGTTAAGGTAAACCACAATGGCAATACCCGTTAAGACAAACAGCAGCGATACCACCCAAAAGTCTTGCTGATTGCGGGAGTAGTGCCAAATAAGCCCGGCTATACCCAATAGCAATGGCAGCAGATAATACCTGTTGTGCCCCTTATTGCGAAAAGTAAAAGGGAGATCCTGCTGTGGTCCCAGCCGTGGAGTATCTATAAAAGGTATTCCGCTGATCCAATTCCCTTTAACAATTTCGCCATTACCCTGAATATCATTTTGTCTTCCGGCGAAATTCCACATAAAATAGCGCCAGTACATATGACCCAACTGATAGGAAAAGAAAAACCTTAAATTTTCACCAAAGGTCGGCACATATTTAATCTCCGGCTCTCCATCGCGCCCAACAACCCGAACAGCATGACCCTTAAAATTTGTCCACTGCTTATACGCCTCAACATGGCGTGCTTCGGAGCTATACATTCTGGGGAAAAAAGTTACAAAACGATCATCGAAAACCAATTTTGACTTCCGCGATGCCACAACGTATTTCCCATCTTTCTGTATGTACTGAGGGCTCCCCTCCTGCCTGTCAACCAAAGGGGCATCGAAAGATTGCCCCTTAAACAATGGGCGATCGCCATACTGCTCGCGATTCAGGTAGTACAGCAACGAGAACATATTGTTGGGGCTATTCTGATCCATGGGCGGCTTTGCAGAGGATCGGATAACAATAACTGCGAATGAAATATAGCCAATGATAATGACCGCAAAGCTCAACAGGACGGTATTCAGTATGGGGTTAACCTTAATATGCGAATAGCGAATTCCCCAAATTAGCAGGGCGGCAATGGCGGCAAAATAGAAGAAAACACCTGATGAATAGGGCAATCCAAATCCATTGACAAATAGCAGTTCAAACTTGGAGGCCAGAACAACAAAACCTTGAATTATCCCATACATCATCACGGCCAAAAGGAGAACTCCCAATGCCAAAGCCTTGACAACGCCCCTTGTAGTAACCTGATATTTACGGAAGTAGTAAACCATAACGATGGCCGGAATGGCCAATAAGTTCAGGAGGTGAACACCAATTGACAAACCCATGAGGTATGCTATCAGGATAATCCACCTATTGGCATGGGGTTCGTCGGCCACATCTTCCCACTTTAAAATTGCCCAGAAAACCAATGCGGTGAAAAGTGAAGAGGTGGCATAAACCTCGGCTTCAACGGCCGAAAACCAAAAGGTATCGGAAAAAGTATAGGTTAACGCCCCAACTAAACCTGAGCCTATAATCAATACCATTTGGGACAGGGAATAATTACCGTCATCGGTTTTCACCATTTTCCGCGCCAGATGAGTAACAGACCAGAACAGGAAAAGGATAGTGAAAGCGCTGGCAAGAGCCGAAAGCGAATTAGCCAAAACAGGAATTAACTCCTTGCTTGGTGACAACATGGTAAAAACCCTCACCATTAACATAAAGAAAGGGGCTCCGGGAGGGTGCCCAACCAATAGTTTATTGCCACTAGCAATGAATTCGCCGCAGTCCCAAAAGCTGGCCGAGGACTCTATGGTGAGAAGATATACGATGGCTGCTATTGCAAAAGCAAACCAGCCGCTAATACAATTTATTTGCCTAAATCTGCTTTGACTGAATGGCTGCATTGAGTTGGGTTTGAAATTAAGAGGGCAAAAATACTATTTTTTAAAAGGAATGCAATAAATCAAGATGTTAAGCAAACGAAAAATAAGTAAAGTATATTATAACACAGATATAATTTGGCGGGAAAAGGTTGCTTTATCATAGGGAAATACGTTTGGAAAATGCAGCTGCAATCAGGTTCCTTACCTATCACAATGCACCTAAAAATGAACTATTCACACCGCAATCATTGGTTTTTTCTTGCTTTGCTTTTATTATTTCAGATCACATTTAACGCGTATGCAGAACGGCAATTCACCCAACGTTGAAATCTATTTTAACCCGGCCCTGAGGACAGGTTGAACAAACCGGCATAAGCCGCCGATGCCTGATTAACCTTTTTCTAAAATTATTGTAATGTTTTGAATACCACACCTCGTTCAACGAGTGTGTGTTAATTGAACCCAAAAGATAGGTTGCGCTTTTATCGAAACAGCACGGTACAATCCATCCATCGTGAGTTAGCGAGCATTTATACCAAGGGACAGAGCAAGGTGAGTTGGCTTTCCCCTTCAAAGCGATACTTCCATCAACCCGTTTTTCGTAACGGCAATACTTGGTACCAATGGGAATTTTGTCAGCGGCATCCTCAAGATTTAACAGTTGAACAGTTTTTACCCTTATCACATCGGCTCGCAATGATTTGCCAAGCGTGACGAAATCCTCAATCCGGGACACATTATTTTTAAATGCAAGCAACTCTAAGCAAAGCAAAGGATACCCCGTTTTATATTTCAGCTTAGCCTGTTGGATGTTCTCAATCCCCAAGAGCACTCCGGTCAACTGCCCCCCTTTGCGGTACATTCCAAACTCTTTTTCGGATGGCGAATCAATGGATATAACAATCTTTTTCAGGCCGCTTTTCACTAATTTTTCCGATGCCTCTTTATCCAGCAGCGTAGCGTTAGTAGCCATTTCAGTGATAATGCGTTTTGAGGAAGCATATTCAACCATTTTGTAAATATCCGGATTCATCAATGGTTCGCCTTGAAAATGCAACAGAACGGTTAAAGTCGTATGCTCAATCTCATTAATGATATCGATAAAACGATCCAAAGCCATATCGCCTGCCCGCCTGCCAAGTTCTCCTATTCCCGTTGGACATTCGGGGCACTGAAAATTACAGCGGGTTGTAGGTTCAATGGAAACACTCCAGGGTTTGCCAAGAACAACGGGGTAGCGCAGGATTTGCGAAAACAGGTAACCAACTCCACACAGGAGCAGGTTTAATACCCTGCTGAAAGTCAGGTGCGACAGGTAAAGGAAAAACTCTTTCACCCCCAAGTCAGGTTGATTATCCTAATAAGGCTGCTCTTAGTTTGACTCTAAAATTTCAAACAGCTCATCCAATTTGGGTGTGAGTATTATTTCAGTGCGTCTGTTCTTCTGACGGGCTTCAGGCGTTTTTGCAGGGTCAACCGGAAGGAATTGGCTACGGCCTGCCGCCGTTATCCGAACGGGCGATATTTTTGTGCCATCCAACAGTATTCGCACGATAGAGGTTGCCCTTTTAACGCTTAAATCCCAGTTATCAAGCAGCTCTCCGCGCTCAGGGAAACGCACATCATCGGTATGCCCTTCCACCATAATATTGATATCGGGGTTTTGCTCCAGCACAGGGATAAGTTGCTTCATGGCTGCCACACCGTTGGCATCCACAACGTGGCTTCCCGATTTAAACATCAGCCGTTCGTCAAGCGAAACGTAAACCTTGCCATTCTGCAACTTTACGCTCAGCCCCTTGCCCTCAAAACCGAACAGGGCATCCGAAACCTTTCGCCTGAGTGCCATCACCGCAGAATCTTTGCGGGCAAGTATTTGCTCTAATTCCACCAAACGGGCATTGCGATCGTCCAAATCCTTTTTCAGCTGGTCAAGGTAAGTTTGAAGTTCCTCAAGATTCTTCCTCCTGAGGTTCAGCCTGCGCTCAGACTCCTTAAGGGCATCCTCTTTGACCTGCAGCTCTTCCTGAGTTTTTTGAAGTTGGGCTAAAACTTTACGCGTTTCCTGCTGACTGCCGGACATGAAGCTTTTTTGTAAATCCTCCAACTGTCCATACCTCGATGTCAGCTTCTCATTCTCGTCCTTTAGCCTGTTGAGTTCAACCGACCGTTTCGCGCTGTCGGCAACAAGCCGCTCAACCTCATCGGTAAGTACCTTAAGTTTGGCCTCCAATTCCCGAGTTTTAACTCCAAGCGACTCGTTCTCAATGGAAAACTTCTCCCTTTCCTCTTCGCACTTTGTATTATTATCCTGTAAGGTTTGAAACTCCTTAACCGGTACGCATGAATCGAAAAGGAAAACCGCTATGATTACAATGCCCAGGTAAAATGTTCTGTTTATCATGGTTCGTGCTGTGTAGGTGTCATGTTGCTGACAAAGATATAAATAATTATACTTGTTGTTCATCTCAATATTTAAAAGATAAACTCAACAAAACAATTGGCTTTTAAGTTCGTTAACCTCATAAATAATTGACTTAGTATCAGACGAAGCGCGTACTGCAGCAATTATCATTAATTGTGTTTTTTATTGTAACTTTGCCGGATAAGATTAAATCATGGATTTTGAAGGCTCTATTTTGAATCAAATTAACTCTCCCGAAGATCTGAAAAAACTTGGGACAGACGACCTTGTGCAATTAAGCAGGGAGTTAAGGCAATTCATTATTGACGTCGTTTCCAGCAATCCGGGCCATTTTGGAGCCAGCCTCGGTGTTGTGGAGCTTACCATTGCCCTGCATTACGTTTTTAACACCCCAAACGACAGGATAATTTGGGATGTCGGGCATCAAGCCTATGGGCATAAGATACTTACCGGAAGACGGGGAGTCTTTCACACCAACAGGAAATATAAGGGTATCAGCGGTTTTCCCAAGCGGAGCGAAAGCGAATACGATTCTTTTGGCACAGGGCACAGCTCGACTTCCATTTCGGCTGCACTTGGAATGGCCATGGCATCGGATCTGAAAGGTGAAGAAAGGCAAACCATAGCGGTAATTGGCGATGGCTCGATGACCAGCGGCCTGGCATTTGAGGGACTCAACAATGGGGGCTCGAAGCAAACCAACCTTTTGGTTATACTCAATGACAATAACATTGCCATCGATCCCAACGTGGGGGCGCTGAAAGAATATCTTTTAGACATAACCACCTCAAAGACATATAACAAGCTGAAGAAGGATGTTTGGGATCTATTGGGAAAGTTGGATGGCATAGGTCCCGGGGCCCGATCGTTGGTTCAAAAGTTGGAAAATGCCATTAAGTCCACCATCTTCAAACAAAGCAATCTGTTCGAATCGTTGGGATTTCGATATTTTGGCCCGGTTGACGGGCACGATGTGGTTTACCTTACCCGTATCCTTAACGATTTGAAAAATATCCCCGGACCCAAATTGCTTCACTGCATTACGGTTAAAGGGAAAGGGTTTACTCCGGCTGAAAAAAACCAAACGCTTTGGCATGCCCCCGGGATATTCGATAAAGTAACCGGAGAGCGGATTTCCATTTCAACCGAAGAGTCGGCTGCTCCCCGTTTTCAGGATGTTTTTGGGCATACTCTGGTTGAGTTGGCTGAGAAAAACCCAAAAATAGTTGGCATTACACCGGCCATGCCCACGGGCTGCTCTCTCTGCATTATGATGGAAAAAATGCCAGAGCGCGCATTCGACGTGGGAATTGCCGAACAACACGCAGTTACCTTTTCGGCAGGTCTTGCTGCCGAAGGCATGATTCCTTTCTGTAACATCTACTCCTCTTTCATGCAGCGTGCCTACGATCAGGTAATCCATGACGTAGCCCTACAAAACCTACCTGTTGTTTTCTGCCTCGATCGCGCCGGACTTGTTGGAGATGATGGTGCAACCCATCATGGCGCATTCGACATTTCCTACATGCGGGCTATTCCCAACCTTACCATTTGTTCGCCCATGAACGAAGAGGAATTGCGCAACATGATGTTCACCGCTCAGTTGCCGGGCATGGGCACATGGAGTATTCGCTACCCTCGCGGCAATGGCTCAATGATTAACTGGAGAAAACCTTTCACCGCAATAACCGTGGGGCAGGCACGTATGCTTCGGCAAGGTGATGATCTTGCCATTCTTTCTCTTGGACCTTTGGGGATTACAGCATCAAAGGCTGCTGATAAGCTGGGTGAAGAGGGAATCAGTGTTGCACATTACGACATGCGCTTTGTAAAGCCTTTGGATGGGAAAACGCTTGCAAGAATCGGCAAAAAATTTAAAACTATTGTCACGCTTGAAGATGGCTCCATTCAGGGAGGATTTGGGTCGGCTGTGCTTGAATGGCTGAACGATAATGGTTTTACAACCAGGGTTATCCGTCTGGGAATTCCCGATAGGTTTATTGAACATGGCACTCAGGCCGAACTATATCGCGAGTGCGGAATGGATCTCGAAGGGATCTGTGAGATTGTACGAAAAACCGTTAGCCCAAGGGTAATTGGCAATGTAATATAATCCCCAATTTCTGCCTCTCATTTAGTAAATCTGCCATTTAAGGATGATGTGTTGTTAGCTGGTTTTGAAAAACTGTATAATCATCTCCAATTTTTCCGATTGCTCCTTCAGTTTCTGTGAATATTCAACCAGCTGCTCGCTTGCCGAGGCATTTTGCTGGGTAACCGAATTCAACTGCTGAATGGCATAGCTAATTTGATCTGAACCAGAACTCTGTTCAATACTTGCTGATGTTATTTCCTGAGCAAGAGAGACATTTCTCTTAATTTCGGGAATTAATCGAGCCGTGAGGCCGGCAGACTCTTCCGTAATTTTAATGCCTTTTTAAGCCAAAAATCAAGTTAAATTTTAAGATAGACTAAAGTGCTTGCAAATTCTTAATTAGTATCATGCTTAAACTAGTTCGTGATTGAATAGAATGGCTTGGAACACATTCGTAGTTGGTTAATTAATATTTAATTCTGTATTATCTGTAGCCTTTTAAAAGCCCGATGAGATCAACTAACAAATGCTTTAATTTTTCTTGTGCAAAACAAAAAAACCTTTTATCTTCGCAGCCCGATACGTTCTTAACGTGATTGCCCGGGTGGCGGAATTGGTAGACGCGCTGGTCTCAAACACCAGTGGTAGCAATACTGTGCCGGTTCGACCCCGGCCCCGGGTACAAAAAACCTCGATTACTCGAGGTTTTTTTATTTTAATCGGTTTAAAACCACTGCAAAGTTTATACCTTTGACCCTTAGAGAACTATTTTTATCGGTACAGTTACAGCGCAATATGAAAGAATCGAAGAAATATCCATATGGAGATAAGCAGCCCGATTTCGATCGTCGCTACCTCGAAATGGCCCAAATATGGGCACAAAATTCTTACTGTAAACGCAGGCAGGTTGGTGCGCTTATCGTTAAGGACAAAATGATTATTTCCGATGGTTACAACGGCACGCCCAGTGGTTTTGAAAACGTCTGTGAAGATGAGTCGGGTAAAACCAAACCCTACGTTTTGCATGCTGAAGCCAATGCCATAACCAAGGTAGCCAAATCGAACAACAGCAGCGAAGGGGCAACCCTGTACGTAACCTCTTCCCCTTGTCTGGAGTGTGCCAAACTCATTATCCAAGCGGGTATCACAAGAGTTGTTTACAACGACGATTACCGCATTGCCGAAGGCATCGATTTGCTGAAAAGGGCAAAAATTGAAATAATTAAATTATAGTAACCGGATCGGTTGATACGAATCAATAGATCGACCCGATAAAACACTGATTTTGATGAAATACATCAATAAACCAAAGGATATCATTTATCCACTGGGGTTGGCGCTTGTACTGATAGCAGGCATAGTAATTGGCATTAAACTTCAACAGGCTCCCGGAAGACCAAGCCTGACGGTTTACCCACGCGCAGATAAGCTCACCAACGTACTAAAGTACATCGAAGACCAATATGTAGATACCGTATCGGTAAGCACTTTGGTTGAGAATACTATCCCCGTACTGCTGAAGAACCTCGACCCCCACTCGGTATATATCCCTGCCTCGGAGTTGAAAGCTGTAAACGAGCCTCTCGACGGGGGTTTCGATGGCATTGGCATAACTTTCAATATGCCTAACGATACCATTGTGGTGGTAAGCACGGTACAGGGAGGTCCCTCGGAGAAAATTGGTCTTTTGGCTGGCGACAGGATTGTAACCATTGATGGCCAAAACGTAGCAGGTATTGGTTTCCCTCAGGATGAAGTGGTTAAGTTGCTGAAAGGCCCAAATTTAACGAGGGTGAAAGTGGGCATTGTCCGAAAAGGCGTTGATGAAATCATGGTATTTGAGATTGTGAGGGATAAAATACCCATTTACAGCATTGATATCAGCTTAATGCTCGATGACGAAATGGGGTACATTAAAATTTCGCGGTTTGCCCGCACAACCTATAAAGAATTTATCGATGCGGTTAGCAAACTCCAAAAGCAAGGCATGACTAAGCTAATCGTTGATTTGCGAGGAAACAATGGCGGATATCTTGATGCCGCCACCAACATAGCCAATGAATTTCTTCCCGAAGGGAAGTTAATCGTCTATACCCAGGGGAAAGCCCGCCCACGCCATAACATCTACTCCGATTCGAAGGGGCAATGCACAAATACTCAGGTTGCAATTCTTATCGACGAATTTGCCGCCTCGGCAAGCGAAATTTTGGCCGGTGCCATCCAGGACAACGACAGGGGTCTCGTAATTGGCAGAAGATCGTTTGGTAAGGGATTGGTTCAGGAGCAAATTCTTTTCTCCGACGGTTCGGCACTAAGGCTAACCATAGCAAGATACTATACTCCCACAGGCAGGAGTATCCAAAAGCCCTATGCTCCGGGGGACGATGAATACTACTACGATATAAGCAACAGATATTTACACGGCGAATTCCAGGTACAGGATAGCATTCATTTCTCCGATTCTCTGAAATACACCACGCCCGGCGGGCGCACTGTGTACGGGGGCGGGGGTATTATGCCCGACTATTTCGTTCCCCTGGATACCTCCGGGATCACCCCTTATTTTAACATGGTGGCCAACAGAGGTTTAATCTATCGCTTTGCCTTTGATTTCGCCGACACATACAGAAAAGAGATGTCCGGCCTACACGACTACGTTGCCATAGAAAAATATCTGGACAAGGTTAATCTGCTCAATCGCTTTATTGAATTTTCGAAAAAGCGCGGCGTCGAACCCGAGAAAACGCAAATTGAAAAATCTAAAGAGCTAATCGAAACACAGTTAAGAGCAGCCATTGCCAGAAACCTTATTGATAATGAGGGGTACTACCCTATCATCAAAAGGATTGACACCACCCTGTTATATGCCATGGACATTCTCAAAAAAGAGGATAATAACCGTTAAAGCAGCAGGTAGAGTTTAAAATTTGGGGCAAATTCAACGGGTATTGCCAGGATAAGTTTTTTGTAAACACTATTACCAACTTGTTTTACAGAGTGATTATGGCAATTTATGCCACAACAACTCATAGGCAAAACGAACGTTTTTATTGCACTCTATACCTGAATCAAAAAAAGAATTATATATTTGTTAAATGTGATCCATGTGTTTTCTTTACTATTTACTTGGCTACTCACAGTGAAGCCATTGTAATAGTTGTACTATCAGGATATAAGCCTGAAAAAACGTTCTTTACTGCACTGGAGTTTTTGTCTATTCAATCAACTAAGGATATGCGGTTGCAATACATGGACTGAAGTTTTTATCGTAATCCATAGCTTGCATTAAGTCGTCTGCAACCTCACGGAGGAGTCTTACACACGAGATTGCCGTGCAATTGTGGCTTTCTTTACGTATCATGAATTTTTCGTAAAAAACTAAAACACACAAACTATGAGCGGGCAAAATGTAATTGAATATTTTGGTGGCATAACCAAAGAAGAGCCTTTATCCTGTGTAGAAAATGATTTGCTGCTTAAAAATACCTGTGTATTAGAGGCCGTCTCTCCCTTTTTCGGCTACTATAGCCAGGTTCAGTATTCCACAAAACCACAAGTGCTCTATTTGGTTACCGAGGAATTCGTTTCGCTTGAAACGATCATACGAATTACCCTCACCATTCAGGAAAGGGTAAAATTCCCCATCGATGCCATAACCGGAAATGTTACCCTGTTTAACCAAACATGTCCTGTCATTCGTCTATTCGATATTCCCAAGTATAATCAAATTGCCATTTTGCAAGAGCTTTACCGCGACCATGGCATTATTTTTAAAAAGAAGGTGAAATCATTCCAAAACGAAATGGCTATGATTAAAAATCATAGATTCTTTTCGTTGATCCCGCTGGGCGATGGAGCATACCTCGAACATGCAAATCCCAATTTTGGCTACTTTACAATTCCCGAACGCATTGAATGGAAGGACTTTCGAAAACTTACAACGGAGGTAAAATACGATACCGAATTGCTATACTTCGATGCTGCAACTGCATTCATTTATAAGAACAGGGTTATCAATGACTTGGTAAGAATCTATAGGGAGAACCTAACAGCAGATAAGCTAATAGCCATTAAAAATAAATACTTGAAATTAATGGGATAGTTTTTAATTCGCTGAATATGCCCTAAACATCTTTTTATAGTTTTTTGGTTACTCTACTTTGAAAGAATTTCTTATTACTGAATGTTTAAAAACACGTTTTAAAAAACACTTAAAAACATTGTTATTCCTGAGAAAAACTTAACTTGTTGACCAAAAAAATTAAACTAACTATGAGTGGAATATTCAGCTCTTCGCTTGGTAAAAAACTGATTATGAGCATCACCGGATTATTCCTGATGCTCTTTTTGGTAGTTCATCTTACCACAAACCTACTACTTTTGGTTGGGGATGGTTCCTTATACAACAGAGCAGCGCATGCTCTGGCCACAATTCCCCTGCTAAGGATTGTTGAATTTTTGCTGGCATTTGGTTTTTTCTTTCACATTGTTTACGCCACCATTATCACGCTTAAAAACCAAAGAACAAGGCCCATTGGATACAACAAAACGGCATCAAATCGGGTTACAACCTGGCCTTCGAAGAATATGTATATCCTCGGATTTGCCATTCTGGCTTTCCTGGTTTTACATTTGATTAACTTTTTCCTGAAACTTCGTTTTGGTGAAGCTCCCTATGTAGAGGGAACCGAAATGCACAATACCTATCTGCTTGTCTCCAGCTTTTTTGCCAAGTACTGGTGGTATAACCTTATTTATGTTATTTCGGCCGTTCTCCTTGGCCTGCATTTAAGCCACGGTTTTTGGAGCGCTTTTCACACCATTGGACTAAATAACAACAAGTGGTTGAACAGGTTAGAATCATTTGCGTATGTTTATGCCGTTATTGTTGCCGTTGGCTTTACCATAATCCCCATCTACTTTTGGTTTGCACGTTAAGTACGGCTAATTTGTGAATAGTAACGTATTGGATATTCCTCACTGAAAAAAACACCACCATGAATAAACTCAACGCTAAAATACCCGATGGTCCCCTTGCTGAAAAATGGACAAGGCATAAAGCATCACTAAAATTGGTAAATCCCGCGAATAGGAAAAAGTTGGATATAATTGTTGTGGGAACAGGTTTGGCCGGATCGGGGGCCGCATCAACCCTTGGAGAGTTGGGCTATAATGTTAAAGTCTTTTGCTATCAGGACACCCCACGACGTGCTCACTCTGTTGCAGCTCAGGGTGGTATAAATGCTGCCAAAAACTACAAGAACGATGGCGATAGCGTTTTCCGATTGTTCTACGACATGATGAAAGGGGGCGATTACAGAGCCCGCGAGGCGAACGTTTACCGGGCTGCCGAGGTGAGCAATCTGGTTATCGATCACTACACCGCCATCGGTGTGCCCTTCGCCCGCGACTATGGTGGTCTTATCGACAACCGCTCGTTTGGCGGGGTTCAGGTTAGCCGAACTTTTTATGCCAAAGGGCAAACCGGTCAGCAATGCCTTTTGGGTGGGTATAGCGCACTTACCCGACAGATTCAGGCAGGAACCGTTACCATGTACTCCCGTAGGGAGTTGCTCGATATTGTTGTTGTGGAAGGGAGGGCACGCGGAATCATCGCCCGCAACCTTATCACGGGCGAAATCGAGCGCCACGCAGCACATGCTGTTGTTCTGGCCACGGGTGGTTACGGCACGATATACTACCTGTCAACTCTGGCGGTTAACTCCAATGGATCTGCTGCCTGGAAGGCATATAAAAAGGGAGCCCTCTTTGCCAACCCAAGTTTCATTCAAATCCATCCCACCTCAATTCCCGTTCTCAATGAGTTTCAGAGTAAACTCACCCTTATGAGCGAATCGCTGAGGAACGACGGGCGGGTATGGGTCCCCAAAGAAAAGGGCGATAAGCGCAACCCCAACGATATCCCCGAAGAGGATCGTGATTACTACCTCGAACGCCGTTACCCTGCTTTTGGGAACCTTGTTCCCCGCGATGTTGCCTCGAGGGCAGCGAAAGAGCGATGCGATGCCGGCTACGGAGTGGGCGATACGGGCTTGTCGGTTTACCTCGATTTTCGGGATGCCATTCAAAAACAGGGGGCAAAAGCCATAGAAAACAAGTATGGCAATCTTTTCGAAATGTACGAGAAGATTACCGGCGAATCGCCCTACAATACCCCCATGCGTATTTACCCTGCAGGACACTACACCATGGGCGGACTGTGGGTTGACTACAACCTGATGACCACCATTCCCGGCCTCTTCGCCATAGGCGAATCTAATTTTTCTGACCATGGTGCCAATCGCCTTGGGGCCAGTTCGCTGATGCAATGCGCCGGCGACGGATACTTTATTATCCCATACACCATAGCCGATTACCTATCCAATCAGATTAAAGTTGCACGCTTCGATACAAAACGCCCTGAGTTTGAAGAGGCTGCCAACAACGTTAAGGGACGAATTGACAAACTTTTGGCAGTAAACGGAAAAGAAACCGTTACCTCATTCCACAAACGTTTAGGGAAAATCATGTGGGATTACTGCGGTATGTATCGCAATGAAGAGGGATTGAAAAAAGCTTTGACATTAATCAAAGAGCTTGAGGAGGAGTTTTGGAAAAACGTGAAGGTACCCGGTTCAATCGAAGGGGTGAATCAGGAGTTGGAAAAGGCATGTAGGGTGGCCGATTATTTTGAAATGGCCAAATTGCTCTGTACTGATGCCTTGAACCGTAAGGAAAGTTGTGGCGCCCATTTCCGCGAGGAAAGCCAAACCGACACAGGTGAAGCAAAACGTATCGATTCGGAATTCGCTTACGTTGCTGCATGGGAATACAATGGACCCGATAAAGAACCCACCTTACACAAGGAACCACTTACATTTGAATACGTCAAACTTCAGGAGAGAAGTTATACCTAAGTCATTTATTATTGCCATTCTAATCACAAAAGGATATGAAGTTAAAACTTAAAATATGGCGGCAAAAGGATGCCAAAAGCAAGGGCAAATTTGAAACCTATTACCTTGACAGCGTATCGCCAGAAATGTCATTCCTTGAGATGCTCGATTACCTCAACAGTCAACTGATTCTAAAGGGTGAAGATCCCATCGCATTTGAACACGATTGCCGCGAGGGGATATGCGGCAGCTGCGGGCTTTACATCAACGGGCGACCACATGGTCTGAAGGGCAAAACGACAACCTGCGAACTACATCTGCGCGATTTTAAGGATGGCTGTACCATTGTTGTTGAGCCCTGGAGGGCTGCTTCGTTCCCCGTGATAAAGGATTTGATGGTTGACCGCCATGCTTTCGAAAAGATTATGCAGGCAGGAGGGTTCATTTCAACCAATGCAGGTGCTGCTCAGGATGCCAATGCCATTCCTGTGGCCAAGCCGAATGCCGACGAGGCATTTGATGCTGCTTCGTGTATCGGTTGCGGCGCATGCGTTGCCGCCTGCAAAAATTCATCGGCCATGCTATTTATTGCAGCCAAGGTATCACAACTGGCACTTCTCCCGCAGGGTAGAATAGAGGCCAAAGAAAGGGTTAAAAGGATGGTGGCCAAGATGGATGAATTGGGATTT
Organism: Bacteroidetes bacterium ADurb.Bin008; assembly: GCA_002071445.1. Taxonomy (GTDB): domain Bacteria; phylum Bacteroidota; class Bacteroidia; order Bacteroidales; family Tenuifilaceae; genus MWFE01. The sequence goes on along the minus strand of MWFE01000024.1, from coordinate 42,001 downwards.
GGTGGTTGTACCAATACCCGTGCGTGTGAGGCCGAATGCCCAAAGGGCATATCCATTTCGCACATTGCCAGGCTAAATCGAGAGTATTACGCAGCCAAATTCTCTGATTAAAAAACGGATATAATTTCTTATACTGCCCGCTGGTTACCTCAACGGGCATTTTTTTTAAAAATAATCTACACAGTCCAAATTTGTTTAACTTTGCACCTGAATTAAAAGCAGATAGCATGAAAAAGGTAATCTATATTCTAATCATTCTCATTTTACTTGCCGGAACAGTATTTATAATTCTTAGGCCCAGGCTAGCAGTCAAGAATTACAATGAGGGTATCGCCCTTTCCGATTCGTCCCTTTATGAACAAGCGGTAGAAAAATTTACGCGGGCAATACGGTTCAACAAAAAGGTTGATAAGTTTTACCATGCCAGGGCTTTGGCCTTGGCCTCACAGGCAAAGGATTCAGCAGCCATTGTGGATTTTGATAGGGCCATTGAAATAAACCCCGAAATCCCGGATTTTTATATTGACAGGGGAATATCGTTCCGAAAGCTAACGGATTACCAAAAGGCCATGGTGGATTTTGACAAGGCCATCGCACTTAACGATTCATGTGCCAGAGCATACTATCAAAGGGGCTTGCTTAAGGCTGCCCAACATCAATACAACGAGGCCATTCTGGACTACAACAGGAGCATAGAGCTGGATGGGCATAACCTTGAAGCGTTCCAAACCCGTGGCGAGGCCAGAGCATTCATTGATGATTTCGCAGGGGCCATTGCGGATTATGACAAAATGATTGAATCATCTGAAGCATCGGGGTATGCATATAAACAAAGGGGAATCTTCAAGTTTCAAATTCAGGATTATCCGGGTGCCGAGAAAGATTTAACAGAAGCTCTGCTCCATGAAAAAGATGACAAGGAGATTTACTACCAACTGGGATGGACAAAAAGTAATCTGGACAAAAACGATGAGGCCTTAGATCTATACAATAAAGCACTTAAGTTGGATCCAAACTATGATGTAGCATACGGTTTGCGAGGAGGATCACACATTAAACTGGGAAACTATAAGCAGGCCATCAACGATTTCAATAAGGCCATATCCATTAATGATAAATACACAAGAGCCTATTTCGGGAGGGGTATTGCCAAGGCATTATCTAAGGACTATAGGGGTTCCATTGCCGATTTTAACAAGGTGATAGAGCTGGATAATAACTATGCACAAGCATACTACAACCGTGCTGTGTCCAAGGCCATTCTGGGCGATCATCAGGGAGCTTTACCCGACTATGATTATATCATTCTCAAGGATCCAAAAAATCCCGAAGCCTACTATAACAGAGGGATTTCCAGGATGAATGTGCATGATACCGAGGGTGCATGCGAAGATTTTCAAAAGGCTGTAGAACTTAACTTTCAACCGGCTGAAGCCATGTTGAAAATGTATTGCCCAAAAAAATAGTGATTAGGCATTAACCTATATTACCGTTCATACTCCCAAGCGTAAATCTTTGGGATAGGAATGGATGGTTTTCCACGGTTCAACCCTTTGAATGGGAAAAAGGTTTAGTGTTTCCCTTATTTTCCAAGGAATTAACCATTTACCACCGCGATAGACTATTTCTGGAAAATTATAATTCTCGCTATTGAGCAGTTCTCTCGAATCGGAGGCAAACTCGTCGAAGAGCTCCCTATCTTCTTGGCTGAAAAACTCCTCCTTTTTCTCATACTGAGAAACAGGCACAACTCGGAATCTCTGCTTCCCATCAATGGTTGGGGTGTGTATCCAAACCAAAATGTAACCGGCATCGGTAATGCGGGTTATGCCATTCTCCTTTTCAATGTTAATGGCCACAATGCTACCCCCATTTCTATACCTCGGGCGCTGATTGGACACAAAATTACCCAGTGAGAAAACCACAACCCTCCCCTCGGTAGTATCGGTATCGAAGGATGCCTCCATGCGTTGAAGTACGTGAGGATGTGAGCCAATCACCAGCCTTATGCCCAAGTCGTGAAGAAAGCGGGTTAGCATAAGCTGTTCAAGGTTAGGCGAACGATCATACTCTACACCCCAATGCATGAATGCAATAACATCATCCACATTATGCAAAAGGGCATTATTATAATCAGTGCGAATTTGCGCCGTATCGATAAGGTTAACAAAAGTAGGGTGTGGCACCGGGATACCGTTGGTTCCATAGGTATAGTTTAGCAGGGCCAACCGTATGCCATTCCGCTCAATAATCAACGGGTACGATGTATCCCTGTCTAAAACGTCCATGTAAGTCCCGGCGAAGGGAATGCTTTTGTCTCTCAACACATTAATAGTTCTAATAATGCCCTCTTTACCCCTGTCAATGGTGTGGTTATTGGCTGTTACCAGCATGTCAACACCGGCATTGGTCAGCCCGTCAACCAGCTCGTCGGGCGAGCTGAACTGCGGATATCCGGCGTATGGAGGCCCGGCAAGGGTTACCTCTAGGTTGGCAATGGTAATATCGGCCAAATGGAATACTGATGAAACTCTCGAAAATACATCGTCATACTGATATGTATCGGTCTCCTCGTTGTAAGCACCCTTAATCTGCATGCCATGCCCCATCACATCGCCCACAAACATCAATGTTAGACTCTGTTTTTTTGCCGAGTCCTCCAACTGTGCTTTAACAGCAAAATGGCATAAAGTAATCAGAATGGCTGCAATCCAAATCCTGAACATCGCTATACAAAAACAATTACAAGGTTATGGAAAACAAATGGCATATCCGATGGTAAAGAAAAAAGGGGTAGGGTAAATTCACTGCCCTAAAATAACCCATGTATCAGCGCATCGATGCGGGTGATAATCGACCGAAGATCGGCAGGAACTTCAGGGAAGTTCAAATTATCCACCTCAATTATGAGCAACTTTCCCAATTTATAATTCTCTATCCATGCTTCGTACCGCTCATTTAGCCGCTGCAGATAATCAAGCCTGATGCTCTTCTCATACTCTCTGCCCCGTTTTTGAATCTGATTAACCAGCGTAGGCACAGTTGCCCTGAGGTAGATTAGCAAATCAGGGGGTTGGATTAGAGAGCACATCAAATTAAAAAGGCTAAGATAGTTGTTAAAATCCCTGGTGGACATCAAGCCCATGGAATGCAGGTTGGGTGCGAATATGTGTGCGTCCTCGTAGATGGTGCGGTCTTGTATTACCTTATCGCCGGTACGGCGAATCTCCACAATCTGGTTGAAACGGCTATTGAGGAAGTATATCTGCAGGTTGAAACTCCATCGCTGCATGTCTTCATAAAAATCATTCAGATACGGATTATCATCCACATCTTCAAAATGGGGCTTCCAGCCATAATGCTTAGAAAGGAGGCGTGTTAAGGTTGTTTTTCCCGAACCAATATTCCCTGCAACAGCTATATGCATGATTTTCAAATATATTAAAGGTTAGTAATCGTTTTCCAAGGATTGCCTTTTCGAACAGATAAAGATAAAAAACTTAATGGGGAATATGCTGTTAGGGTAAGCTTTTTTCGCAAAAAACAAATTCCCTCCCGTCAAAGCAAACAACACGCTTATCAATGGAGAGGGGTAAATCACTGCAAGGGCAATTGAAGATCTCCGGTTCTGCCTCGGGGGTTTGGAGGAAATATCTATAATATACTCCTCTGTTCTGAACCCACAGGTAGTTAGTCTCAATCCTAAAAAAACCCTCATTGGGAATCTTAAGGGGTATTAATTGAGCACCATAGGTATCGAAACGGGCGATTGCACCATGGTCGACACCCACATAAAGGATTCCGCCGCTTTCGCACATGCAAAGCGAATTGTGTTTGATAAACCGTTGATCCAGGCTAATCCTTTGCTCAACAAAATCGAGGCGGCTATTATACCGAAGCAGTTCACCCGTTTCGCGATGGTAAAGCCAAACGCCTCCAAGTGCACTTCGGCATGCCATTACCACCTCCCCCAAGCCCAAATCGTAGAGATTTACAGTCTTTCCAATGGCAGCCGCATCATTATTAAGAAACAGCAATTGTTGGCTTTGATAATAAAAAGCCATGATCTTAAACGGGTCGGATGGATCGATGAAGGTTGGTTCTCCCAGGATGACATTTGAATAGTGCCTTAGAATTTTTCCCTGTGAGTTTAGCTTTTGAACACCCTTTTTTGAAATATGCCAATAGTTGCCAAGCGCATCGATTGTTAACCTTGGGTATTGAGCAAAAACCCCTGTAAAACAGGAAAAAATCCCCATAAGGAGAATTACCAAAAACTTTTCAGAAGTGCCTTTTTCCATACTAAATGGTTTCAACTTCAGAAGTTTCGAGGAGGGAGTCAACGTATTCGCGGTTGTTGCTCAAACGGGGTACCTTATTCTGCCCTCCCAACTTGCCATTTTTTTTCATCCAGCTATAAAAGGTTCCTTTACCCATGGGCCGAATGACGGGTAGGCCAAGTGTAATACCCTTATACCTTTTGGCTTCATAATCGGAGTTCAAGGAGCATAACGTCCGATCCAGCGTATCAATAAAAAAGTTCAAATCGTCGGGTTCCTTTTCGAACTCAATCAGCCATTCGTGCGCCCCCTTGCTGTTCTCATCCATAAAAATAGGAGCTGCAGTGTACTCATTGATAATCGCACCTGTTCTATCGCACGCTACTTTCAGGGCTTTTTCTGCATTGTCAATGATTAACTCTTCTCCAAAGGCATTGATAAAGTGTTTAGTTCTTCCCGTAATTTTTATTTTGTGCGGGAATGTGGATGTAAACTCAACCGTATCACCTATAAGATACCTCCAAAGGCCTGAATTTGTGCTAATTACCATAGCATAGTTCCTGTTCAATTCCACATCGGCAACAGTATAGGCCTTGGGATTGGGGCTATTCATCTGCTCCAAAGGGATAAACTCGTAAAAAATTCCATAATCGAGCATAAGCAGCATATCGTCGCGTAAAGGTTCGTCCTGTATGGCAAAAAAACCTTCGCTGGCATTGTAGGCCTCTAAATAGTGCATATCGGGAGATGGAATAACCTTGCGAAACTGCTCTCTGTATGGGGTGAAGCAAACCCCTCCATGGGTAAAGAGTTCAAGATCAGGCCAAATCTCCAGCAGGTTCTTTTTTCCTGTGTAGTCGAGTATATACTTTATCATAACAAGGTTCCAGGAGGGAACCCCTGCAATGTTGGTTACATTCTCCCTAATGGCCTCTCTGGCCAACTGCTCCAACTTACTTTCCCATTCAGGGATGAGAGCCACCTCTCTTCGTGGCGTTCTAATGAAATCGGCCCACCATGGAATATTTTCAATGAGAATGGCCGAAAGGTCGCCATAGTATGAGGTGTTGTAAAAATTATCTATTTGATGGCTACCTCCCAGGGTAAGCCCTTTGCCCGAGAAGATTCGAGAATCGATATTATTATCGGTATAAATTGCCAGCACGTCTTTCCCTCCCCTGAAGTGGCAATCTTCCAACGTATCCCTGCTCACAGGGATAAACTTGCTCTTATTACCGGTTGTCCCCGACGACTTGGCAAACCAACGGATATCCCCCGGCCAGAGCAAATCGAATTCACCCTGTCTAAGCCTGTCAACATAAGGCTTAAGCGCATCGTAATCGGTTAAAGGGACATTTTTTTGGAAATCGTGAATCCCTTTATAGCTTGCAAAACCATGTGCTTTTCCAAATTGCGTGTCTTTCGCCCTTTCGATTAACTTGAAAAGAACCTCCTCCTGCGTTTGGAGAGGGAACTTCCGAAACAGGTCAATTTGATGCAGCCTTTTGGTATTCAGCCAGCCAACTACGGACGTAATGAAAGACATTGAATCTGCTATTAATGTAGGGTAAATAATACCATTTCGAAATTTTTAAAATATCTATAACCAGCCTCAGAACAAATATAGAAAAAAATCGATAATTCATTAAGCCTCCTCAGGTGTCAAAGCCCATGCCATGTTCAAATAGTTCCTTTACATATTTACTCTATGTCAGGGGATTTTTAGCAAAATTAGTCTTCAAAAACTTGTTTCAATACCGGCAATGAAAGGATTTCGGAGAATGAACCGATATGAAAAGAGTAGTAATTGAGCATGTTGCCTAAAAAAAGATTGCGTTGTTTACCATTGAGTTGTAAATCCGAAGCGTTCATGTAGTTTGTGTGCAGGGCTTTGTAAAGCAAACTGCTCTGCTCTTGGCCTAAAAATACAGGATGGTTGGGTGCATGGCTTATAAAAACTCCGCCTTTTAAGTCAAAATATGGGGTATCAGCTGAATAGGTTCCGCCAGGAAAAAAGCCTAAGTATTTAGAGAGTTGGGCCAAAAAGAGGATATGAAAGTTTTGCACCCCTTCGTCCATCGCTTCCAGGGCAAGGATTGAATTTTCTAAAAAAGCAAACAGGCTATGGTTTCTCTCCTCTTCCCTTACAGTCCGATAGATTACTTCGCCCAAAAAAACGGCAATGGCGCGCTTAACGTTTTGAAAACGGATGGATGAAATGTCATAAGCCGACGACACTTCGCGCAATCGGCCCATGCCTGTTTCACTGTTTGCCTTATAAAAAACGGTATCAATCAGATTTAGCGGATGGAAAAAGATAGCCTTTTTGCTTTCCTTCCCTCTGCCAAAGGCAGCATTAACCATCAGAGTTACCCTGCCGAATTCCTGAGTATAAAGGTATGCCACAAGGCTTTTCTCTCCAAACCTTGTGCTGTGCAGCGCTATGGCCTTCGATTTGACTATCATCTAATAAAAAGTATCTTGCCCACAGCCGATTGTTCACCCTTGCTATCGGCACAGAAAAACAGGTAAACACCGGTGGCAACCCTCTCTCCCTGCTTGTTCTTGCCATCCCAAGTTGCCTGACCTCCCAAACTTTTCGTTTCGTAAACAAGGTTCCCTGCCACATCGGTAATTTTAACATTTGTTTTGTCCATAAGCCCGGTGATGGTTATAATGCCATCATAATCAGGACGGACAGGGTTTGGGAATGCGTACACGTTCTTAAATATTTCTTCGGGCTCAGTGGCATCCCCCCTGTACGATACAATGCCCATATCTGTAACAATGAAAACCTCTCCGGTTTTTGGGTGAATGGCCAAGTGATTTATGGTATTCGAAGGCAAAGGGCTATTCTCCTTGGTAAAGTGCTTTATTGCCCTAACCCCATCAGCCGATTGAAGAAAAACACCCGATTTTGATGTTCCGAACCATTTTCGGTTGGCGCCATCAATGGCAATGGATGTAACCGCTTCGTATTCCAACAGAAAGGCAGCATATCCCGGTAAAATATCAGGTACCTTTATCCTTTGCATGGACATACCGCCCGGTTCAAATACTTTCTCGGGATTGTAACTTACGACAACCCCTTCGCTTGTTCCTATCCAGAGGTAATCATCCCTATCAAAAGCCAGGCAAAATACATCGTTTGAAAGGGAAGCTCCGTCCTTATCTTTAAGCTGCAATTTCTGAGTCTTGTGGCTACTCATGATTTCGGGCGAGTCGCCGGGATCAACAACAAACAATCCACCCCCCGATGGCAAAACCACCCAAAGATGCCCCCAAGGGGTGGTGTATATATCGGAAATCCTGTTTGACCCAATCTGGTTGAGATACGGGAAACCCTTCCATGTTCCTTCAGGGGTTCGCATTGAAAGCGCATTGTTAACCCCTGCATTTGTAACCCATAGATTATTGTTTTTATCGAAGACCATGCCTCCAATTCTGCAAAAGGCCCCGGGAATAACCGTTTCCAAAGAGCTGTTCTCTGGGTTATACCATTCCGTGATTTCACCATCTTTATACACAATCACTCCGTGCCCCCAACTTCCCACATAGTATTCGTTCTTCGCAAAAGGGCTGGCAATAATCCGGACAGGGTCGAAATAATCGGAGTTAATGAATGTACTCCAACTCTGATTGGAAAAACTATGCAGTGTCAACGGATACCACATATTACCCCAGGCGCTATTGCGCGAACCACCAACTACCAAAACATCCGTTTCGGTTGGCAGCACATAGTAAGCCCTGCTGTTTGAAGGGGAATTGGGAGAAACTTGAATCCAACGATCTGGCGATTTGTACATCAGTGCGTAGTAATCGTCGGCAACAATAATGTTGTCCTGCCCATCGACAAGTGCATAATTCGGTTTAAATCCGCCATACCCGGGGTATTCGTCAATTACCATTGGTTGCGTCTGCAAGTTTTGAAAGATTGAAATCCCTTGGCGCGAACAAACGGTCAATGAGTTATCGCTTGCCCAAAGGTTTCGAATCTGCTGATAGGCATTGGGAAGAATGGTCCAGCCCAAATCGTCTTTATACCAAATAACATCGGGCGATGAATCCTCTTGAATTTGCGATAAAACAAGTTGCCCGTTGAATGCTACCAAAGCGCTAATCTCAAACTGGTAGTTTGGAATGCTTACATCCACACTCCATTTGTCATAATGGATTAAAAGGGGATCGTCCTTAGGGGCATAGAAAAGCCCATTGGCTGTGGCAGCATAAATCATATTGTCGTGTACGACAACCTGATTAACCCACAGTTCACTCCCTCCGGAACCAATGAAATAGGTATCAAGTATTTCGTTTTTCTCTAAATTCAATGCAACAATTCCAAAACCAGTGGATATGTAGGCTTTATCATCCTGAGTGCAAAAAAAGTGGTTAATCCTTTTGGAGCCCGACATGGGTTTTTGCAAAATGTATGGGATATTGATAACAGTTCGTTCATATACCAAATCCACGTTGCCATTCTCGTATCCCACAAGGAGCAGATCCTTATATGGAGAGTACGCAATAGCGCTGATTCCAACATCGGAAAGGCCGTTTATGCGTGTAATTTTACCAATGGTACCGTCGGCGGAGTTGTAGGAAAAAATCCCGAATGCCGATGCTGCAAAAACTTTTCCGTTACCCTGGGTTGCCACTATGGTAGGTAGAAAGGTAAAATGCTCGCGCCACGAATCAACAGGGATTTGAGCATTGCTCACACCCGCCACCAACAGGAAGAGCCAAATAATTGTCTTTTTTTTCATTGTTCAGCCATTACAATACATGATACAAACCATAAAACACAAGAAATATTATTTGGGCAATTCGATAAATCCAAATCAAACCAATGGAGAATTGGCTGAAGCTACTATACCATACTATTATGTTCACGGCAACGAAAGGAAAAAATCGGCCAATTTCCGCAGCGCTATTCCTCTATGGCTTAAGGAATTTTTCAATTCAATTGGCATCTCCGCAAATGTCTGACTATACCCCAGGGGCTGGAAAATCGGATCGTATCCAAAACCTTGCCCCCCTCTTGGTTTGGTGATGATTTCGCCTTTGACTACTCCATCGAACAGGTACTCTTTCCCTTTCAGGATCAGCGCGATTACCGTTCTGAATTGTGCAGTACGCAGGGTTTTCCCTTCGAGGTTTGCCAACAGTTTATTCACATTATCTGCATAGGTGCATCGATGACCAGCATATCGTGCCGAGAATACTCCCGGGGCTCCGTTCAACGCATCAACCTCAAGTCCGGTATCATCGGCAAAACAATCAAGAGAAAACTTTTTGTATATAAATCCTGCTTTCTGCAATGCATTCTCTTCTATGGTATCATAATCCTCAGGGATTTCAACACTATAGTCGATATCGCTAAGCGATAGCAGGTTGAACCTATCGCCCAATATTTTCCTGGCTTCGCTGATTTTATGCAAATTGTTTGTTGCAAAAACAATTTTGTGATAATCATTACCCATAACCTTTACCCTACCTTGGATTGATGCTCATAACGGGAATGTGTCCGGCAAATCCAATGATATACTGCTCATGTGGCTCAAGTACAAATTTAGAGCTCTTGGCAATTTTGGTAGTCATTATTACGATCAGATCGGCCCGAATATTAACGGCCATTTCGAGAACCTCTTGCGCATAGGGTTTTTCTCCTGCAACTGTATAAATCTCATACTTAGCTCCTTTATCATCAAGATGCTTAATGGCCGATGCCATGTTAAGGTCAACTTTGGCTATGAGCTCAGGGTCAGAAATATTGGGCTTAATCAGGTGGAACCGGGAAACATAGTAATCGCTAAAATAGGATATCCAGCCATGTTTCTCCTTGTTTTCAACGGTAAAATCGATGGGAAAAACAATCTCGTCATACCTTTTATTGATGGGAGGTTCCTGAATGGTTACAAAGGGTACCTGCGAACTGGTGATTACTTTTAATGTCCTCGTCTCAGTGAGAGCATCCTTTCCTTTTATGCTCTCAGACCCCATAATCACCATGCTGACATCGAATGCGGCAGAAACTCGCGCTATTTCTGTGGCAATATCCCCAAGGGCAACAACGGAATCGGGTTTTAATCCATATTTTTCATTAGTTTCCTGGGCAAGCATGGCGAGTTTTGCTTTTGCCTCGCCCACTTCACTCTGCAATTTCACCACATGGAGCAACGTTATTCCCTCATTCACAACCTGAGCAACATTAACTGCATGCTGAAGTGCATAGCGCGACACCTGCAAAAAATCTGTGGGAACCAGTATGGTTTTTTTTGTCTTTTTCATGGGATTTCATATTTTTAGGTGTGTTTACACACGAATTAATGCTAAATATCGTTCGTCAAAAAATAATATATGATATCTTGGCACAATATTTTAACTTTAGCAAATTGATGCCATTTTAAGATAAGGCTGGCTGTCATTATCGGGGTCTAAGTTATGAATTTTCTCAACCTATTTTTTGCTCAAATTCTACTTTTTTTTGCAGCAGTCCCTGCGATATGTGCATCCCAAGCCATTCAACCACGTGGAGAGGAACTCCCCGAACCCCTCATCTCGGTTATTTCCACCCTGCCCGGTGGTTACATCAACTCGTTCTCAAGTGTAACAACTATTGGTGATGGAATGTTGCTTGCCTCTGGCGATAATCAGCTTCTAATTTTTGATGGTATAAACTGGGAATGGATAGCAACCATAGGGAAGGCACTGCCTGTTGCCGATAGTACAGGCCGGACTTTCTTCCTAACCAATGGCCGCATTGAGCAATTACTCCCTAACGGGAGAGGGGGCTTCGCGCGCAGTACAGCGGTTGACTCCCCTTTGATTCCCAAGAATGACCCTGTTACAAAACTGCATATTGCACCTAACGGCGACCTCCTTTTTACTACAGGCAACATGCTTTGGAAATACTCTGATACCCTTTGCCCCATTGACTCCTCAATGTGTACGCTATATCTACTGGATAATGAGGATGAAATTTTTTATGTAAAGGATGGAAAAGAGTTTTTCAAATACAATATCACCTCCGGACCTGAACTTATTTACAACAAAGGGGAAGGGCTAACCTCGAAAAAACCAATCCGCATATTAACAATAAACGGACAGCTGCATGTAGTTGTCAGCGATTACCCGTGGATAATCAATTTGAATACCGGAAAAACCTTAGCGAAATTTGAGCATTGTTTTCGGTCTAAGCATACCCGAATACTGAAAGTAAAAGAAAAACATGGTAAAATCAGCATTTTAACCGACACCGAAGGGATAATCGCCATAACCACAGAGATGGAGCCGATATCGTTCATCAGGGACAATGCAACCCTGGGATTGATACAAGCAATCGACATACTCCCCATTTCGGAAAGTTCAACGCTCGTTCTTACCAAAACATCGGTACTCAGGGTCTTCTACCCCGATGCCGCAGGTTACTACCCCACCAACAGGGATTTTTCTTCTTCACCCGCAGGGATTGCATTCCACAATGACATTCTTTACTGCGCTGACGGGACCGCGGTTTATGGAGCAAATCATTCCAATTTTCGTCCCAATGCATTATCATTCAAGAAAGTGAAAGGCATTCATGGCTCCATCGAAGTTTTTTATACATACAAAAACACGCTGTTTGCAGCTGGCAAAGCCGGAGTTTTCATTATTCATGATTTTGAGTCAAGGGCCATTCAAACCCTGATTCCGGCTGAAGGATTGAGATACTTCAACTTCATTGAACACAACAATAACCTGTGGTTGGTGGCTGCACAAGGCGATGGTGTTGTGGCTTACTGCATTTCCGACAATGCTCAGCATCCAATTCAAATGCCTTTCCTTACCACTCCAAGTCAGGTTGAAAATCTATGGGCCCTCGATGGCTCAGTCATGGCAAAATCCACAGATGGTAATTGGTATAGCGCCAACCTATTCATGGGCAAGGTTGATTGGACAAAACTTTTTACCCAATTAGGCGAAATCCCCAATTTGTGCCTGCCGTCAGGTAAAGGGCAAAATGTATTTACCTACCAAAAAGGGGCACTCTACCGATTCGATTTTCTGAATAGTACGCTCACACCTGTTTTTGTCGCAGATTCGCTCAGCACTTATCAGCCACTTTTTGAAATGGGCGAAACCCTATTTGTCAAGCGGTTTTGCAGGGAATTCCCTGAATTCTTCTCCATTTGGCAATACAACTCATCAACAGATAACCCACCCAAGGGTGTTTTTAGGCTTGCTGCCACTCTTCCGGCCAACGAATCGATAAGTCAGGCGTTGCTCCTTCCCGACTCCACTTTATTCATATCATCAACTACCGGGCTCTACTACTTTTCGCAAAGCAAAATGTTGAGCAAAGCGTTTGGGTCAAACGTTTCAATTTTTAGGCTTAGCCTTAACTCTGAAAAGAACAGTACATACCTAAAGAATGGCTATGTTGTTGATAATTACGAGGCCAAAAAGACAAAATTGTATTCAGCCAATCGCAACCTAAGGTTCTCTTTGGCTTCTATCGACTGCAGCGAATGGGGTTTAGCACATGGGAAAGTTCAGTATTCGAGCTTTTTAGACGGTCATGATTACGAATGGACCATGTGGACAAGCACACCCACTCGCGATGTTTATCGACTATCCCCCGGAGAATATACGTTATACGTAAAATCCCGGACTTTTACCGGTGAAGAATCGGACATTGAGGCCATTGCTTTTACGGTTTTACCAAAGTATTACCAAACCCGATTTTTTATCATTGGTCTTATCGTTCTGTTTTTGGTTTCAATTCTTATGCTATTCCAATGGACCAGATTTTTACATGCCAAAACCCGTTTTAAGCTGGAAAGCATAATCAACAAACGAACAGAAGAGCTTGTCAAAGAAAAGGAGAAGACTGAAAACCTTCTCGCCCGTGTATTACCAAAGGAAACAGCCGTGGAGTTGAAAGAAAAGGGCAGGGTAAGCACTCAACGTTTTCAACTGGTAACGGTACTTTTTTGTGACATTGAGGGATTCACGAAGATAACCGACGAAATTAATCCCGAAGTCCTAATTGACCAGCTGGATCAATTCTTCCTCTACTTCGATTCGGTGGTTGAAAAGTACGGCATTGAAAAAATAAAAACCATAGGCGATGCCTATATGTGCGCAGGAGGTATCCCCAAAAAGAACCAAACCAACCCCATTGAAGTGGTATTGGTAGCACTGGAGATGATGCTGTATATGAAGCATATCACCGCAAATAAAAGGCAAAAAAGCAAAGTATGGGATTTACGCATTGGCATTGACACTGGTCCTGTTATTGCAGGAGTTGTGGGGCGAAATAAACTCTCTTATGACATATGGGGAAGTACAGTGAATACTGCCAGTCGTATGGAGTCTTCAGGCGAGGCTGGTCATATCAACATATCCGAGAACACTCACATGCTGGTTAAGGATTTTTTCATCTGCTCCTTCCGAGGCAAGATTCCCATCAAAAACAAAGGGGATATACAGATGTACTTTGTAAACGGCATCAAGCCGAGCCTGTCGGAGAAAATGCAGGGTATTGTTCCTAACCAGGATTTTTTTATTCAACTCCAACTCATCCGCTTAGGTGATTTGGAAAGCTTCATATTGGACAAGTTGGAAAAAGGTCTTCCCAAAAATCTTTACTACCACAATTTAAAACATACAATTGATGTTTATACTCAGGTAGAGCTTATAGGCCGCTCTGAAAATGTTACCAAAGAGGAACTTTTACTTTTACGAACGGCTGCCCTGTTCCACGATGCCGGACATTTAATTGATTACGACACCCATGAAGAGATGTCAGTGAAGCTGGTAAATGAAATACTTCCACAGTATCAGTATAGCGAAAGACAGATCAACATAATTGCTCAACTCATCATGGCCACGAAGCTTCCACCCAATCCTACCAATCTCCTTGAGGAGATTATGTGCGATGCTGATCTTGATTATCTTGGACGCCAGGATTTTTTACCCGTTTCCAATACGCTGTATAAAGAGTTGCATGAGCATGGAAAGATTGGCACAGAACGTGAGTGGAATGAAATGCAGATTAAGTTCATAAACAACCATTTTTACTTTACAAAAACAGCACGAAAACAGAGGAATGTTAACAAACAAAGTCAGCTGGATAAGCTAAGAGCATGGATGGATAGAAATTGAAATTTAAATTTTTATCCTTAGTTTTGCTTGATATATAATAATTATTGCTACATTTAACGTGTATTTCTATCGCAATTTTTCTTAATACAGCCCATCTATGGAAACTTCAAAAAAGGTGGTATTAGTACCGTGGGATTTCACAAAGGAGTGTGAAAATGCCTTAAAGCATGCCATACAGCTTGCAAGCGTTGCGGGCAATGAAATATTACTGCTCCATTTAATTCCAAAGTTCTGGTGGAACATTATTGGAAAATCTGAAAGTGCTAAACAACTTGAAACAGAAGAGTTAAAGAAAAACCTTGAAATTATTGCCGATAGAATCAACGCTGAACATGGATTCACTCCTATCACCATGGTTCTTGAAGGGAATCCCCCAAAACTTCTCAACGAATTGATAATCACTGCCAATATCAACCTTATTGTTGCCGGGAAAACTTATACTCACGCTAAAAAAAGCATAGAGTCAATCTCATTCTTAAAAAAAATCAGCTTAAAAAATGCCAGCGTGCCTTTTCTAATTGCTGAGGCACCCCCACTTCATAATCACTACATCGAGATTGTTATTCCCATTGATTACGATAAGAAGTATAAGGAGACCCTTCACTGGATTATCTACCTATCGAAGTATTACAAGTGCAACATAAACTTGATTAAGCCCTTCATCACCGACGAGGGTAAGAAAAAGAATATGTCCAACAACATTTACTTTACGAAGAAAATGCTCGATGGGAATAAGATTATCTATGGTATCAAAACGGCTAAAAGGCAAAATGTATTTAAAGATGAAGTCTTTAAATTTGCCAATAATATTGATGCCGACCTTATCCTCATCATGGCAGATAAATACAATTACTACGTTCAGAGCAAAGAAAAGGCTACTTCCAGAGTGCCCATTATGTGTATCACACCTCTGCCCCGTAAATTCCAAGGCTTTTATTAACGTTCAGCCGTAGATGTAGTAAACTTAAATAATACAAGTGCCAATGTGTTGAAGTTGGCACTTTGCTTTATTAAAAGTAATGGAAAATGAAGCGAATTTTAACAATTAAGCATAAACTACTTATTGCCATCCTTGGCGTTTCAATCATTGCCTTTTCGCTGGCCATTGGATATATTAGCATTAGCGCTAAGAAAACGGTTATTAACGATGCCATTGCACTAACCAATACACTTGCTGAAAAATATTCGGCCGAAATACAATCTCTGTTCGAAAACGATCTTTCAGCCATGCAGGCTCTTTCCAGGGTAGTACTTACTTATAAGTCAATGCCTGAGAAGCAATGGAAAGAAATATTTGCAGATATGTACTACGAATACTTAAAAGGGAACCCTCAAATATTGGCTGTATGGGATAGCTGGGAATTAAGCCACCTTGACCCAACCCATAATAAGCCGTATGGAAGGTATCGAACAGTATTTTGGCGTGATGGACAACAGATAAAAAGTAATTTCTCCATACAAAGTTTAAGTGGCGATAGCCCCAGCTATGCCAGGGTTAAGCAAAATGCCAAGGATTGTATCGAAAACCCCTATTTCTACAGCTATTCCGAAACGGATCAGGACCAACTTCTGATGACTAGCGTCATTTCGCCGATAATTGACAATGGAAAGTTTATCGGTGTTGTGGGCGTTGACATTCGCCTCGACCGCTATCAACCCATTATTCTTCAAATAAAACCTTACAAGGGAAGCTATGCTTTCCTTATGGCCAACGATTTTCAATACGTTTCTCACCCCAACCAAGACAAACAAGGGCAAAGTGTCCTTGAGGATTACGAATCCACCTTTGATCAATTTGAAGCTACCCAAAAAATTGTGAATGGCGAAACATGTTCATTTGTCGCCAGAGATATTAACGGGGTGAAATCGTATTTCGTTTTCACACCGATTTTTTTCGGGCACACCGGCACAAACTGGTCATTGGCCATTGTAGTTCCACTATCATCGGTAAACGCAAAAGCAAAACTCAATTTTATCATATCCCTTATCGTTGGTTTTTTAGGGATTATAGCCTTGGCTGTGGTAACATACTATATCTCAACGCGCATAAGCAACTCACTCATATCCACAACTAATGTCATTAAAAGAATGGCTTTGGGGCACATCTCCAAAGAGATGGAATTGCCGGTTACTACAAGCGATGAAATCGGACAAATGGCCCAAGCGCTAAACGAAACCATAGAGGGATTAAACCAAAAAGTTGTTTTCGCAACAAAAATCGGAGCAGGCGAAATTGATTATGATTATAAGGCTCTGGGGAATGATGATGTTCTTGGTGCCGCCCTTCTCGATATGAGGCATAGTATTAAAACATCGCAGGAGGAGGAGAAGAAACGCCGCATTGAAGATAACCAACGACAATGGGCAAACGAGGGGGTAGTCAAATTTGGTGATATTCTGCGTCAGAATAATGATGACATGAATGCACTATCGAGGTCGGTAATTAAAGGGCTGGTTGAGATGCTGGATGCCAATCAGGGTGGCCTTTTCCTGTTCAACGATGATGATCCCGATGACCCGCATTTCAAATTAATGGCCAACTTCGCATATAACAGGTATAAGTACAAACAGAAGAAGATATTGCCGGGCGAAGGGTTGATTGGTGCATGTGCCATAGAGAAGAAAACCATATACCTTACAGAAATTCCTGATGGTTACATTGAAATAACATCGGGGCTTGGCAAAAGTAATCCCAAATCCCTGCTGATTGCCCCATTGAACTTAGACAATACAGTGTTGGGAGTTGTTGAGGTGGCATCTTTTAATCCATTTGAAGACTACCAAATTGAGTTTGTGGAACGGATATGCGAAACCATCGCCTCAACGTTGTCCTCCGTTAAGATTAATATTAAAACTGCTTCGCTTTTAGCCAAAACCCAACAACAGGCCGAAGAAATGCAAGCCCAGGATGAGGAAATGCGACAGAACATGGAGGAATTGCAGGCTACTCAAGAAGAATCGTTCAGAAAAACGGCAGAGTTGCAGAGCATTATCGATGCACTGAATTATACGAGTTATACTGTTGAATACGACATTCAGGGGTATATTACATCCGTTAATAATGCCTATTTAGATTTACTGGGTTTATCCCGCGATACGGTAATAGGAACCCATTACCTGGATAAAATTGATCTCGACGATGAAAGGGCTAAGGAATACGGTAACATGTGGAACGACCTAAGAAATGGCATTCCCAAGAAAACAACAAGTCGTTTTTTGGTCAACGGGAAACTTTTTGTTTTTCAAGAAACCTTTAATCCACTCAAAGACGATCAGGGTACTGTTTACAAAATCCTAAAAATTTCCAATAACATTACCAATCTGGTAACTGATAAATAGTATCATGGAATATCGGATGGAATGGGATAATTTGCTTTCAGCTCAGCGCTTCGGAGCAGAGGAGAACTCTTCTCAAGTTCACGAGACCCGTTCCAACTTTCAAAGGGATTTTGACAGGATAATATTCTCTTCTCCCTTCAGACGGCTGCAGAATAAAACTCAGGTTTTCCCGCTACCGGGTAGCATTTTTGTTCACAATCGGCTGACTCATAGCCTCGAGGTGTCAAGCGTTGGGCGCAGCTTAGGCAATAGCATTATCGACATAATCGAAAGGAAAAAATCGGCCATCTCGGCCGATCTCAAGGAACAGATACCAACCATTGTTTCAACAGCCTGCCTTGCACACGACTTGGGTAATCCGCCATTTGGCCATAGTGGCGAAGAATCCATTAGAGCCTTTTTTGTTAACAACCAATCGGCGCTTAAAAACAACCTCTCGGAAGCCGAGTGGTCAGATTTTCAATTTTTTGAAGGAAATGCTAATGCCCTACGGCTTTTAACCCAAAAAATGGAGGGGAAAAGGGCAGGCGGATTCAAGCTAAGCTACCCTGTTTTGTCATCAATTGTAAAATATCCCTGGGAATCGTCTTACAACGCAAAAGGGAAATTCGGTTTTTTCCAAACCGAAAAGGAGTGCTACTCTTCTATTGCACAAACACTTGGCATTCCTGTTGAGGAGGGTGCTGCTTTGGCATTCTCACGCCACCCCTTGGTTTACCTAGTAGAAGCTGCAGACGACATTTGCTATCAGGTAATGGACATTGAGGATGCTCACAAATTGGGCATCCTGTCAACCGAGCAGGTACATCACCTGTTCCTGAACTTTTTCGACCAGTCGGAAGACAAAAAAAGCCTGACTAAAGTGAAAGAAACACTCCATGAGGTAACCGATGCCAATGAGCAGATTGCTTTCCTGAGATCGATAACCATCGGGAAGTTAACCCGGGAGTGCGCTACTGCTTTCGAACTGAATTACGAAAGCATTATGAATGGCTATGCCATTCAACCGCTAACCGGACAGTTGAGTAGTGCAGCCAATGCAGCCTATAACCAAGTAAAGAGTATTGCCATTGAACAAGTTTACAACCATCGCACTGTGGTTGAGATAGAAATTGCCGGATATCAAATTCTAAATACCCTTTTGGAAATCATTGGCTTTGCCATGATTGACCAGAAGAGTAAATATTCTAAAAAGGTACTACAACTCATCCCCCGACAGTATATTACTCCCCATCCTTCTCCCTACTTAAGGTGGATGGCTACATTGGATTTTGTTTCGGGAATGACCGATGTGTATGCATTAGAAATGTACCGCACCTTCAAAGGGATCTCCATCCCGGGAATAACCGGTTAACTTACAGATTGATAATTCTATATGCGGTTGGGTTGGCCAAACGGTCCGCAATGGCATTAACAACATCGTTATGATGTCCACATGGGGTTGCCGTTTCGATCAACAGGTCAATGCTGTTGCCAACATACTCCGGGTTAAAAAAACCGTACCCTGCTATACGGCCATTTATTACCTTTAAAAAAGATTGTTCACCATAATTCCTTCCTTTGTCTATCAGAAGAAAACTTTTTCCCTCAATGGACAAACTTTGTAAAGCGGCATTTGCTCTAAGGTTATACTGTCCGGGAGATTCATCCTGAGTGCAAGCCCCCATGCAAAGCCCAATTTGACGATGGAAACAAGGACCCGAACCGCCATACTGTCCGCAAAGCGTTTGGCATAGTCCGAAGTTATTAATTAGCCAGTTAACAACAGATTTTGCCTTCTCCTTTGATTCGAAACTAACCCTTGGAACTTTGCCTTTAACCGATAGGGTGTCGATGGTAAAATTTAGATATCCATGGCCATCAATGACAGCATACAACCCCACTTCCCTCTGCCTAACTCTCTTTCCGGTATTGAACTCCGGGTTATTTTCCACAATACCCTCGGCCTCAATAATTTGTGCAATAAGTTCGCTACCCGTAAGCATGTAATCTATGTCAACAGTCTGGGCCAACATACGCTCTGATTTTTTGGTCCGGGGTAATTCAAATTGCTCCTTAATGCTCTTCTTAATATTATCACTTCGCCCAATGAATATTAACTCTCCCCGACTATTGTACAGGTAATAAACACCCACACATTCAGGGATATCCCTTAACTTTTGGTAGTTAAAATTTGGGGCATAATGCATTATTCCTGTGGGGATGTCCAACCCATTGGCAAACAGTTCTGGCTTTAGTCCTAATAGCATTTTCAATACCGATACTGTTGCATATGCATCGCCTGCCGCCCTGTGCCTATTGTTAATTTCAATACCAAGGCTTTGACACAGATTTCCCAGGCTGTACGATTTCAGTCCGGGAATACATTTTCGCGATAGCCGAACAGTACACAACGTCTCTCGCATAAATGGATATCCCAATCGGTCAAACTCATTCTGCACAAAATGGTAATCGAAATTAACATTGTGTGCTACAAAAAGGGCATCGCTGGTAATTTCAACAACTCTTTTAGCAATCTCATAGAAACGGGGAGCCTCTGTAACCATTTCGTTGGTAATACCCGTTAGCCGGGTAATATGGTAAGGGATAAATGTTTCAGGATTAACGAGCGTAACAAACTCATCTACAATGTCGGTCCCATCGAACAGATAAATGGCTATTTCAGTTATCCTGTGCGTCTTAGGGCTCCCTCCCGTAGTTTCTATATCAACAACGGCATACATAAACTCAGCTAATAATTAATCGTCTGTTTTGACGAAAAACGGCGCAACGACCTTACAAATATTGTTTAAAAAAAAGGAATTTGCGTATCTTGGTACAAATATTTACCTGTGGGCGCAATTGGTGGTAATCTCGGATATTCAATATTTAAAATTTAAGAAATCATTGGTTCGTCGGGGAATAACCACCTCGCTTAATAAGCAAAAAGTATGGATGGCTGTTTTACAGAAAACGGGAATATGCAGTTTTTAAACAATTGATTATGAAAATTGATTACCATATGCACACCTACCTCTCCGATGGGCGCGATACTCACGAGCAGATGATCGCCTCTGCCTCGTACCGGGGCATAGAGGAGATGGGATTTTCCGATCATGTCAGCATTAAACCGGCCAGATGGGCCATCCCCATCGAAAATATTGACGAAATGGTGAGGAGGGTGCAAACGGCTCAGGCTGAAAATGCCCACGGGTTGATTATCAAATTCGGAGTTGAAATGGACTATATCCCGGGCATGGAAAAACAGATTCAGGAGCTAATCGCAAAATTGCCAGTTGATTACGTAATCGGATCGGTTCACTTTATGGATGATTGGAACTTTGACACGGATGTAATTGAATATGACAATATTGACATTAATCGATTCTATAGGCAGTACTTTAAGCTGGTTCAACAATCTGCAGCATCTAAACTTTTCGATATAATCGGACATTGCGATTTGGCAAAAAAGTTTGCCTACTACCCCTCCTTCTCTCTCAACGATTTGTATGAAAAAACCGCACAAATTTTTAAAAAGGCCAATGTTGCCGTAGAGTTAAACACAAGCGGACGCATTAAGCCCTGTAACGAGTTTTACCCTTCGGTGCCCTTCCTCGAAAGGCTGGCATATCACAAAGTTCCCATAACACTTGGCTCCGATGCCCATATTGAGCAAAACGTAGGTCAATTCTTTGACGATGCGTTAACCATGCTAAAAGCATTGGGATTTAAAGAAATAGCAAGATTTACAAAGAGACAAAGGGAGATGGTTAAAATATAAAGCACCTACAGGCAAGCCACCTTTTTCTTTTTCAAAAATACTCTCTAACCAAGAATAGCAACGGTTAAATTGCTACATTTACCCCGCTTAAACACCAATAGATACAATAGCATAATGAACATTGTAACCTCAATTGCCTTTATTTTGGGGATTGTGATAGTGGGGATATTGCCTTTCCCCGTCCTATATTGGTTTTCCAATTTTCTTGGTTTCATTTTGCATAGGATTGCCCGTTATCGCCGAGGGGTGGTTGAAAGCAATCTGGCGATGTGTTTTCCCGAATTTGACGGGAATCACAGAAAAAGGGTGGTGAAATATTTCTACCGCAATCTATCGGACAACATACTCGAAGGGGTTAAAGTATTCACCATGGGGCAAAGGCAAGTGCTCAAACGGCACAAGCTGCTCAATCCCGAGCTGGTTTTACCCTACCTTAACGATGGGATAAGCGTGATTGGGGTTACCGGGCATTACGCCAACTGGGAGTGGGGCAGCCTTTCGGCCAGCCTACAGATACAAACAAACGTGATTGCGTTCTACAAAAAAATAAATAATCCATTTGTTGACAGGTTGGTGCGGAAAAGTAGGGCAAAGTACGGAACAACCCTCGTCACCCTACACAATACTTCCGAAGCTTTTGAAGCCAATGTGAGCAAACCTTCAATTTTTCTCATGGCTGCCGATCAGCGAACAATAAGGAAGAGTTTACACAAAGCCTATCGTGTTAATTTCTTTAATAGGGAAACACCATTTCTCCACGGGCCCGAAAAGTATAGCAGGTTGTACAACATTCCCGTAATTTACATTGATATCCAAAGGGTAAAGAGAGGATTTTATGAGATTACCCTGTCGGTGCTTGCCGATGATCCGAAAACTCTCCCCGATGGAGAGATTACCAAACGCTATGCTCAAAAGCTTGAAGAGATTATCAGGGCCAAGCCGCAGGACTGGTTATGGTCACACAAACGGTGGAAAGCCATTTGATATGGCCTGCATTAGGCATACATCTCCTCAACCATATCCCTGTAGCGCTCTTCGATAAGCCTTCTCCGGATTTTTAAAGTATGAGTTAGTTCCCCGTTTTGAATTGAAAATGGTTCTGCCAGAAGTTTGAACTTAACAACCTTTTCGTAAGGCGGAAAATCTTTTTGGCATTGCTCTATTCTTTGCTCCATAAAGCTAACTATTTGGGTATGGTTGAGCAAATCGCTGCTGCTATACTCGTCAATGCCTTCAATCTTCCATACAGTTCTAAGTTTTTCTATCGAAGGAACTATCAATGCACAGATATATTTTCGGTTATCTCCAAGCACTACTACCTGATCGATAAAGGGGTCGGCCAGCAGGGCCATTTCGACCTTTTGTGGTGAGATGAATTTACCAACTGACGTTTTAAAGATGTCATTAATCCTGTCTGTCATTATCAAATCGCCGCCCGACGAGAGATAGCCCTTATCACCTGATTTATACCATCCATCCACAAGGATACTTTCTGTTGCCTGAGGATTCTTGTAATACCCTTTGAATATGGTTTTTCCCTTTACCAGAATTTCATCCTCATCGGTAAAACGAACCTCAACCTCGGGCATGATGGTTCCGCAGGTATTCAAATCATACTTATCGGTTCGGTAACACGATACAGTGGCTGTGGTTTCGGTAGCACCATAACCGTAGTTTATGAACACTTCTGCCGCATGGAAAAAACGCAAGTGCTGATTAATAATGGCCGCACCGGCACAGGGAAAAAACCTAATTTGTCCCCCAAATATTTTTTTAATCTTTGTGAATACCAATGCATTGGCTATCACCCTTCTAATTTTTATCCCCATGGGTAGCGGTTGACCATTACCTCTATACTCCGATACGCGGTAGCCTACGCAGATTGACCAGTTAAATATTTTTCGTTTTAATACGGGCTATTTCTGCATTTCGTGCTGAATGCCTTCGTACGTCTTTTCGAAAAAGCGGGGGACGGTACACATAACCGTAGGCTTAACAAGCCTAATATCGTCTATCACCTCCTTAGTGTTTTCCAAAAAGGCATTGACAGCACCCTTGTATAACATGTAGTACGTCCAAGCTCGTTCAAAGACATGGCTCAACGGGAGAAAACAGAATGAAATGTCGGATTCGTCCACCTGAAGCCTTCTATCGTGAATGCTAAAGCATTGAGTAAAATTATCGTGACCCAGCATTACCCCTTTGGGTTCGCCCGTGGTTCCCGATGTGTAAAGAATGGTGGCCAGGTCATCGTTTTTGATGGCATCAATGGATTGCTTCAACTCCTCATCATATTCGGGCTTAGAGCCAAGCAGCAAAAAATCGGCCCAGGTCAAACACCGCTCATCCTCCATCTTCACTCCCTTCTCAAAAACCACTACCTTTTTCAAACTCTCAGTATTGTCCAGGGCCCAAATAGCATTCTCCAAATGCTTTTGGCTACCCACAAACAACAGCTTCATTCCGGTTTGATCGACAATGTATTTGATTTGACCCTTGGATGAAGTGGCATACAAGGGGACAACCACGCCCCGCGCCGAGAGAATCCCCAGATCGGCAATGGTCCAACAGGGCATGTTATCGCTCATGATGCCCACCATTGCACCGTTCCCACATCCCATTGAAAGCAATGAACGTCCTGTGGCTTTCACATTAAGCCAAAATTCGTCCCAGGTAATGCTATCGTAATTTTTGGTCTGCTTATTCTTAAAGCGAAAAACCTCGCGATTTTTATACTTAACGGCTCTATCCTGAACCATTCTTACAATATTCGCTTCCATAAACTTACACTGATTAGTGGACGAAATAAAAAATTAACGCTGAAAAAAATAAGGTAAAACCGAAAAACGATATACTATACAATAACTAAGAAATAAAAAGATAATTATCGTTCTGCTAAAATAAGCGTTTTTTAAACAGCCGATTAAGTTTTTCTACTTAAAATTAAACAAATTATTCTTTTATTTCTGATAAGATTCACCTTATAAATGTTATTTTTAATAAACGCGATATTTCAATTCCGGTCAGCGCAGATAGCTATTTATTACCTCCAATTTATTTGTTGAGGTTTCCTTTAAAAATATTCGCGTTTCAGCTAATTTTCACTCCAAGAATCAACATATCATCAACCTGCTTATTGTCGCCCTGATATTCAACAATAGTATTATTTAAAATATCTTTTTGCGTTTTAACATCTTGCTCCTGAATGGACAACAGCAAATCTTTCAGGGAGTTGAGAAGAAACTTTATATTCTTTGGGCCACCAAATTGATCGGTGTACCCATCGCTGAACAGGTAAATGGTATCATTGGGTAGTAATTGGAAACGGTGATTGGTAAAGGGTTTTTCTCCCAATACATGAAATCCAATGGGCATTTTATCGCCCCTGTATTCAATAAGTGAGTAGCCGTTGGAAGATGCAACAATATTGGCCTGCTCGGCCTGTATGCCATCCACATTGCCCTTGCGTACTATTATAACCGGCAGGTAAGCACCGGCATACTCCATTTCCAGCGTTTTGGAATCGATAATGAGTATGGCCATATCCATCCCATCAGCCTGATCCACATGTCCTCCCTGCTGGTTAAGTGAAAGAATAACCATTTTTCTCAACTCCGCCAGCATACCGGCGGGGGCAAGATCTATGCCTTTCCCGGCAACCTCGCGCAGTAGGGTAATTCCAAGCATACTCATAAATGCGCCGGGAACACCATGCCCCGTGCAATCGGCCACAGCTATCAGCTGTTTTCCCTTGGGTAGTTCAGAAACCCAGTAGAAGTCGCCGCTTACAATATTTTTAGGTTTATAAAAAACGAATGATTCCCAGGGAAGGGCAAGCATCCTCTGATCGCTGGGAAGAACAGCATTTTGTATTCTACTGGCATAGGTCAAACTATCGGTGATAAGTTTTTGCTGTTCAGCTATTTGATCTCTTTGGCGGGTTACAAAATCCCTCTGCTTTTCAATCTCCTCCTTTTGATTTTCAATCTCACCCTTTTGTCGGGTGATCTCGTTATTCTGGGCTACAAGAATCTGGTTTATTCGCTTCTTCTCCCTATAGTTGAAAAAAATGATCATGGCCAAGCTTCCTGCCAGCAGGAAGGCAATGACAAAAAATATGATTACCACCTTTTGCCTTTCGAGACGCGCCTCCTGCAATGCCTCCCTTTGTCGTGCGATGAGTTCCTGTTCCTTCTCCCGCTTTTCGAATTCATACTGCATCTCCAACCTCGAAATGTCGCTGGAATTCAAGCTATCTTTATACGCAGAGTGGTTGATGTAAGCCTCTAAAGCCTTATGGTAAAAACCCATCTGGCTATAAATTTTCGACAAAATTTTGTAAGTTTCACTCACCTCGGGCAATAGCCTGTGCTTCTCCGAGAAATGCAGGCTTTGATTAATATATGACAGGGCCTTGTCGTAGTTCTTGGAAAGCAATTCCACTTCGCCCAAGTATCTGTATAAGCTGGAAAGATCAATGCTGTCTCCAACATTCTCTTTAAGGGTTAATGCCTTATTTAAGTGTTGGCGGGCACGGGCCAAATCTTTTTTCTCCACCGAAATAATACCCAGGCTAAGGTGATTGGCTGCCTGTCCGTGGATATTCTGATTCTTTACATTAATATCCAAAACCTGCTGTGTGAACTCCCATGCCTTTTCGAAATTTCCCATCTTATGGTATATGCTTCCCAATTCATTCAGGCATAATGTAACACCAATGCTTTTACCTGTAGAAAGTTCAAGTTCGCGATAGTAATCCAAGGCTGATTCGGTGTACTGCATTGCTTTTTCAAGGTTGTCGAGCCGTTTAAACAGCCTAGCTATCCCCAGAGAAGTCCAAGCCAAACCCTCCCTTTCACCAATGGATTCGTGAATATCCATGGCTTCGAGGAAAAGTTCAATGGATTTTTGGTACTGGCCAATAACGCTGTACACATTGGCCAAATTTACGAGGGTGCGCGCAACCTCGGCCTGATTCCCGCTCTGTTTATTAATCGCAAGGGCTTCTAAATAATAATCCAAAGCCAGCAAGTAGTTAGTTTTAAGCTGATATGTATTGCCAATCCTATTCAGCGCTATGGCCTCCATGGTGTGATCGCCTATCTCCTTTGCCACCTTTTTAGCCCCTTCAAAGTACTCAATGGCTTTGTCAAACTGATTTTTGCTGTAGTAAATGAAACCCAACTGGTGCAATGCCTTAGCGGTAAGTTTTGGGTCGTTTAGCCTTTTGGCCATAACCTCAACCCTATATGCCAGTACCATTGCTGAATCCAAATCACTTTGGGTCAGCTCCATGGATTTTTGCAAGAATTGATTTGCCGTTTCCTGCTGATCAGAAACTTGAGTAAAGCCAAGAACGCTTAAAAAAACGAAGAATAATGCGGAAAACAAGGCATTAAAGAGTCGGCGTATGGGAGTATTCATTACAGTAAAAGTAAATTTTCAATAGCACGTTTGCGCTTGCTAAGTTAAACTATTTTAACCACCCTACGAATAAGTGAGTAAATTAAACTTTTCAAACAATAAGATATGATTTTTATCTTTAAAACATTTCGTACTTTTAACGGGGAAAATATTTTTAAAACGGATACTACTCTCCGCACCTGACTTTAAAACATATTAGAGTACAACATATATAATTTGGGTATGAACATGCGAGTAAAAATGAAAATCAGGACAAAAATGCTTGTTTATGTTCTGATTACTTCGATCATAGTTCTTGCAGTTACCGGTTTTTACATTCAGTGGCATTCATATAGACTATCCATGGGCAATGCCCGGCAAATTGTGGGAAATTATGCGGAAAAGGTTGCCAATCAGGCTCGTGCCGAGATGGAGTTCGACCTTGGATATTCCAGGTCTTTGGCCAATGCATTCAACGGTTTTTACAGGTTAGACTCCACTACAAGGGATTCTATTTATTTCAGAATTATCAAAGATCAGATTAAAGAAAACAGCCGTTATTCTACCATCTGGTTCAGCCTTGAGTATTCTGCCACTAAACCTAATTACCACAAAACCTTTGGACGACGTATCGTTTTATCTTTCATGTTGGATGGAGAGCCTCATGTGCGTGCCGAAGAAAGAAATCTCACTGGAGATGCCACCGGAAGCGACTATTACCTAGCAAAAACAACAAATCAGGAATTGATAACAGATCCCTATTTTGAAAAAGTTGATAGGGTTAACGACGTGCTGGTGGCCAGCATATGTTCTCCAATTCAAAAAGATGGAGGGTTTGTAGGTTTGGCAGGTGTGGATATAACCCTGGATAAATTTCAAAAAAGGATAGAGAATGTTAAGCCATACCCTGGCACTCAGGCTTTTTTACTCTCCACCAACAGTACCATAATTGCACATACCAATGAAATATATTCCGGGAAAGAGTTTTTCGATATATACCCCGAACTGGAGGTTGCCCATAAAATATCTCAAAAAGTTCGGCGCGGGACACCCCTCCAATTTCAGTGGGATGTTGATGGCAAGGAATACCTTTACTTTATCAATCCGATATTCATTGGCGAAATCTCCTCGCCTTGGGCAATTGGCTTGTCAATCCCGGTGCAGGAAATTTATGCCGATGTGCGAAACACAACGCAAAACGCTATTTGGGTCTCCATTATGGGAATCATCGTACTGGGCTTTGTACTATTCCTGATATCGAAAAGCATTACAGAGCCAATAGTCAGAACCACAGATGTTTTAAATGATCTTGCCCAAGGCGATATTGCCCTTGGCAAGAGAATGTCCATCGACAGCGGCGATGAAATTGCAATGATGGCAACCTCAGTGAATAAGCTGATTGAAGGGCTCAACCTGACAGAAAATTTTGCACGCGAAATTGGAAAGGGTAATCTCGATGCCGAATTCCAGCTGTTGGGTGAAAAGGATACCCTTGGTGCTGCCCTTGTGGAGATGCAGAAAAGTTTAAAGCAGGCCAAAGAGCAGGAGTTGCAACGCAAAGACGAAGAGCAAAAGCAGAATTGGGCAACCCAAGGGATGGCCATGTTTGGCGATATCCTAAGGCAGGACAATGACGACCTCAACGAGCTGACATATAACATCATAAAAAATCTTGTGGACTACACAGGGTCAAATCAGGGCGGGGTTTTTGTATTAAACGAGAA
Organism: Bacteroidetes bacterium ADurb.Bin008; assembly: GCA_002071445.1. GTDB lineage: Bacteria > Bacteroidota > Bacteroidia > Bacteroidales > Tenuifilaceae > MWFE01. Next base: position 13,352 of record MWFE01000024.1, on the reverse strand, counting down.
CGATAGGGAACACCCGTTTATAGAGATGACCGCATGCTACGCATACGACCGCCGACGTTTCCTCCAAAAGCACATTGAGCTGAACGAGGGATTAGTGGGAAGGTGTTTACGGGAGTCGAAAACCATATTTATGACCGATGTCCCATCGGACTACATTAACATTAGCAGCGGCTTGGGCAAAGAACGCCCGCGTTGCCTAATACTGATCCCACTCAAAAACAATGATGATACCCTTGGAGTATTGGAATTGGCTACCTTTAAGGTTTACGAAAAGTATCAGGTTGTTTTTTTGGAAAAAGTTGCCGAGAGCATTGCCTCTACCATAGCGAGCGTAAAGATCAACATACGAACTGCCGAACTGCTGGCAAGATCTCAGCAGCAAGCCGAGGAGATGCAGGCCCAGGATGAGGAGATGCGCCAAAATATGGAAGAACTACAGGCAACTCAGGAAGAGATGGAACGCAAACGCTTAGAACAGGAAGAAATACAACAAAATCTAAGCAAGGAGCTGACTCTGCTTAACGCCCTGATGCAAAATATCCCCGACTACATTTACTTTAAGGATACCCATAGCCAGTTTATCAGGGTTAGCAAATCCATGCTCAAGCTGTTCAACGTTGAATCATCTGATGAATTGACCGGAAAAACCGATTTCGATTTCCACTCAAAGGAAAATGCCCAGGTATTCTATAACGAAGAGCAGGAGATTATTAAAACCATGAGCCCCGTCGTAGATAAAGTGGTTCATGAAACCTTTGAGGATGGTACAGACCAGTGGGTATCCACCACTAAAATGCCGCTCTTCAATGCCGAGGGCAACGTGGTGGGAACTTGGGGTATCAGCAAGATAGTTACCGATTTGAAAAAAGCCGAAATGGCGGCACAGCAGTTGGCCTCTGAGGGTGAAAAAATAAAATCGATGCTCACGCTGCAGGAGGGCGAATACAAAGCCATTGTCAGAGCTCTGGATGCTGCCACTTTCATTACCGAGTATAACCCCGATGGGTTTATCATACGCATTAACGATGCCATGCAATCCGTGCTGGGAGCCACATCCGCTGAAGTTGCCGGGAAACACCACTCCGACTTTTTCAGGATGAAATCAGACGATGACATTGCCTATCAAGAGTTTTGGAACGACCTGCGGAAGGGAGTCATAAGACAAAGGCTTTTCAAGGCCACCATCAACAGCCAGCGCATTGTGCTCAACGAAACCTACTCCCCGGTGATGGACGCACAAGGGAAAGTCGATAAGATAATTGTAATATCCATAAGGGCTTAAACAAAAAAAGCGAGGACAACCCACAGGGATTGTCCTCGAAACATTGGAGTAATACGTTGGCCTTACTTCGATTTCACTATAAACCTATTCAAATTCACATCTTTCCATATATTTATAAGTTCCCTGAAATCATTGTAACTCTCTGCAGGAATCACACTCTGGTAAATTGAGAGTTGCCTTTCAATGTGTAGCTCACCGCTCTCCAGAACTCTATGTCCGATTTTTACGCTCCCCACACCATTCTCCAGTTGCTCATCGTAGCCCGGGTTAACAAATGTAAACCCATCGGGTGCAGAAATGGTAAAATCATAACGTTCGTCAACAGTCCATGGCAAATGTAAAGGGGTGATACGTTGGCTTGGAAGTTCGCCCGTTCTAACCCACTCAAAACCCTGGGCAATAACAGGCAGGGTAAAGCTAAAATAGACTCCCATGGCTTCGGATTTTGCATTGGAAATGGTAACTGAGAAAATGTCAGATTCATTGTCGTTACTGATCTTTTCGGTTTTCACACAGTTTCTGGGTATGCCACCCAACATTCCCCCATCCTTATCATAAGGATTCATGGCAAGAGTCCCCGTTCCCGATACAAATCCCTTGGCATCCACACTCAGCGTTGAGATTAAGCTCGTGGCCATTCCGGTATTCTTCCCCTCTGCATCAATGGAGTCCAGCTGTTCGGCAGAAACAATAACCATTCTGGAGTCTGATTTGGGCGAATTGTAGCCAATGGCACTCAGATAGCGGGTTTCGCCATCGAATTCAACAGCAACGTAATACCTGTCGAACGCCGAAGCGCAACCAATTTCCTTGTCTATTAAATGTGAGTATGTCCCAAAGGCGGGGCGAGCATCGAAACCCGCCTTTTTTAGCAGGGCCGAGAGCAGGATTACCTTGTCGCCCTCGGTTCCGCCATTACTTTTCCATACATCGTTGGGTAACCTAAACTGATACCCGCAATTCCGGGGCGGAACCCTGTAGGTGTTGATGTTGGATACAACATAATTCCTGATGGCCTCAACCTTATCCCATCCCTCCTTTTTGTCGTTCAGCAGCTTATCAAGCGATGGATCATCGTTAATCTCCTTCGTGAAGGTATTTTTGTAGTAGTTAATAACCTGTTCCAAATCCCATTCGCTGAACATTAACCTATGGTAATCGGCCATTCCATCGGACTGTAAAGCTTCGTTGGCAATGGGAGGTACTTCGGTAGCATGCCATTTGACCACCTGGAAACCGCCTTCCGTTTTTCTCTTCTCTTTTAGGTTGGCCGGGGCGTTGAGTACCTTATTGCTAAGCCTGTGCCCTTTGGGCACCCTCACAATAATTTCCAAATCCTTAACGGGCGACGTTTGGTTCAATATTATATCCTCAGAAAAGCAGGGTACGTAGCCCGCTTTGGTTTCAATGGTATAATCCAGCTCAACCACTGCTCCTATCTCGAGCCCCACATGGGTGATAACCATATCGCGCAAATGGTTATAAGCGGGCGCAAGGCTTGCATGAAACGGAAGAATCTCGTTAAAGGCGTTGTCGGGCGAATGCACCACTTTCCCATCGGCCATTGTGGTTTTCGACAGGTTTACTTTCAGAGTCTGATAATCAGGGTTGAAGGAAACAAACGTTTCGCCATAATAACGGTGAAACGACTGGTAGGTATTGTAAAGCCTTTTGTGGTAGTACCTATAAACCATGCTCCCATCAGGGTTCAGGGTATATTCATGTATCTGTTTGAACAGTACCGAGTCGGCCTGCTTCTGTTCCTCCGTCAGGGGTGTGCTGCACGATGCCAGCACGATTGCCAGCAGGAGCGGTATATATAAAAAAGTTCGTTTCATAGTCGTTAGTATTTAAGTATTACGGGTTGTTTGGCCATTTCGCTTTGATACTTAACCGCCTGATTGAAGGAGGTCCAATCCTCAGGTTGGTAAATCCGTTTTTTCAGCCTCACGGTCTGATGCATCTTCAGTACATTCCCCTCCAGCAGGTATGAAGATTCGTAATCGGCTCCCGAACCGGATACACTCTTTGCCTCGGGCGAGTATGCCAAAGTCATTGAAGCAGGTAGGGTAATGGTTTCGTTCAACTCTATCAACTTCGAACACCCATCGGCAAAGGGGTATTTGCGAGCCGGCAGCGACGGGTCGAAACTGGTGTGGCTATGGCTGTATCCAAACAGATTGGTTGCCACCACCGGGATAAAAACCATCTCCTCTTTGGTTGCGATGGCATAGTTGGGAATCCGATACTTAACGGTGATTTTCACCGGCTGCAGCAAATATTCGTAGGGATGGGTTTTCTCCACGCTCAGTATTTCAATCCTAGGCGAGATCTTCATCAGCTCCTTCTCAATATTCCCTTCCCAGTCAGCGCGTCTGCTCCCGGTAAAAAGCCGTCTGACGGCGGCATCCGATTGGCCTTCGGCTGTGAGCGTAAACTCACCCGTAAGCGTTCCGTCTTCCGAAAGTTCCGAAGTTCCGTTGATACGGAAATAGTGATTTTCGGGCGGCGATAAGGGTGTTTCCATCAAATCGGTACCCTCGGGAAGGCCCATCAGGTAGTTCTGCTGCTGCTCCCTGCTGCTCCACTCCTCGCGTAGAAAGGGAACCCACGTGGGGTCCAGCAGCATGTACTCGCCATTCTTCCGCTTCACCACCGTGACCGAATGGTTAAACTGGTCGGCCGGAATCCTGTCGATTCTCGAACCAGCCATGGTCATTGCAGCATACGACTCGAAACCTGCTGCACGAAGTAGGGTGATAAGGGCTCCAGCCTTGTCCTTGCAAACCCCGCACCTGTCTCTAAAATTCATATCGGCATTGTGCAGCGTATAGCCCTCGCCCTTGCCCATGGAAAGCCCGCTGTAGCGAATCTCATCGGCAACCCAGTGGTTTAGAAGCGATATGGAGTCGAACTCCGTTTTGGCATTCTTAAGCACTTTCTTCACTATTTTCTCCACCTCGGGTGTTGAGTTGAAACTGCCATAGTCCTCGTTCACCCCGTAGAACCACTTAGATTTGGCATACCAATCGGGACTGGTGGAAAGCAGCAGCTTGGGCGCAACATCGGATGGCGACACCATGCGTAGCTCCCGTTGGAACGGGAGAATGTTCTTCACGGAGAAAAGGTAATTCACCTTGCCATTCATCTCCGTCACCTTTTCAACATGCTCCCCGTTGTAAAATTTATACTGAAGATTTTTCTCTTTATCGATGGTTACCTGATAAACCTTCTCTTTGATGGGTACCCTGCTGTAAAATTCCACAATATCGTAGAAGTGTCCGCGCATGGGCGGTATGTAGTAATCATCGCTCAGCTCCTCCTGATAAAGGAGGGCGTATGAAAATCCCTTTTTAAATGTGGTTACCTCCACCCCGTCGCCGGGTTCGAGACGGCCAATGTCAACCATTTTCTGTCGGGCACCCCAGTAAATCCCCCAGGCGGGAGCAGGGTAATCGTAAACCCTCTCATCTCCTAAAACCTCAATATCACCATTGGCCCTGATTATTCTCGCCTTTTCAATGCGAACGAAAGCAGTAAGCGGGTCGTAATCGAACTTCACTGCCGACAGCTCCTTTGCTCCGGCGTGCGTAAGAACTTTGTAAAGGGTTGATGTAACGTAGTAGCTGAGCCCGGTTTCCTGAACATCCACCCTGGTACTGTCGTACACCAGCAAGTAACCCGAACCCGGGTAATCCTTGGCATCACCGGCTCTGCGAATCAATTCCTGAGGCTGAGCCCAAGCGCTTGCCCCAAGCAACAGAAGAGTTAGAAAAAGAAAAAATGTTTTGCGCATAACCATAGATTTAGGTTTAAGTAATTGGTTGAGTTTATTGACCTATATGACTATTCTGAAGGACAAAGGTTTTAGCACGGTATCAAATAATTATCAACAATTCAGCGGCTAATTAACCTATCAGGCTGTAAAGCAGCCTTATCTCCTCTGCCCAAATGGATTCGTCAATGGTTTCGAGGATTAGGGGAATATCGTCGAATCGGGAATCGTTCATTATCCACCGGAAAGGTTCAATTCCAATAAGCCCTTGCCCAATGCTGTGATGCCTATCAACCCTGCTGCCCAACTCCTTTTTACTGTCGTTCAGGTGCAAACCGCGTAGGTATTTGAAGCCGATTATCCTATCAAACTTCTCCCAGGTTTCGTCATACGCCTCTTTAGATGTAATGTCATAGCCCGCGGTATAGGCATGACAGGTATCAATGCACACCCCGACTCTCGACTTATCCTTCACTCTCCCGATGATGTATGCCAACTGTTCGAAAGTGTACCCCAGGTTATTCCCCTGACCCGATGTGTTCTCAATCACCGCAATGGCGTAAGTCGTTCTTTCAATGGCTACATTAATGCTTTCGGCAATGATATTCATGCACTCCTCATCACCAATCTTACCCAGCGAACTTCCGGGGTGAAAATTTAACCTGTCCAGCCCCAGCTGCTCGCAACGGGCCATCTCATCCAAAAAGGCAGCCCTCGATTTTTCCAGCGCCTCCCCCTCGGGATGGCCAAGGTTGATAAGGTAGCTTGCATGGGGTAGGATATGTCGGGGATCATAGCCATACTTTTCGCACCTGTTGCGGAAGGCCTCGATGCTGCCCTCCGTCAGAGGGGCGGCAACCCACTGCCTTTGATTCTTTGTAAACAGGCCAAAGGCCTTTGCTCCAATTGCATGGGCATTCACTGGGGCATTCTCCACCCCACCCGATGCGCTAACGTGTGCACCTACATACTTCATGGGAAATGGTTTTGGTATTACTCCAATAAAATCGGAGTAAATGTATAAAAATCATCCCCGTTAATCCAAAGGTTCAGTAAAAAGGTTAACTTTGCCGTGCAATGGTTCCACAGGGGCTCCACCCCAAGGGATTAATAGGGAATGCCGTGCAAGTCGGCAACAGTTCCCGCTGCTGTGAGTTTTTACAACCGATTGAGTACCCAGCCACTATTCGTTGTTGAACGGACGGGAAGGCGCTCAGGAGGAAAACAAGTCAGAAGACCTGCCATTGCTTGCCATACACCAGATACGCTTTCGGGATAAAAGCGCGGATGAGACCCTTGCAAACCACATCCAAACTTCCCTTGCTTTCTGCTGTCGGGCGCAATAATGATTAGGGTGCGTTTTAGAGCGATTACTTTATGAGAGGCCTCTCTATACCTCATGTACTGAACATGAACTGCTGTGGCAGCGATTTGCAAAAAATCGTGGTTATGGCCATGTTCTTGATGGGTTGCGCCATGGGCGCAAGTTCACAATCGGCCCTCAACGACACCATTAGCCTGGAAAGCGTATCCATATACAGCACAAGGCCAGTTGCGGGAACATTGTCGGGGTACAAAGTACACAGAATTGACAGTCTGGCGCTTATGGAAAAGGCCGGGGTCAGCCTTTCGGAACTCCTTACCGAGAACAGCCCGATTTTTGTAAAAACCTATGGGCGAGGTGCTACAGCCACCGTTTCGTTCAGGGGAACAAGCTCTTCGCATACACGGGTGCTGTGGAATGGCATAAGGATAAACTCGCCCATGAGCGGCGAGGTGGACTTTTCGCTTATCCCCCTCTACTTTGCCGACGATGTGAACATTCTCTACGGCCAGGCCTCCATGGCATACGGAAGTGGCGGGCTGGGCGGTTTGGTTAGTATCGACAGCAATCCCGACTGGTCAAAAAGGTATGGGCTGAAACTGTACCAATCCGTGGGCGATTTTCAAACCTACTCCACCGCCATTCATGGCGGCTATGGAACCAACACCCTGAGGGGGCAAACCCGTTTTTTCCGCGAGACCTCGCAGAACAACTTCACCTATCGCAATACGGCAAAAATTGGCAAACCCACTGAGGTTCAGAAAAATGCCGACTATACCAAGCATGGCATTATGCAGGAGCTGTACTTTCGACCCCGGGCAAACAGCATGATTTCGGCCAAGCTATGGTTTACCCAAACTGACAGGGGTATTCCCAAGCTCATGTCCGGCTTCTCGCACGACGAGGTCAACAGGCAGGAGAACCAAAATTTCAATGCAGTGGTGGCTTGGCAAAGTTACCGTGAGAACGGTAATTGGAAACTCTCTTCAGGGTTGTCGCTTCTGAGTCTCAGCTACCAGCTTCAAAAGCTGTCAGCGGAGGGGAACCGACTGCCCGTGCTCGACTCTCACTCCGATGCGTGGAGCTGGTACAATACGCTGGGCTATGACAGAGAAGTGCTCAACTGGCTTACCCTTGGTTTTCAAGCCGATGCCAATCTTCATTGGGTTGAGAGCAACGAAGAAGTGCTATCAACAGCCATTGCCTGCAAGCAAAACCAGCTGGGTATTCGCACGTTTATTCACGCCAAACCCATGGAAAGGCTCTCGCTATCGCTTCTGGCTGGTGAAGAGGCTTACGACAATCGAACAACGCCAATCATGGCCTCGCTGTCGGCACAGTACCTCTTTCTTCCTCAAAAAAACCTAATGGCTAAAGCGGGCCTGGCACGCAATTTTCACTACCCGACGCTCAACGACCTGTACTGGCAACCCGGAGGCAACCCAAACCTGAAGCCCGAAGAGGGGATAACCGGCGAAGCCGGAATAAGCTACACCGCAATCCCGTTTGGTTCTAGGGTGAATATCGAGGTAAGCGCTTTTTCCTCGGAAATCAACCACTGGATAATGTGGCTCCCCCACCTGAAAGGCTATTGGGAGCCGGTTAACATAGAAAAGGTGAAAGCACGCGGGCTGGAGGGAAACATTAGCCTATCCCTCTCTCCGGGCAGGTTTAAGCTGAGGTTTTTGGGTAACTACAGTTACACCCGCTCAACGGTGGAGGATGCCGGAGGGGTATTGCGTGCAGAGGCAAAGGGGCGGCAGCTTCCCTTTATTCCCATCCACTCGGCCGGGGTTTCGACAAACATACAGCTAAGGAATTATCGGTTGGCATACTCGTTCACACACTTCTCCGAACGCTTTACCACCACCAGCAACAATCCCAATTCCATCAGGCCCCTCTACCCGTACTACATGAACAACATCTCCCTGGGATACGACCTAAGGGTGCGAAGCAGCCTGCTGGGATTTCAGCTCAGGGTGGATAATCTTTTCGACGAGAGTTACCAAACCATCCTGTGGAGGCCCATGCCGGGGCGCAACTTCAGCCTGCTTGTAAGGCTCGAGATTTAATATCAACCCAGAAAAATGAGGATACGAATAGTAAAATATCTAACCATTCTCTCGGTGCTGCTGAGCTTCGCAGGCTGCATGGACGACGATGTTTTGCCCACCTCGCCCGTTGACCTTTTTGGGAGCAGGGGTGTATTCATTGTCAACGAGGGCAACTACCTCTATGGCAATGCAAGCCTTTCATACTACGACATTGATACCAGAGAGGTTATCAACGACATTTATGCAAAAGCCAACGGGGTTCCACCGGGTGATGTGGCCTACACAATGCAGATACACAGCGGGAAGGGATACCTTGTGGTCAACAATTCGGGGTGCATACACGTGGTGGATGCCAACAGCATGCTGCACCTGGGCACCATAGAGGGGTTGCCCTCGCCACGCCATATGCTGTTTTTGGACAACAACAGGGCACTGGTCAGCGACCTCTATGCCAGAGGCATAAGCATTATTAACACTGCCACCCTGAAGGTGATTGGGAAAATCCCCACGGGCAGCAGCGCACTGCCCTTTTACCAACACTCCACTGAGAATATGATTTGCATTGGCGACAAAATCTTTGTGAACTGCTGGAGTTTTGATAATAAGGTTCTGGTTATCAGCACCGAGAGCCTCACCGTTACCGATTCCATTGAAGTGGGCATTCAGCCCATGGCCATGGTAAAGGACAGGAACAACAATATTTGGGTTGTGAACGATGGCGGCTACCAGGGAAACCCATTCGGGTGGGAAAACCCGTCGCTCGTGCTTATCAACTCCACCACCCTGCAGGTGAAGCGCAGGTTCGTTTTTCCCCACCTCAACGATTTGGCAGGACCCATTGCCACCAATCCTGCCGGAGACTCCCTGTACTTCGTACAGGCCCATATCTACAAAATGTCCATTGACGATACTGCACTACCTGAGAGTTACTTCGTTTCCGGAATGGGAAAAAACTTTCGGGGCATGGCCACCGACCCTCTCACCGGAGAGCTATACGTATCGGATGCCATAGATTTTATGAGCGAGGGAAGAGTTTACCGATACTCCCCCAACGGGGCTCCTGTTGATAGCTTCGAGGTGGGCATCATCCCCGGAAGTTTCTGTTTTAACTAGAGAGTTGATTACCAGGGCAAGCACCAGATGCTTTGCCCAAAGTTCCAATACCTTAATTCCTACTTTTGCTTTCTTCTGCCCTTAAACAAGCTGATAACCGTCAGGGCAAATCCGCTCACCGCCAGAAGCACGGCAATGATAAGCAGCCAATCGTTGGATTCGCCCGTGTAAACCCGCTGGTATGCCCAGAGTATCAGCACAATAGTGGCGACAATAAGGAATAGAAAGTATTTCATTCCCACGCCGGTTCCGCGGGTCTGTCGGTTGGGATGTCGTAGTTTTACCATGGTGTTTTTTCCAAATGTACGGATTTTTTAGCTTGATTACATGCCCAAGGGATGGTAATGTGTTTTGTTGTCTTTAAAAATTTATTTCGTTCGGCTGCGGCTCTGCCTCTGTCGTTATATTTCCCTTGGTTTCACCAAGAGGCAAAGCCTACTTATGATAGACCCACGAATTATTTTACTACATTTGAAATTCGTTTCTTGGTACTTAGGGGTAATAATCTTCACCAATATATAAAACCTTAACACAGCATTAAACCAACAAAACAACCATTAACCATGACCCGAATCGCAGCAATAACCCTACTGCTCATTGCACTGATGGGCACATCGTGCAGACAGGAGAAAGAAATATCAGTCAGCTCACCATCAGGCCATATCGTGGCCCAATTCCTTACCGACCGAGACGGACGACCCGCCTACCGCGTTGCGGTAAATGGTCGGGAGGTTATCGGGCTCTCGCACCTGGGTTTCGATTTCCAGGAGGCCCCCTCCATCGATAAGGGCATTGGCATCGACAGCTTTCAAACACGCAAGTTTTCCGAGAGGTGGGAGCTCCCTTGGGGCGAGCAACGCCACGTGGACAACAGCTACAACGAACTCACCCTTTTCCTCAGCGAGAGGGAAGCCCCCGGTCGCCACTTTTCCGTTGTATTCCGCCTATTCGACGATGGTATCGGCTTCCGATACCATTTCCCCCGTCAAGAAGGCATGGAGCACGTGGTCATCACCGATGAGAATACCTGCTTTCAACTTACGGGCAATCACACCTGCTGGTGGCAGCCCGGCGACTGGGATATCTACGAGCATCTCTACAACACAACGCGGGTGAACCGCATTGATGCCATTGCCGCCAGGAGTAAGAATGTGCTGGCGCAAACCCATATCCCCGTTAATGCCGTGAACACACCCGTTACCATGAAAACCGACGACGGGCTGTACCTCTGCTTCCACGAGGCTGCGGTTGACAACTACGCCGGTATCACCCTTAAGGTTGATACGGCAACGCTTTGCCTGCAAAGCGGCTTGGTGGGCAACGATTTTGGTTTTAAGGTAAAAACCAAAACCCCCTTTAGCACCCCATGGCGCACCATTATCATTGCCGACAGCCCGGGGGGCCTGATTGACTCCAAACTGATCCTGAACCTGAACGAGCCCAACAAGATTGGCGATATCTCGTGGTTTAAGCCTACCAAGTACATGGGGATATGGTGGGAGATGCACATCGACAAGTCCACATGGCAAATGGCCGGGGGCAAGCATGGCGCAACAACCCAAAACGCCAAGCGTTACATCGATTTTGCCAGTGCCAATGGCATAGGTGCCATTCTGGTGGAGGGGTGGAACACCGGCTGGGAGAACTGGGTTGGCATTGACGACCGGGAGGGAGTATTCGATTTTGTTACCCCCTACAAGGATTATAACCTGAAGGAAGTGGTAGAGTATGGTCGCAAAAAGGGGGTTGACCTCATCATGCACCACGAAACATCGTCGGCAGTAACCACATACGAGCAGCAGCTCGACACGGCATTCGCCCTGATGCAGAGCCTGGGCCTCCATACGGTGAAAACCGGATACGTGGGTACCATCATACCCAAAGGAGAGTACCACCACGGGCAGTGGATGGTAAATCACTACCGAAGGGTGCTGGAAACCGCCGCCAAGTATAAAATTGCCGTTAATGTTCACGAGCCGTTTATGGCAACGGGCGAGAGGCGTACCTATCCCAACTTTATATCGCAGGAGGGGTTTAGGGGTCAGGAGTTCAACGCCTGGTCAACCGATGGGGGCAATCCGCCCAGTCACCACACCATTATCCCTTTTACCTGTTTGCTTGCCGGGCCCATGGATTATACCCCGGGAATTTTTAACATCAAACTGAAGCCGTATAAGCCGAACAATCAGGTAAACACTACTCTGGCCCATCAGTTGGCGCTCTACCTAATCATTTACAGTCCCGTGCAAATGGCAGCCGATTTGCCCGAGCATTACCAAAACCATCCTGCATTTCAATTTATCCGCGATGTGGGTGTTAACTGGGAGAAAACCAAGGTGTTGAATGGCGAAATTGGGGAGTACCTTACCATAGCCCGTCAGGAGCGCGAAACGGGGAATTGGTTTGTGGGTGCGGTTACCAATGAGAACCCGAGAACCCTGACCATTCGGTTGGACTTTTTGGAGCCAAACAAAACCTATAATGCCACCCTTTACATGGACGGTAAGGATGCACACTGGGATAAGAATCCCACCAGCTACCGTATTGAGCATCAGGTTGTGAATAGCAATACCGAGCTAACACTAACCCTTGCAGCGGGGGGCGGTGCAGCGATTTCAATACTGTAAACACCACTGCATCAATACATAATTCATTTTCCAGTCATCAAACGGAATTGAAAACTTTGGTGGCGTTAGAATGCTATCTTTGTACCAACCATAATTACGGCATAGCGTGTTAGATATTCGTCAACCCCGCTGGCTTGCAGCATATACCAAGCCCAGAAACGAGAAGAAGGTGTACCGTCGTCTGGTGGATGCAGGGATTGAAACCTTTTTGCCCCTGCAAAAGCGGATGAAGCAGTGGAGCGACCGAAAGAAGTTGGTTGAAGAGCCCCTGCTCAGGTCGTACATCTTTGTGAGGATAACGGAAAAGGACTACTTCAGGGTACTGGGAACCCCGGGTGTGGTACGGTACATTTCCTTTGAGGGAAAGGCTGCACCCATTCCCGACAGGCAGATTGATACGCTCAAAATGCTTATTGGCGAACAGGTTAACATTGAGGTTCTTGAACAGGACATATCCCCCGGTGAGAAGGTAGAAATAGAGTTTGGCTCCATGAGGGGTTTTGAGGGTGAATTGGTGAGAATAGCCGGAGAGAATAAGGTGGTCATACGAATCGAGCATGTCACCCACTCCTTGCTGGTGACCCTGCCATCGCACTACATTGTGAAGAAACGATAACGCCTAAAGCGTTAAAATAGATTCACAGTCACAGGCATTAGCAATAAAATTACTACTCCCCTTCAATTTTTGCCACCCTGTTCTCATGGCGTCCTCCTTCAAATTCGGTGGTGAGGAAGGTTTGGGCAATGCTTTTGGCCATTTCGGCCGACACAAAGCGTGCAGGAATGGCACAAACGTTGGCATTGTTGTGCTGTCGCGCCAGCGAAGCAATTTCAGGAGTCCAGCACAGGGCCGACCTGATTCCCTTGTGCTTATTGGCTGTCATATTCACTCCATTCCCACTACCGCAGAGCACTATTCCCAGATCGTACACGCCACAGGCCACAGATTCGGCCAAAGGGTGGGCAAAATCGGGGTAATCAACGCTTTGCTCGGAGTAGGTGCCAAAATCTTTTAGGGTGTGCCCCTGGCTGGCAAGGTACTCCTTCAGGATTTCTTTGGTTTGAAAACCCGCATGGTCGCACGCAATGGCCAATAAATATGTTTTCATCCGTAAATAATTATTAAGTTAAACAATATCAGCATATTGAAAAACAGATAAGGAGTTAAAATTTCATC
>MWFE01000023.1 GCA_002071445.1 Bacteroidetes bacterium ADurb.Bin008 | reverse complement strand
GACGCTTGCCACGCCCAAAATCAAAAGCTAGCCGCATAAATAAAAAAAAGGCTGCATCGCTTATGATACAGCCTCCTTTTTTTATGAATTAATATAGGGAATTCTACTCCTCAGCCACATCGCCGGCCAATGTTCCGTAGATGCTGGCTTTTAAACCCAGCATTACAGGGAGTGCAACAAGTGCTAAAATAATAGCAAGACCTATCCAAATCTTCAGTAAAATGAAGGATAAAATATTAATGGCAATTCCAAGTACCAGCTGAGCAAGGAAAATAGTCCACTTATTACCATAGGTTAACTTATTGCTCAACTTAATGGCATCGGCTGCACCTTTTCCTTTGTCAACCACAAGAAGAGTAGCAAGGCTAAGAGCAATGCTAAGGACAATGGCAGGAACAAACAAGAAGAACATAGCCGGGAATATAATAAGTCCTTTCAGCCCCGAAACCAAAAAGAATTCACCCATATACTTAAAGTACTTTTTGTCAAATATTCCAAGGGGAGAAATCACTTTACCCTTGCTAAGTTCAGCAGGAAGCGTAATGATGGCAATGGTTGTTCCAACGTTAATGTATGGAATCCAAATGGTAAGACCCCAAAGAATCAAGCATCCGATTAGTGACAGGATGTTTTTCAAACCAATGGTTATAGCATCCTTCAAAAGATCATTAAACACGAGCTTTTTTTCCATAGTTTTCGTTTTTAAAGGTTAATTTATATGGAGCCAAAGTTACCCTATCCTTTCAAAATACCAAAAATTATTAAAGTTTTTATTGACAATAAGTAAATATTTTCATCTATCCATATTCCAAAATGCTAAGTATTACATATACTTTCATGGGTTAACCTTTTATTTTGAAGGTTGACAAATTTTGATGCGCATACATTGTATGAGAAACAGAAATCGACGAACGCCCCGGGAAAGTCGATGTAAAAGATTTTTCGTCGATTAAAGGGGGTGTTAGAAATGAATTATTTGGTATTTTTTAGGTGAAATCCCTAAGGCAAGAATCATGCTTACCATATTCATTTTAACATTCCCGGAAAAGGGAGGAGGTATGGTTCTATTTTTTGGGTTTAAAACCCAGCACCATTATCACCCCCAGCAGAACCAGAATGGCACCAATAATCTGAGCCAAGTAGAGGGTTTCTCTTAGGAAGACAACACCACCCACAATGGATATTAAGGGGCTGATATTGTTGAAAATGCTCACATTGGCCGTGGAAATATATTTCAGTGCGTAGTTGGAAAGGAACGAAGAGACCACTGACGACAATACCCCAAGGTAAAGAACGGAATAGACAAAACTTATCTTTCCCATTGGTTCAAAAAAGATGGCAAGCGACCCGTTGGAGGCATGTCGCACAATGGCAATAAGATTGAAGATTATAAAACCAAAGGTTATCATGGCACTTGTCAAACCAAGGGAGCTATGGCGCTGCATTATCTTTTTCCCTGCCATGTAGTATGCCACAAACGAGAGCACGGACAACAGCAGCAGGATGCCACCCCATGGGCTTTGCCCTTGCTCCCCACTGGTATTTCTCAAAGAGATGTATATCAAACCCAACACTGAAATGGCAATGCCCACTTTTTGCAAGCCTGATGTTTTCTCCTTCAGAAAAATGCTGCCACCAATGAGCGTAAACACCGGTATCAGTGCATAAATAATTCCGGCATAGGATGCCGTGGAATGCTCCAGCCCCAGGGTTTGAAACGCAAAGCAAAGGATGGGATATAGAAGTGAAACACCAAGAATGGGCATCCAATCCCTAAGGCTTTTTCGTTGGGTTTTGATTACGCCAGAAAGTTTCAGAACTGCAATGGCCACAAACGCTGCGCTAAACCGATGCGCCAACAAATCCCATGTGTTGGAGCTTTCCAACCCGATTTTCACAAAAATAAACGAAAGCCCCACTATCAGGGTCATCACGCCCAAGCCTATATAGGCCAGTAATTTGTATTTGGATGAGCTCATTTACTACACCTTACATCTTTTAAAATAACGGTACTTAAGAATGGCCATTCACATCCTTCTGCCGAATGCGGCAAAGGTAAGCCATTTGACCCTTATGTGGAAAAAGGGATGATAAATATTAACAAATAAGGAGATCGGCATGAATCGTGAATCGTGATCCCGGTCCCGACACGTCGGGAGTCGGGAGTGAATCGTGAATCGAAACGCTTCCATGTGGCTTCGCCACGATGGAAGGTTTCTTGGGGTAGCACTTTCCATCGTCCGGCAGGACATGGAAACGTGCGAGTATTCGTTAATTCGTTAATGCGCAAATTTGCAAATCTGCAAATTCCGACAATTATGTCGGGAGCGATATTAAAGTACATTAGGGGCGTAGCCCCGAAATCTTCGTAGAAAAAGAGAAAAAAAGAGACAATAAAGGGGCGTTAGCCCTGAAATCATTTATTTATCTAAACGCTTCCATGCGGCTTTGCCACGATGGAAGGGTTCCTGAACACTTTACCCCTGACAGGGTTTCGAACCCTGTCAGGGGTGGGATAAAAGTTGAATATTTTTGTTCGGCGGCGATTGCACCGCCGTCGGATTATTCTTGCAGGCTTAGCCTGTTATCATAGTACGACTGAGGCCGGGGCCTAAGTCGAACGGGATATGGACAATAAATGAATGGAGTTTAGCCGTGCAGGATGTCATACTATAGAAATCTAATCCCCACCTTGGCACCTACCCAACTTTTCACATTGCTTCCATCCTGTCGGGTTTTATTCTCAAGGGTATATGGCGGTAGTTTGTCGAATGTTTCATCGTAGTTCGCCGATCGGGGGTTGGTTGTGAGAATATTGTATGATAAACCCGCAGTCAACGAGATTTTACCCAATAATTGACGATCAACACCAAGCGTAAATCTGTATATGGTGTTATTGCCGGAAATGTTAAAATCTTTCATCACCCGAAGCACTTCTCCATCGATGTCAAAGGAGTGCTTTTTCCAATCTCCAAACGTGCTACCAAACCCATAGCCAAAATAACCAAAGCGGCTTCCTGATTGAAAAGGCTGTAAACCCGCACTCCATATACTATGAAAGGCCTTCACCCCGCTTCTAAAAGCAAGGTTGGTGTAAAAAACCTCGTTGGCCGATAGCTCTATTTTGTGATATCCCTTGCGCACAAAGCTGAAAAGACCAAAGGGAATTCCTTGACATGTATCGGCATAATTGAACAGTGCAACCTGAAATCCATCAACTTGTCCTGCAAGGTTAAGTATTCCGGCAACCTGTACGCCCTTAACGTTTAGGGCTCCGTTAACAATCCCTGCAACCTGCACACCCTCAAAGGTCATAGCAGCGTTAGCAATCCCGGCTACCTGCACCCCATCAGCAGCTTTGGCTCCATTAACAATCCCTGCAGCCTGTACGCCCTTTAGTGCAATGCTAGTATTGCCTATGCCTGCTGCCTGTAAACCTGTCAAAGAGTTGGCATGGTTAACAATACCTGCCATTTGCAATCCCTTGGCTGTACCGGTTGCATTCACAATGCCTGATGCCTGTATTCCATTTAGCTGTCGGCTGAAATTGAAAATCGAGGCAGCCTGAGCACCCTTAAAGTATTTCCAGACAAAATTTCCTATGCCTGCCACCTGAACGGGGCCTGCATCTTCTATCGCCACATTCAGGCAGCCCGCCGCCTGAACACCGTTTGACCTTCCTGCAATATTCATTATTCCTGCTCCCTGAACCCCATGGGAATGGCCGCCAACGATATTAGCAATCCCACCAAACTGTATCACCCCTGCATCCTTCCTGACAATATTGGCAATGCCGCCAAATTCCATAACATTCACCCCCTGCACATAGCCAATGGTCATGTTAACAGAGAAATCATTCTCCGTACGACCCGTTAAGAACCCGTTAGTAGTTAGGAATGGAGCAACCGAAAACTGCATTGTTCTGAATAGAGTATCGGAAACATTCCTGGTGTTAATTTTCAAATTTCGGGAAATCAACCATTCAGGGATTATCTTTTGGCCAGAAATCTTATCCTGAATGGATTCAAATTGGGGTTGTTGTTTTACGGGGATATCCACATTCATGTAGTTCGATTCGGTTGCAATGGATGCTAACAGGGTATCGCTATATCCCACCTTGCTGACCTTCAGCATGGGTCCCGACGCATCGATAGGCACCAAAATCTTAAAATAGCCATACTCGTCGCTAATGGCCGATACCTTCTGCTCCTTGCTGTAAACCGTGGCCTGAGCCAACTTTTCACCCGTTTCGGCATCGTAGAGGTACCCCTCCACCAGCATGTTATCACTGGGTTTGGGCTCGTGCTTCTGAAGAATAACATACTTGCCCCGCACCTTATATCTTACCGCTCCGTTGAAAATGGCATTAAGGGTGTATCTAACCGACTTGTCCTCCACGTGGATGGATACCAATTCATTGGCGTTGATAGCATCGGAGCTGTACGAAAACTCAACATCGGCCAAAGCCGAAATGTTACTGAGCACGAACGAAATGGGTTTGTTTTGAACCGTCAGTGTAATCTCGCGTTCCAACGGGGGTATTGTGCCAACCTGCGATTTCAGACAGATGGCTTGAATGCAAAGTAGTATGATTATCAATACCCTTCTCATGGTTCAATGGTCACACTACTAGTTTTTCCACTTTGAATAACAAACCCATCAGCTTCTCTGGCTATGCTGATTTCCAATGTTTCGGCAATAATATCCAGTATCAGATCCAACTCCTCATTCTCAAAATTCACCGAAATACTTAGTTCCTTAAGCTCTTCGCTTTCAAATCGTATGTGGGTGTGGTATGCCTTGCTAAGCTGATTGGCCACATCCAGCAAAAGAGCATTTTGAAAAACAAACATCCTTGTGGCATAGGCAACCACGTTGACATCGGGTTTGGCCACCCTGGAGAATGTGCGGGTGTTCTTATTGAACACACCCATCTCACCCGACATCAGGAAAATCCCATCCAAATCGCTTGTGAAGAAATAGACCTCGCCCGTTCTCACATAAACCTCCACAATGGTATCGCCTTCAAATGCTTTTACATTGAATGCCGTGCCCAAAACCTGCACCATAATATCCTCAGCCTCAACAATGAATGGCATATCATCCATGTGTTTAACCTCAAAAAAGGCTTCGCCTTCCAACTTAAGCTTGCGATTCTTTACGCCATAATCCTTGTGGTACGAAATCTTACTATGTGCATTCACAACTATTGTGGTGCTATCCGTGAGACGATGGTCAACAACTCCTTCCTCACTCAAAACGGCAATAATCTCACTCTCAACCAACTGCTTTGTAGTTTGAAGTTTGTATATCGCGAACGATATGCCAAAGGCAATGAGTATCACGGCGGAAACCCTTAACCAAATCGGAATTCTGAACGCAGTGGCTTTGGCCTCCGGCTGCACCGAGACCATCCTCGTCTTCATCTGCTTTCGAACTTCGTTCCACGCCCTGTCAACATCAACGTTGATGATGGTGTGAGAAGCAATTGCCTTTTGATTGATGAATTGGATATCGCCAAAATACTTGCGGTTTACCTCCGAGCGGTCCAGCCATTGGTCTAACTGCTCAACCTCCTGTTGGGTGGCTTCACCGGTGATAAACCGGGCAATAAGATGGTCGATATGTTTGCTATCCTTTGCCACAGCATTAGTTCTTCATGAGCAACAACCAGATAATCACAGGCAAGTAGTCCTTCAACTTCTCCCTAAGAACCCTGAGTGCTTTAACCATGTGGTTTTCAACTGTCTTTACCGATATTCCCAATTGCTGTGCTATTTCGGCATAGGTTAAGTTCTCGAACCGGCTCAACCTGAAAACCTGTCTGCACTGAGTGGGCAAAGCATCGATGGCATTGGCCATAATGGCATCCAGTTCCCTTTCCACCATTTCATTGGAAGCATCACTTTGCGTGGCATCCGCCTGATACTTAACATCTTCTTCATGCTTCTGCCTAACCTTCAGGTGCTTCACCCTGTTCAAACAGCTATTGTGAACTGCACGGTACAGGTACGACTTAATGGAGGTATGAACCTCCAGGGTATCGTGCCTTTCCCACACCGCGATGAAAGCACCCTGCACCATCTCTTCGGCCTCGTCCATGCTATTCAAAATTGTGTTAGCATAATTACAAAGACGTTGGTAATAGGTTCTGAAAATCTTTTCAAAAACCTGCTCATCGCCCTGACGCAAAGCCTCCAAAATATGCCTATCCTGCAATTCCAACCTGTCCGGATTAATAAAGAATAAGTAAGTAATTGCATTTTGCCGTCAGTCCACCCTGTTCATATAAATGACAATTCAACGGCAAAATACCTCTATACATTCTGAAGATTATTAGTACAAAAAATATTAATTTCCTATTTGAAAATTTCTACACCCCTCTCTCCGTTGGCCTTAGCATAGGCCCTGAGCATGCTGGGGGTATTGAAAGCCAGGTGCACGTTGCCTTTCGTATCAACAGCAATAATTCCGCCATCGCCCTTGGCCTTCACCAGCTTATCCAACACCACTATATCGGCAGCATTGGACAGTGACAACCCCTTGTATTCCATCAATGCCGATATATCGTGAGCCACCGTATAGCGTATGAAAAATTCACCGTGCCCTGTGGCCGATACTGCACAGGTTTTATTGTTGGCATAGGTGCCTGCGCCAATTATGGGCACATCGCCCACCCTCCCATATCGTTTGTTGGACATACCACCGGTTGATGTGGCGGCGGCAAGATTTCCATGCTTATCCACGGCAACGCACCCCACCGTGCCCATCTTCTTCTCGCTCTCTAGAATTCGTTGCAACTCCTTCCAGCTCCCTTCGGTGTAGAAGTATGAGCTATCCACCATTTCGGCCCCATTTTGCTGTGCAAACAGCGATGCCCCTTTGCCCACCATAAGAACATGGGGCGATTTTTCCATTACCAGCCGTGCCGTGGAAATGGGGTTTTTAATATCGCCAACGCCCGCCACAGCACCGGCTCTCAA
Source organism: Bacteroidetes bacterium ADurb.Bin008 (assembly GCA_002071445.1). Classification (GTDB taxonomy): domain Bacteria; phylum Bacteroidota; class Bacteroidia; order Bacteroidales; family Tenuifilaceae; genus MWFE01. The sequence goes on along the minus strand of MWFE01000023.1, from coordinate 9,412 downwards.
CTCGCTGCCCTCCATTATTGCAGCATCCAGCTCGTTCCTGCCATCGTGGGTGAAAACGGCTCCTTTACCCGCATTGAACAGGGGGCAATCCTCCAGGTACCGTACCACCTGCTCCACGGCATCGAGGCTGGTTCCGCCATTTTCCAGTATGGCAATGCCCTTATTGAGTGCCGCCTGCATCTCCGATTTGTACTGCTCCAACTGCGCATCGGTGTAGTTCTCGGGAACCATATAACCTGCACCACCGTGTAGGGCTATTGCCCATTGCGACGGGCTTTCAGGGCTGCTGCAACCCATAAAAATCAGCAATAGGGTTGCCAATGATAAACTGATTGACAAATACTTATTTTTCATAATGGTATGGTTTATGTTTTAAAAGGGAAAATCATCCAATTCAGATTCTTCAGGCCGGTCGCCTATGCTTTCGTGCATCTTTGCCACCTGATGCACGGGATTGCCATTTACATAAATGGCCTTGTAGGGCTCGGTGGGACAGGCATGTTCGCAGGCCCCACAACCAATACAAATTTCAGGGTTGACCTCAGGTATCAGCAGCCCTTGCCACGGAACCATCTGAACGGCTTTTGTGGGGCAATGCTCGGAACAGGCTCCGCATTCCGTTCGATCAACCCTCACGATGCAATTGCCACGGTGAAAGACAACCTTGCCAATTTGGGTGCGTTTCTTCGTTTCCAAATCCAACAGCCTGATTGCCCCTGTGGGGCAAATCTCGCCACACCTGGTGCACTCGTAATTACAGAAACCCGACCGAAAGTCCATGTGGGGTTGCATGATACTGAAAATCCCCAGCTCGTTGAACGATGGCTGCAACACATGAGACGGGCAAGCCGTAACGCACAGATGGCACGCAGTACAGGTATTCCTGTAATCGTCATGGTTGTATGAGCCGGGCGGAGTAATGGGCGCACTACGCCTGTTGGGTTTTGAACCGGCCGCACTGACTTGCGCACCCTGATTGGCCCCCCTATTGCGGATGCGCCTCTGTGCGAAAAGTTTGTCCGCCCTACCTAGGGCTGCAAGCCCTATCAACATACCTGTAAAAGTGGTGACGAAACTTCTTCGCGTGGGGTCGGTTTCTTCAGCAACATCACTGCCTTTCCTTCCAAAGGCCCATTGGTAGCTAATACTTCCCTCCCTGCAGCTATCCATGCAGTTGTAACATGCAACGCATCTCGAAAAATCTATGCTCTTGTCCTTCAGATTTATGCATCCCGCTTTGCAATCCCTCACACAACGATTGCAGGAGATACAAGAGTTCTCATCGATTTTCAACCTGAACAGGGAGTACCTCGAGATGAGGCTTAAGAATGTCCCAACGGGGCATATTGTGTTGCAGTAGAGCCTTCCCCACTTCCATGCCATAAACCCTATTACCGCCAACAACGCTCCCGTTATGGCCATGCCTTGCCACGGGATGGGCTTAAAATCAATGTGATGAAGAGCATAGCTGTTGAAAAATCCCAAAATCATCACAAAAAAGTTGTTCACGCCGTAGTAGGCGGGTCGGACAAAATCGGAAAAGATACGGCCTGCAATACTATATGGGTCAAGCATGTAGAGCAGAAACAGCGAGCCCATAAGGGTAATGATAACCACAATGGCAAGAATGGCATATCGAACTATATTCCAGGATTTCAGGTATTTATAGCGAGGCCTCTTAGCCCTTATGCGGGCCATGATATCCTGCAAAATGCCCAAAGGGCAAAGGAATGAACAGTATGCCCTGCCAAAGAGAAACGTGAGAAGTAACACAACGATGAACCCCGTAGCAATCAGTCCACCTACTTTTAAAAATTTCAACAGCGACGGTATGAACTGCAGGTAGAGCAATCCATTGATAAACCCCGATGAAAAGGTTTCTGAAAAATCTATAAAGACAAAAGTGAAAAGGGCAAGGTAAGCGACTGCAAAAATCCTTCGTAAATTTCTTAAACTCAATCTTTTTAGCATTTTTCTATCAAATCAAAAACAAAAAAATATCCGGTGGTTATGACATATTCTCAAAGGACGGTCATAGAGAGCGATTCAAGGAAATACAGCTGTTCACTTACATCCTGATTCTCTCGATATTCAGCTCATCCAAATTCATGTTGCCCACACCCATTTCGTGGGCAATCTTTATGTGTGGCACTTCGCCGGGCTCAACTCCAAAAATTTTTGCTGCAGCAGCATCGGCTGCCACAATATCGGTGGACATGAGCAACGATTTCTTCATAACCACATCGGCCTGACTGACACCGCGGGGGCCATTCCTGGTAATAACTCTGTAGGCGTCCACCACGTTCAAATCGGGCTTTCGCCAGGTAACAAAATCGGCAATGCACTGGTGCAAATCGTTCTTGTGCCAGTAACGCCTATCCCACACAATGCCCATGAGATTTTTCATGGATATGGTTACCTTGGTGGAGCTGTGGTGTTTAAGGATGGGCACATTGATAAATACATCGCAGCTGAGCACCAGTTCGTGCACCTTGGCCTCCTTCAACCTCTTGCCATTGGGTATGGAAACGGGCTTGAAGTAATTCTCGGTATTGGCCGGAACCACCTTGCCTCCGGCACCCTTCACGGCATCCTCAATGCCGCTATTGGCGTAGCAACGGCTCCAGTTATCGCATGTGTTGTCGAAAACATACACCTCCTTGACTCCCAACTGAAGACACTGCTTAACAATGTGCGCCACCAGCTGGGGATTGGTATCGCCGCCAAGTTCGGGTGCAGTATCCCATCCAATATTGGGCTTCACCAGCACCGATTGCCCCTTCTTAACAAACCTCCCTAAGCCACCCATGGCAGCAATGGCCTTATCGAACATGGGAACGGGTTCGCCACCCATGACCGCCACCAAATCAAATGTACTATCCGATGCCGCAGGGCTTCCCTTGGCCACACTGCCGACACCTCCAACCTTAAGGAGCGCTCCTGCCATAATGCCTGCTCCCAACCCTTTTTTCAAAAAATCTCTGCGCTTCATACTTATCTTTTTATTAGGGCTGCATACTGATTAGTAACCTTTATGCAGAAAAGATTGCTCTCAAAGCTATTTAAAAAATACGAGAAAACTAAAAAAGCGGGTCTTTATTTGAACACTTGATGAATTGGAATTGTATTGAAGTCCAAAATTACAAATAGCCACTCCCCTTTCTTTCACATAAAAATTACTTGTAACGTTATCTCGCAAGTTGTATATTTGCAGCCAAATAATTTAACTAATCAACGCCATATGCATTCGTCGCAACTCACCATTAAACAGACCATCGGGTATTTACTGTTCGATACCCTTGCGCTTCTATTCATATTCCTTGTTCCCGCCATCTCCCACCTGCTCAATTTCCCTCTGTACCTAATTGAGCCCATGCGCATTGTGTTAATTCTGGCGCTGGCACACACAACCAGGCGGAATGCATACATCATTGCCCTGACACTTCCGCTTTTCAGCTACCTCATTTCGGCACACCCGGTCTTTTACAAAATGCTGCTGATTTCGGGTGAACTCACCCTAAACGTTTGGCTGTTCTATACCATTTTTGGCAAAATCCGCCATAGATTTGTTGCCATCCTCAGTTCCATTGTACTCAGCAAGGCATTGTACTACCTGGCGAAATTCGTAGTCCTTGCCCTTATTCTCAAATCGGCGGATGGCATTGTTGCCACACCCCTGTACATCCAAGCCGCTACCACCGTTGTTTTCAGCGTGTACCTGAGTTTGGTCTACAAAAAGGAAAGTTAACGCAAGAATATCAGGCATTTGGCAAGACAGAAATGTTTTGCCTTAGGAATTCTCCCACTTCTCGTCCAGTTCCATAAGTTCAAGCCATCGTTCCCCTTTGGCATCGAGAAGTTCAATGATTTCGGCAATTCGCTGCGATTTGGCTAACAGCTCCTCGTAATGCAACGTCCCGTTGTTTACCTCTGTTTCCATGGCGCGATTTTCGGCTTCAAGCGCTTCGATTTCGGTACTGAGTTCCTGCAACTCTTTGCGTTCCGCAAAGGTCAACTTACGTGGCTTATTGCTGTCCGATTTGGGCTTGGGCTTCTCCTCAGTTGGCTTAACAACCCTTTGAATGTTGCGTTGCTGTTCCTTTTTCCAATCGTAATAATCGCTATACGAACCCGGGAATCCGCTAACCTCACCATTCCCCTCGAATATCAGCAATCCATCTACCACCTTGTCCAAAAAATGGCGGTCATGCGATACGGCAAGAACCACTCCGGGGAAACCCGCCAGGTACTCTTCCAGTACGTTTAGCGTTTCAATATCCAAATCGTTGGTGGGCTCATCGAGGATGAGGAAATTGGGGTTTTGCATCAGGATGGTGAGCAGGTAAAGCCTTCGCTTTTCACCCCCGCTGAGCTTATATACAAAGGTATTCTGCACCTCCGGTGCAAAAAGGAACATATTGAGAAACTGCGACACCGTAATCCGCTTGCCATCGCTAAGCGTTACCACCTCGGCCACCTCGCGGGCAACATCAATTACCTTCATATCCTCACGGATACTCATCCCCTCCTGCCGATAGTACCCGAAAACAATCGTTTCGCCCACATCAATCACCCCGGTATCGGCAGGGATAGACCCCGTGATAATGTTGAGGAAGGTGGTCTTGCCAGTACCGTTGTCCCCCACAATACCCAACCTTTCGAAGCGGTTGAAAGTATAGGAAAAATCCTTGAGTATCAACAGGTCGCCGAATGATTTACCCAGACCCTTTGCCTCCAATATCTTTTTTCCCAATCGGGCTGCGCCCACATTTATTCGCACGTTAGCATTGCTAAAACGTTGGGTTGCCCTGGCCCGCAAATCGTAAAATGCATCAATACGATACTTGGCCTTGGATGTGCGGGCAGGTGGCGAACGGCGCATCCAGTCCAACTCTCGTCGATATAGGTTCGAGGCCTTCTCAACCTGCGAACTTCGTGCATCTATCCTCTCCTGCCGTTTTTCAAGGTAGTAGGAATAGTTGCCCCTATACCAGTACAGCTCTTTTTGGTCAAACTCAATGATATCGGTACAAACCCTATTCAAAAACATTCTATCGTGGGTAACCATGAGCAGCGTGATTTTGCTGCTACTGAGGAACTCTTCAAGCCATTCCACCATGTCGAGGTCGAGGTGATTGGTGGGTTCATCTAGAATGAGGAAGTCGGGGTTGTTTACCAGTGCGGCGGCAAGTGCTACCCGCTTCTGCTGTCCACCCGACAGGGTGGCAACCCGCTGTTGCAGATCGGTGATTTTCAGTTTCGTAAGAATCTGCTGCGCCTCCAACTCCGCATCCCATGCGGCATGCCTGTCCATCAGTTCAATGGCATCATGTAGCTTTTCCTTACTCTCATCCTTTAATGCCAAACGGTATTTATAGATGGCATCTGCCCTTTCGGGGTTTGAACCAAACACATTCTCCACAATGGACTTGGAGGCATCGAGGATGGGGTTCTGGTCAAGATGCGCAATGGTTAAATCGTTTTGCCACACAACCTCACCCGAATCACCGGGTTCTTTCCCAGCGATAATTCTTAGCAGCGTTGTTTTGCCTGCACCATTGCGCGCCACCAACCCCACCCGTTGCCCTTTGGCAACGGTAAATCGAAGGTTTCTAAATAGTTCCAGAACACCAAACGATTTGGACAGATCTTCTATTTGCAAATAGGGAATCATAAATGAAGCAAACCACAAAAATAGCGAAAGAGGCGGGTTCCTTCACGAAAAACGATACAATAATGTATTCTTATATGTTTTAAAATATGATAACACCGTTTGTCTCCTATTATTTTTAATTTCGCAACAATTAGAAAAATCCTTAAAAAAACAATCGACTAACAATGAACAAGATAGCTTTAATCACCGGTGCAACAGCCGGAATAGGGAAGGCCACTGCTCTGCTTCTTGCCGAGAACAGCTACAACGTAATCATCACCGGAAGAAGGCAGGAACTGCTGGATGAGATGAAGAAAGAGATAGAGGTCAAGCACAAGCGCAACGCACTCTCCCTCTGTTTCGATGTGAGAAACCAGCAAGAGGTTGAAAAGGCCATAGGCAGCATCCCCTCGGGATGGAAGAACATTGATGTGCTGGTTAATAATGCCGGACTGGCCGTTGGACTAAATCCCGTTCAAAACGGGATAATTGACGATTGGGAAAGGATGATTGACACCAATATCAAGGGATTGCTTTACGTAACCCAAAGCGTATTGCCCATTATGATTGAAAGGGGCAAGGGTCATATTGTCAATATCGGCTCCATTGCCGGTGTGCAGGTGTACGAGAATGGCAACGTGTACTGTGCCAGCAAACATGCGGTGAATGCCCTATCCAAGGGCATGCGCATTGACCTTCTGAAGCACGGCATCAAGGTCAGTGAAATCCGCCCTGGCCTGGCCGAAACCGAGTTTTCCATTGTAAGGTTCAAGGGCGATAAGGAGGCAGCCAAAAAGCCATACATTGGACTTCAACCCCTTTCAGGCAACGATGTGGCCGATGCCGTGCTATACGTTATAACCCGTCCCAAGCATGTTAATATCAACGACTTGGAGATTACACCAACAACACAGGCCAACTCCTATTACGTTTTTCGTAAGTGATGCTTTTTAAAAGCACCTAACACTCGTTTGAACCTGTTATTCGTTAATAGAAAGGGTAAGTAAAAAAAACTTTTTAAACTAACTTAAACACAATGGTTATATGGTTTTCAATCATTGATGTTAAAATAGATTACAAGTATTAAATTTGGTTTTAAACTTTTTTATTGATTTTTTTGTTTCAATTTGTATCTTTACATCATGTTGTCAAAACCTGTATTTTTAATTCGATGTCAACCTGAATTCAATACTAATCAAAACTCAGAACAATGAAAAGTAAAATGAAAATGGTTACCGTACTCATGCTGTTTGCAGTGGTACTAATCCTATCATCATGTCATAAGCGAGTGCCCTGCCCTGCTTATGCTCACAATGCCCCAATCGATAAGGTGGAAATTACCCAATAGGTTTATCGGGGAGATATTTCAAACAACTGATAATTAGCAAAATGAAAACAAAATTGAGATTTTTGCTATTCTTGTTGTTGATTTTATCAACTTTATTTGTTTTAGGTTCATGTTCTAAAAAAACATGCCCTGCATACAGCGAAATTTCCACTATACAGGATGTTAAGTAGCCGTGTACTTTTAGCATTTTCAAAAAAGTAAAATATTTCAAGCCTTCCTACGCAGCATATGATTGATGGGAAGGTTTTATATTTTCCGGTGCTAATTTTAATCCCCGAGCTGACAATTCGTTTACAACTCCCTGAATCAAAACAACATAATTATCTCAAAAATTGGTTAAATACATACAGCATGGACAATATTCAAGGTGAGTTAAAAAGTGCATCAGAAATAGCACTTAGGGATTGCATGGGATTGAAATGCGACGAAAGGCTGTTGGTAATCACCGATGAGGTTAAGCGCGACATTGGGATTGCGCTGCATGAAGCAGGCAAAACCATTTGTAAAGAATCAATCCTTGTAGAGATCAAATCCCGTGAGATTAATGGCGAGGAGCCGCCACCACAGGTATCGCAATTGATGAAAATGGTTGACGTGGTGGTTTGCCCTACAGCAAAATCTCTTACCCATACCAATGCCCGTCGTGAAGCCGCAAAAAAGGGAGTAAGGGTAGGTACAATGCCGGGCATTACCATCGATACCATGGTACGATGCTTGAATGCTGATTACGACAAGATCATTGCACTTACTGATTATATTGCCGAGAAACTAGTAGGGGTGAATACAATACGTGTTACAACCCAAAAAGGGACAGATGTTACAATGCCGGTGAAAGGAAGAATAATAATTCCAAGCCGTGGTGTCCTCAGGCAAAGGGGCGAAAGCGGCAACCTACCGTCGGGCGAAGTGTATCTTGCACCGTGGGAGGATCAAACCAATGGCCGAGTGGTGGTGGACGGGTCCATGGCTAGCGTTGGAATTTGCGAAACTCCCATAACCATTGATATAGTTAATGGTTACGCTGAAACCATAACCGGCGGGAAAGAGGCCGAGAAGCTGATTGAGCTGTTCGAAAAATCAGGGAGGGAAGCAAGGGCTGTGGCTGAATTTGGGATTGGCACAAATTATAAGGCAAAACTTGTGGGGCTGATTTTGGAAGACGAAAAGGTATTTGGGACAATCCATATTGCCTTTGGCAATAACCTCTCCATGGGCGGACGCATATCCGTCAGCAGCCATCTAGATGGTTTGGTAAAGGAGCCCAACGTATATTTCGATGACGAGCTGATTATGGAAAAGGGGAAGCTTATTGGGTTCAAAGGAGGGCTAAAATAGCCAAAACATACCATATTCGGGAGTATGCATGGCAAACATTCAATCTATTTCTGCTTAGTGTAATATACTACCTAAAACAGAACCGGTTAGTTGTTCCTCACTAATTGGCAGAGGCCACCAAAATCCTTCCTGTTATCATAAACTTGTACAGGGTAACCATGGGGAAAATCTCCTTGTAAATACTGTAAACCTTCTCAACCTCCGCCTTTGTCTTTTTGTTATATGCCATTTTATTGAATATCACTTTGCCTTGAGGGGTAAGGCAATTGTGTAACGATGCAATAAATTCCGGCGACTCTACTGCACTAGGAACATCCCGGTCAATGAATATGTCAACAATGATTATATCGAAGGCTTTTCGACAGCGGGCAAGATAATCCACGGCATCGCCATGAACAACCTGGGTATTACGAAATTCGTCTATTCCAAAATAGTTACGTGCCAGCTCTATCACCTTGCTATCAATCTCAACTCCTACAATGCTGCATTCGGCATTGTATCCTCTGATAAGAGGGACCACACATCCGGCACCAAAACCAAGAATAAGAACATTATCCACCCGGTCCCAGTCCATGGGTAGTTTCCTAAAGAATTTTTTAAATAGTTCGTACAATCCGTGGTATGAATAGTTTGCATTTGAACTGTTCAGAATATACCTGCCATTACGGATAGACAACTCAATGCGGGGATTTATTTCGCTTTGGGTAATCTCAACGTAAACAGGATGTAAGTAGCTAAGAAACCTATCAAAACTATTCATCTTTAAACCAATATAGCAAAATCGATTGGAAATGGCTACTTTACTTTGTTTATTGCCTCAGAACAAAGGTACTTATTTTCAATTAACTATCCCATCCCAATCCAATCCTTATTTCATCTGCTCTCAAGCCTTACTTACGTTATATTATACTTTTGGAAGTAAAAAATGGCAAATAACCTAAACCTCTGTGTATCCAATAGAAAACCTCAATGCCTAAAAGCAACAACGCCCCTTGAGCGGATTGCTCACGGGGCGTTGGAAGGCTGGCGGCGACCTACTCTCCCACCTGTTCGGCAGTACCATCGGCGCTGGTGGG
>MWFE01000022.1 GCA_002071445.1 Bacteroidetes bacterium ADurb.Bin008 | reverse complement strand
CACAAAAAAATCGGGCAAAGCGGCTGCAAAGATAAGCATTGACAAAACACTATTCCAAATTTTTTTGAAAAAAAAATTGAAAAAATCTTACCGCTTGCTTATTCTTTTGTATCTCAAAAACATATGGAATTTTTATGCCCGTTTTTGTAATGATTACATAAAAAAACTAAAAAACTACCATATTTCGGGCGGGTGATGATTAAGCTTCTTCTTTGCGAACGAACCTATGTTAACCCTAAGGTAAAATTGCTGCTGATGGCTTATTCTGTTCTCTGCAAAATGCATGGATATCCCAAAGCGTCCTTCCACTCCATGCAAACGAAGGGGTGTGAAGTATATATCGAACCTATCGTACTGTTTTAATCGGTAAAACGGGTCCCCCCAGTCGAGAGCATGTCCCTTACCGTAGTAGAAAATGTTTTTTATGCCAAATCCTTTGTACTGAGCTAAAACCTCAAACAAAAATCCGTAGGGTGTATGCCAAACCATATCATTCCTGGAACGCTCATACGATTGTATGCCGCCAACCCCTATGCATAGGGAATCGAGAGCCAACTTTTGTGTCAGGTCATAGCCAACAAGCAAGTACAACGCCCCATTGTCGCGGATAAACTCGTTGGGAGAGGGTGAGGCGGTTTTTGCGTAGTGGTACATATAAAGATGATGATGGAGGAAAAAGTCACCAAAATGACATTGCCCCTCCCCCCCCATAATAAATGTTTCTCTTATACTTTGGGTTTGTCGCGAAGTCCAATCTAAGTAAACGCTCTGACGAAAGGAGTTTCCGTTATATGTCCAGAAAAGCCCGTTGATATAAGGCCGGAAATAGTATAGCGAATCGTAGTACAACGCAGCCGGGGCATTGTCAAAAACTTTGTGCCGCGAAAAGGCTCCAAACAGAAATTTGAATTTACTCCCGCAAAAACTGTAGTATAATTGGGGATATACCTTATCCTGGAATTGGTTACTGCCAAACTCAAACAATGTAGTAGCACCGACTCGGATAGCGCTGAGTGAATCGATTTGCAATCCCACCTCGGGCGTGAATAATGTCCCCATGAATGTTTGCGGTATTTGCACACTCGATTTGTACTCCCTGTTGTCGGCAAAGCCATATAGGGTTACCTCCCAGCCGAATTTCTGAGCTTTTGAAGCATTATAGAATAATAGGCTGATTATTAGGAGCAACCCTGTTTTTACAAAAGACCGGCTAATTGCATATAGTCTTTGAACAGGAAATATATGGTCAATTTTTACCTTCACGATTAACACAAGTTGGTTACTTAATGGTATTGGGAACAAAGGTATAACAATGATTCCTTAAAACACCATTATATATATGGATTTGAAATGGTAATCCCTTTTAATAATAATATTACTTTTCCAAAGCCGTTACGGTTGAGGGATTCTTTAGTATATTTGTGTGCTCTATTATTCCTGACTAATGAAAAGCCTAATTATTATTCCCACATACAACGAGAAAGACAACATTGAGCGGATGGTTCGAAAAGTGTTGTCCATCGACAGGGGTTATCACATGCTTATTGTTGATGATGGCTCGCCAGATGGTACCGCTGCCATTGTAAAAAGGCTTAAAGCTGAAAATGATGACCGTCTATTCATTATTGAACGCGAAGGGAAGTTGGGCTTAGGAACGGCCTATATTACGGCTTTCAAATGGGCACTTGAAAATCATTACGATTTCATTTTTGAGATGGATGCTGATTTCTCACACAATCCCGATGATCTGGTCAGGCTTCACGACGCATGTTTAAATGGGGCCGATCTCGCAATTGGCTCAAGGTATATTAAGGGTATCAATGTGGTAAACTGGCCTATCGGCAGAATACTTATATCCTACTTAGCCTCAAAATATGTTAGAGTTGTAACTGGCATGAGAGTGATGGATCCAACGGCGGGTTTCAAATGCTACAAATCCAATACTCTTAGAGCCATAAATCTGGATAAAATAAAAATGGCAGGCTACGGATTTCAGATTGAAATGAAATTCACGGTATGGAAACTCGGTTTTAAAATCGTTGAATTACCCATTGTTTTTACCGACAGGAAACTTGGCGTTTCGAAAATGAGCGGCGGGATATTTAACGAGGCGCTCTGGGGCGTGGCGGGTTTGAAATTGAAAAGTTGGTTCGTACCCTTTAAAACGATACATCGACCCAAAGAAATATCGGCAAATTAAGAGTATGGGAAGAATGGCCATTATCAATGCTCTCATTGTCAATGAAGGGAAACGGCAAAAGGGCAATATCATAGTCAATGGCGGATTGATTGAGCGGGTAATTTTTGGCGATGCCATCACCATTCCAAGCTTTAACCCTCAAAAGGTTATCAATGCTGAAGGGCTTATCCTCATCCCGGGTGTAATCGACGACCATGTTCATTTTCGTGAACCCGGACTTACACACAAAGGCGACATCTGTTCCGAATCGAAGGCGGCTATTGCCGGCGGGGTTACTTCGATCATGGATATGCCCAATACCATACCTCAAACCGTAACCAGCGAAGAGTTGGATAAGAAGTTTGAGATTGCCTCGAAGAGTTCACTGGCAAACTACTCGTTCTACCTTGGTGCAACCAACCACAATATTCAGGAGATTATTAAGGTTGACAAGCAAAAGGTATGCGGCTTGAAGTTATTCATGGGCTCGTCAACGGGGAATATGCTGGTTGACAACGGCGAATCGCTGGAGACTATTTTCCGTTCGTCGCCCGTGCTCATAGGGGCACACTGCGAAGACGAGGCTACTGTCAAACGGAATACCTTATATTATGATGGGATATATAATCACGATATTCCCTTCGCATGTCATCCGCAAATTCGTAGCGCTGAAGCGTGTTATCTTAGCAGTAGCCTGGCCGTTGACCTTGCAAAAAAATTCAACACCAGACTCCACCTGCTCCATCTGTCAACAGAAAAGGAGATGAGCCTTTTATCGCCGGGGATTCCTCTATCTCAAAAACGTATTACCGCCGAAGTATGCACTCACCACCTTTGGTTTTCTGATAAAGACTACGATAGACAGGGGTGGCGCATTAAATGGAATCCGGCAATAAAGACCGAAGCGGACAAAAAAGCCCTTATGGAAGCTCTGATTGACAATAGGATTGACCTTATTGCCACCGACCATGCACCACATTTGCAATCCGAAAAAGAGAATACCTACACCAAATGCCCGTCGGGTGGGCCCATGGTTCAACATTCTCTTGTGGCCATGCTGGAAATGGCAAGGCAAGGCGCACTAACCATTGAACAGGTAGTGGATAAAATGTGTCATGCCCCCTCCACTCTATTCAACATTGATAAACGGGGCTATATCCGCGAGGGCTACCATGCCGATATTGTGCTGATTAATCCGAAAGCGAAGTGGGAGGTAACAAAAGGCAATATACTTTATAAATGCGGTTGGTCGCCGATGGAGGGACAAACGTTTAGCCATAGGATTACCCATACTTTTGTAAACGGCAGGCTGGTATTTGAGAATGGAAAATTTGACGAAAGCGTCAAAGGCAGTGCCCTGATTTTCAATCGATGAGCGTGCAACCCGAAGGATTGATGGGATTCTCTCGACAACCTATTTCATAACAAACCGGGCTGTGTTTCTGGTTAACTGCTGAAGCAGTATGGACCTTCCCGAGGTATTTTCGGCAATGGCCTCCTGAGTGTAATGTCTAACCGTGAGCAGTTCCAAATTCTTATTATACCGAACAGAAAAACTTAGCTTAAGCTCATCGATGGCACCGGGCAGAAAATGCTGTTCATCGTCAACGCAGATTGAAAAGCTGATGGCCGAACTCTGCACCAGATTTGCCTTAACCCTATGCTTATACAGCACAGTGAATATTTTGATAAGGCAATCTTCAATAACAAAAGAGAAATCAAACGGGGTGAGCGAAATGAGTATTTGATTGGTCTTCTGAATCAGTATGGGGGGATAGGCAATCCGTTTATTGGTCTGATATATCAGCGTACCACTGGTATCGGGGTGTAAAAAGGACTTAACATACAAGGCTATTTTTTTATTTTCCAATGGCTTGATGGTTTTTGGGTGCATCACCTGTGCCCCGCTGTAAGCCAACTCGATGGCCTCTTTGAATGACACTTCGTCAAGTTTAACAGGATTTGGGAAAATTCGTGGGTCGGCACTCAGCACGCCATCCACATCTTTCCAAATGGTTACACTCTCCGCCATCACCAGGTTTGCCAGCAAGGCTGCGGTATAGTCAGAGCCTTCGCGCCCAAGGGTTGTTGTAGTCCCGTCAAGGGTTCCAGCAATGAATCCCTGCGTAACGAAGAGCGATTGGGAATTGTGGGAAAATACCTCCCTGCACAACTTCTCGGACAAGGCCAGGTCAATATTGCCCTCACGGTAGTTTCTGTCGGAAATTAAACACTGCCTTATGTCGATCCACTTGTTGCCAATGCCGGTTGCATTGAGGTATATGGAAACAATGGTGGACGAAAGAATCTCACCGTACGACACAAACTGGTCGTAGGCAAAGTTGTAGCCCTGTGCAATGGGTTTATTAAGGAAATTGTCCATCTGCTCAAATATATTGCGCAATGCTTCCAAAGGAGCCTCCGTATTGGTGTCAAAAAGGCCTTTCACAATACTGATATGGAACTCTTTACACTGTTCAAACCCCTCCAAATACTTATCCTTCCTGCCATCTAAGAAATCCGACAGAATTCTTTCCAGAGCATTGGTAGTTTTTCCCATGGCTGAGACCACAACTATCAACTTACCCGATTCGCGCCTTACTATCTCTGCCAAATTTTCGACACCCAAAGCTGATTTAACAGATGCTCCGCCAAACTTGTATATTCGAAAAGCCTTGTTTTTCATCTGATTGTTTTATGTGTAAGCATTTTTATGTAATCAAGTTAAAAACCGATTTCGGATTCACAAAATTAGACAAACAACCCTAATTCGTGTTTACGATTCGCAAATATCTTAAACCCCAGCGCAAACGTTTTAAACCTGAAAATAGTTTTGTTTATTCCTTATATTATGCCTAATATTGCTAACTATTAAACGCAAAACTTAACCCATACAATTCTCACATGAAAGGCTATTCGATAAAAACTCTTACTCAATTCATTATTGAGCGGCAAGCGGATTTCCCCTATGCAACCGGTGAATTCTCGCGACTGCTTTACCATATGGGCATTGCTGCCAAAGTTGTAAATAAAAAAGTAAACAAGGCGGGTTTGGTGGATATTTTGGGTACTGCAGGCGAAGTAAACGTTCAGGGAGAGGAGCAAAAGAAGTTAGATGTATTTGCTAACTGGCGATTTATCCAATCCATTCAGGCCTCGGGGCAATGCTGTGGAGTTGCCTCGGAGGAAAATCAGGAGATCATTACCTTTGATGACAACCTCTCGCTTGATGGCAACTATATTGTTTGCATGGATCCTCTGGATGGCTCTTCGAATATTGAAGTGAATGTTTCTATCGGTACCATTTTCAGTATTTATCGCCGTATCAGCCCAAGGGGGACCAAGGCTGTTTTGGAAGATTTTTTACAGGAAGGTTCAAAGCAGGTGGCAGCAGGTTACATCGTTTATGGATCATCAACCATGCTTGTGTACACCACCGGCAGGGGTGTTTATGGTTTTACCCTCGATCCATCCATTGGCGAATTCTGCCTTTCGCATTACAACATTATCACCCCCGAAGAGGGAACATTTTATTCCATCAACGAGGGACATTACCTGAAAATGCCCAAGGGCATACAGCAGTACATAAAGTATTGCCAAGTGGAAGATAAGAGTACCAATCGCCCATACTCGGCACGATACATAGGTTCGCTGGTTGCCGATTTTCACAGGAATCTTCTCAGAGGCGGAATATTTATTTACCCTCAAACGGGTTCGGCACCCAATGGCAAGCTAAGGCTGCTGTACGAATGCAATCCCATTTCGTTCCTTGCCGAACAGGCAGGCGGAAAAGCCTCAACAGGAACTCAGCGAATTCTCGATATCAAGCCACAATCACTGCATCAAAGGGTACCTTTTATCGTGGGATCGAAAAAAATGGTGGATAAAGTGGAAGAGATTATTAAGGATGCCTCGGAGAAGGAATAACAACCATCTGCTAACGCATACCAAAATATTACCCCATAAAAAAAGCAGAGGGTGTTTCGCTTCCGAAACACCCTCTGCTTTTTTTAGTTCAATACGCTACTCGCATTTTAATACTTCCTCAATTTGATACTTGGCATGCTCCAAATACTGACCTGACATGGCTTTCTTAAATGCCTCGCAAGCTTGAGATTTGAGGTTTTTACTCTGATAGGCAACCCCCAGCTGATAGTTGATCATTACTACATCCAATGACGAATTCCCATTCTCAAGAATGGATGTGAACGAATCGATGGCCCTATCCCAATTCTTCATTGACATGCTGTTCTCGCCAATTTTAAAGCGAGCTGCAACATCGGTTGAGTCAAATTCGAGGTACTTTTCATAATATGCAATGGCCTGGCTGTAATCCTTACCCTTCTCAAACTCTTGTGCTTTGGTTAAAAGGTAGCTATTGGCCTTTTTCAGGGCATCCTCTGTCTTTCCCCTATCGTTAGTACTTTTAGCAACTTCAAGAGTCTGTTTCAAATACTCCAGCATCCCGTCATAGTCATCCATTTTTTCTTTGGAAAGTGCAATGCCCAAATAGGGATCGGGGTAATCCTTCTTAATGTCAATAGCCTTGTTAAAGTATTCAATGGCTTTCTCAAACCTTTCGTTTTTGTACTCAATGGTACCCATTTGGTTGTACAGCTGAGGGATTAAGCGCTCAGCCTTGGACTGAGTATTTTTATCGAAAAACTTTTTTGCTGTCTCCCTGGCCTTTTCCAATTGCTCCAAAGTCTCGTTCATCTTCTTCTCCTTGTAAAAAGACATGGCAAGATTAAAATGTGCAGTTGGGATTAAACTCTCTGCCAAAACTTTGGTTTCTTCGCCATCGATCTCCAAATCTTCGCTTATCTGCAATGCCTGGTATAATAGTTCCAATGCCTGTTTTGGGTTATCTTTGATTACCGATGCTCCGGAATTGTAAGCATCAACCGCTTCCTTTTTCGTTTGGGCCGAAGAGGCAAGCGGAATTAAAAGGGCAAAAATGGCAAACGCAACGCATTTAATTACTGTAGTTTTCATCTCTATTTTAATTTATAATTGATTAACACCTTTCAAAAAAACTTTTAAAAATAGTACGATAGGTTTTAATTAATCAAATTAAAGCGTAATTTATAATCATTACAAACAACCAATTCGCAACTTTGATTAATCTTTCCCTCGCTTTTGGGCAAAAAAGCGTTGTAAGATATCCGCCGACTCATCTTTTAAGATTCCCTTAACCACCTTTGTTTTGGGGTGTATTATTTGATCTGAGAGCAGAGTGTAGCCTCGTTTTGGATCCGATGCACCGTAAACCAGAGTGCCAAGCTGACTCCAAAACAGTGCACCTGCACACATAACACATGGCTCGAGCGTTACGTATAGTGCACACTGATCCAAATATTTACCTCCCAAATATGAAGTTGCTGCAGTAATGGCCTGCATTTCGGCATGAGCCGTAGGGTCATTCAAACTTTCTGTAAGATTATGAGCTCTGGCCACAATCCGATTGTTGCAAACCACCACAGCTCCCACAGGGACTTCGCCTTTTTGCAGGGCCCTATTAGCCTCTTTAAGTGCCTCTGTCATAAATGCTTTGTGTGTTTCTTCCACTGTGGTCATGTTGATCTTACCGTTGGTTGGAATTGCAGTTAAACAAAAAAGGTGCCATCCATTGGGTGCTAAATCTTTTCTTTTTACCTTCGCAGGTTGTTAAAATAGATTGGAATGTATAGAACGCATACATGCGGTGAGCTTAGGCTTACCAATATCGGAGAAAACGTTACGCTTTGCGGATGGGTACAGCGGGTACGTAACCACGGAGGCATGGTCTTTATCGACCTTCGCGACAGGTACGGCATTACACAGCTTGTTGCCGATGAAAACGTTGATGTGGCGATAGCCAAAACCATCCAAGGCTTGGGTCGGGAGTATGTGATTAAATGCGAGGGCCAAGTGATAGAACGGTCCAACAAGAATCCCAGAATTCCCACAGGAGAGATTGAAATCAACATCAGCAAAATATCCGTTCTGAACGCCTCAGAAACACCTCCCTTTACCATTGAGGACGAATCGGACGGAGGTGATGAGCTGAGGATGAAATATCGATATTTGGATCTGAGGCGAAATCCTGTTAAGGAAGCCATGGAACTTAGGCACAGGGTGGCTCAGGAAGTGAGGAAATACCTCGACTCCATGGGATTCTTGGAAATTGAAACGCCATTCCTCATTAAATCAACCCCGGAGGGGGCGCGCGATTTTGTGGTGCCATCCAGGATACACCCCGGTGAGTTCTACGCATTGCCCCAATCGCCCCAAACTTTTAAGCAGCTGCTGATGGTGGCCGGCATGGACAAGTATTTTCAGGTTGTTCGCTGCTTTCGCGATGAGGACCTGAGGGCCGACAGGCAACCCGAATTCACACAGGTTGACTGTGAGATGTCGTTTGTTGACCGCGAAGATATTCTCAACACCTTCGAGGGCCTTGCAAAGCACCTGTTGACAGAAATTGCAAACAAACCTCAAAATGAGCCCTTTCGGCGTATTTCATACCACGATGCCATGGAGAAGTACGGAACTGATAAGCCCGATATCAGGTTCGGCATGGAAATTCATGAGCTAACCGCTATGGTCAAAGGGTTTGGCTTTGGAGTGTTCGATAATGCAGAATATATTGGGGGTATATGCGCAGCCGGTTGTGCCACTTACTCGCGTAAGCAGATTGATGAGCTGATTCAGTTTGTGCAACGACCGCAGGTGGGCGGCAAGGGATTGGTTTGGATAAGAATGGAAGAGGATGGCAGCATTAAATCCTCCGTGGACAAATTCTTCTCGCCCGAACAGTTGAAATCCTGGGCAAATGGCATGGGCGGAAAAAACGGCGACCTGATTCTAATAATGGCAGGGCAAAGAATACCAACCCTTGAGGCATTGGGTTTGCTCCGCCTCGAAATGGGAACACGCCTGGGTCTTCGTCCAAAGGATACCTTTGCACCCCTTTGGGTTGTTGACTTCCCACTCCTCGAATGGGATGAGGAAACCGCAAGGTTTTATGCCAAACACCATCCTTTCACCTCCCCCATGGGCGAAGATATCCCCCTCTTCGATACCGATCCGGCTGCCATTAGGGCCAATGCCTACGATTTGGTAATTAACGGGGTGGAAATAGGTGGCGGATCCATAAGGATTCACGATTCTGCCCTACAGCAAAAGATGTTTAAAACCCTAGGTTTCACCGAGGATGAAGCCAACAATCAATTCGGATTTCTTCTCACCGCTTTTAAATATGGTGCTCCACCCCACGGAGGTATTGCTTTAGGCTTCGACAGGCTATGTGCCGTTTTTGGCGGTTCCGATTCTATCCGCGATTACATTGCATTCCCCAAGAACAATGCAGGGCGGGATGTTATGATTAATTCCCCGTCGGAGATATCGCAAGAGCAGCTCGAAGAGCTGAGTTTGCTAATCAAAAAAACGGTGTCGAAATAGTTCGAATCACACATTACAACAAAACAGCATGTCAAAAATGACTGCTGTTACAGGTCTGTTAGGGTTACCATATAGCGGAAACGTTTATGAAATGTAGGGCATTGCTAACTACGTACCTATCTACCGACACAAACGCCGATGTCTGGCAAAACACTTGGGCCTATCATCTAAACTTCTACACCTGAAGCGATGTATTGTGGCCATTTTTTATTCTGTTTTCCTATTAATAACCTCCAAATTCTCTTCAATCGAAATTGTTCGTAGTTTTTCGAAAATTAGATTAACATCTTCGTTTGTAAATCCTTTCCATTCCTTCCATTTAATATTCTTCCGTAAACCATAGCCGGTCAGTTCAATTCGTTCTTTTTTATATTTTTTCCGAATTTCAATCATGCGTTTCTGAAAATTATCAACCATTCTTAAATCATTAACTATTGCTATCCATACAAACTTTTTGTCGAAATTGAAAATAAACGGATTATCTGATATTGTATCAACAATTTCGAGTTGGAGGTAATGATATTTCGGATTTTGTGGTTTTGCTATTAAACGAAGTCCTAATCTCTCTTTTACTTCATGCGGAATAGAATTGAAGAATTTTATCATTGATTTTATCTGGCCATAAGAAGAAGTTATCGCAAGGGCCCAAATGAGTAACCCAAATCCATTACCTAACAAAAAACACAATACAAATATCTCGATTGAGTCAGCAAACGATACATTCTTATATCCTGTTATTAGAGCAATTATAGCGTATATTGAAGTAAATATTACTCCACAAATCTTCAAACAGTTCTTTGAAGTCTCTTTTGTCAGTTTAAAATATTCTCGAAAGTTCATTTTAGGATTTTTCTGTAGTATGCCTAAATAATTTGGGTATGGATAACGGCTTCATGTTTTACACCTCTCTGTATTCATAACTATATCAGTCAAAAAATATCGTTCGCCCGATAGTTTCTTTGGAATCACCTGCTTTTTTCAAATTGCATTTTCGTAAATACGGAGTAATTTTAATGATCATGGGATTTTTCTGAAAAAGATACTGCCTGATTCTTTAACACTATCTCTTGCGGAAAGCGTCAATTTAATCAGAATGCTTGTTTCATTTGTGACTTGTGCAGTACGGTTAATCAATACCATGCTGTCTTTGATGGTTACAAACTCATCAAGCGCCCTTTCCCCATCGTAAACCAACTCTGCGTGACTGACGCTTATCAAATCCTGCTTCCCGGGGTTAATCTTTATTTCGTACTGGCCGGGGACAGGAATATACGGAGTGAGGTTTATATTGATATCCAGCAGCCCCTGATGAAACATATCAGGCATCCAGCCATTCAGGTATTTCCAATGGGACAGAGGCTTTTCATCCTTTTCAAAAAGTTCCGGTGTGTTGGAAATATGGTATGCAGCAAATGACCGGATCAATGGTTCGGCCGCTGATTTTGTGATATTTAGACGAATTTTACTCAGGGTAATGTCATCAAAAAAATCAATCTTCTTTCGGCCGACGGATGACCCGGCATATATAGGCACCCAATGATCCTTTACCCAACCCTCTAATTGGTATGCCCGTATCCGTTCTCCTTGCCGGTAATCTTCCATTGTAACGATATGGTTAATGGTTGTTGGGGTATCAAACGCGATGATCACTTCATTCCCTTTAATGTCAGAAACAGATTTAAGCGGTGAAGAAAACCGTCTGTCAATCTCTGCTCCCAATTCGGCAAACCGTGCCACATCACCCGCTGGGATAACCCCCAATGTATCCGGTGTTGCGTTCAACAGCATCACGGCGCCTCTACCGGCCGACCGGTAATATATTTTCATCAGCTCACCGAGACTGCGTCTTTTGGCTTCATTGGCAGGAGACCAGAACCAGTTATGTTTATAGAGAGGAACATCACATTCCAGCGGCGCCCATGCATCACCATCCGGATCGCCCTGAACGGCTGTGGCCACACCCGATTGCAAATCGGTGCTTTTAACTCCATTCCACGCAGGGTAAGGTGCATAGCCGTCCTCGTTGCCCACCCACCTGATGCTGGCCTGTGGGCTCTGAAAGATCACTGCATCTTTCGCATATTTCTCAAGTATATCTTTTACATCAATTACACAATTTCCATCAAACCACACTTCTGTGATAATGCCATAATTCGTAAGCAATTCTGTAAGTTGTTGCCTGTATATTTTATTAAAAGCTTCCTGTTTTGACGGATCGCTGGTTCTTCCTCCACTGCCCAATCCTGCGCCCCACTTATCATCTCCGGGATACAGGTACAAACCTAATTTCAATCCATACTTCTTACAGGACGCTGATACATCTGCAACAAGATCTCCTTTCCCTTCTTTCCATGGGATATGTCGCACATCATAATCCGTTGTTTCCGTTGGCCACCAGCAGAATCCACCCACATGCTTGGCGACAAAGACAATCTGTTTAGCACCAAATGACAGAGCCACTTCACACCATTCATCCGTGTTCAGTTTATAAGGATTTACCCTGGAAAGATCGGTGCTGAAATTATCATATTCCCTACCCTGCCAGGTAGCCATTCCAAAGTGAATAAACATAATCCGCTCCTGTTCGTGCCACACATATTGCTGTGGTGAAGGCTTTGCCAATTGAACTTCCGTAACATCCTGCTTAGGTGAACAACCGAATAAAAAAATTACGGATAGCAAACAAACGATTTGGTTTACAGTAATCCTTTTCATGCTTATTGCCCAAAATAATGAGAAAGTGAAAATTGTATGTTAAAAATTGTTCTCATAACATTGCCGCCAACGTCTAACCAACTTTGAGTTCAGGCGGCGGGGTACCCAGCACATACTCTGCGAGCCAACTACCACCAAATGTACAAAAACTTTTTCAACGGGCAAGTCGCCATAGCCTGAAGGCCAAGCCGCTGTTGGTGGCTGGCGTTCTCATTGTGTCGTGAATGAAATGTCCTTGCCTTCTGCCCTTGCTTGTCTGACTTCTCGTTGATATTGTTCTGGCAATGTGTCAAGGGGAACAATAAGCCCGTCTACCATTACAAAATCTGCAAATGGGTCATTGTCTTGTATGTTTTGGGTTGAAAACTCATTGTCAAAAGGGCTCAGTTTCAGTAAATCACGAATTTGCCTTGATTTGTTACCAGACGTTGACTTATTTGTCCCGAAATAATTGTTAATGTCGTCTACGGAAAGATAGGGGTCAAAGGATTTGTCAAACAAAAAATTTATTGTTCCAAGTGCGTGAATTATAGCTGCTGCCCATATTTTGGGTTGTCCCGTTGCCAACGGACTATTCCGTTTGCGCGCCAATTTAAGTGTCAACCGTTCAGCAAGTTTAAAATATTCTTCATCAAGTTTTTGTGAACAAAAATCTCTAAGAAGGTCAAGGATTTGTTGCTTTTGATTTTCAATTTTTTCTGTGTTCATTCGGTATTTTAGTTTGAGCTGGTTATTTTTTCAGCGCTTGCCACCAACGTTCCGCGGCTTGGGTTTCGGGCGGTAGAGTGCCCAATACACACCCTGCGAGCCAATTGCCTACCAAAGATACACAATTCTGTCAAACGTGCAAGTCGCCACAGCCTGAAACCAAGCCGCTGTTATAGTGCGTTTTTTATTTCTTTTTCTATTTC
Source organism: Bacteroidetes bacterium ADurb.Bin008 (assembly GCA_002071445.1). Lineage (GTDB taxonomy): Bacteria > Bacteroidota > Bacteroidia > Bacteroidales > Tenuifilaceae > MWFE01. Next base: position 9,144 of record MWFE01000022.1, on the reverse strand, counting down.
GGATATCATTTCAAGAACAGGTTCAAATAGGGGTTTAACTGATTCAGAATCGTAATCATACATGTTTTCATAATCCCCTTTCTGCCTCCAATCGTATAGTTGAGCAAGTAGTTTTCCGTATCTTATGTCCATTCTACCTGTCTTGATGAAATGTAGAGAGTATTGACTCTTCATGCCAGAATGTGACTGCGGATATATTTCTTTAACAACTAGCAGAGCATTCACAGCATAAAAAACAGCGTAGTACAAGCGGTTAATAGCAGAATTCCAAAATCCATTCTCAGCCAATAGTTTCGCAGCATCTACAGTTTTATATGCTGTTTCTATCCTGTTTTTCGAGTATTCAAGTCGTTCTTCTCGTGTCATAGCTGAATCCCCTGTCTCATTACGTTGTAATAGTATGGAGTGATTCTTTGCCTAGTATTCCACTCCTGTTTTGAGTAAACAAATATTGAGAGGGGCTCACCCGTTTGAAGTTCGAGCTCATAGAGATGATCTCTAAATGCTTTCTCCTTTCTGATATCCACAGGGTAGTCAGTTAACACAAGTATATCCCAATCAGAATCACTTCTTGCGTCACCTCGTGCTCTAGAGCCATATAGAATTACTTGAGCATTAGGATCAATCTCAGAAATGTTCATCCTTATCAACTGGCTTATATGTTTTGATTTCTCGTCCATAAATGCAAATATACGAAAAATGTAGATTCCCTTTGTTTCTTTCAATAGAATGCACTATAACGGTCCGCGACTTGGGTTTCGGGCGGGGACTAACCCAGTACCGTTCCCCAAAGGCGAAACCCACACCCAAACTTAGGAAATTTATCCGACCGAGACAACACCCCCGCCTGAAACCAAGGCGCTGTTGTGCAACGTATTTAATCTAGAGGTCTAATATTCCAAAAGTCTGGTTGTAAGGAATTCTGATATTTATTATCTCAAATTTGGGACTAATGCTTGTTTTTAAAGCTTTTAAAGTTTTCAAAGACCTTTCATCAGATGTTACGAAATGTGTGATACTTTTATCAAGGTCAGCTTGTGAGAATAATTTTGAATCATTTGGTATTATTGCTCTAGGTAGTAGTTTTTCACTCGATACATTATTATGAGTAAAGATTATTTGAGCAAATTCTCCTGTTTTTTCAGCGTGGTTTAAATTGAATGGAACTATTTGAATGTCTTTTAGCGGTAAATCCTCAAGTTTTCCACGAACACAATATTCAGCAATTGAAATAGTTGAAACTTTTAATACAATATCATTTTCTAAAAAATACTTGTAATAAGAAAGGGCGTTTTCATGTAAAACATCCTCATCATTTAAAAGGCGAATGAAGAAACTGGTATCGAGTAAAACACTATGCTTCATAACCTCCTCTCAAATTATTAATCCATTCATCTGGGTCAACACCTTTCCAGTTCTTTTTTGCTTTTGTAATGAGACTGTTAAGGTATGAAGCGTCAAACTTAGGATTATAATTGATTAATTCTAGCAATCTTAGTGTTTTCGTGTCAATTTCACCAGTTTCAATGTTTTGTTTACCAACTGCTCTAACACCAAAATTTTTATAGAGTAAATTTTCTTCTCGTTCTTTTAAAAAATCTTCGCCAGTTTCAATTGCTAAATACCCGTAATCTTCAGTATCCAAATGAATATTTGCTTTACTTTTCCCTCCAGCATCCTTTAGTATCCCATAAAAATAAAATTCAGCATCAACCCAAATATTTTCGGTTCTATAATATTTGGTATTTGGTGAAATCTGCAATTCATAGTCTTCTTTTAAAGAGGTTTTTATTTGGAACTCATAATTTTTCTGTATGGATAAATTCTGAATATTTTCAATAGCTCGTGCAGTTTTTAAGTCTAAAAAATCAATTGACTGGTTTTCATTTACTTGACTTAAAATTGCGCTAAATCCTATAACTGTTTGTATAGTTGTTTTAAAGATATGTTTAACTGAACCCTCCTGAATATCATATGTAATTAAAGGTCTTTCTTTTTTGTTGTTAGGGAAAAGTAAATCCTCAACATTTTGCAGAAGTGATGCAATATGTTTAATATCATAGTTATCAGGCTTTAATTCCTGATTACCAGACTTTCCAAATACTCTAAATTCTATGTCACCTAACTTTTCCATAGGACAAATATAAGAATTCCTTTGAAAATGTTGTAACGTTTTTCGGTCTCAATATGTTGCACAACGGTTCAGCGGTAGGTTGTCGGCTGGATGGCGGCGCGTGCGTCGTCATCCGCCGACAAAGACCACCCTAAAGGTACAAAAACTAACGGTAAGCCACAACACCCAGCTGCAACCTACCGCGTGTTATAGGCTGTGTTAATTTCTCGTCGTCCGTTACAGTTCATTCACTAATTGTCTTTCGTATAGGGTCAAATAATGTCTTGTTTCTGTGTCTTTTTCAGTTGCCAGTCGCTTTTGTATGTCGAGATATTTGTTGCTTAAATGTATAAATCTTTCTGTTGCTATAAACTTGTCTAACCACTCTGAAAAGTCGGTTAAATAGTCCTGTTTGCTATGGTAGCAAAAATGGTTGGCTGCAAAGCCTTTTGTTTGAAGATTTGAACCTTCCCATTTTTCAATTTCAGTCACTTGTCTGCCGAAAAAAATGTCGAATAGATATGTGTTACTGCAAAAAGTTTCAAATGCTTTTTTCTCTGCTTCTTTCAGTCTGCCTGTCTTGAAAAGTATAACCGTCCACTCGAACAAAAAGACAGGATAGCAGCTGTCGTCCGGAAAGTTTTTGTTAAACCAGTTGAAGTAGCGAAGTCCACCGGAAAAGTCGTTAAGCTGTATGTAATACTGCGGTGGTAAGTATCTCAGTCCTTGACCATCGTGATATTGTCCACCCCAATACTTTTTGTCAGCAGCAAGTGCAGATTTAATTTTCTTTATTTTATTTTTAATTCTCTCCTGTTGCTTCGGTGTCATTACCTGTCGTCTATAAGGTCTTCTTTACATAGCCTATAACGGTGACGTGTATGAGTAGTGGCGGGATTCGGAGAACTTTTCTATCAAGTTACACCAAATTTGATGCGAGGTAGAATACTTAAATACGCTACAATTCCCGCCATTACTTATACACGATGTTGTGCGTTCGTGCTTTATTTATTTTCTCGTTTTAAAGTATTGATAAATTTGATTGATGAAATAGTTATCATAAAGAATCCAAGTCCAATACCTAAATTCATAAAGATAAATGTTAATAAGTCTATTTGGAATAAATAACCAACTCCTCCGAAAAAACACGAAATTACATTTATCAATAAACCAAGCTTTAATCCTTTTGTTACAGATTTAGAAATTAATCCAAAATACATAAAAAGGGATGATAATCCTAAAAATAAGGCCCAACCAAGCATATTTACGGATAACAAAGCCGATTTCGGGTTAGATTGTAGTAGATGCTCTAATCCTGAATATTCATTCGCCGCAATTGCAAATCGAACGGAACTTATTTGTAAAAAATAAAGAATTGATGAAACCAAAGCAAACATGATTGAAAATACAATTCCAATCTTTGCAAGTATTTTTCTTTCAGTTGTAGCGAATTCATAAAAAACTATCGTTAAAATCATGTATGCTATACTGAAAATAATCATAAAGGATTTTGCTAAATATTGAAATAATTGACTATTATTTTTATAGTAATCAATGTAATCTTCAACATTTGTCCAGTACAAAAGAGGTGACTGAATCGCAATTCCAGTAAACGAAATAATCCAAACAATAAATGAGGTCAAACAAATTATAGCTGACCATAAGCCTATATTTAAAATAATTTTATTCATATTTTAAAATTTTAATAATATTGATAAATAGATGATGTTAAATTTGTTAGAGAAATAATCTTAATTCAAATTCAGAATCATCTAAGTATAGTATATTAAAAAGAAATCTTCTGATTAATAAAGTCTTAATGCGATTAATCTTATTCTTTTGAATAGATAAAGTTTGTGTATTTTTGTTGTTTGTAATTCTTTCTATTATTGCAAAATCCAGTCTATCTTGAAAATAAATGGAAAGCTTCTTTTGGATTTCTTTTGCAAGTGTTACAAAATAGCAAACTCTTTCGTCTGATTCAAATCTCTGTTTTTCAAATACAATCTCCGTCTTTGTTATTCGGTCATTCCAAATAAAAATCTCAAATAACTTACCGATTGGTAAACTAATTGATAGTATTGAAAAGAGCAATATTTTATAAGCTATGTTCATTTAGCCTTAATTCGCTTATTGTCTGTGAATGTGTCTTTTCGAATGACGCACAACGGTTCGGGTATTGCCGAAGGCGGGGATTTTTAGCACAAAAGTTCAATCGAAGAACGAATGTTGAACCTTGCACAAATGTCCAATCGAAGCCGTTCAGCCCCGCTTTTGGCAATACCTTGTTAGCGGTTCGGGCAGTTTGTTTGTCAATAATTATCTTGTCATTTAGTAAATTTCAAAGTCAATATTCTCGGAATAGATGTTGTATTTCCATCATCAAAATATTCTTTTACTTCCGAAATTGTCAATCCATTTTGTTTAGCCAAGCTCGTAAACTCGGAAATATGATGAGTGAAAACTGTTACGGTCTGTTTACCTTCTTCGTTTTCAAAACTCGCCTTAGAACCCGAATATTGTTTAAATGGATGTAATTCCCCAATATATACTGTTCCATTTTTTGTCAAATGTTCGGATATTAATTTAAAAATCCTGTTTATGTTTTCAATGTGTTCCAAAACTAAACTGCAAACTACTAAATCAAATTTTTCGGTCGTAAAAGTCCAATCTTGATTAATGTCCACTTTTAATAATTGAACATTGTCGTTGGAAATTTTTTCACGGGCAATAGTCAGCATTTCCTCTGATAAGTCAATAGCCGTAATTTTTTGTCCTTTTGTTAAGAGCCATTCTGTGTTTTTACCTGTTCCGCAACCGATTTCCAAACAATTCTCAAATTTAATGTCGTTCAGCGTTTCTCTTAATGAAATTGCTTCTAAATCTCTCGTCTTGTTTTGGTTTGTGTCGTACTGTGCAGACCAATGTTTATATGCTTCCTCTACGTTCATTTTTTGTTTGTGTATTTTATTATTTTATGTCAGTCCGTTAGTTTTGTGCGGTCGCTCGTTGCCTGACCGCTAACGGCTGGGGGTATGAAAAGTTGCCGATTGCGGGCGATTTCCTGTCAACCTACACGAAAGTTGATGCGGGCTACAACCTTTGAATTTACCACAAATTCGGCAATTTTTTATACCCCTTGTTAGAGCCATGTGCATTCTGTCTTAAAGGTTTTCAAGGATAAATTTCACTATTTTGTCTTTACGCAGACTAATTTTTTCTTTATTCCAATTTTCATTGTCAGAAGTCATATTTTGAATTTCTCTTTGTTGTGCAAGATGATTATATGAACTCCTTTTCTCACTGAATGGTTTATTTCCAACTGAACAATTATGAGATTTTGAAATTAATAAATAATTCCCTAAACAGTCTATGAATTGATTTTTAAATTCTTCGTCATACTCACAATATCCTGCGGCAATTGGTTCTCCATTTGTGGGTGTCTGTGGTGCTATATGTTCTAATTCAGGGCTTTCAATGTTGTCAAAACGAGTTACAGAATAACCGCTTTTCCCTTGGTTTTCAAGATATTTTTCGTATTTCCAAAGAATGAATTTTGCTGTTGAATGATGCATACCACCTTGAATTGATTTCTCAAGTTCAGTTTTATTCCAATAAGACCACCACCAAGAGTCATTTGATACATTTCTCATCCATTCAACCCTGTCAATAATTGGCTTAATGTCTGGTTGTTCAAATGTGAATTTTTGATACACATCATTTATTCTTGATGTTAGGTCTGCTCTTGTTCCAATTAGTCTATGTCGCAAAACAAGCGTTTCAAGGGATGAGCATATTTTGCTGATTTCGTTACTTAATAAACCAAAAGTATATGCTTTGATAACAAAAGGAATAGCAATAGCAAAACCACCAAGAGTTACAAGCGAATGAATTTCAATGTTTTCTCTTTCGTCTTTACCAAAGAAAGTTGTTAAATGTTCAAAACTTACTGCAAGTGAGTTTGTAAAGGACTTAATAAACGGAATAGGGTTACTTTCAGAAAGTAGTTTGTTTATTTTATCAATTGCGTTTGATTCCCAAAGAGAATTGAAGTGAACCCGTAATGTGTAAACTAAAACATCGTCTTCATCAATTTTGTATTCAATCGAGGAAATTGATTTATAAATTTTTTCAAAGCGATTTTTAATCTCTTCAATCAAACTGTCTTTTTCTTCACCACCATAAAGGTGAACATTAAACATGAATTGTGCTTTTATTATTTCCAAATTTGATGGTTTCTTCCCACGATTATTTTGGAAAATAAACATTTGTATCGCTTCCGATTCATTTTTAACTGGATGAGTGGTGCAAGTCGCTTCACTAACTGTTTTTAGCATTTTTGTTAGGAACTGTTCGTCCTTGTCTGCAAATGAATTTGTGAAAAAGTCAAATGCTTTAACGATTCTTCTTGCTGATTCAGTTTCCAATCCGTTTTTATTTTTTTTCGTTTGGTCAATTACATAATCTTTAAATAATTGATTATCATAATCTACCGTTGAAAAAATATAATTTGATTTTCTTTTTATCATGTTTTCGTAAAGCACTTCTTCATCTTCTGTCAATGCTCTAAATGTTTTTAACTTGCTATAAAGAGCAGAAAGAAAGATAACAACGGTAGTTAATCTTTGCTGTCCATCAATAACGCCAAAATAACTGTCTCCCTTTTCTTCAAACAGAAAATGGCCGAAATAATAAGGCGTTTTTGCGTAACTACGATTATAATCAATCAAGTCTTGCAAAAATACATCTGTGTGGGTCTTTAAATTCCTGCTATTGTCTTGTGATGGCGTTTCCCAAGAATACGCTCGTTGATAAGAGGGAACGAAAATCTTATTCCCTGCTAACATTTTATTAATTGTTGTTGATGCTTCCATGTGTTTTTATTTAAAAATATTTAGAGCAATATGAGCACAAGCTTTGGCGTCAGCCAAAGCATTGTGATGGTCTTCAAGATGAAAACCTAAAAATTCTGAAACGGTGTGTAATTGATGATTTGGCAAGTCTGGAAATAGTCTTTTTGATTCTCGGTAGGTGCAATAAAAATTATTGCAATGTTGCTCAATTCCGTAACAATCAAATACAGCTCTTAAACAACTTTCATCAAAAGCACTGTTATGAGCAACAAGTGGCAAATCTTTAATCTTTTTATGAATTTTATTCCAAACATATGGAAAATCTGATGAATTTATTGTGGCCCAATAATTTATCCCATGAATATCAGTCGCCCAACTGCAATAAAAATTTGGTGTAGGTCGGATAAGTTCGTAAAAACTGTCAATGATTTGACTGTTTTCAACGAATACTATACCAACGCTACAAACACTACTACGGTATTGATTTGCAGTTTCAAAGTCTATGGCAACAAATGATTTCATAAATTACAGATTTCTTTCTTTAGCTAATTGTCTGAATTTATTTATATACATATCCATTTCTTCAACAATTCCCTTTATATAGGCTTCTCTTTTCCTTGGATTTTTTAATGACTCAAAACCCGATGAGTTTAAATTCCAAAAATCCAAATTAAACCTATCAGACCATTTCCATCCAGCCCAATGTTCATTAGAAGAAAACGAAGTTGAGATTTGAGAAACAATTGAAATGATATTTTCATCAGTTGCTGGTTTATCATCATATCCAAAACCATAATAGTATGAATTCTCTAATTCAATATAAAACTGAACTCTTCTACCTGTACTACTTGAAGTATAAACATTAAAACCAAAACCGTAATATCTATGGCGATTTCTTGCACGAGCATAATATTCGTTTACATCTTGAGTAAAATCATTAGGTGTAATATCATATCCTTTAATCTTAAATTGTTTTTGCAATTCATCCCAAAAATATTTTTGAATCTCATATTTGTCAAACCCTTCGGTTTCAACGAATAAGTCACATTCCTTTAAAATGGAACTCATCTTTTCTTTTGCTATTGTTTTACTTTCAATTCCATATAGGTCTTCCTTTAAGATTTTTACAACATTAAAAAGTGATTCTGAAAGAGAAGAATAGTAATTTGGTAATTCTTTTTGCTTTTCAGCTTCTGGAGTGGAATTAAAATCATTCATTAATTGAATAATTTTTGCAACACTTTCTAAAACTCCGTTAATTGTTTTTTCAGATGTGTGCATTTGCAAGTAACCTAACTGGAAAATCAGGTCTTTTAGTTCATCAATTGATTTATCAAGATTTGCATCTTTATCTTTACCAATTATTTTAATTTCACCATCTTGAATAATTTTTTTGAGTTCCTCAAGAAAGGAATGATAAACTTCTTGTTTTTTTTCAAAAACTTTTACTTGTCTTTCCTTTATTTCTTCTTGAGTAGTTTGACCAGTTAATAAAAAGTAGGTAATTAACGCTGTAACTACGGCTTCAAGCAAAGCACCTGCAATTTGCACTGGCAAATCGCCACTGCTAAACAAATTGGTAACTATTGCAATTCCAATAAATACAACAAATCCTATAACAACGCTTATTGCAACAAATTTCTTTCTCATAAATTTTATCTTGCGGGTTTGGTGTTTATCTTTTTACCTGTACTATCATAAGTGTCATGCCACGAACTACGTCTGACTACAAAAGTATTACCTGATACAGCCACTATTTGACCAATTGATTCTGGGAGTGTTTTGTATTTCTTGCCTTCATCATCATATAAATCATACCATGAACTGCGACTTACAACAAAAAAATCCGAACTAAACCCTTCAATTTCGCCGATACTTGCTGGTAATGTTTTAGTTTTTTTTCCTCTTTCATCAATGAGGTCATACCATGAACTACGTCTTTCAATGTTTGAGATTGCCATTTTTTTAAATTTTAATTAAATGCCTACTCTTTTCAGTTTTCGGCTTCCCTGTTTATTTTTTAAAATTACATCTGTCATACGTCAAAAAATGTCGTCGTTATGAAAAATCTGTCTGCGTGTCTTTTTTCGTTGCATTGGCTCTAACGGTCCCTTTGCAGCAGCAGGCTGGGAGTTCGGAGAACGAAAGCTTAGTAAAAGTACAAAAGATTATTAAAGA
>MWFE01000021.1 GCA_002071445.1 Bacteroidetes bacterium ADurb.Bin008 | reverse complement strand
CGTTGCATTGGCTCTAACGGTCGGCGGTTTAAACTGCTGGGGGGTTAACCACCAGCGGCGTCATCCCCCGCTAAGCCGAAACTAAAGTACAAAAAAGATTTGAATCTGCATCATCCGCCCCAGTAGTTTGAACCGCTTGTTATGCGCAGTGATTTCTTCTTTCGTCGTCGCTTTTCTCTTCAGCCTTCAATCAAGTCGGGGCGGAGTTTACCTGGTTTTCAATCGTTTCTTTTTCCTGGTTTGCCTTCCTAACTGTTGAAATGTTTTCTTTTCAGCCCGTGCGTTGGGTTACAATAATTTTTTTGTCAATCATTTCAGCGGGAAAGAATGTTTTTGAATCGTTCCCTTAAACCCCTTAAAAACCTGATTTTTTTCATTTCTTCCTTTCGGGTTGGCCGCCGTTATCGCTATGTCGCTGTCAGACCGAAAAAATTACTGTTAGTCCACGCTTGAGCGTCCGCCCGGGAATCAGCCTATAAACACGATTTCAGCTTGGTTTTCGTATCGGTTCGGGTAAGTACCGTGTTCGATAGTCTGGGCGGTCAACCGGGGGCTTCCTGCCGTTTCGTCGGATTTCGTCATGGCGCATAACTCGCTTATAGGTCTGACTTTTTCATCCCTATACACCCCAAAATAGGCGGATAGGTCTGACTGGGGACATCCCTATTTGCTGTTAGCTAATATATAAAAAAATGTATTAAAGGCTATCAAAGGGTGATTATATTTGCTGTATCTGCTTGATGGCAAAACAAGTATATTTTCATAGTGTTTCTTATCCCTTTTTTAAAATGGCCTTCCACCATTAGAAAACAGGAAAATACAGGTTCGAACAAGTTCGAATGAGTCAAAAACAAAACAGCCCGATACACCGATGCATCAGGCTGTTTTGTAAGTTTCAGGTTTTAGGGTGAGAATGCGAGGGGAATTATTCTACAACTTCCTCAACATTTTCTTCCACCTGATCGGCAGCTACAGTGTCCTGCTCTACTACCTCTTCGGTGGCCTCTTCAACTTTTTCCACCTTTTTTTCTGCTGGCGAACTGCATGATACAAAAGCAAACAACCCAGCAACTACAAGGAAATACGAAAGTCTTTTCATAGTCTAATGGTTTGGTTTTATTGTACTGTGCAACAAATATACAATATTATTTGATTTATTTGACAATATATTCAAGATTTTTTTTTGACCAAATGCCAAAAAACATAGGCAAACATCCGGATTATGTGTGGCAAAAGCACGGAAAATGTAGATTAACAGCAAACTGACAACAACTTATAGCCGCAAAAACTCTTCGGAACAATGCTATAAAACCATTTCGCCGATGAGGGTAGCCGGTGTGGATTTTAATATGGCTACCTTCACAAAATCGCCTATCCCCGAATTGCCTTTTGGGAAAACCACTACCTTATTCTGCGAAGTACGGCCATAAAAATGCTGATCCGATTTCTTTGAAACCCCTTCTATCAACACTTCAAAGGTTTTACCCACATCCTTTTTCTTACTCTGTTCCGAAAGTTTGCCCTGTAGTGCAATTATCTCCGTCAGCCTTCGGGCTTTCGTTTCATCGGGAACATCGTCGGGCAGGCGGCGGGCAGCTTTTGTATTGGGCCGCTCGGAGTATTTAAACATATAGGCAAAATCGAAGTTTGCCCACTGCATAAGGGAGAGGGTTTCACGGTGATCAGCATCCGTTTCGGAGCAAAAGCCGGCGATGACATCGGTAGATATGGCACAATCGGGCAAAATCCGGCGGATGGCCTCTACCCTGCCCATGTAATATTCGCGGGTATATCCCCTATTCATCAGCTTGAGTATGCGCGATGATCCGGACTGCACAGGAAGGTGGATATGGCTGCAAATATTACCAAATCGTGCCATGGTCTGCAGAACCTCGTCCGACAGATCTTTGGGATGCGAGGTGGAATAGCGAACGCGCAGCGTTGGATTTATTTTTGCCACCATCTCCAAAAGTTTGGCGAAACTGACCAGACCTCCGTTTTCAACAGTCCAATGGTAACTGTTAACATTCTGCCCAAGCAGCGTTACCTCGCGGTAGCCATCGTCAATCAACTCCTTCACCTCACGAACTATGGTTTCGGGATCGCGGCTTCTTTCAGCCCCCCGAACGTACGGGACCACGCAATACGAGCACATGTTATTACAGCCTCGCATAATGGAAACAAAGGCCGAAACGCCGTTCTTATCCAACCGCACAGGGCTGATGTCGGCATAGGTCTCCTCCCGCGACAGCAATACATTTATGCCACTCTGCCCCTCTTCGGCCAATCTCAGCAACACCGGTAATTCCCTGTAGGCATCGGGGCCGGCAACGATATCCACCAGATTTTTTTTATCAAAAAAACTGTCCTTTAGCCTTTCGCCCATACACCCCAGCACACCAACTATAACCGAAGGGTTCCGCCTTTTATACTGACGGAAAACATCAAGCCGCCCCCACACCCTCTCCTCGGCATTGTCCCTAATGGAGCATGTATTCACAAGGATCACGTCGGCCTCATCAAGCTTAGATGTCAATGAGTAGCCATTGGACTGTAGTATGGAAGCAACAACTTCGCTATCGCTCACGTTCATCTGACAACCATAGGTTTCTATATAAACCCTTCCGTTGGACTGCGTTCTGTTCGTATAGCCCGACCCGCTATTTTGTTCCAAAAGCATTTGGCCAATGAGTTAAAATTTGTGCAAAGGTAATTCAATTATTTTTTTCGAATCCACCTGCCGAGGTTCTGCCTCAGCGGTAGTAAAAATTTTTAAAAAACTAAAAAAATCGCTACTTTTGATGTTGCAAGAATAAAAAACAGTTTTATCCATTTCTATCACTTAAAATACTTTACATCACCATGTCCGGACACAGTAAATGGTCAACCATAAAAAGAAAAAAAGGGGCAGCAGATGCCAAACGATCGAAAGCATTCAGCCGGATTACCAAGGAAATAACCATTGCCGTTAAGGAAGGCGGGCCCGATCCGGATGGGAACCCCCGTTTACGGCTTGCCATAAACAACGCCAAGGGAGTAAACATGCCCAAGGAGAATATCCAGAGGGCCATTAACAAGGCGGATAAGGAAGGTGCCGACCTGCAAGAGATGACGTTTGAAGGGCATGGGCCCGAGGGTGCCCCCATTTTCGTTGAGTGTTTAACCGACAATAACAACCGCACGGTTAGCGCCATTCGTTCAATTTTTACCAAGCGGGGTGGTACATTGGGAACCAACGGTTCGCTCAGCTACCTGTTCGAACGAAAGGGGGTGTTCACCTTTAGCAAGGGTAATTTTGAGCAGGATGAGCTCGAACTTGAGCTGATCGATGCAGGAGCCGAGGAGATTGAGGTTAATGACGACATCTTTGAGGTGTACACTGCCATGGAGGATTTCGGAAAGATGCAGAAAAAGCTGGATGAGCTGGGCATTGTTGCAGAGAATGCCGGGTTACAACGCATCCCCAACGATTACAAGCGTATGGATGTGCAAGCAGCCATGAAAGTCCTTAAGCTGATTGAGGAGTTTGAGGACAATGACGATGTGCAGAATGTGTACCACAACATTGAGATGACAGAGGAGCTGCTCAGCGCCATGGAGAAGGAGAGTTGAAGCAACCCGAACGATTATCGGCTGATTGAACGTTGAGAGCTAAAAAGAATTAAAATAAATTCCCTTAATCCTATTTATCATACCTTGGCATCGGGCTTGCAAGCATGCTCATAACCTGTTATTCTTTACCATTGAAACCAAAAATTATGAACGGCAGATATTTTTCAAAGGTCATCAGCTTACTCATCCCCATAGCCTTTTTACTCTTAACAGGATGCGGGAAAATTAATGACATTAGCATAAAGAGCATTGATGAGGTAAAGCTGAAGGGGCTTAAAAAGAACAAGATAATGCTAAACCTCGAAGTGGTAATTGACAACCCCAACACCCGCAAGATTTCCATTACCGATATAGAGTTCAAGGTGTGGATGAACGAAAGAGCGCTTGGCGATTTTCGCATTACCGACCACGTTAAGTTGATCCCCTGCTCAAGGAAACCCTACAGCATACCCGTTGAGATTGAATTAATTACCATAGCCGATGCATTTAAATTGTTCACCTCCGGATCATGGGATAATTTTTTGGACAGGATTGAAGTGGAGGGATACATCAAAGGGAAATCGTTTCCCGTTCGACGTAAGATTACCATTGCACGTCAGCCGTTCATGAATTTGAAGAATTCTCTATAAATCAACTGATTATTCATTTCGTATCGGCCGTTGGCATCGTATAGAAAATAATAAGCAATTGTGGGATATTTTTGTAAATCTCTAATTCAAAAGTTGTAAATTTGCGCGTCTGTTTTTAGTTGATTTAATCTTACCATTTATTCAACATTATATGAGCAGAATATCCGGTCGTTGGTTGTTTTCAGTATGCGCTCTGCTTTTAATTATAGGGCTTGCGCCTTTTACTTCCCCCGCACAGGATCAGTACGGAATAGTTCAACGGCTGGAAACCTTCGATCCCGAAATGGGCAAAATAACCATAAACCAGGACATGGTCATAGCCAACCTTCTTAACGAATACTACATACGCAATGCCTCTAAGCCGGGAATGCAAGGGTTCCGCATAAGAATATATTTTGATTTAGGGCAACAGTCGCGAACCGTCTCGCAGGAGACAATGGATGAATTCATGGAGAATTACCCCGGAATTGCAGTTTACCGGACTTTCGACAGCCCCTATTACAAAGTATCGGTCGGCGATTTCAGAACCCGTGATGAGGCGTTGAAGTTTTTGAAAACAATTGAACGAAAGTATCCCAAGGCGTTCATCGTGGCCGAGTGGATAAGTTTTCCTGCTCTTAACTAACTTATGTGTTGATACTCATACCATGCCGGCTTATGCTTACCCCATTGAGCAATACCAAATCAACAGCAGAAGCCCCGAAGGTTCGTGGCCTTTTATTATCGGCACTTGCTCTCTTTAAGGGTTAGCGAAAATGCATTGGGTATGAAGAATGGTAAGAAATCGTTAATCAGAAGGGTATCGGAGAAAAGGTTGTTCAGCATTATAGTTCATTTCACCTTATGTCGGACCAGCTAAAACATGAATGTGGAATTGCCCTAATCAGGCTGCTTAAGCCATTGGAGTACTACCAGTTGAAATACGGAAACTGGATGTACGGCCTACAAAAGCTTTACCTGTTAATGGAAAAGCAGCGCAACAGAGGGCAGGATGGTGCAGGGGCAGCAAGCGTTAAACTTGGCCTTAAGCCCGGATATCGTTACATCGACAGGATGCGTAGCAATTCCCCATCTGCAATCAGCGAGGTATTCGATGCCATTCATTCCGGATTTGCACCGTGGAGGGAAAAACCCAAATTGCTCAACGATGCCGCCTGGGCAAAGGAGAACGTTCCGTTTGCAGCCGAGCTGTACCTTGGGCATTTACGCTATGGGACCTATGGGAATAACATCATCGATTACGTACAGCCCGTAATGCGGGAGAATAACTGGAAATCGCGGACGTTGGTATTGGCAGGGAATTTCAACATGACCAACGTGGACGAACTGTTTCAAAAGCTGGTTGAACTTGGCCAACACCCCAAAGACTACTCCGATATGGTTACCGTTTTGGAGAAACTTGGGCATTTCCTGGACGAGGAGAATCAGCAGCTTTTCAGGCAGTACAAAAACGAAGGCATTGAAAACCGTGAAATCAGCAACCTAATTGCCGATAACATGAATCTGGGGAAAATACTACAGGACTCCACAAAAGATTTCGACGGGGGGTATGTGCTTGCCGGCCTGGTTGGGCACGGCGATGCATTCGTATGCCGCGATCCGTGGGGTATCCGATCGGCCTTTTACTATGCCGACGACGAAATTGTGGTAGCCGCCTCGGAACGCCCGGTTATACAAACCGTAATGAATGTCAGCACTGATGTGGTTAACGAGATAAAGCCGGGCTATGCGCTTGTGATTAAACGCAACGGAAGCGTTGACATGCAAGAGGTAAGAGTGCCTCAACAGCGCAAATCGTGCTCATTCGAACGCATATACTTCTCCCGTGGAACGGACAGGGATATCTATCGCGAAAGGATAAAACTTGGAGAACTCTTAACGCCATCAATCCTCGAAACCATTGAGTACGACCTTGAGAATACCGTTTTCTCGTTCATACCCAATACAGCCGAAACGGCATTCTATGGCATGCTCAAAGGCGTGGAAGATTATATGCTTAAGGAAAAGGCACACATGATTAAAAAAGGGAATGGTTCCCTGACCGAGGGTCAAATCGAAGCAATCATTTCGCCACGCCCAAGGGTGGAGAAAATTGCCGTGAAAGACGTTAAACTGCGCACCTTCATCTCCGAAGAAAAGGGTCGCGACGATCTGGTAGGGCACGTTTACGATATCACCTACGGTACCATTCGCGAGGGGGTGGACAATCTGGTTGTAATTGACGACTCCATTGTTCGGGGGACTACTCTGAGAGAAAGCATACTCCGCATTCTCGATCGCCTTAATCCCAAATCAATCGTTGTGGTCTCATCTTCGCCCCAGGTAAGGTACCCCGATTGTTATGGTATCGACATGGGCAATTTAGGCGAATTTGCAGCATTCCGCGCGGCCATTGAGCTGCTGAAAGAGAGTGGAAGGGAAAGCGTCATAAACTCCGTGTACAATAAGTGTAAAGCACAGCAAAACTTGCCAAAGGAAGAAATGGTGAACTATGTAACCGACATATACAAACCTTTTACCCCGTTACAGATTTCCGATAAAATAGCGCAAATCATTTCGCCAAGGGGTATCAGATCCAAGGTGAAAATTGTATTCCAAACCATTGAGAATCTTCATTTGGCATGCCCAAATGATAAAGGCGACTGGTACTTTACCGGTCGATATCCCACCGCCGGAGGGAATAAAGTGGTTACGAATTCTTTCATCAACTTTATCGAAGGCCGAAGCCAAAAATCGGGCAGAAGTTCACATTCCATTTAAACCGGTTTGTTATCAATAACAAACAATATTTGTATAATACAAAATTTTAGTATTTTTGGGGACTTTTTTTTAACCGATTACCACGAAACGTAAAACCATATAGAATAGATTGTTAAACAGCCATAAAGCAAGTTACATGAAAACCTATCAAACAGATCAGATCAGAAACATAGCCTTACTGGGCAATACCGGTGCAGGGAAGACCATTCTTGCCGAGAGTATGATGTTTGCAGGCAAG
The DNA here is from genome assembly GCA_002071445.1 of Bacteroidetes bacterium ADurb.Bin008. Taxonomy (GTDB): domain Bacteria; phylum Bacteroidota; class Bacteroidia; order Bacteroidales; family Tenuifilaceae; genus MWFE01. The sequence continues at coordinate 73,368 of MWFE01000021.1, read as the reverse complement.
GTTATTGAACGTAAGGGGACCATTGAAGCCAAAAGTACCGTTTCGGACTATACCGAAATTGAGCAGCAGAACCAACGTTCAATTTTTTCCACCGTACTCTACACCGAATTTAACGGTCATAAAATCAACATAATAGACACACCGGGGTCCGATGACTTCGTTGGTGGCGTCATTTCGGCCATGAGGCCTGTTGACATGGGAGTAATGGTTGTCAACTCCCAGTATGGCGTTGAAGTGGGTACCGAAATTTTCGGCCGTCATGCCGAAAGGCTCCACAAACCCATCATTTTTGCGGTGAATCAACTGGATCACGACAAGGCTAATTTTGAGCAAACCATTGATTCTCTCAAAGTAAGCTTTGGGCCTAAGGTAACCCCCGTTCAATATCCTGTTAACGCAGGGAGCGACTTCAATGCCTTCATCGATTTGATCTCCATGAAGATGTACCGCTACAAAGGCGAGTCGGGTGAATGTGAAGAGCTTGATATACCTGCCGAAGAGATGGATAAAGCCACAGAAATGAATAATGCCCTTATTGAAACCGCAGCCGAGAACGACGAAAGCCTCATGGAAAAATTCTTCGATCAGGGCACCCTGTCGGAAGCGGAGATGCATCAGGGGATACGAATCGGCCTGCTGTCTAGGGGGCTGTTCCCGGTATTCTGCATTTCGAGCAAACGCAACATAGGCATCAACCGCCTGCTTGATTTCATCATCAATGTTGGCCCATCACCCGATAAAATGCCTGCCGAGAAAACGGTTGATGGTAAAGAGGTGAAATGTGCCGTTAATGATCCCGCATCGCTTTTCGTTTTCAAAACAGCCGTTGAGCAGCACATAGGCGAAATTAACTACTTCAAAGTGGTTTCGGGCAAAATTACCGAGGCAATGGATATGGTAAACACTACCAACGATGGCAAGGAGAGGGTATCGCAGTTGTTCGTTGTGGCCGGTAAAACCCGTAATAAAGTTACTGAACTGGTAGCCGGTGACATCGGAGCCACTGTAAAACTTAAAAATACCAAAACAAATCACACCCTTTGTGCTCCCGGCAAATCCATTGATTTTGGGACCATGACATTTCCCAACTCCAAGTTCAGGACAGCCATCAAGGCCAAAAACGAATCGGATACGGAAAAGCTGGGCGAATACCTCAGCAGGGCACATCAGGAGGATCCAACCATTATCATTGAATACTCAAAAGAGCTGAAGCAGATTATCGTCCACGGACAGGGCGAACACCACCTCAACATTCTGAAATGGCAGCTGCTCAACCTCTACAAGATTGATGTGGAATTTATTCCTCCCAAGATTCCCTATCGCGAAACCATTACCAAGATTGCCCAGGCTGACTATCGTCACAAGAAGCAGAGCGGTGGAGCCGGACAGTTTGGCGAAGTTCACATGGTTATCGAACCCCACGTTGAGGGGGCACCCGATCCTGTGAAGTACAAGGTAAACAATAAGGAAATTAACATCAGCGTTCGCGGGAAAGAGGAAATTCAGCTGGAGTGGGGCGGCAAATTGGTTTTCTACAACTGCATCGTGGGCGGTTCCATCGACGCACGTTTTCTCCCTGCCATCCTCAAGGGTGTGATGGAGAAAATGGAGGAAGGTCCGCTTACCGGCTCCTATGCACGCGATATCCGCGTGGCCGTTTACGACGGTAAAATGCACCCGGTTGACTCCAACGAGATCTCTTTCAAACTGGCCGGTCGCAATGCATTTAAGAATGCGTTTAAAGTAGCCGGACCAAAGATTATGGAACCCATTTACGAAGTGGAAGTGCTGGTGCCTGCCGATAAAATGGGCGATGTGATGAGCGATTTGCAGAACAGACGGTCGATTATCCTTGGGATGGATAGCAAAAAAGGATTCGAGGTAATCAAGGCTAGAACGCCTTTGGCAGAGTTGAGTAAGTATTCTACCGCATTATCCTCGCTAACCAGCGGACGGGCTACTTACGATATGAAATTTTCCAGCTACGAACAGGTTCCGGCTGATGTTCAGGAAAAACTGTTGAAGGCATACGAAGAGGAGGAAGAGGAAGATTAGCCGTGCTAATCAGTCATAATACAAGCCTCGGATTGAAATGTCCGGGGCTTTTTTTTCCTCTCTTAAACGGTGATAGCCCTTTATTCACGCCTATTCCAACTCACTCAATAAAGAAATCTTTATAAAATTAGGTTGTAATAAATGCCACGTTTCTTCATTTTTTTGTATATTTAGAAGAAAAAAACCATGGAAAATCTCTTTCTACGATACATGCACGAAAGGGTTCGTCGGAAGGAGGAACAAATAGTCCACGAACTTGGCCCCGTGATTACCATATCGAGGCAATATGGATGCTATGGCAGCGAGGTTGCCGAAAAGCTTGCCAAAAAGATTAACGAGTGTAAAAAGTTGACCGGTGAAAGGGAGGAATGGATGTTCATCAGCCATCAGGTCTTTTATGAGGCGGCAAGGGCCCTTGAAGTCAAGCCTGAGGAAATATCGCATATTTTTGGTGCTGAGCAAAAATCGATGTTTGGCGATTTAGTATCCATCTTCTCAAAGGACAAGTACCTGAGTGACATTCAGATAAAAAGGATGATTGCCCAAATAGTACGTTCTTACTCCGAGCAGGGCAATGCCATTATCGTTGGGCGGGCAGGATGTGTGATTGCCAGGCATATCAAGCGCTCCATCCATATCAAGCTGATTGCACCGTTCAACTGGAGGGTCAATGCAATAAAAAAACGTTACTCCATATCCCTCGCCGAAGCGTCTAGCAACGTTAAAGAGACCGACAAGCGGAGAGAAACGTTTTTGGAATTTTTCCGAGGGAACATGCCCGACTCACACCTTTTCGATGTCATACTGAATCGCTCAACCCTCAGCACAGATGAAATTGTCAACCAGATTTACCACCTTGCGCAGCAACGCAATCTAATCTAAACTTATCCATTTGAATCCTTTTGATCAATATTCACCTGAGTTCCACAAATCACTTAATAGCATACATAGACTATGAAGCATGCAGAAATTCACACCCCAAAGGGTGTTATGAAGATTGAATTTTACTTTGATGATGCCCCCAATACGGTGGCCAACTTTATTAAGCTTGCCGAGGCAGGGTTCTACAACGGACTTGCGTTCCACAGGGTCATTCCCAACTTTGTGATACAAGGTGGATGTCCCTTTTCAAGGGATATGACCGACAGGCGCGTAGGAACAGGCGGTCCCGGGTATAGCATCGACTGCGAACTGGATGGCAACAGGCAGTACCACGACCGTGGTGTACTCTCCATGGCCCACGCGGGGCGTAATACCGGAGGATCACAATTCTTTATATGCCACAGCCGCAACAACACCAGCCATCTCGATCGCAATCATACCTGTTTTGGTAAAGTGTACGAGGGGCTCGAAGTGATTGACCAAATCAGGCAAGGCGATGCCATTGACAAAATCGTGATAGTTGAAGGGCAATAGCAGTACGGCTACCGCAACAAGAAATAAGCGATATAACCTTGGGTTATATCGCTTTAGTGTGACTATTTTTGCCGAATACGTTTAGGCAAAAGATAATATCTTACTTATACAAGAATCTCTTGATACTTCTCTTGGGCGTTTTGGCAAACTCCTCCTGATGGATTTCCACCTGCGAAACGTTCATGTAGGCCGGAATCTGCTCGTTAATCTCCTTCTTGTACTCATCGAACAACTTCTTCAAATCGTCGTTAGACAGATTTTCGTTCTTCACAAAATCCATATCGGGGTAGATAAGGGCAACCAGTTTCTCGTTGCGTTGTACCACCACGGTTTCGGCAACGCCAAACTTATTATTGTAAATGGATTCTATCTCCTCGGGGTAGATATTCTTTCCGCTGGCACCCAGCAGCAGGCTCTTAATACGCCCTTTGAGGTAAATATTTCCCAGTTTATCCATTAATCCCAGATCGCCGGTGTGTAGCCAGCCATCGGAATCGAGAACCTCGTCGGTGGCTTCTTTGTTTTTGTAGTAGCCATACATCACGTTTTCCCCCCGCACTATTATCTCGCCTGCCACTTTGGCCGGATCGGGCGAATCGACCTTAATCTCCAGAGTATCTACTATCCTACCCGATGAGCCAATGGGATTCTCACGCCAGTTGTGGTAGCTGATAAGGGGTCCGCACTCGGTCATACCATAACCCACGGTGAAGGGGAACTTAATCTTTTTGAAAAAATGCTCAGCCTCAGGGTTAAAGGCAGCACCGCCCAGCACCAGCTCCTTGAAATTACCGCCAAAGGCATTGAATAGCTTTGTATGAATCTTATTAAGGATAATCCGGTTAATCCCCGGAATATTGAGAATCACTTTCATTATCGGTTTGCTGATAATGGGGAGCACCTGCTTCTTGAATATCTTCTCAACAACCAGTGGTACGGACAGGATCAGCGCAGGCTTCACGTCGTGAAATGCCTGTAGAATCACCTGTGGCGAAGGGGTTTTGGTAAGTATGGTTATATGGCACCCAAGGGTGAAAGGGAATAAAAATTCGAAAGCGCAGCCAAAGGTGTGGGCTAAAGGCAGAAAAGAAACGATGGGATCACCGGGATTGAGAGGCATATTCCTTTGGGCGTACCGAATATTGGCAGCCAAGCTGTTGTGCGGAATCATCACACCCTTTGCAAAGCCAGTAGTGCCCGACGTATAGCTGATAACAGCCAGTTTATCGTTTTCAATCTGGGGTAATCTAAACTCGTCAGCCTTAAGGGGATTGACGTCGAAGGGTTTGTCCAGTTTGGACTCGTTAACCGCCCCCACGAACTGGTCGGAACGCTGAGCCAATATGGAAAATCCGTTTATCCTGAGTGCACCCATCAGAATGGGCATCTGCTCAAAATCCAGTGCATCGAACAACGACTGCTCGGCAAAGAGCAGGATGGAATCGGAGTGGGTAACAATTCCCTGCACATCGGCGGGTTTAAAATCGGGCAGGATAGGAACAATCACTGCTCCATAGGAAACCGTTGCCAGATAAACCGTACACCAACGGGCCGAATTTTTGCCCAGCAGGGCAACCTTGTCGCCGGGCTTAATGCCTGCAGCCTGAAAAAAGCTATGCACGCGATGGATTATGTGGGCCACATCGCTGTATGCCAATGTTTCACCTTTGTAATCGGATAGCGCTTTAAAATCCCAATTATTACGGATACTTCCCTCAAAGTATTGAGAAACTGTTTCTGTCAGCATAGTTGTATTATTTTAGTCCCATTCAAAAATAGCAAATCATTTTTGAATTAAGGACAAATTGAGATACAATTTACCAAACAGGCTGAAATTTCGATGATTATATTGAGAGGTAAAGTACCGTATGCATTACAACGGTAAGAATAAGAAGGAATAGGTAGAAACGGCTACCTGAAGAGGTGTAGAAAACCCTTGTACTGCCCTTTCCTATATCTCTTGCCATCCCATCCAACGGCCTCAATAACAAAATAGTACACACCAGCAGCAGCATCGCCTTTGGTACCATCTATCTTTCCGTCCCATCCCTCCCAGGTTTTGGGGTCGCCCGTGTATGCGTAAACCCGATTACCCCAACGGCTGAATATGGTTATTTTGAAATCTTTGATGGACATGATATTATCCTCGGGAAGCACGAACTTAAAGGTTGGATTGGCTCCGCTGGGAGTAAACACGTTGGGGATAGCAGCACCTTTAAAAAATGATGAGTCCACCTCTAAAAATTTGTTTTCGTCGAATGGCAGTAACAACTTATCAATACAGCCCGAGCTCAACTTCTTTGACGAATGTTCTACCTTGTAGAAGCCGGGAACCATCAACTCTTTAGGGGGAAATACTTCCCTACCGCTTTCCATGTACGAGCTGTCGCTCCAGATAACCTTGCTGGTATTGGAATACAACTCTGTAATCTTGTGCAGCTTCCAGTATATGGAATCGGCATTCTCCGATGAACTTTCCAATTTAATTTCCAACAGGGCTTCTCCCGAGGGGCTATCACCACCGGGTACCCAATCAGGAATCCCATCAACTGGCTGATTAATAAAAAGTTCAAAATCAGCCCTTGTTGCAATGGCCGGAATTTCTTCGGTTTCTACCTGTAAATCGCCCTTGCCAAAGGGGGTGTGGATTACCAATTCATACTTTGCATCGTGAAGCGGGCCATGAAGCGATTGATTTGCCGGGCTTTCGAATTCAATATCAATTAAATGTGAGTTTTGCAGAAAGGGTAAAAGTTCATCCACCGGCACTTCATCGGGATTGGAGGTGAACGTGTAATCGCCAAAGTATCCACGAGGCCCCAGTACGGTAAGCGGAGCATGTATGGGCGTATAGTAATTGTAGTATGTAAAGTAATTTGAATTAACCTCGTAGAAATTATTTGGCTTTGAAAACAGGGCCAGTGTCAGCCTTTCGCAGTTATTGTTCCACACGGCCAACCGGTCAATCTCCACATCGTCAATCATAACCCATGCTGTGTATATCTCTGTGCTATCGCCAACGGTAACCTCAACCCTATACCCTCCCCTTTCTAAATTGATGAGTAGCGAATCGGTTTGCCCCTGAATAATATTAAACTGCCGTTGTGCAGGGTCGTACTTTCTCCACAGGTATGTTGCATGCGTCGAATCGGAAAATTGTGCCCTGAGATTACCGAGCCCCGGATTGTCCAACCACGAAAAGAAGATAAAAATGGGGTCTTGCAACTCAGGTGCAACGTACTGATATTGGGTTGTGCCTACCCAATCGCAGCCGGGAGAAAAAAGTTGCGCCTGCGCCTCCTTTCCCGACACCAAAGCCCCAAGAACAGTGATTAATAGGAATAGTTTCCTTACAACCCTCATCGGATAATCTTTTTAAAAAATAGAACTACAATGATAGTAATTTTTTACGCAATCAGCCAGCTGAATAGCGATGGAACAAAAGAATAAACGGATTTTTTGGGTATGGATTATATTTTCAACATTTTTTTATTCAAGCCCAACCATGGGTCAATTTGTGTTAATAACATTGCCCCATTTATTTTGGATTAGAGGTAACCCCTGGGTAATTTTGCGAAGGCAACTATTTTAAAGAATTTATGGAGTATTTGGAAGGTCTGAATCCGGCACAACGCGAAGCAGTGATGGCTACCGAAGGCCCCGCACTGATTATTGCAGCGGCCGGGTCGGGTAAAACCAGGGTATTAACCATGCGGATTGTCCATTTGCTTAAGCAGGGCGTGCCGCCATGGAATATTCTGGCCCTGACCTTTACCAATAAAGCCGCCCGTGAAATGCAGGCCCGCATTGCCGGCTTGGTCGATGAGATAACGGCACGACAGCTTTGGATGGGTACATTTCACTCCAAATTCATGCGGATACTCAGCATGGAAAGCGATAAGCTGGGTTACCCCAAAACGTTTACCGTGTACGATACTTCCGATACGAAAAACCTGCTGGCAACCATTATCAAAGAGCAAAACCTCGATAAAAACACCTACAAGGTGAGCGAGGTAATGGGGCGCATTTCGTGGGCCAAGAACAACCTGATTACCCCGCAGGGGTATGCTGCCAACGCACAACTTGTTGGCTACGACAGGCAAGCCCGTAAACCCGAAATGGCCCATATTTACGCTCTATATGCACAACGTTGCTTCAGGGCCTCGGCAATGGATTTTGATGATTTACTGGTTAATACCAATATTCTGTTCCGCGACTATCCCGAGGTATTGGCCAAGTATCAGGAAAAGTTTCACTACATACTGGTTGACGAGTATCAGGACACAAACTATAGCCAATACCTGATTGTCAAAAAGTTGGCCGCAACGCGGCAGAATGTATGCGTGGTTGGCGACGACGCTCAAAGCATCTACTCGTTCAGGGGCGCCAAGATTGAGAATATCCTGAATTTCAGAAACGACTATCCGAACTATAGGCTATTCAAACTGGAACAGAACTACCGCTCAACCAAGACCATAGTGAATGCTGCCAACAGCGTGATTGCCAAGAATCAGAGGCAAATACAGAAAGTAGCCTTTTCGGCCAACGACGAAGGCGAAAAGGTTAAGATTATTGAGGCATACAACGATCATGAAGAGGGACTGATGGTGGCCAATACCATTAGCGAAATTTGCCACCGCGATCACGTAGCATACAATAGGTTTGCCGTGCTTTACCGTATTAATGCACAATCGCGAATTTTTGAGGAGGCTCTCAGAAAGCGCAATATCCCATACAAGGTTTACGGAAGCCTTTCGTTTTACCAGCGCAAGGAGATTAAAAACATTCTGGCATACTTCAGGTTGGCCGTAAATCCCCACGATGACGAATCGTTAAAACGGATTGTCAACTTCCCACCGCGTGGAATAGGCGAAACCACGGTAGAACGTCTGGAATGGGAATCGAATAGCAAGAATCATAGCATTTGGTCCACCATTGAGAATTTACACCGGGTGAACCCCGGGGTAAAGCCTGCCGCCCTGAAAAAGCTGGTTGAATTTCACGGTTTAATATCCCGTTTCAGGTCCATCATTTTCACCGACGATGCATATGAGACGGCACGAACCATCGTGGTTGAATCGGGGATGCTGTACGATTTTAAATCGGATAGCTCCATTGAAGGGATATCGAGGTTGCAGAACCTTGAGGAACTACTGAATGGCATTAAAGAGTATGTCGATTCGCAAAGGAGGGAAGGGATAACCGAAGCCCTTTCGCTGGCCGATTACCTGGCCAACGTATCGCTGCTGACCGATGCTGATACCGATAAGCCCGAGGATAAGGATAAGGTTTCGGTTATGACCATCCACTCGGCCAAAGGTTTGGAATTCGACTACGTGTTCATTGCCGGGGTCGAGGAGGACCTTTTCCCCTCCAGATTATCGGTTGGCATTCCCGATGAGATTGAGGAGGAACGAAGGCTGTTTTATGTTGCCCTAACCAGAGCTGCTAAACTTGCAACCATATCGCATGCACAGATCCGTTACAAATGGGGCAATCTGACCCATTGCGCACCCAGCAGATTCATTAAGGAGATTGACCAGCGCTGGGTAGAAAGCGCAAGGCTTGAAAGGGAAACGGACAATTTTTCATTGGATTTTAGCGACTACTCCACGACACCGACAGCCAAACGACCACCTTACGGGGCTTATCAGGGAAGTAATAAGGGGAGTTTTTCACCAAAGGGCGAGTACAAGAAACTGGTTCGCCTTCAACAACCGCAATACAACGAACCGGGGTCAGTTCCGCCTGATCCTGAAATCGACTCCCTTGCAGTTGGCGCCAAGGTTCTCCACGGAAGGTTCGGAGCAGGAGTAGTTCTCGAAGTGGAGGGGGAGGGTCAGAACAGGAAGGCCACCATAGAATTCCAATCGGCAGGGAAAAAGACCCTACTGCTTAAATTTGCCAAGCTGAAAGTGGTTGGTTAAGTATCGTGAGTCAGCCAAAACATTTTAAATCTCGATACCCATTAGGGTAATATCATCTATCTGCTCTGCCCTATCGCCTGCCGAAGCAATCCATTCATTTAAAACTTGTTCCATTTGGCTTCCCTGCTGCGCAATAGGCGCATTAAAAGTATCGGCAATCAATGCCCTCAACGATTTGGCCATGAATTTTCTGTAATCGGGGCCTCCAAACTGGTCGGCAAACCCATCAGTGAACAGGTAAATCCTGTCGCCTTCATGCAATTCGATTTCATGGTTTGTGTAGTCGTCCATAAAGGTATGGATGGCCACTGGCATCTTATCGGCTTTAATTTCCTGCATGTAGCAATTCTCAAAAAAGAAGAATTTGTTCCTGCCTTCATCCTCCAACTGCTCTTTATCCATTCCATTGCCGTTGCTGCGGACAATGTAAAGAGGGTTATTGGCCCCGGCCCAGCAACACCTTTTGCTATTCAGATTGATCACAGCAAGGCTCATATCCATCCCATCCTTCTGCTCATTCTGCTTGCCTGTTTGCTTCAACGCCTCGATTACGGCTTTACGAAGTTCAATAAGAACATGGGCAGCATTAACTACCTCTTCCTTCCTCACAATCTCGTGCAAGAACGACATCCCCAGCATACTCATAAACGCACCGGGGACACCATGTCCGGTGCAATCCACAACAGTTACAACAATCCAATGCTTTATCCTTGCAGCCCAGTAGAAATCGCCGCTGACCACATCACGCGGTTTGAAGATTATAAAATGCTTTGGCAGGTACTCCTTGATCAGCTCACGACTGGGAAGAAGTGCCTGCTGGATACGCTGGGCATAGTTAATACTTGAGCGAATATCCTCCAGGATGTTTTCTATCCGCTCCTTCTGTTCCACCACCTCTTTTGTGCGCTGCCTGACTATCTCTTCCAATCGGCGGTTTTGTGCCTTCAGCCTTCTGATGTTAATTTGAATTATCAGTATTATCAAAGCTATGGAAATGATGGTGTATAGAATGTAGGCCCATACACTGCGATACCAGGGTGGCAATATCCTGAAGTTGAATTTAATCTCATTTCCCTGCTCATCGTGAATATTCTTAGCCACCATTAACAACTCATATTCCCCTTCCCGAAGGTTGGAAAGGGCAATATTTCCCAGTGGAGTCCAACGGGTATAGCCCTTATCAACATCCTTGATCATCCACGAATACTGTGCACCAATGCCATTATCATGGTAAGTTGAGGCAACATCGAGACTTAAAGTATTCAGTGAAAAGGGAATAACAAATTGCTTTCCGCCAATTTGTACATCACCATGCCAAATGATAGAGTCCTGTCCAATGATTACTTTGCGTAAAAGGATATGGGGTTTGGCATAGTAGGTTTTAATCAGCTTGTTCTGATTCACAATGCATAAGCCCAGGTCGCCACCCACGTAGAGTTCATTGTCCTGTTTGGCTATTGTATTTATTCGCCCCATTTGCAGCGTAACATAATCGTAACTGTTGGGTATGCTATCGGACATGGAAATAGAATGCACATGATAATCCAGCGCTGCATATGAATCTTCGTTGCCAAAAAGAAAGGCAGTTATGGATTTATCGTGCGAGTATTTGGGTAAATCCACAATGTCAAAGTAGCCCCTAATGTCCTCGATGCTCATGGAATTGTCACCCATTAAGCTATATATTTCCTCGGGGTAAACAAACCTAAGCATCCCTTCGGAGGTGGCAAACACCGCATCATTCCCTGCCTGATAGGCACAAACCCAATCGGATGGCAGGCCATCTTCGGGGCCAAAGAAATCAAGGTTGTATTTTAAGGAAGGGGAAATGATAAGTTGAAAAATGCCGCTGGTTTTTGAGCCTAACCATATTTCGACCGAACGGGTTTTCTTATCAAATTTGTAGGCTATCCCGTAAATATCTCCCCCCACCTCTTCAATGCTCTTAAGTTGCCGTAGGGTTTTGGCATCAATAATTTGCAAACCTCCATAGCCCGCCGAAATTATCCAATTGAGCTCACGGATATACCTGATGCTACTCGAATTTTGGTGATTAATACCTGTAAACCTCTTGCCATCATACAGCCAAAGCCCTTTATCGGTGGCTATCCATAGACCTTGGGGGGATTTCTCCATGGCCCAAATACTGCCACTTCCTTTGGTTATTTCTACCTCTTCAAAAACTTTCATACCCAAGGGCCGATCGATGAAAAGTCCTACCGAAGTGCCCACAAGCAGGTGGTTTCCCATTCTACCGACGGCCAGCACCGTTCCGTACAGCCCTGAAGACTGATTATAATAAGAGAAGGGCGAGGTGTAGAGTATTCTACTGGCGCCCATCTGGGTAGCTGCCCATAGGTTGCCATATTCATCTTCTATAATATCCTTAATATCAGACGAGAGCATGCCCGTGTTCTCGTTGTACTCCGTGATAATGCCAAACGATTTGTCTAATATAAGTACCCCTCCTTTCATGGAGTAAAGGGCATAATTGCCATCGGAAAGCATCTTTCCGCCGATAATTTCGGAATTGTCAAGTTTGCTGTCAACTGCCTTTTCGGTGTTAATTTTATAAATATGGTTGCTCTCCCACGCCCAAATTCCTCCTTCCTCAGTAACAATTACTTTGGAATCCTCCTTGTAAGGGAGTATGGCAAATACCCTGAGATCGGCAAAGATTTGCCCGTTGGGAACCAATGAGAATCCGCTTTCGCCATATGCCATTAAACCGACATTCTTGCTCCTCACAAAGAGTTGATCATCTACCACATACGCAAGGAAGAATGAGGTTTCAGGATTAATAACGGAAATAGAATCGTTGGCGTAAACAAAAATCTTCTCTTCGGCCTGAAATACAATACGTTTATTCCAAATCAGTACCTTCCATATCTCTGTGAACCTTTTATCTTCCTCCGATAGATTATCGGATAGGGAGTGGTATTCCAACCTGCCGTTTTCGTTAGCTTTTAGAAATCCAAACTCACCCTGCGACCCTACGTAAACCGTATTATTGAAAAAGGCCAAAGAGGTAACGTGGACGCCCGATTTAACAGGAATAAATCTCCACGAAGTACCATCGAATTGCAAAATACCAAAAGCTGTGCCTACGTATATTAGCCCATTTTCATCCTCGGTTACGGCATGCGTATACGATGAGTACCCCTGTCCGTATTCGGCTGGTGTAAAATTTGAGATGGGTTGCCGTGTATGCTGGGCAAATGCGGAAATGAAAAACAGGGCAAGGCCGAAAAACAGAGCGAGTTTTTTCACGTTTTGAAAGGTTTCAGTGTTCAAAAATAAAGGGGTGTTGCACAAAACCTCACACCCCTTTGCTTTCCAATGTTGCAATATTAAAAGTCGGATTTATACTCCTTCTTAAGCCACACTTTTAAATCTTCCTTGTCAATCTTTCCATAAAACATATTGAGATAATCGTAGATCTCAGACAGTAACATTTCAGACGACTTGCCTTTCAACTCTTTGTAAATGATATCTATTTCGGGCTTAAGCTGCTGACTATTAACAAAAACAGGCTCAAAAGTGTTAATCAGAATGGATTCGGGCTTCTGCTCCCCCTTACGGTAGTAATATAAACTCACCTGACTGACACCGGAATTATCAATAGCCTTCCCGTCAACCGAAAAAAGTTCGTCTTTATCGATGATAAGCGTATCGTTGACAAATGTCAATTTCTTATTTACCGTTTCATCGTTGTATGTGTACCTAATGTAGAAGAATTTATTGTCCTCCATGGGGAATTCATCCGCTCCAACCTTCAACTTCATACTCTCGATAATAAGCACCTTGTCGTCGAAAGTATTTTTTAGGTCAGCAATGTTTGACAAGGTTGCACTACGCGAGCTGATGGAACTGATGGGAGGAGCAAATGCCGCTTTCGAAAAAGCATCGGAGGCGTTCTGCTCGGTAAGTACAATCCTTCCCCGCTCCGAGTTGATCATGGCAGCCCTTGAGTTGGGTTTACGAAAATCGAAGTTGTCGTCGCTCGACACTTCAATCCCATTCTGTAAGGTCACATTTGCTTTGGTAGCAATAATTTCACCGTTAACGGTGATTACCTTGAAGGGAACCTGAGCCGATACTACGAAAACGTAGAGCGGCATAGTGAGTAGTAAAACTAATCTTTTCATGGCATATGGATTTTATTGTGTGATTTTATTGGCTATCAATTAGAACTAAAAACAAATTTAGTGCCTTTTTAATAAAAAATCAATACTTACTTCAAATAAAAATCTCCTTCACATAAAGAAAATCTGAAAAACAATTTGTTCTCTCATTATATCCAATTACTCAACCAGAACGAAGGCAGCCCAAAAGTAGGGATCGTATTTTTGGCGCATTTCCTTTTGTGTTTCTGTAAAAGATTTGCGAATATCATTCTGTTTCAACAGTTTGGCGTAAAAAGTTTCCATGAACTCCACGGTTTCACGGTCGGGCACCTGCCACAAACTCATAACGATAAATTTGGCTCCAGCCATTTTGAATGCACGCTGCAGGCCGTAAACACCCTCGCTACCCTTTATATCGCCCAGTCCGGTTTCGCAAGCGGAGAGCACAACAAGATCGGTTTTCCGCATATTTAAGTTGATCACCTCCTCGGCAGTGAGCACACCATCATGATCGCTGCTTACATATTTGTCGGTCCAAATCTGGTTGGCTCCGGCAAAGGTTAAGCCCGACCGCATCAGCGGATTGGGATTACGCACGAATCCCCAAACACCAAAGCCTCGCGTCCTGCGTCCCCCACGAAATGAAACCTCACCGACTTCCATCCCTTTGGCCAGAGCCAGAAGCTCCTCCTGCGGATCGGGGAAGAAAAAACCGTGCGTGGCGATGTGCAAAATATTGCTTTTGCCAGAACTATTCTTTAGCTTCTCCTCGGTCGATTCATTTCCAACGAAAATTGTGGTATTGATTTTTTTCTTTGACAACAAGGTCTTAATCTTTTCGGCTTCGTACTTGGTTCCTTCTAAGTAGCTCCAAACCTCCTCATCGATTTGATCTGTGTTGTAGTTAATGCCGCCAAATACGGTTGCGCTACAATCCTTTCCAATGGCAAAATGCTCAGTAAGAGCAACCTTGGCTGTGCTCGACTGGATGTTCAGCCTGTACTCATCGCACAGGTAAACGTTTTCGCTCTTAGCAATGGCGGCAAAGGATACCTTGTGGAGTAATCCGCTGGGTGAAAGGTATATAGTTTTGGCCTGGCCAAGATATTCCTCCATCGGTTGCCATATCAAATGGTATAGCTGTGTGTTGACCTCGCTGTTCGTTCCGTAAATGGAGTTCACGTAGCCCAGGTTATTTGTGGTAAACTTTCCCAAAATATTTTCCAAATCTTTTTCTACGAATAGGGAAACCATTTCAGGGTACTGCGAATCGGGTTTTACTATCAGCGCCGCATAGAGCACAGTATCCTTTTTGCCCGTTTGGGCAAAGTGGATGAACTCAAAGGCAACTTCGTCTGGTTTAAGGTTTTTCTTTACGCTTTCCCACGTTATGCTCTGCATTTTTTCAAAGTCGCTGAATAGTTGCGATTGGCGAACCAGATCCTTTTCAAGCGTATTGGCCTGATTCTCCAACTCCTCGGGATTCTTTTTACGTTTTGATATTTCTATAGAATATTGTGTTGAGATTTCCTTTTTCAGCGAAATCCATTTTTTATACATGGCTATTAGCGATGAGTCTTTACTCGACAATATGGCTGACCGCAGAGCAGTTGACGATTTTAAAAGCAATCCCTTTAGCTGAATAGCATGGTTGTAAGTATCAGAAATAATTTCAGGATTTTCCATTTTTCTATCCATACAAAACGAATAGAAATTATGAAAAAACTTTGACTCTGTTTGTATGTATAACTCCTTTTCGCGCTCAGACATAAAAGAAAAATTTCTTAACATAGTCTTAGTGGCCAACGACATGGCCTCAGTAAAATATTTTTCGGCTAATAGGTTATTTTTGCTTAAATGGTTAACGTAAGCCAGGCTAAAACAATTTCCTATGTAAGAGGGGTGTAATTTCCCCAGCTGCTTTTCCCTTATTTGAAGTGCTTGAGTATATAGTGAATCCGATGCTGCATAATTACCCATAGCTCCATACATGTAACCAAGATTAGAATAGTTGGTGGCTAAGTGTGGATTCTGGTTTCCCAGTTTTATCTTATAAATATTTTGAGCCTCAAGGTAAAATGCTTCAGAAGTTTTATAATCTCCTTTATCGCGGTAGAAAGATGCCAGGTTTCCTATTGCCACTGCATAGGAAACATTATTTTTACCAAGCATTTTTTCAATAATTTTTGCTGCTTCAAGGCAAAGTGATTCCGAAATATCGAATTTTCCGATATCGTGGTAATGGGAAGCCAGTCCCATTGTAATTGTTGCATACTTAAAGTTTTCTTTTCCAACTGATTGCTCAGCAATATCCTTTGCCTTAATATAATATGATTCAGCAGCGGGATAATTGTGCATTGCCCGATAAAAAGATGCTAAATTTTGACATCCAGCCGCGTAATCCATATTCTTTTCACCCGAAGTACTCTTTAGTATTTCTAGAGTCTCAATTAAAAGTGGTTCGCCCGATGCAAAATTTCCAATTTCTTTATATAGTTGACCCAGGTTGTTGCAAGATTCAGCATAGTCTCGATGTTTCGTACCCAGTACCTTTGCCCTGATAGCTTTTCCCTCAAGGTGCAATTCCTCGGCTGCCTTATAATCTCCTACAGTTTGATATAACGCTGCTAAATTGGAGCAGCTATTAGCGTAATCCTCGTTATCTTTGCCTAACAATTTTTCACGAATATTCTTGGCCTCTATTAAAAGGGATTCAGCCAAATCATAATTTTCCGCCTCCAAGTAAAATACTCCAAGACCATTACAACTCCGTGCATAAAGGAGGTGTTCTTTACCACATTTTTCTTCATATATGGTTTTAACCTTGACATATAGTGGCTCGGCTGCATTGAGATTTCCCATTGTTCGGTAAAGCGTAGCAAGATTTGATAAGGAGGTAACATAATCAGGGCTTACATCATCCTCTAACTTTTCATAAATGTCAATGGCCTCTTTATTTAAAGATTCTGCCGCAGAATACTCCCCCAGCAACCTAATTTAACAACGCTAAACCATTGCATATTTCAGCATAGCTATGGTTCTCTTTTCCCAAAAGATTTTCTCTAATAACCTTTGTTTTGGAGTAGTATTCTTTGGCCAACTTGTAATCTCCTATTTTTCTATAGATTAACCCTAAAACGTAACAGGCATTGGCATAGGTTGTATCGTTTACTCCAAATTTTTCCTCTACTAATTGAAGTGCTTTTTCAGCATTCTCTATCGCTGCATCCCATTCATTATTAAGTTGATTCTGTACGCTTAAGGAATCATAGTATTGCCAGTCCTGCGCAAATGAATGGATGAACATCAACTGCAATGCAGTTAAAGCTAGAATTTGGATTGAACTTTTCATGTTTTTGGATGGGTTTAGGGTTGACAATTTATCGTTGAATGTTATTACCTCAAGCTTTGCAAGTAAGATAACTTGCTAATAGACAAAAACACAATATAACCCTTGGCGTAGTCGGTGAATATCAACAACCTTGCCCTAAAAATTCAAAACAAGTAACACGCTTTACCAAAGGTATAAAAATTTATTTAAAAAAACTTTTTCTCTTCCTGAGAAAAGGCTATGGAGACCATTTTTAACCTCGCTTAGGTTCTTTGGCTTTTTACATCTGGCGAATTGGCTTTTTACAGGCCGTAAATGCTCAGTACAATCCTCACAGCAAGCTGGTTCGATGCATCGATTCACGCCGCTGGCAGTGCCACAAGGCAATATATGTAGCAGGACAACCGGCTATCGGTGACGAGGCGTTTCAGCGATTTCAAAACGGGAGACAAGCCGTTTGGTACAACGCAAGGGATAGCCTGAAGCTGATCATAGCAGTGCTAATATGACTGACATTCACAGAGATTATAGCCGTACCATCCAACTTGCTGAACGTGGATATGGAATGCCTGGAAAAACATACTCTATGAAAATGAAAGCGGTCTGTAGGAAGCTTGCGAAACTTAAGCACTTAACAAAACACCAATCATCCAATTTACTCCAGTAGCACAAACGCTGCCCAGAAATATGGATCGTACTGTTGCCGCATTATATTCTGCGTTTGAGTAAATGCTTTCTGCAGATCCTTGTCCTGAGTTAAAAGTGAATAAAAAGTCTGCATAAACTCTGATGTTTCCTTATCGGGAACCTGCCATAGGCTCATGATCAGGAAATTGGTACCAGCCATTTTGAAAGCTCGCTGTAAACCGTAAACCCCCTCGCTTCCTGCAATATCGCCAAGCCCGGTTTCGCAAGCCGAAAGAACAACAAGCTTATTCTTGCGCAGGTCGATGTTGATAACCTCCAATGCCGTGAGCACACCATCATCGCCTGTCACCGCTTTGGCCCCGCCCCAGTAATCGTTTACCCCTGCAAACACAAGTCCCGAGCGCATAAGGGGGTTTTGATTCTGCACAAAGTTGTTATACCCAAAGTTGGGAGTTCCTCCTCGGAATTCCACTTCTCCCTCCTCTGTCACCGATTCAACAGCCATCTTAATCTCTTCCGGGTCGGGGAAAAAGAAGCCATGCGTGGCCAAGTGCAAAGCCTGACATTGTGGTGCCAACGATTTAAACCTCTCCTCAGTGGCCAAAGTATCGGTAATCAGTTCAACGTGCGAAAACAGTTCCTTGAGCAACCCGTCAATCATCAGAGTTTCGTCTAACGTTCCCTTAAGGTAATTCCATGTTTCTCCGGAAGCAGGTATGGTTGAATAGGTTATGCCGCCAAAAAGGCCAAAAGTCGTCTCCCCATCAACCAAAAACTTTTCCATACTTGTAACTTTAGCTGTCGTGCTCAGGAGGAAAAGATTACAATGGTCAATGATGTAACTATTTTCACCCGTGCAGAGAGCTGAGAATGAAACCTTGTGCAACAGACCACCCGGCGAAATGTAGATATTGTCGATGTCTTTCAAATACTGCTCCATGGGACGCCAGATGATATCGTAAAGAGCGGTATTGGGTTGGTTATTCTTTCCATAAACGCTATTGATATACTGATAGTTGTTCCCTGCATAGCTGCCGAGAATATTCACCAGCTGACGCTCCTCAAAAAGTGGAACCATCCATGGGTTCTCACAATCAGTAGTGATAATCAAGGCGCAGTACAATACGCTGTCGCGTCCATGTGTAAAGTTTGTAAATTCAATGGCCGCCTCCCCTTGCTTAAGCCCATGCTTTACATCGGTCCATTCAATACGCAACGATTTTTCAAAATCGCTAAATTCCGATGAGCTTTTTACCAGCGATATTTCTAACTCATTGGCTTTTTTCTCCAGTTCCACCGGGTCGGCTGTTCTCTCCTGAATAGGCAGGGCATAGAGTTTAGCCACCTCTTGCTTCACCTGTATCCAATTTTCAAAGAGCTGGATGAGCTTTTCATCACCACTTCCCAAAATGGCATTCCTCATGGCCGTCCCCGATTTGAGAAGAAGGCCCTTGTTCCGTAGGAGATTGTTATAAACCTCTCCGGTAATTGTGGGGTTTGTAGCCATCCTTTGCAAAGCGAATGAGTGAAATCTCTCGAAGTCCTCAGCAATGGTTTTGAAAAACAACTCCTTTTCACTTTCGGAGAGTATGGAAAAATTCCGGTTTATATCCTTGTAGTTCATGCTGATTACGTTGAGATAGGCCTCTTCGGCCCATTCGGGAACAAAGGTTGCATTGTGAGCCCATGCCAGCTGCCTGTACGCCTCCTTAATCACGCTTTGCATATCTATCTCCTGCGCAACTGCCAGGCTCTGGTTGGCATAATCAACGGCAGTATTGTAATCATACATTTCAAGCTTAAGAGCTGCCAAACTTCCCAGAGTCAGGGCAATGCCCTGCTTATCATTCAGCTCTTTGCACATTGCCAACGATTGGTTGTAAAACTCTTCGGCCTTGTCGTACTTTTTCAAGTGCTTGTAAACGTTACCCATATTCATCAAGCTGGACGAAAGCCCACCTTTGTCATCAGAGCTCTGTTTAATGGCTAAAGATTTTTCATAATATTCGTTAGCCTTGTCATAATCGCCTGATTGTTCGAAAATTACTCCCAAGTTATTATAACCATACGATGCTCCTTCCTGGTTATTCAACTCTAAGTATATAGCAAGTGCTTTTTGGTACGAGTCGTGCGCCTTGGGCAAGTCACCCAGCTGCCGATACACCACCCCCAAGTTGTTGTAGATTGCTGCCATACCCTCCCTGTTGCCCATTTCCTTAACAATGCCAAGGGCTGTTTCGTAGTGTGCTATAGATTTTGGGAAATCTCCCGCAATCTGCTGGATTAAACCCATGGTATTAAGGCACACCGATGCCTGATTAAGATTGCCAGCCTCCATATACAAATCTTTGGCCTTCTGATAATTCTCGAGAGCAATGGTATATTGCATCTGCAGTCGGAAAAGATCGGCCATGCCATGGTACGATTCGCCCAGCACCAAAGAGGGGAGCGAGCCATCGCCATCGATATTAACCTTGAAAAAATCCATGGCAGCATAGTAGCGCTGCTCCTTAAGAAAACTTCTGCCAATTAGGACATTAACATTGGCAGCCCCTGCCTTATCCCCAATATCATTATAAATTTTCGATGCCTCCTGATAGAATCCGCGGGCACGAGTATAATCCTTTATTTTTTCCTGTATTTCGGCTATTCCAATATACGATTGCGCAAGGGATTGGGGAGTCCCAACCTGCTTGCCGATGCTTACGTACTGTTCAAGGTATTGCGATGATTTCTCGAAATTTTCCAATTGGAAGTTAATGTTGCTCAAGTTAATCAGGGCATCGAGCACAACCTGCACCCTGCCTATTTTCGACGCAAGGGCTAAGGCTTCTTCCCAGTACTGTACCGATTTGTTTAAATCCCCAAGATTATAGCTAATGGTGGCCAGATTGTTCAAAGCCAACACCTCATCGCTTTGGTTTTGAATATTTTGAGCGACGCTCAGCAGCTGAGAATAGTACGTCTGAGCGCTAACCATATCGCCATTTTTATATCCAATGGCCCCCAGATTGGTTAAACAGAGGGCTGTTTTTTCATCATTTTTTAGCTGCATTGCCACATCAAGGGCTCTCTCCCAGAAAGGCTTTGACTTATCCAATTCTTCCAACTGGGTGTATAAAGCCGCAATGTTGATAAGATCATCAAGCGTTTCGAGCGGAGCAAGGGTTTGCTCCTGAATTTTCAGCAACTGCTCATAATACTCAGCCGCCTGATAGTATTTTTTTTCATTGGCATTAATTGCGCCCAGGTTGCCCAAACAGTAAACTATTCCCTTTTCGTCATTCAGCTCTTTATATATGGACAGCGACTGCTCAAAACTTTGTATGGCCATAAGCGGATTTTTACTTTTGGCATACACTACAGCCAGATTGTCGGAAGCATAAAGCGCCAACTGCTGCTGACCAATGCCAATGGCAAGGCTAACTGCCAGCGACAGGTTCTGCGCACCCTCATCTATCATCCTTTTTTGTGCCATGATTAACCCCGAACGGGCCAAGGCCACGGCCAAATAGTAATTCTCGGCGTCGCCTGAGCTCTCCAGCCAGGTAGCAAAAAAAGTTGAATCGTGGATATTGGACGGGATGGCCAACCTGTACCAATACAATGCACTATCGGGATTGGTATTCTGGAAAAGATCGCCAATCTCCAGCTGAATGTGCATACGGGCAGCTGCATTGGTCTGCTGCTTAAGGGATGCCTTCAACTCTTCAACGCTTTGCTGGCCAAAACCGGAGAATGCCAGCAAGGCAAATACAAGGGAAACAGTTAGTTGCTTTTTCATCTTAAAGGATTTATAACGTTTCGAAAATGGGGCTAATTAAGCGTGGCAATTTTAGCTAAATTAAAAAAATGCCACGAATACTATATCATAGTGCCACTTTTAATAACACAAAATCAAATTTATGTCAATAATAGCGCTTGAAACGGCATTTTTTTTAACCAACCTGTCTCTTAGCTGAGATTTTAAAATAGTTTTACATAATTTAGCAGTAAATTTGAATGATAAGACAATTACTTTATTAATTTCTTAACAACATGGCACATAAGGGCAGGGCTAAATACTTGTTCATTTTTCACAACGCATTATTAATGTTACTTTCAACATTTTCAATCCATCTTTTTGCACAGGTTGAAGTACCTCAAAAAGTTGGTACCTGGGAGAGTGTTCAGGGCTTTACCATCAATCAAGACGAAGATTACATGGTTATATCCTTTACCATTATTGGCAAAAACCAACTTTACGAAACACGTCTCGAAAACGGTGTTTGGAGTGAGGTGCAACCCATAGACATCATTAACAAACATCATGGTGATGGGTACAATATTGAAGGGCCATCGCTTAATTACAACGGTAAACTTTTATTTTTCCATGCCAATTTCCCCGACTCTAAAGGCGGTTTCGATATTTACTACTCCAAACGTGGGCCCAATGGGTGGAGTGAGCCGATAAACATTGGCAGCCCCATCAATACGGAGGAAGACGAATTGTATCCCTCCATAACCCCCGGGGAGGATAGACTATTCTTCTCCCGTAGGATTAGCGATGAAAATATAAAAAAACCGAAGGATTCACCTCAGTGCCAAAGGATTTTCTCCTCGATAAAAAATACTGACAATAGTTGGAATGTGCCTCAACCCCTACATGATGGGATTAACAGGGGGTGCGAGTATGGCCCCAATGTGTGCATCGACGGGAAAACGGTTTTTTTCTCTTCGATTCTCCCCGATCAATATCGCGAAGGGTACAACATATTCTTCACAAGTGAAATACTACAGGACAATTGGCTTGTCCCGCTAAAAGTGGCTGAAATAGCGTCCGAAGCCACAAACATTAACCCGACATTTGTTAACGGGAAAATTTACTTCCTGCGGAAATGGCAGGCACGCAAGCAGGAGTTTGGGAGTATTTTCAGCATGACTTTACCCGAAAATTATCATCCAAATAAAACCCTACCCTCAAAAGGTAAAGTGCTTTCTCAGGCCACCGGGAACCCCATCGACGCAACTCTAACCGTTTTTGAACCCACAACCCTGCAAGTGCTGGGAACATTCTACAGCGATGCACAGACCGGCGAATTCGAACTCCCTCTGCTCGACGGGTCAAACTATATTGTAGACGTCCGAAGGCGCGGATTTTCATTTGCAAGTTTTATGGTCGATTATCGGGAAGATGATAAGAAATATGCTCCCGAAAAGATTGAGCTTTTTGAGAGAATTGAACTGGTGGTTTCGGTGTACGATAGCGAAATATTCAAACCGATAGATGCCATCATAACCGTTGAAAACGCAGAAAACAAAGAGCAAAAATTCTCGGGAACAGCCATTGAACCCGGTGTTTACTCCTTCTCCCTGCCTTTGGGGAATGAGTATTCCGTTAACGCTTCGGCCGATTGGTTTGGCGAAAACTCTTTTAATCTGAATGTTTCGGGGGATGTTATTTTCCGAAGATTTGAAAGATCGCTTCCCCTTGAGGCTAAAAAACGTGCCTTCGAAATTGTCATTGCCGACTCCGAAACAGAAGAAGGGGTAGCAGCAGAGGTGTTAATCCGAAACCTTAACCGTGACGAAACCATTGTTTTTTCCATTGAAGATGTTAAAAATGGAAAGGTAACCGCCATGCTTCGTGAGGGTGATGAATATGAATTTACAATTCGCGGAGCACAGGGATACTCATTCCACAACCAGGTGGTTGACCTGGGAAAACAGGAAAGTTCAACCCTTACCGCCGAACTGGTCCCGCTCAAAGAGCAAACATCAATACGGTTGAACAACATCAACTTTGGGACAAACTCGGCTGAACTGTCGTCAGAATCGTTTCCCGAACTCGACAGGGTTATCACCCTGCTAAAGGACAATCCGAATATTGTGATTGAAATTGCAGCACATACCGACAACGTGGGCAATGCAGGATACAACCTTTTGCTATCCGAAAAGAGGGCTCAAGCCGTTGTAAGGTACTTGCTGGATTTTGAGGTACCCAGCGAGAGAATTGTGGCAAAAGGGTATGGGCTTACTAAGCCAATGGTACCAAACACCTCTGACGAGAATCGTGCCCTTAACCGAAGGGTGGAATTTAAAATAATCGATATCCTCGAAGAAGGAACAACCGAAGGAGTCTAAGAGCAGCATTACAATGAATTTTAATGAGTTAACAAACATGATACCCTTAAAAAAATTTCTAATAAAAATAACCGCCTTCCTGTGGTTTGGTGGTCTAATTTGTTCGGTTTCCCATGCCCAGGAGGTCAACTACAAAGATCTTTACAACCAAATTGGCACCCTTGAGCCACAACAGCTTTACTACAGGCTTTTCCTATACCAAAATCAGAACCCCCACTTTGCCAACACGTATATCCAGCTTGGTTATACCGCCGAAATGATTCTTCAAAACCTTGACCCCCTTCGGGAGTTTGAACTGGCAAACTACTGGGTGGGCAATGTTGTACTCTACTACTCATTGTTCCCGCGCTTCGTTGAAGAAGACAAGGTGCGAAAGAATCGGGAATTTTATGCCAACATACCCATAGAAACAGCAGGCAAAAGGGTTGAAGATCAGGATGTGCTAAACTATGTTAACCAAAAAAACATCTTTTACAGCCACTATAAGGACTCCGTCAACTTAATCTACAAGTCGCTTGAGCAATCCAAAGATCACTACAACAACTGTATCCGACTATTCAACCAGATAAATGAAAAGTACGAGAACTATAACGAAGCTCTGCTTCGTACCGATAATACTCTACTATCATCCTTAGAATCACTTAAAAATGAATTTAACCGTAGTATCGAATCCTTTAACAATTACAAGTCCCTTATCAATGCATATCCCATAGCAGGGCATAATCAGGCTTACCGCCTGAAAAATATTGAAACCTACCGTCTCGACGGAATCATCAATAGCGATTTTTTAAAGGATACGTTTGATCTTTGGGATTATGGTAAATGGATTAACGATTTTATGCATACATACAACAACGATATAGTATCTCTACGCCACGAAATATCATCCATTCAAAAAATGTTTGTGGATAATAAAAGGAAAATTTCATTGGCACAAACCATTTTACAGGATGAAAAATACCCCTCGTTCGACGATTTATTCCTGTTCAGACTGGGCAAATATGATAATAACTCGTTAGTAAGAGAGCTGTTTAAATACCTTGAAGGGCGACAAAGTTTTCTTATCCTTGAAAAATCGCCACTAAACAATCCTGACGATAGCACTTCCGATTTGATGAACAGAAAACTGAGGTTCTACCATCGTCTTGCGCAGGAGCTGACCACTACCGAGAGAATGCTCAATACGTTGAAAGGTGCCATTGACAATGATAAGGTGGCCCGGTTCAAGGAGTTTTTCGAACAGCAGTACGGAGGCGAAACAGGATTGAAGAATTTTACCAATCAGGAAATGCAATTTCTTATACAATCCATGGATAGCGATCTGGAAAACTTAAGGGTTTACCTCACCAGAGAGAGCCTCACGAAAAGCATGCTGGGCAATGCTGCCGGTGCCCGTGGAGTTTCTATACCGCTAAATCCCATTCCTCAGAGTAGTCAGGATAGTAAAACTCAACCCTATTTAACCCGAAGTGTTTTCGACATTCTGGGCGAGCCCAAATATACTTCGGGTGCAATTCGGCGGGCAAATATGCCACCCATGGCTTTTGCGGCAAAAATTGGCACCGATAAAAAGGTTGAGTGGGTACGCGAAATAGGTGCTAAGGGGAAAAATGCCATCCCCGATGGCGATTGCGCATCCCATATTGTTGGCTTTGAACAGGGGTGCATGGTGGTGGTTAGCGGCACCAAAGCCGAGAACGAATACGTGAATACCCTTATTAGACTCGACGACAAAGGAAGGGATGTTTTCAGCAGTAATATCAACATCGACGCATTACCTGTGTACTACAATTTCGACGACATTAACCAAATCAGCATATTTGGCTTTGCCACCAAAGTTCCCGATAGCAACGACCTCTATCACTCATTCACCATTGCCATGGCCGACTCATTGGGTAGTATTCAATGGCAAACTGATATCGATATTCAGGGGCAACTGGTGGATATTGTCAAGGCCGAG
The DNA here is from genome assembly GCA_002071445.1 of Bacteroidetes bacterium ADurb.Bin008. Classification (GTDB taxonomy): domain Bacteria; phylum Bacteroidota; class Bacteroidia; order Bacteroidales; family Tenuifilaceae; genus MWFE01. The sequence continues at coordinate 47,781 of MWFE01000021.1, read as the reverse complement.
GGCAAATATCTGGCATTTTTCAATTTCACATCGCTTGATTTAAATGGAAAAAAGCTGAATGCAGGAAAAAGCGAACACCATATGGCTCACGTTATCGTTGAACTATCTGATAATGGCAGGCTTTTGGGGAACACCCCTATACTTTCCGATGAAAGTTTTTGCATTAACCGGATTTTCAGCATTTCAAGCAACGAGATAAATCTGCTGGGCTACTGCAACAATTCCGACCAAAGCGATGCGAAGTTGAAATACCTCATTGTTACCGACAAATGCGATATTCTTTACAAGAATTTTTAGAACTAAATCCGGTCTGTACGATAAAAGTATTTTTCAGGAATTATTTATTAGATTTGTTAGTCATAATAACTATCAACGTCCTGATACTATTGGGTTAACTTTAACTTAATATAAACAATCATGAAACTCCGATTAGCCACCCTGCTCATTGTCCTGCTACACTCTATATCAATATTTTCTCAGGATAATAAAACTGTAAGCATCGAAAAAAACCGTTTTAACCTGGTTGAAGAAATGACCCTGAAGGATCAAATGCTTGATCCCGTTTTTTATATGGGAAAGGTGTTCTTTAAGGACGGTACACATACTGAGACTTATCTCAATTACAACTTACTCACAAATGGAATTTATTTCCTTGATAACGATAACAACGCCTACCAACTGGCCGGGTTACCTGAGATTGCAGCTATCTCATACGGGAAAAGGACCTTCATTCCCATTAATTCCAAAGAAATAGCTGAAGTTATACAATCGTTGACAGGCGGGGATGAACTTTTACTGAACCGTAAGACTGAGATAAAAAGTTCGGCCGATAACAGGGGAGCATACGGGGCTTCAACCATCACCTCGTCGGTGGCTAGGATCAACACTTGGGATGATGCCGGGGCATACAAGCAAATCGACAGGTCCATTAATGTTGACATCACCCTGAAAAAAATGTATCTGATAAAAAAAGGGAATAAAATAATCAACATCAACAGGATGCGAGATTTACGGAAATTATATCCGGATAAATGGGAATCCTTAAAAGATTTCGTGCAAACTAATAACCTTAAGTTCAATCGCCAAGACGATGTGATAAAAATAATCTCGTTCTGCTACGAGTAGTGGAAAATTTTTTCTCATTATTAACTTTACTCCTTCCTTCCACAATAAGGTTCCACCTGTTACAAGCCCGTTTAAACGGACGGATTTACAACATCCAATTTGTTTTCGTCAAGCCGGGGTTATTGCTTCTTCCATACTAAACCCTGGTGTCCAACCAATGATTATCTTATTTTTTCTATATTTGCATTGGGTTAACAGCTCTGAATAAGATTTTTTGCAACTTAAAATTAAGGGATTCCATGTCGAAAATATTGGTTATAGACGATGAACGGGCAATACGTAATTCTCTCAAAGAAATTCTGGAATATGAGAAGCATGTTGTTGATCTGGCGGAAGATGGCATAATTGGAATTGAAATGTTTCAAAATAACAGCTATGATGTTGTGCTTTGCGATATTAAAATGCCACAAATGGATGGCATAGAGGTTCTTGACCAGCTGCTTAGCCGTTCGGCCGAAGTGCCCGTCATCATGATTTCGGGGCATGGCAATATCGATACAGCTGTTGAAGCCATTAAAAAGGGGGCATTCGATTTCATTGAAAAACCCCTTGACCTGAATCGCATTCTCATCACCATACGCAACGCAACCGATAAAACCACGCTGATAAAGGAGACAAAAATTTTAAAGAGGCAGGTAAGTAAAACCTTCGATATTGTCGGGGAATCTCCGGCGATTAGGAAGGTGAAAGACGTGATAGAAAAAGTGGCTCCAACTGACGCCAGAGTGCTGATCACGGGAGCCAACGGAACCGGCAAGGAATTGGTTGCCCGATGGCTGCACGAGAAAAGCAACCGTGCCGATATGCCCTTTGTGGAAGTAAATTGCGCCGCAATCCCCTCTGAACTCATCGAGAGTGAGTTATTTGGGCACGAAAAAGGGGCATTCACCTCTGCCATAAAACAGCGAAAAGGTAAATTTGAACAGGCCGATGGTGGAACACTATTCATGGACGAAATAGGCGATATGAGCTTAAGCGCACAGGCAAAGGTGCTACGAGCGCTTCAAGAAAATAAGATAACACGGGTTGGCAGTGACAAGGATATAAACGTACATGTTAGGATAATCGCAGCAACCAATAAAAACCTCCATGAGGAAATCGAGGCAGGCAGGTTCCGCGAAGACCTTTACCACCGCTTAAGCGTAATCATCATTCACGTTCCGTCGCTCAATGAGAGGATTGAAGACATTCCCGTATTGGCCCGGCATTTCATCAGCCTTATCTGTGAAGAGTATGGTATCCCGCCGAAAACAATTACCAACGAGGCTTTAGCAGCTCTTCAGAAAAACTCGTGGACCGGGAACATCAGAGAATTTAGAAATGTGATTGAAAGGTTAATTATCCTGTGCGAAAAGGAGATTACCGAAAAAGATGTTCAGCTGTTCTCACAGCCCATTTTCAAATAAGCCCTGAAGAATTTAATTCTTGAAAAAGAAGCATGCTGCCGAATTAATACTCTTGTTTTCCGACTGTTCTTCTACCAGTTTAATATCAACCTGGTCAATGAAAATATCGGAAAGGCATAAGTACGGAGGGTTGCTCCTCATACCCTTATAAAATGGGAAATAAATCACCTGTTGATAAAAGTAATTAGGATTCGCTGCAATAAACATATCGCACACCAAACCAAGCATCATCTTCGAATCTCTCATTATTGGGTCAGATTACTAGTTATCAAATTGAATACAATATAGGGCTTATTTTTCATTATGCAATACAGAATCAACTTATTTTAAGATGATTTGGATCACTTTTAGCACTTTTTAAGAATTGGCGTAAAAAAAGAATGTCTTGGGGCTAAAATGTGATGGAGTAACGGAACAGCATCAGGGAATGTCAAATACTTTTTGGGCGTATCATAAAAAAAGTGCTTCAGCAAAACCTGAAGCACTGCTGGGGTGGAAGATGGGACTCGAACCCACGACTTTCGGAACCACAATCCGACGCTCTAACCAGCTGAGCTACATCCACCATTTTGAGGAGGCAAATATAGAGTTTTTTTCTCAAAAAAAACCAAAAAACTTATTTTCACGTTATGATGAGCATTAACATCAATTGCTGCAACCGTTAATGATGCATAAATTATGCTGATCCCGTTTTTATTCATAAATTGCACCACCTTCTCGACATGATCAGGGCAGCCAAAATATCGATAAACAATACCACAAGCCTGCAGGCTTTTCAGCTGATTCGCTACGTTGCCCTCATGGGGATTAGCATTTTTTTCACCAAATGGGGGCTAAGCCGCGAGGAGATTGGGATATTCGAAACCGTCCTGTTCATCTCAGGGCTTCTCTCCACATTCTGGATTTCGGGCTTAATCCAGGCCATGTTACCCTTGGTAAAATCTAACCAACACGACAAAGAGGCCGACTTATTCAATGCCTTTGTTGTCATTGTCATCTTCGCACTGATTACACTTGCTATTGGGCTGATCTTTGAGCCAATTTTCCGACAATTAGACAGCATAAGCCATTTCGAGCATTACCGGCTTGCCATCCTATACACTGCAATCAGTGCGCCCGGGTATATCATTGAGTATATATACCTATTAAAGAATCAGTTTAAAAACATTATACGCTATGGGCTAATCATATTTTCCATTCAAATCATTGCTGTATGTCTTGCCGTGGTGTTGAGATTAGGTATGATTGGTGCCGTTTACGCCCTATTGCTGGTATCGGTTTTAAAGCTAATCTGGGCATTAGTGCTGGTACTTAACCACTCACAATTGTCCTTTTCCAGGCCCTTCATCCAACGGTTTTTAGCTTTAGGTTTCCCCCTTATAGGGAAAATATTCCTAAGCGGGTCTGCTTCATACATCGATGGGTTAATTATCGCCTCCCGATTCAATCTGGCTTCTTTTGCCATTTATCGGTATGGAGCCCGCGATTTGCCTCTGGTTACGTTAATGGCCAACGGTTTGAGCAACTCCATGCTCCCCGAGTTTTCCATCAAGGAAAAACTTTATGAAACAATGAGGCGACTTAAGGAACGAACCCTGTGGCATATGCACATACTTTTCCCCATTACCATAGTAACAATACTTCTCAGCAAACCGCTGTTTCCCATTGTTTTCAATCCGGATTTTAGCGCCAGTGCCGAAATTTTCATGATTTACCTTCTCACCATTAACAGCAAAATGTTGTTCCCTCAAACCGTGGCCATCGGATTGGGTAAAACCAAAGCGCTGCTGTCCATTTCTCTGCTGGAATTGGTTGTCCATATCGCATTAAGTCTTCTCTTTGTCCAATTTTGGGGCATTGCCGGGGTGGCTTGGGCAGCATTAGTAGCATTCTGGATTGAAAAATTTGCGATTTGCCTATACCTCTATTTCCGACTGGGAATTAAGCCTTCGGCCTATACTCCACTGAAAGCCTATGCTCTATATAATGCCTTTACTGTCATAGTTTTTACAGCAGCATACTTTTGGCTATAACAGTTATTTAATAAAATACATCAAGCAAATAGTCAATTGCGCAATGCCTTAATGCGCTTTTATGATTGTTTGGAACTATAATATAGGGTTTATAACAGCGCCCTGGAATATAACGATGTGATCTTTTTGGCCACTACTTCCGAGTTGTAATCACGATGAATAACGTTACACAGTTCAAGGCTTTTATTCCTATTCTCCACTCGATTCTCATAGAAACTGACAATCCTGTTATAAAGAGTTTGTGCGGTTGGAGGAGAACCATTCACGTTTACGAAATTATTATCGCTGTAAAACTGATAATTCTCAGGAGTAATCAGATCCCCCAGCCTGTTTGCATTGGCCGATATCACCGAACAGCCTCGGGCAGCAGCCTCAATGGCTACCCTTCCTACTCCCAAAATTAGCTCAGGGAATAACTCCATAGAGCCCAAATTTTCTACAAAGCCGTGTATTATTACAACTTCCCGCCCCATTTTTCGGTTAACGGCAATTGCCTTTTCCCTTATATGGTTCAACTCTTTCCCTCCGCCAAAAATGGACAGGGTTACTGTATTGTTGACCTCCGCAATGGATGGCATTAAATCAATGAGATGGCCAATTACACATGCGTGTTTGGAATCGATTCTGCTTACATATCCAATCCCATAGGGGATAAAGACGGTATTATCGTTCACATCAGAAATCCCATTATTAACAAGCACCGATTTGGCTTTAATTTGATTGTAGTAATCAGATTTCTCAAGTGTTGTTCGGCTAACGAAAATAATAGATCTGGGAATTACCCTCGATACCCTGGAACGAATGTCGTAACCGGTGCGTCCATGCACCGTGGCAACTACCGGGACTCCCATAATGTATCCTGCTATTGATGCCGACAGAATTGGTAAACGCTGGTGGGCATGCACCAGCTGAATTTTGTGCTTGCGAATGATACGGATTAACTTAAGGACACTGAAAAAAAGTGTTCCACAAAATGCACAAAACCCTAAGAAGGTAACTTTGGGATTGAGCATATTCGTTTGACGTCCACTTTCAAAGCTGAAAATATAAACATCGTGATTAAGATTAGCAAGTGCATTGGAAAGGACTCTTACATGGTTCTCTGCACCGCCAAAATCGAAACGCTTAATGGTTTGTAAAATTCTCAATTGAAGAGGGATTAAAACTGTGCAAAGGTAATCATTGTTCCATATAACTTTTTCTTTTTGCCATCATTCCTTAACTAATTCGATTAATAAATCTCAAGAAATGATGCTTAATTTAATACTCGATTAATCAAACTGAGATACAACAACGAATGGCAACTAAAGAAAAAATGAAGAAAAAAAACATTCTAAAAAAAATAGTTCTTTGTTATTTAGTTTAATATTAATAATTTTGCAACCCATATTTCGGTAAAAGATTAAGATAAATATTTGTAAAATGAAAAAGGAAATACATCCCAAGAATTATCGACTGGTGGCGTTCAAGGACATGTCCAATGAGCATGTTTTCATCACCAAATCGACAGTGAATACTAAGGAAACTTTAACAATTGACGGTGTTGAGTATCCGCTGTTTAAGGTTGAAATTTCCAACACATCGCATCCATTCTATACCGGTAAGATGAAGTTGGTTGACACTGCCGGCCGTGTTGACAAGTTCATGTCGAAGTACAAAAAGCACCTTGATAAAAAGAGCAATTAATCGGGTAAATGCGGAAGCAAATTTGCCTCCGGTACTTGTCGAAACGCATAAAAAGCTCCATCGTGAGCTTTTTTTTATTGGCATTTTCTCCTATATGCCGACAAAGCAGTAACTTTGTTATACAAAAGAAAGCATTAAGCAATGGCAAAGCACGTAATCCTTTTCGATGACAGCAGGTGGGATCATCTCCTCCCGCTCACTTTCACCCGTCCGGTCTCTGAACTTCGCATTGGAATACTCACAATCAAAGAAAAATGGGAGTATCTGCTCAATACCCAATGCTATTACCACACAAAGGATTACCTCTCGGCAAAGTACCCTTTGCCACAAACCAACGCCCCTTGCCTGTTGATAAACAGCGGCATAATCCCCGACGAACCGATTTTGAACTATATTCAGACCATGGATATTGGCGACTCGCTGGTGCATGGCACAACCTTGGTCGCCGCATTTCTTCCCTCACTCCCCGACGTAAATTTTTCGCCATCCGCACAGGCTTTTCCAAATGCAAAGCAGTTGCCTGTTGAGCCATTTGCCATATACCATGCATGGGATCTCTTTACACAAAATGGCAGGGCTTTGGAACAGGATTTTGAATTGCTCACCCGCAACAGGCAATCGTGCAACCTTTCGCCCACTAACAATGTGCTTAATCCCAACAACATTTTTGTAGAAGAGGGTGCCAAGGTGGAGTGTGCCACGCTAAATGCGCAAACCGGCCCAATATACATCGGGGCGAATGCCGAAGTTATGGAAGGCGCTCTTATCCGGGGGCCATTTGCACTTTGCCAAAACTCAACCCTTAAGCTGGGAGCCAAAATCTATGGCCCCACAACCATAGGCCCCGGGTGCAAAGTAGGAGGTGAGGTAAATAACAGCATTATTCTGGCCAATAGCAATAAGGCCCATGATGGTTTTTTAGGCAACTCGGTAGTGGGTGAGTGGTGCAACATTGGAGCCGACTCCAACAACTCAAACCTTAAGAATAACTACGCCGAAGTGAAACTATGGTGCTATGCCAGGCAAAGTTTTGTAAAGACGGGGTTACAGTTCTGCGGATTGATCATGGGCGACCATTCAAAATGCGGCATTAACACCATGTTCAACACCGGAACGGTGGTGGGGGTAAGTGCCAATATTTTTGGCGATGGATTCCCCCGCAATTTCATCCCTTGCTTTTCGTGGGGCGGAGCACAGGGATATACTACCTATCAGCTGGAAAAGGCGTTGGAAACTGCCAAAAAGGTCATGGAGCGTAGGAACGTGGAGTTGGATGAAAAAGAGATTGCCATTCTTGCCAAAGTTTTCGACCTTTCCCTAATTTACAGGCGTTTTTAATTTTGGCATGAGCATTGCCCAGTAGGAATATCGCAGTGCAAAAAGCATTGCCCGTGACATATTGTCACCTTTTTTATATTTTTACAACGAAATATGAGCGACAAAAGCAATAAGGCCATCATCACTCCTTTCCTTTTCGATTCGGATGAACGAGAGGTTGAGGTTGTAACGCTTTTCACCGAGGATGAGGGGGATTTTCCGGCCAAACAAGTTCCAAGCACTTTACCCATTTTGGCACTACGCAATACCGTATTGTTCCCCGGAGTTGTGCTACCCATCACTGTGGGAAGGGAAAAATCGACCCGATTAATAAAAAGTTTGGCAAAGAATAAGCGTATTCTGGGTGCTGTCTCTCAGGTTAATGCCAAAATTGAAGAGCCTGAAATTAAAGACCTTTTCACTCTTGGTACCGTTGCCAGGGTACTGAAAGTACTCGAAATGCCCGATGGAAGCACCTCTGTAATCCTTCAAGGATTACACCGTTTTCAGGTAAATGAATTCCTGACCAGCGAACCATTCTTCACTGCATCCGTAACGGTACTAAGCGACGACCCAACCAATCAAAAGGATAGGGAGTTTAAAGCACTGATTGGCTCCATTAAGGATTTTGCACTTAAGGTTATCAGCCTGTCACCCAATATGCCACAGGAGGCAGGCTTTGCCATTAAAAATATCGACAACAACTACTTCCTCATTAACTTTATCTGTTCCAATATCGAACTGCCAGCTACAGACAAGCAACAATTGCTGGAAAAGAATGATTTGAAAAGCCGTAGCGTTCTGCTGCTTGAGTTTCTCGCAAGAGAAATTCAACTCCTTGAAATCAAGAACGATATCCAGAACAAGGTAAGGAGCGATATGTCGCAGCAGCAAAGGGAATACTTTCTGCATCAGCAGATGAAAACCATACAGGATGAGCTGGGTGGAAACCCTGTGGAGCAGGGTATTGAGGAGTTTAAGGAGCAGGCCTCGAAGAAGAAGTGGAGCAAGGAGGTGGCAGCCATTTTTGACAGGGAGTTGACCAAGCTTAGCCGAATGAATCCCATGGCTGCCGATTTCTCTGTTCAGCATAACTATGTCCAGTTTATCGTAGATTTACCGTGGAATGAATACACCAAGGATTCATTCAACCTAAAAAAGGCTGAAAAAATTCTGGACGAGGATCATTTCGGGCTGGAGCAGGTGAAAGAGCGAATACTTGAGCATTTGGCAGTACTCAAACTAAAGGGCGATATGAAAGCCCCCATACTCTGCCTGCATGGGCCTCCGGGGGTAGGTAAAACATCGCTTGGAAAATCGGTGGCGAGAGCGCTCAACCGTAAATATGCCCGTATCTCCTTGGGAGGATTGCACGACGAGGCCGAAATACGTGGACATAGGAGAACGTACATAGGGGCCATGCCCGGAAGAATAATCCAAAACATTAAAAAGGTAAAGGCCTCCAACCCTGTATTCATCTTGGATGAAATTGATAAAGTGGGTAAAGATTTCCATGGCGATCCTGCCTCGGCGCTTCTCGAAGTGCTTGATCCGGAGCAAAACAGCACTTTTCACGACAACTACCTGGATATTGAATTCGACCTCTCCAGGGTTCTGTTCATCACCACCGCCAACAACATTTCGTCCATTAACCCTGCGCTGCGCGACCGTATGGAGATGATTGAAGTTAGCGGGTACATCATGGAAGAGAAGGTAGAGATTGCCAAGCGGCACCTCATTCCACAGCAAATAGCCAATCATGGGCTTAAAAAGAATCAGCTTACCATTCCCGCCGAGGTTTTGGAGGAGATTATCAGAGGCTATACCCGCGAAAGCGGTGTGAGAACCCTGAACCAACGAATTGCCAAAGTGGTAAGGAATGTGGCTAAAAAAATCGCCTTTGGCGAGGAGCATCCCGCCGTTGTGAGCATTGACGATATCAGAAAGGTGCTGGGCGTGCCAAAATATCTGAAAGATACCTACCTTGACAATGAGTTGGCAGGAGTTGCTACGGGTTTGGCCTGGACCGAAACAGGAGGCGAAATCCTATTCATTGAAACAAGCCTGAGCAAGGGCAAGGGAACGCTGACCATCACCGGGAATCTGGGCGAAGTGATGAAGGAATCGGCGATCATTGCCCAACAGTATATCAAAGCGAATTGCGATACCCTTAAACTTAACCCCGATCTATTTGGGCAATGGGATGTTCATCTCCACGTGCCCGAAGGGGCAATCCCCAAGGATGGACCATCGGCGGGCATAACCATGGTTACCTCTCTGGCCTCGGCATACACTCAGCGAAAGGTGAGAAAAGGGATTGCCATGACCGGAGAGATTACCCTTAGGGGTAAGGTACTGCCTGTGGGGGGGATTAAGGAAAAAATATTGGCCGCCAAAAGGGCGGGCGTTAGCGAAATCATCCTTTCGAAGGACAACGAGAAGGATGTATCGGAAATCAGGGAGGTGTACATTAAGGGCGTTAAGTTCAAGTATGTGGAGTATATTGGCGAAGTGTTGGATTACGCCCTATTGAATACCAAGGTAAAATCGGCAAAGGTAATTGCATAGTTTAAAGTTCCATTTTTCAAATCCAATGCAATATTCAATGTAAAAGGTATTACCTTTGTATATATACCCATTACAAAACCAAAGTATGGAAAGAGTTGCAGTATTCCCGGGTACCTTCGACCCATTCACCGTTGGGCACGAAGCGGTTGTTAGGCGAGCATTAAATATTTTTGATAAGATAGTGATTGCCGTAGGCAAAAACGTGGCAAAAAAAACGCTTTTTACCATCGAGCAGAGGATGAACATGATTGGCGATGTGTTCGCCAACGAACCCAGGATTGAAGTGAGGAGCTACGAAGGGCTCACCGTTGAGTTCTGCAACAGCATCGGAGTACGTTTTTTAATTCGTGGGCTCCGCACCTCGGCCGATTTTGAATACGAAAGAGCTGTAGGGCAAGTGAATAGAATTATGAAACCCGATTTGGAATCGGTATTTCTACTCACTGCGCCCGAGCACACACCCATAAACTCGACCATTGTCAGGGACATTCTGGTAAACAAAGGTGATGTATCGAAATTTTTACCCACAGGACTCGACATAAATAAATACATTGATCGTTAAGGGTTATAGACAATCGGTTTTGAAACTAAACCACACATTGATGACCCGTTCTAAAGCACTCCTGGTCTGCATCCTTTCGCTTGTCCTGTTCCACTTTATGGCAACCGGACAGGTAACCCTGTATGGCAATGCCCCTTCGTATAATGGCGAAGAGCTGGTGTTTTACCAGTATTCCGATTTCATATCACGTACCGAGATCCCGGTGGGAAGAGGTATGGTAAATCAAAACGGTGATTTCTCAATCGAACTTAGAGTTAATGATATTGAGTACATTTTCAGCCACATAGGGATTTATCAGATTTACCTGTTTGTAGAGCCGGGGAGAAAATATCAGCTTGTACTTCCTAAAAATGAGCCCAAAACCGAAATCCAAAGGCTTAACCCCTATTTCAGGGAGGTAGAAATGCATGTGGGCATTGCCAATATTGGCAAGGATGATGTAAACGTGCTAATCAGCTCATTCGATACGGCGTTCAATGAACATTTCGATCAAATAGTTCAAGATGCATATGCGGGATCGCAGAACATAGCCATCGATTCGCTAATCAACACCATTGAAACGAGGTATAAAAAATTTAGCCATCCGTTTTTTGCCGCATACCGACTTTACCGATATGGGCTGCTCAGCCAGCTTTCGCTCATGCAAAAGGCACGAAGCATATCGGATTCCTATTTTTTAAACAAGCCCATTCTGTATAACAATCCATCCTACATGGAACTATTCAACCTACTATACGACAAATACTTCTTGTTCTTCGCACGGACCGATTCGGGTCAGGCGGTATTCAACAATATATCCGATGAAAAAAGTTATACAAGGCTCAAGGCAACCCTGGCCAAAGATGAGGTTATAGGCAAGGATTCGCTGCTCGAACTGGTTATTTTAAAAGGCTTGCACGACGGATTTTTCGACGATAAATTTTCACGTTCAGCCCTGCTTTCAATATTGGACTCCCTATACAGGCAGACTCAAATTGCTGAGCATTTAATTATTGCTGAGAATATCCGTTCAAAGGTTACCCGCCTGCTACCGGGGTTTGTCCCTGCTCCTTTCGAGCTATATTCAACAAGCGGTAAATTAACCTCACTCAAAGACTTTGAAGGGAAATACGTTTACCTGAATTTCTGCAGCATATCCAGCTACACCTGCCTTCAGGAGTTTTCCCTGCTGAAAAGGCTATACGACAAGCATAGCAAGTATCTTGAGATTGTAACCATTTCCATTGATAACGATGAGAATGAGTTGAAGAGATTTGTTGAACAGAGTGGATATCCATGGACCTTTTTATACTATGGCAATAAACCTGATGTAATCAAAGATTTTGATGTGAGGGTCTTTCCAACCTACTTTCTAATTGGCCCCGATAGGAAATTGCTGATGTCGCCAGCCGCTTCACCCAAGGAAAATTTTGAAATCCTGCTATTCAACCTACTAAGATCGAGGGGAGAAATCTGATGGTTATGCTGATTCCACTCCGGCAGCTTTAAACACGTCTTTAACAGAACTGTAGGTGCCGTTTAAGTACTTGTTAATGTTGTCTCGCTCAACCCAAATGGCTTCCGTAATGTTTTCATTTACCTGAGGAACAAGGGTTTCGTTACCCAAATAGGACATTGCAAACCAATCGGTTACCTTAAGAATCCTCTTTTCTCCCTCGAAATATATGTGAAAGGTAGTGGTTAAAGGCTTTTCGATACGTAATTGTGATATGCCACACTCCTCCTCTACCTCGCGCAGGGCTGTCTCCTCGCTCGTTTCGTCCTTATCGCCTTTGCCCTTAGGCAAATCCCAAAAATCGTTCCGCCTGATTAGCAAAAAATCGCCCTTACTATTCCTCACCAGCCCGCCGGCTGCCTCAACCACTTTGTAATGCTTGCGCAAAACGTTGAATATGGAATCGGTATCATCACCGTAAATAAATAGATTCCTGAGGAAGTCGGAAGAATGAAAAAAATCGAGTAACTTTACCAACTCAACAGGTTCGTCATACTTAATTATCAACCCATTACCATAAAAACGGATATCAACCTGATTGGCAATGACAATCTTTCTCGAGTCGAAATAAATAGAATACCTCTTCCCCATGAAAAACAATATTTTCGTTGCAAAATTAATAGAAATTAATGCAATACGGCTAAATCCTGACAATCCTTTTACTTGGGCTTCGGGCTGGCTGTCGCCAATTTACTGCGACAATCGCATAACCCTTTCGTTTCCCGAAATTCGCGCCGAGATCTGCCGCCATTTTTCAGATTTAATTTCAACGCATTTCCCCAGCGTTAACTCCATTGCAGGGGTTGCTACGGGAGCCATTGCACATGGTGCGCTGGTGGCGCACGAAATGGGGCTTCCATTCGCCTACGTACGTTCATCACCCAAGAATCATGGGTTGGAAAACCTGATTGAAGGGAAGTTGCACAGCCACTCAAAGGTTGTGGTAGTTGAGGATTTAATATCTACAGGGAAAAGCAGTCTGCAAGCAGTGGAAGCCTTGCGCAATGCAGGTTGCGAAGTGCTTGGTATGGTGGCAATATTCACATACGGTTTCGATGTTGCTAAGCAAAACTTTGCCAAACAAAACGTACCTCTCTACACATTGGCATCGTACGACGACCTAATTACTCAGGCCACCGAGCAAAACCTTATCTCCCCTCATCAGCACAGAACACTGCTTGAGTGGAGAAAGGATCCGGGCAATTGGAAAAAATAACCAAACTAATTGTTAAAATTACGAACCATGGTAAGTGTTGAAAGCAAAGTTGTAAGCATAAGGCGTTTGGATGAGGATATTTATAAAGTTCTTTCGAACTTTCAGAATTTCACTCCCTTTGCCCAGGCAGCCAAGCTGGAGAATTGGCAGGCAGGTGAAGATTGGTGCCGATTCGATGCCCAGGGAGTGAAGGAAGCAGGCTTGCGGATTGTGGACAGAGAGCCCCATAAAACCATAAAAATAACGGGTGACGGACAGATTCCCTTTGAATTCTTCCTTTGGATACAGCTAAAACAGGTGGCGCCGTACGACACCCGAATGAAGATTACCCTAAAGGCCAATCTCAATTTTATGATGAAAATGATGCTGGGGTCAAAACTTAAGCAGGGTATCGATGCCATTGCAGACCAGATTGCCACGGCATTCAACGGATAGATTGTGTCGATAAAGCCAACATAAAGCTAATGCCCATTGTGGACAAACGATATCTCCTTAAAGAAGAATGATTTGATATCACCCGACTCCGTTTTCAGCAGCAGCTCTCCCGAATCCCTTACCCCAAAAATAATGGCCCTAAAAGTTATGCCGTTGGCCATATAGGTGTAATATTTATCCTTCCGGTAGAGTTTTCCAAAGTAATCTTTGGAAATGGTATCGAAATTCTCAGAAATCAATTGTGAATACCGATTGGATAATGTATGGCAAAGCTTCTCAAGAAGGGCATTGAGGTCATACTCCTTGCCGGTTAGCAGGCAAAGCGAAGTGGGATTGGGAATGTCATCGGCAAAGTCTGTCTGATTAACATTGAGGCCAATGCCAACAATGGAAGTGTCCATAATGTGCGAGCTGAAGCTATTCTCGATGAGAATGCCGGCAATTTTAGCATTACCAACATATATGTCGTTTGGCCACTTAATGGAAATGCCGCTTACAAAGCAATCGAGAGTATCGCAAATGGCCAGTGCAACGACTTTTGAAACCAAGAATTGTTTTTTTACAGGCAAAAAGGTTGGTCGAAGCAATATGCTAAACGTGAGGTTTTTGGCAACCTCGCTGTCCCACGTATTTCCACGCTGCCCTCTCCCTTCTGTTTGAAACTTGGCAACCACCACGGTTCCCTCTTCAACCTTTTGCATTGCAAGGGCAGCCAGATGGACATTGGTAGAATCAACCTCATCAAGCCAAATGATATCTTTTCCCAATACAACCCTTTGCATCGATTAACTTGTTTTTCCTTGCCCTGCAAAGATAACAATAACAGCCATTGGATTATGTTCGGGGTTGAAGCAGATAAATTAATGGCGTTGAAAATGTGGAAGGTCTAAATTCAGCAGCGTTATTTAGTTGTTTTGGTTTTATTGCAAAACATTATTAATCCATCCCTATCACTAATCATATTAACCTTATTAAAGACATCGTAAGAGATATCTGAAGAGCCAATCCTGTTAACTTTATTATGGATGTTATAGGAAAAATTTATGCAACCTACTTTTTCTATATTGCCATTTATATTGTATGATATATTTAAGGTATCAATGCGATCAACTGCATGGTTAATATTATATGAAATACTCGTTTCTCCCACCCTGCTTACTTTATCATAAATATTATATGAAATCTTAGCTGAACCGATTCTATCAACCTGTCCGTTGAGGTTATAAGATATTTTTCCACTTGTTAGGCTGCCGAATTCTTCTACTTCCCCCGATTGAGAAATATGGAAATAAGCATTTTCAAGTGTGATACGAATTGCAACATCGCCATCCTGTGTTACGAATATCAGAAAGTTGTTTTGAGCTGTTACCCAATGCGCTGCGACAACGAACAGGCATAAAAAAGATAGTTTAAGTCCAATTCTCATTTGCAAATTTTTAAGCAATGAAATTTACCTACTTGTAGTACTGTATAGTAAACTAAAAAGCTACTTCAAGATAAGATCCGAATATGCCCAAGCCCCCTTCAATATTAGAATAAACGGGTGTTGGCTCAACGAATGGATTTCCTTCCGACCAGTTCTCGAGCGTTCGATGGAAATGGTAGTAGTTGATATCAGTAGAAAGTATTTTAACCTTATAGTACTGCCACGAATAGCCATAAATATAAAGGGTAAATGGCAACTCCTGGCCATCGCTACCCGTATCCGAAATTAATTTTTCGACCATATCGGTGTAACAGTAAACATAATCATATTCATAGCAATAGTAAAAGGTGAAGATTATCCTGTAAAAATTTTTTTCACCTCCTGTGTCTTTAATTATTCCCGATATCACTAAGTCGTAATCTGTTTCAACACCTTCATAGGTATGCACCTCTGCGGTATCGATTTTAACCGATAAAAGATCAGGCGTACTACTGGGAACTCTTGTTCTGGCTAAGGCTTCGCCCAGTTCAGTGTGATTAACCTTAAGTTCATACTCCTGACCCTTCTCAACGCTAAACTGGGATGGGTAAAGTACGTAAAAACCGGATAGAGAATCGTAAGGAATGGAAATCGGGTTACCGGTATGGGTGTTTCTAATGCTGACTGAAGCATCCCTTAAAGGGGGAAATTCATTGTAATGATCATCAGATGTGAGGTAATAGTTATAGTTTATGGGAAGCGATTGGCATACCCTGACCCTAATGGTATCGTTGGGAGAAATAAACGATTCGACAACCAGTTTAGGTTCTGCCTTTGGAAGAATATCATCGGGAACATCCTCTATGCAGCTGTATGTATAAAATATTGTAGTAAAGCCTGCAAACATTACAGCCAATGATTTTATCCTTTTAATTTCAAACTTTTTCATAACATTCTCATTAAGACGTTTAGAATTTAATTGACCACGAAGCTGAAGGGATAAATGGGAAAAGGCTCACCTGTTTCAACTTGTTCTTGGATATAACCTCCCCTTCTGTCGTCCACTCCTCGTAATATTCTGGGAAATAGAAAAAGGGATTGTGCCTGTTATAAACATTATAGGCACTGAACTCCCATATTCTTTCATACTTATCAGCCTTTTTATGGAACTGAATACCAAAGTCGAGGCGGTGATACGGTGCCATTCTGAATGAGTTTTTTTCTCCATATTCCCCAACTGTTCTGTACCAGCTGTTAAACAACGATTCTCCGGGAACATGTTGCCATGCGGGGTAAGTTGCAATGGGAATGCTAAGGGCATTACCGGTTCCATAAACCCACGTAGCAGAAAGGGTAATCCCCTTGTTCAGTTCATAAATACCCACTACCGACACATCGTGCCTTCTGTCGTACCTTGCATAAAACTTTCTACCCTGATTCAACTCGTCAAATTGTAGCTGTGTCCACGAAAGGGTATAGCCAATCCATCCGGACAACTTTCCCGACTTCCGATGTATCAACAATTCTACTCCATAGGACCACCCCAGGCCGCTGGTAACATTATCCTCCCAATTTATCTCATTGGCCCCTTCGGGGTCATCAATCATGAGAAAACTAGCCCCTTCACGGTACGAAAGCACATTTTTGGATTCTTTGTAGTAGCCCTCAAGAGAAACAGTAGTTGAATATTTTGGAACATCTTTAGCCAGACCAATGGCCCCTTGCCAACTGCTCTGCGAAGGAGCCAGATCGGATGCCGGAACCCACAAGTCGGTGGGGAGCCCGATACCGGTGTTTGTCAGCAGGTGTATGTGCTGATTCATTTGAACATACGAAGCCTTGGCCGACATATCTTTAGTAATAAAGTAACTTCCCGATATGCGGGGTTCGACATTTAACTGCTGGTTCTTTTTATGGTAATGATGGCTCAACCTGCTGCCAATATTGACTATCCCCCTATCAAAGATTTTGATCTCATCCTCAACATACAAACCCGACTCTACCGTATTAATCGTATTTATTTCGCTTTTAAACTCGTTCATGTAGTTATTCTTGAGCACCACCGCGCTGGGGGTGAACCCATGCCAAACAGAACTTAATCCATATCTTACAGTATGCGAAGGCAACGGCATCCACGAGAAATCGTACTTTAAACCGTAGTCGCGAATACCCGAACTATAGCTAAGCTCATAGTTGGAATCCTGATACCGCTCCATTGCATAGATCTTTAACCGGTAGTTGCTAAAAATCAACGACAGGTTCGAAAACAACTTAGCGCTTATCACGCTGTTCCAGCGTATTGTTGACGTGGCATTATCCCAAAACAGACCTGCTTCCGTTGAATGCCTGTAGTATTCCTCACCTCCATAAAACTTATCCATGCCAAAGTACCCGCTTAGGTATATCCTGTTTTTCGAATTTATCTCCCAGTTCATTTTAGCATTAAGGTCGTAAAAAAAGTAGCCGCCCTTTACATCCTTAGGCATAAATGGCCTCATCAATACGTCCACATAAGTTCTTCGGGCTGATATCAAAAATGATGATTTTTCCTTCTGTATAGGTCCTTCCAATACCAACCGCGAGGAAATAATTCCTATTCCGGCCTCACCGCTAAACTGCTCCTTATTCCCATCCTTCATCGTGATATCGAGTACCGAAGATAACCTGCCACCATATCTGGCGGGGAAGCCTCCCTTGGTTAGCTCCATGCTCTTAATGGCATCGCCATTGAATAGAGAGAAGAAGCCAAATAGGTGAAAGGCATTGTAAACGGGAGCATCATCGAGAATAATCAGGTTCTGATCCGGGCCTCCTCCCCTAACATAAAATCCACTGGTACCTTCGCTCCCTTTCTGCACCCCGGGCATAAGCTGTATCACCTTAAGAGCATCCTTTTCGCCCAGAAGGGCAGGAATGGTTTTTATCTGTTGTACCGGAATTTCCACCACGCTCATGTGTGCACTCCGACTTGACGATTTTGATAGTTCGCCATAAACTTCAACTCCCTCCAACTCAATGGTAGGGTCAAGTTCAACATTCAACCCAATGCTCTTTTCCAGGTTAATATTAAAACTTCGGGGCTGGTATCCAACGAACGAGAAAACAATCTCCCACTCGCCTTTGGGCAGGGTAAGGGAATAGAATCCATAGCTGTTGGTTACAGTCCCTATGGTTGTCCCGGCCGCATATACATTCACTGCGAGCATGGTTTCGCGACTTCCCTTTTCGTAAACAAATCCGCTTATGGTATATTTTTGCGCCAGGGTGCCAAAAGAAGCACCCAAAAAAAGAATAAACAGGAAGAGGGTCAGTTTGAAATAATTTCTAAGCATAGTGTTTTGGATTAAGCGGTTAGGGTTTACCGATTTCTAAGAAATAGTCGTTTAGTATGAGTTTTAGTTTAAAAACGGCATCTGTTTGGCAACAAATTGTGTGCAAAATTTCACAAATAACGGCAATGACCTCTAAAATATTTCAACCTGAAATAGCTTAGGCCAATTTTTACCCGTAACAAAGAGCCGTTGGTTCTCCTCATCCCATGCAATGCCATTGAAAACATCAATATTCCGATGCCTGTCCGAAAGTTTTAAAAGGTTGCTGAAATCAACCTGAGCCTCAACCATACCCGATGCTGGGTTGATAATAACAATCCTATCGGTTTGGTATATATTAGCATACACCTTGCCTTGGATGTATTCAAGCTCATTAAGCTGCGACACAGGGCCATTGTTATCGCAAACCTCTACCCTTCTCAACTCAGTAAACGACTTGGGTTCAAGAAAATAAAGCACATTGGAGCCATCGCTCATAATCAGCGTATCTTGCATTGTGGTTATACCCCATCCCTGTGTCAGATATTCGAAAGTTCTGATGAGACTAAACGTCTGTGGATTGTACACAAAGCCTTTCCGCGACGTCCATGTAAGCTGGTATATCTCATCTTTGTACAGGGTTGCCCCCTCGCCAAAATAATTTTGATCGAGGTTTACGCTTTGTACCACCTTGCCTGTTTTTATCTCAACCCGCCTGAGGGTTGACATCCCCTTCTGCCCCGTACTCTCAATAAGATACCCGTTGTAGTAGAACAAACCCTGGGTATATGCCTCTTTATCGTGGGGGAAAGTATTCACAACCCGATAGCTCATCGTACGGGGCGATTTACCGGCCTTAATCCTAATGCCAACCGAAACGGTTTGTCTTTCTCCCTTATACCATGCAGTCGCCCTGATCTGTCTCGAGCCTAAGGGTAGTGCTTGAGTTTCCATATTATACGTCAATTCGTCCAATTTGGCCAGAAATCTGCTATCGGCGTAGAGCAGAATCGAATCGGGTTTTACGGTATCGGCAACTACCCTGAGGGATAGCATCACCGCTTCGCCCTGGGCGAACATACTGCCATTAACAGGCTGATCAAATCGGACTAACTGAAGGTCGGAGCGTTTTTTCACCTCAGGGGAATGTTCATGTTTTTTGGGGCCGTTGCATGCTGCCAAATGGAATATGGCCATAGACCAAAGCAGAAAAGGCCAAATAATAGAAAACCTCATAATCAGATTATTAATCTTTGTGTAACGATAACCTATCCGGTGCTATTTGCCCTTTGAAAACCATCTTTTCCAAAACGGTGGTCTGCGCAGGCGCTTTACTATTTGTTTTTCCACTTCAAGATCACTCTCCCCGGGAAACAACAATTGCCATACCCTTCCCCATTCAACAAACCCTCCCAAATTCCTGTCGTCAATAAATATATCGGCTTCAATCTTCCGCGTTATGCTTCCGTCCCACTCCTCCTCGGGGTAGTTGCGATTCACGGCATAGAACTCAATACCGTTGCTGCGGCAGAACGCTACCGCATCATCGAGCTCTTTTCCGCTTCTCACCGTCCAGAGGATTAATCTGAACCCTTTCTCCTGAAGGGCTTTTAACGTTTCAAAGGCAAAAAGTTTAGGTTTCCCTATGTCCGGGTACTCGTTTTCTACCAAAGTTCCGTCAAAGTCAACTGCGATTCTTAGCATCGGGTAAAACTATTAGTACTGCAAATATATACAATTTTATAGGGCAGGAAAGGTAACCCATTCAATTGAATGAGCAATACCGAATAACGTTTACAATGAAAGCCCCAATCCTGTTTTAAATCTTAATACAACTTTTTAAATGTAATTTTTAGTATATCTTTAAAACATTTAATCCATGTATCACCCCTAAAAGTTTAAAACATGAAGAAGAGACTGTTAATCATCGCATTGGCCATTATCGTTTTGGCATTAATAGGATTTTTATCGCACTTTTATGTTGCCGTGCCAAAGGCTGCTCCGACACAGCAAGAGATCAACATTTACATTTCGGCCCACACTACTGGAGTAATATCCACCCGTAGCTCCATCAGGGTTGTTTTCGCCTCCAACATGGTAGGCCCCGAAAAGGTTGGACAGGAAGCCGACCCAAAACTGCTACGTATAAAACCTGCAGTGAGCGGTGTAGCTACCTGGCTCAATGAAAAGACTTTAGAATTTAAGCCCAATGAACCCCTTCCCGGGGATAAAGTCTTCCAGGTTAATGTATTCCTCAGCCGACTGGTAAAAGACATTTCTAAACAGCATGAAAAGTTTACGTTCTCCTTTCAAACGGCGAGACAGGCCATGGAGGTTAAAATCAGCGGGATTGAGTTTTACGATGATATATCCATACAGGAAAGACGATTGGCAGGGAAAGTGATCACTGCTGATTTTGCCGATGGCGATAAAATAAAAAAGACGCTCAAGGCATCGCAGAACGGAAAAAAGCTTGATGTTACATGGGAAGGCAGTTACGATGGGTTAACCCACTTTTTTTGGGTTGAAAAGGTTATCCAAACAGACGATACCGGGGTGGTGAAGTTGACTTGGAGCGGAAAGCATATCGATGCCGATTACGATGAAACCATAAACTTTGAGGTGCCGCCCAAGGGGGTGTTTAACATGGAATCATACGAAGTAATACACTCGCCTGAACAGTGTGTGGAGATTCGCTTTACCGAACCCCTTGACCCTTCACAAAGCCTGAACGGCCTTATATGGACTGATAATGAAACAGCGCTCAACATTATAGTAGAAAAGAATATAGCCAAGGTGTTCCCCGCCACAAGGTTAACCGGGGAATACAACCTCTACCTTTCCGATGGAATAAGAAACATTAACAGGAAAAAGCTCGAAGCGAGTATAGTGCTAACAATAAACTTCACAGTGCAAAATCCTGAAGTTAAGCTCATCGGACAGGGGGTAATCATGCCAACTTCAGAGGGAATACTATTCCCATTTCAATCCGTAAGCCTGAGAGCGGTTGATGTTACAATAATCAGGATTTTTGAGCAAAACATCGCACAGTTTCTTCAAATGAATGCCCTCGATGGTCAACACGAGCTGGCGCGGGTTGGAAGGCAAATCGTTAAGAAAACCATCCTGCTCGACCAAAACGGTCGATTGGATTATAGCACATGGAATACCCACTATCTCGATCTTTCCGAGTTAATAAAAGCAGAACCCGGGGCAATATACCAGGTAATCATCGATTTCAAACGGGAGTATTCTGCCTACATATGCAATGGGCAAGCCAACAATGACCCCATTAATACTATCAATGAGACCTATAATCCGCAGGATGATACCCCTCGCAGTTACTATTACTACGACGATGATTACGACTATGACTACGATTATGATTACGGATATTACGATTGGTACGAACGTGATAACCCTTGCCATAATTCATACTATTATAACAGGAGCGTTCGTCGTAATGTAATCGCATCCGATCTGGGGATCATTGCCAAATGGGGAACCGATGGTTCGATGCTTGTGGCAGTTACCAATTTAAGCACTGCACGGCCGGCAAGCGGTGTTACCATAGATCTGCTTAACTACCAGCAGCAGGTAATTAGAACGCTTACTACCGATAATGACGGGTTGGCCACCACTAATCTGTCTGAACACGAAAAGCCCTTTTTGGCAATTGCAAAATCGGGGAAACAGCGTGGATACCTTAAACTTGGAACCGGATCCTCGCTCCCCCTTAGCGCATTCGATGTGTCGGGTGTTGCCGTAAGGGAAGGGCTCAAAGGCTTTATTTATGGCGATAGAGGGGTTTGGCGACCGGGCGATACGCTTTTTGTTTCTTTCATACTTGAGGACAAAGGGAAAACGTTGCCTGCCAACCATCCCATCACTTTCGAACTTACCAATCCCAACGGCCAGCTGGTTTACCGAAAAGTAACAACAAATCCATCCGGCGGGATATCCGCATTCCCCATCGCTACCGATAGTGAAGATATAACAGGAACATACACAGCACGGGTAAAAGTGGGAGGAACCACATTCTCCAAGCCGTTGCGGGTGGAGGCTATCATGCCCAACAGGTTAAAAATCAATATAAATTTCGATAGCCAGGTTTTACGCTATGGGAAAACCAACCGTGCAACCGTAACATCGGCCTGGCTGCACGGTGCACCTGCCCGCGACCTGAGGGTCAATATGAGCGCCATCCTTTCGCAATCGACCACCGCTTTTAACAACTACCCCGGGTATGTGTTCGATGATCCCGCCCGGTCATTCTACGCCGAAGAGCAGGAAGTTTTCGACGGGCGACTGAACGACAAGGGCGCAGTGACATTCAATCCCAACATTAGCGTCCGCACATCTGCCCCGGGAGTTTTAAAGGCCAGTTTCACGGTTAGGGTTTTCGAAGAAGGAGGGGCATTCAGCATCGATCGGTTCACACTGCCGTATCACCCCCACCAACACTACGTGGGTGTTCGATTACCCGAATCGGGGAACCGCGGCAATGTTTTTTATACCGATACCACCTATACGGTTGACTTCGTTACCGTTACTTCCGAAGGGATACCCGTGCCCAATAAATCGCTGGAAGTGGAAGTGTATAAAATAGACTGGCGTTGGTGGTGGGATCGAAGCGGAGAGGATCTTTCGAACTACATTACCAGTTCGTACCACAGGCCTATACAAAAAGCCTACATCACCACCAATTCCAAAGGCATTGGGCAATACAGCCTTCGAATCAATCACCCTGAGTGGGGCCGATTTTTAATCCGTGCTGTTGATTCCAATGGCACCCATGCAACCGGTACCATTGCCTATTTCGATTGGCCCGGTTGGGTGAAGCGCGACAAAAGCCTTACGCCCGAAGCGGAAAGTATGCTGGTTTTTGCCACAGATAAAGAGAAATACAACGTGGGTGAAACCGCCAACCTAACGATCCCCTCTCCCGAAGGCGGAAAAATATTCATCACCATCGAGAATGGAGTGAAGGTACTACAGGCACTGTGGGTTGATGCGAAAAACGGGGAAACCATTCACAAAATTCCCATTACATCGGAGATGGCACCCAATGTGTACATCAACGCCATGCTACTTCAGCCTCATGCTCAAACCGTTAACGACCTGCCAATGAGACTATACGGCATTGCCGGAATTACTGTGGAAGACCCGCAAACCCATCTTACACCCACAATCAGTCTGCCCAACGAGTTGGCTCCCGAAAAAACGGTAACCATAACTGTTGCCGAGAAGAACGGTAAGCCAATGGCATTTACCCTGGCTGTGGTGGATGAGGGTCTCCTCGATATAACCCGTTTTAAAACGCCCAACCCCTGGGCTGATTTTTACGCCCGTGAGGCGTTGGGGGTTAAGACATGGGATCTGTACGATTTGGTGATGGGCGCGCAGACCGGACAACTGCAACGGATTATTTCCATTGGCGGTGGTGACGAAAACGAGGAAGAGGAAAGCAGGACAGCCAATCGCTTCAAACCCGTGGTTCGCTATTTTGGGCCATTCGAACTGGGCAAGGGTAAAAAGCAAAAAATTTCATTCCAAATGCCCAACTATATCGGATCGGTAAGGGTTATGGCAGTCGCCGCCAAGGATGGCGCATACGGTTCGGCTGAAAAAACCGTTCCGGTTCGTAAACCTCTCATGGTGCTATCAACCCTGCCACGAGTTCTTGGGCCCGAGGAAGAGGTAGTGCTTCCGGTTACCGTTTTCGCCATGGACAAAAATGTTAAACATGTAAAAGTAAAAGTCGAAACCAACGACCTACTAACAATTAAAGGACAATCCACTCAGACCATTGATTTTAAAGATATTGGCGATCAGGTAGTCAGATTTAACCTCAGGGTAGCCTCGCGGCTTGGCGTTGGGAAGGTTAAGGTGATCGCTGAAAGCGGGAAAGAAAAGGCCACCCACGAAATTGAGCTGAATGTTCGCAACCCGAATCCTGCCATGACGTTGGTGCAGGACACCATTCTCAGGGCTGAATCTGCATGCGAATTAAGCTATAAAGCTTTCGGAATTTCAGGTACCAATACGGCAGTAGTTGAGTTAAGCTCATTGCCGCCGCTCAACCTGGGAAGCAGGTTGAAATACCTGCTGGACTATCCGCACGGCTGCCTCGAACAGACGATTTCAAAAGCCTTCCCTCAGCTGTTCATCAGTAAGCTATCCGATTTCGATGACGAGACAAGGAAAATCTCCGAGAGCAATGTTCGTCTGGCATTGGATAAGATCAAAACCTTCCGTACAACGGAAGGCGGGCTATCGCTATGGCCCGGATCGTACTATCCCGATGAGTGGGCTACCACCTACGCAGGACACTTCATGCTTGAGGCCGAGAAATTGGGATATTCACTACCCATAGGTGTGATGGATGGATGGAAAGAAGCTCAGCGAAAGTTGGCCCGAAGTTGGACTTCTAAGGGGCCAAGCGGTTACCGCACCAACGACCTGATGCAAGCATACCGTCTTTACACTCTAGCTCTGGCCAAATCGCCCGATATGGGCGCCATGAACCGACTGAGGGAAACGTCTAACCTGTCGATACAGGCAAAGTGGAGGCTTGCAGCAGCCTATGCCCTTGTGGGGAACCCGGAAGTTGCCAAAGACCTTATCAGGGGAGTGCCTACCGCCATTGACAACTATAGGGAGCAAGGGTTTACCTACGGTTCCGACATCCGCGACAGGGCCATGATTGTTGAAACCCTGATTCTGCTTGGCGATTTTTCAACGGCCATGCCCCTACTTCGGGAACTTTCTCAACGGCTCGGTTCCGATAGCTGGATGAGCACCCAGGAGATCTCGTACAGCCTACTGGCCTTTGCTAAATATGCCAGTAACAACCCCGCTTCCGAAGGGGTTGATGTAAACATTGGCATACATGGAAATCCTTCAAAACGTTATAGCACAAAGCTCTCTGTTATTCAGCATCGCTTTGACCCGGTTCAAGAGGGTTCCGAAAAAATTGTGGTTAAGAACAACGGCAAAGGGCTAATCTATATACGGTTGATCACTCAAGGAATACCCAGCGCAGGGCAAGAAGTTGAGCAGAACAACAACCTCAATTTAGAAGTTAGCTACTTCCTGATGGACGAAACGCCCATTTTGGCAAAATCCCTGATGCAGGGAACCGATTTTTATGCCAATGTGAGAGTTTATAACCCGGGCACTCGCGGGAATCTTGATCAGCTTATCCTATCGTTTATTGTCCCCTCGGGATGGGAAATACGCACAAGCAGGCTCGACGAGGGTGAAACTCCAATAAAATCATCCTCATACATATATCAGGATATCCGTGACGACAGGGTTTACACATATTTTTCGCTACAAACGGGAGAAGTGAAAAATTTCGTCATCCGCCTTAACGCTGCATACGAAGGGCAATTCTACATGCCGGGCGTTTCGTGCGAAGCCATGTACGACAACACTATCAGCGCGCGTAAACAGGGAAGTTTTATTGAGGTTGGACGAGATTAAACAGAACTTGTTTACAGCTTCTGGTGAATACAAACCTTCCCATTACGATATTTCTCAACCTGACAGAAAGGTCAGGTTGAGAAATATCATCAATAATTAGGAATGAATTGTATTGTACCAATATTATTAATCTATTATATTTGTGCTGACTACTACAGTATAAGGCCTTTGCCCACATTATCTTATCCCATTAATCCATGAAAAAATTTACCATAGCTATGACAGAAGAGACCCCGGAGGTTATTGTCGATTTTGACAAAGGTGTAATTGAAATATCGGGCTCCTCTTTACCGGAAGACTCTGTGGCCTTCTACCATCCAATTCTCGAGGTTGTTAAGGAATACATCGAGAACTCTAAGCCAAAAACCGTTGTTAACCTCAACATTAAATACCTAAACTCCTCTTCGCAAAAACGAATGATGGAGCTGGTTTCCCTGCTGCATGTTTACCATAAACAGGGTAACGAGATTGAGGTTAACTGGTACTATCCTGAGGATGATGAAGATATTCTTGATGAAGGTAAAGATTTTGCAAAGCTAATCGCATTACCGATGAATTTCATCCCCGTAACGAAAAACTTTTAATGCTACTTCTGCCTACACGACGATTGGGGAGAGCAAAAATGGTTGTCGCCATTGTTGCCATTTTTTTCTTTTCTAATATTGCTATAGTAGGGCAACAATTGCCTAAAAATCTATCTAAGGAGATTGACGACAATATCACACAGGCAAGGCACTATGAGGATGTTGCCGATTACAATCAGGCTTCTTTCCATTACAATAACGCAGCACGCATATACTGGCTAAACGGAGCTTCGACGCAGGCCATAGAGCTTTTCCTAAAAATTGTTGACCTCAACAAAAAGCTGGGAAATCTCAATGCCCAACGCGTTATCTATAACAATATCGGAATGATTTACAGCGACGAGGAGAATTATCCTAAGGCCATCGAGTTTTTTGGGGAAAGTCTTAACATATCCAGACAAATGAATCGACAGGCCGATATAGCCGCCTCATTGCTCAGTATTGCCCATGCACTATCCGAATCAGGCACTTTATCCCAAGCTGTCACCAATTTGGAAGAGGCCAAAGCCATTGCCCTGGAACTCAACGATGAGAAATTGCTCCGCAATACATACTCGCTGTTTGCCGATGTCTATGATAAAATGGGCGATGCCGAAAAGTCATCCGAATATTTCTCTCAATACACGGCCATTTCACGAAAGATACAGCGTGATGAGATCAGGCACCAGGAAAGAGAAGCCAAAAAGATCGTTGAACAGGCGAAAAATCAGATAAGTGAGATTGATAAAGCCCGTAAAGAAACCGAGCAGGCATTGCAGGATAAACAGAAAGCGCTGAAAGAAACCGAGGAAAGCCTCGAACACGTTCAACAGCTTACCCTGGAGCAACAGGTGCAAATTGACCTGCTGAATACTGAAAAGCAGCTACAGGAGGCCATCATCCGCAACCAGCAACTGATGAGAAATGTGTTTATCTTCATCATACTTGGTGTGCTTTTCCTTGCCGGAATGATATACTACAGCCTCAAGCAGAAAAAACAGGCCAATGCTCTACTTTCGAACCAGAACAAGGAGATCGCCCGAAAAAACGAAGTGATTGAGGAAAAGAACCGGGATCTGCAAGATGCGTTCGGCAAGATTGATAAGCAGAATCGCGATATTACCAGTAGTTTGAACTATGCGCAACGTATCCAGCAGGCCATGATGCCCACCGAGGAGAATCTGCGCAGGGTTTTCCCCGACTCATTCATCCTTCTTAGGCCACGTGATATTGTCAGCGGCGATTTTTACTGGTTCACAGGTTTTGCCTCGGCACGAATTCACAAAGAAAAAAATATCGAAAGCTTTCTCAAGCTTCACAATATTGCAGCCGATGAGATCGGGTTCCTGTTGACGGCTGTTGATTGCACCGGCCATGGGGTTCCCGGCGCATTCATGAGCATGATTGGGTTTAACCTTTTGGAAAATATAACCCGCAGCGGAAAAATACTACCCAACGAAATGCTCAACCATCTTCACCAATACATAAGATACCTGCTTAAACAGCAAAACAGCGATAATCAGGATGGCATGGACATGGCGCTTTGCAATATTAAAGACAATGGACGAAAAGTGCTCTTCTCGGGCGCCAAAAACCCCATGATATACATTGCCAACGGCAAGCTAACCCACCTCAAGGGTGATCCTGTGCCCATAGGAGGTATTCAGTTGGAAGAGAGACGAGAATTTACGCTACATACCATCGACATTGAGCAACCTACAGCCATTTACATTTATACCGATGGGTTTCCCGATCAATTCGGAGGTGCTGACGGCAAAAAATTTTCCACTCAACGGCTGAAAAACTTGCTTTTGGAAATACATGAAAAGCCCATGAATGAACAAAAAGCCATTCTCAATCGTACAATGGATGAGTGGATGGGCAACAGACGTCAGATTGACGATATGTTGATTATTGGTTTTAGAACAGGAATGGATGGCATTGAAATTTAATTTTTATATCGTAAGTTTGGATAGAATTCATATATGAAACGGATGAAATACGCTCTTCCACTACTCCTCTTACTTGTTCTATGCTTCAACTTATCGGGGCAAGAGCAGCTAAAGCACCATTCGGCGCTTTATGTGGATAGCAACGGACAGGTTTACACCCAATCGAATCAATCAGCCTACTTCTTCGTTTCGTCTCCCGACGACCCCAATACGTTAACGCCTGTTCCTACCCCAAGCAGGGATTCCATTTTGCAGTCGTTGAAAAAGGAAGGTGTACAATACATTTCACAGAAAGACTCCAAAACCGGCAAAACCATTCTTTACAAGGTTATCACCGATGATACACCGCCTGAAACTATGATCGATTTTACCGATGGGCTCATATTTGCCAAGCGTAACCATTATTACGTGGAGTTGGGTGCTCCTGTTAAGTTGTCGGCAACGGACAAAGCCACAGCCGTGAGAGAAACCCTATGCTCACTCAATGGCAGCCCATTCCATCAATTCGAGGATGGCCATTCATTCTCACAGGAAGGCGAGTTCCTGATCAAAATCTATTCCGTGGACATGGTTGGCAACGTAGAACAGCCCAAAACATTCTGGGTGACAACCTCAGCTGAAGCAGTGGTACCAATGGATAATATTTATTTTGATTACAACAGCGCCAACCTCCGTCCGGAATCGAAGGTGGAGATTGATACGCTGGTTTACCTAATGAATAAGTATCCCAATATTAGGATCGAACTTAGGGCACATACCGATTCGCGTGGCGAATCGCGATACAATATTGAACTGTCAAATTCACGTGCCAATGCCGTGGTTGCATACATGGTTAACAAGGGTATTGACAAGGCCCGATTGGGGGCAAAGGGATTTGGCGATAGCGTACCCATCAATGAATGCGTTAAAGGGGTAACCTGTTCGGAAGAGAAGCATAGGCAGAATCGCAGGGTTGAGTTTGTAATATTCAAGGTTAAGGATTAAAAAATAGGAGAGCGATATGCAACTTTTCACTAGGATAGTCCTTGTAATCGGCACTTTGGTTGTGACCTTCGGCAGTTTAACTGCTCAAGACTACCCTACTTTGCGTGCCGACACATCTGCCGTTGTAAAGCCCAACGACCCTGTTTTTCTATACATGTCCCTCTCCCCCGATGGCAGCAATGCCGTCAAGTTGCAGAGCATACAACCCGATGCAAGCCCAGTGCAATGGAACGGGCAAGGACCACAATACTTGACCAGCATTGACATTTTTACCGGCAACAGCATTCGATTCGAACTCTTTACATCCGGCAAACCACCAGCTACCCCCAGCAACTTCGATTCCAAAAAAGGCATTTTAAAGAATGGGGAGATCTACCTTTCGGGGACTAGCGTGCTTGAATTAAGTGCATACGAAAAACTCCGCAAAGAGGGAAAAATCTATTACTCTATCAACAGTTCCGAATATGGAGAGTATCACAATCCGGTAATTATTGACAAAGAGGGGATTCATACTGTTCAGTTCTACTATGTGGACAATGCGGGGAAAAAGTTCGATGCCGGCGAAAGGGTGCTAATTCTTGATACACAACCACCCGAAACAGTATTGGATGTTGAGGGTCCACAGCATAACGATGTTTTAGCGGCCACATCGAAGATTAAACTCACATCATCCGATATAGTTGCCGTACTCAGTACTTACTACTCCATTGATGATGGCAGCATCAGCCCCTATACTAAACCCATTTCGATATCACACCTCCCGCAGGGCGACCATACCATCAGGTGGTTTTCGGTGGATAAGGCAGGCAATAGGGAGAATGAGAAATCTTACGATTTCTATGTGGACAGAACACCGCCCATGGTGTTCGAAGAAATTGTAGGTAATACCTACATGGTTGCAGGGAAGGAGTTCTCATCAGGGCGAAGCCAACTGCGCATTGTTGCTGTGGATAATAAGGCGGGAATTAAAGAAATTCACTACTCCATCAACAACGAACCGTTTCGTCTTTATGAGAAGCCCATCTACCTTTCGGACATATCGGGGGCTATAACCATTCGGTCGTTTGCCATTGACAATGTGGGCAATAAAAGCGAAAGCAACGTGGAGGGACAACATTTCAGTATGCCCCTTGTGGATATTTCGGGCCCAACCATCAAACACTCCTATTCAGGAAGAAGGGTATTGCTTCGCGATACGGTTTGGATTAGACCTGAAACATCCGTTGTTATCACAGCAAAGGACGAAGTATCCGGATTACAACGGCTTGAATACAAGTTGGATGACAACCCTTCCGCTACATACACCGAGCCATTTACCAATGACCAGGATGGATATCATAGGATAAGTTGCAATGCATGGGACAATGTGGAAAACCTCAACATACTGAACTTTGGGTTTGGTGTGGATGGCAAAGCCCCCGAGATATACCACCATTTCTCGGTGAGTCCCTATCGTGTTGATGAGATTGATGGAGAATCGATATCCGTATTTCCTCCCGATGTGGTTCTATACATCGCCGCAACCGACAACCGGGTAGGGGTTGAAAGACTTGTGTTTTCGATTAATCAAGCCAGAGAATCGGTTTATACCCAACCGTTAACCGGATTCAAGCCGAAACAAATTGCCACAGTAACCATTAAGGCCATAGACAAACTGGGCAATACGGCCGAACAGACCATAAGGTTTTACGTTGAGTAAGAATCCTTTTCAGAATTTAACACCGACTTCCAATCAGATTTTGCGCCACAGAAAAGGTTCAACAGCCCTTTTAAAAATACCATTGGTATAGGCTATGGTCATTCCATAGTTGGTAACCGGAATTCCGGCGTCGATGGCGGGTTTCAGACGGTTGTGGAGTTGCTTACGGGTTACCACACATCCTCCGCATTGTACCACCAACGCATAGTCGGTAATGCTGCGCGGCAATTCATCGAGACCGGCTACCACTTCAAACTCCAACTTCTTACCCGTATACTTCGCAAGCCAAGCGGGTATCTTATGGCGGCCAATATCATCGCACGAAACATGATGGGTACAACTTTCGAGTATAAGCACCCTGTCGCCATCCTTAAGGGAGTCGATCATGGGCGTCCCCTTCAGGTAGTTCTCAAAATCGCCCTTAAGGCGAGCAAGGAGTATGCTGAAACTGGTAAGTGGCACTTCGGGTGGAATCAGTGCATTGGCCTTCCCAAATATCTGGCTGTCTGTGATAGCTAATGCGAGCTTTATGCCAGTTGACTCAAGAAACGATGCCACCTCCGTTTCCTTCAGCACTATGGATACCGCATTGTTATCCAGTATGTCCCTAATGGTTTGTACCTGAGGTAGTATTAATCGCCCTGCGGGAGCACCGCTATCTATGGGGGTGATAAGCAGCACCACGTCACCCGGCGAAACGATATCACCAAGAAGGGTTGGAATTCCCATGGACTGCTCGGGGATGGCCTCCTTAATGGCTTCCGCCAACCTTTCCAAACCCACTGACTTGGTGGCGCTCACCTCTACAATGGTTGGGCTGTCGAACGCTTTGCTCACTTCGGCTCTAAACGCAGAGGTCATGGGTTCAATATCCTGCTTATTGTGTACCACAATAAAGGGTACTGCATGTTTTCGAAAGCTCTCCACAAGCATTCTCTCGAACTCATCCATGTGGTTACGGCTCAGCACCACAATGCCCAGGTCAACCTGCTTGATTGTCTCCAATGTCTTGTCAACCCTGAGTTTGCCCAAATCTCCGGTGTCGTCCATTCCTGCCGTATCAATAAGCACTATGGGCCCAAAGCCGGTAAGTTCCAATGATTTCTTAACCGGGTCGGTAGTGGTTCCTGCCTGTTCCGATACGATGGCCACGCTTTGCCCTGCCAGCATGTTGATTATCGAACTCTTACCGCTGTTCCTTCGTCCGTAAATACCAACGTGTGGTTTACTCTCTTTACCCTTGGCCATGATAATTTATTTTTTGCAAATATAGCAAATGGAGAGGTTGTTCAGCCAGAGAATAAATATCCGAGGATGCTCTAATGAGAAAATTAAAAACTAAAGTTATCTATCTTCTATTTTTTGCATTAATTTTGTAGCGCGTTAAGCCTAACTACAAATCCGATAAATTCCGGTTAACTATGAAAAAGCCATTGTTTATTACCGTTACAATCCTGCTGTTACTATTTACTTACTCAGCAACAAACGCACAGATTAAGGGCCTGCTTCGCGATAAAGCCATCGAAAAGATTAAACAGGCACAGGGGCAAAAGAATGATGAGCCAAGCCAACCCGAGCAGCAGCAGGAAGAACAGCAGCAACCTGCACGCCAACAGAAAAAACCCGGTTCATCATTTATGGAAAGGAGAATGATGAGTGCCATGGGGTTGAACAACGTAGTATACGAAAAGCAATACAACTTCACATCGAGTATGAAGATGGAAATAGAAACCGTTGATTCGCTTAATAATAAGGACAACATAGATTATTCAACCTACTTCAGCCCCAACGACAGGAGCTTTGCTATTGTTTTCGATGGTGTGGATAAGGAAACCGGAAGCAAACAGAAAAGCACCATAATTTTAGATGCCAAGAATTGGGCCATGCTTATCCTTGGCGACACCGATGGCGAGAAAAGCGGAATGGCCTTGTATGTTGCCCCCGATTCTACCGCCCTGGGTGAACCAACCGAAATTGAGCAGCAACCCGAGGAGTTTGTCCACCCCTGGTACACACCCACAGGGCGAAGCAAATCCATTGCGGGGTATCACTGTAAGGAGTACACCTACAGCAATGAAGGGGGTAAGTTAGACCTTTGGGTAACCAACGACCAGAAGTTGAACCTCACCAATGCATATAACTACATGAATGGTCTTCAGGCCATTGCCTCTGGTGGTTTGGCGTATGGCATGGGCATGGTGATGGAAATGGTTTTCAGCGATGCCAATTCCAACGCCCGCACCCACATGCTGGTTAAGGAAATCCTCACAAACAAGTCAAAAACTTTGGATATCTCCGGCTACCAGATTATCGGAGTGGGGGGAGAGAAAAAATAGTTTGTGTATTTTGCTTGGGATTAGAAAAGGTATTTTTTAAGGATTGCTATTTTCTGAAAATCTCTTTATCACTTCATTCCCGCACTCTAGATTTCCTGTTTGTATAAAGTCAGGATTCCAAAGGAGCAGCGAGTCAATGGCTACACAATCATTGGCAGTCCATAGCATTACCTTGATTCCCTCTTTATGAGCCGCTACTATATCTTCCTTGCAAAAATCATTAGCCCTGAAGTTAAATGAAATCCCGTGGTATTTTTTATTCATAACCATTTCCATACAATGATTAAAATTATCATATCCTAGATAAAAACAATTAACCTTAGGGTAATTAGCAATCATCAAATCTAAAAAGTAATCGTAGTTGGTTTCCACCATGACATACCTGCGTAATCTATACTTTTTCAACAATTTAATTAGGCTGTTTGATAGCATATCAAAATAATCCCAGGGTGCATTTATATTTTCAAAACAGCCATTTGGAAAATGCCCCTTGACATCTAAGGACAGGTATGGTTTGTTTTTCATTTTTTTCATCAAAATGAAAACCTCTTCCAGCTTAGTCAGGGTGAAAGTAGTATCCAGAGTGGCCAAATTAACCAATTCCTCATCGGATGACATTGGCACGCACAAAATGTGCTTACTATTTTCGGGTAAATTGTCATCATGAAAAAGCCAAATGGTTCCATCCTTGCTGCACTGAATATCAACCTCGGCACCATCCACCATTTCGAATGCATTGCTTACTGAAGCCAAAGTATTCTCCTGAAAATTCGAAATGGCATTAGCGCCGCTCCCCCTATGACCAAGTATTTTATACAATCTTTGACTAGCCTCTTGGCTACCTGTATTACAGGAACTTACAATTAGCACAAGGGTCAAATAGAGTAAATATTTCATACATTTAATATTTCTACACATACAGTTCATGTCAATAATTTGGTACTTTTAATGCATTCTCGGAACAAACATAATTGTTTAAAGTAACAAAACTTTCCAGAAGTGCTTTTAATTCATTTAATACTTCTTCATCTGTAATCCGTTCAGTTTGCAAATTACTGGTCAATCTATATGCCCTATCCTCTGATAAGAAGTAATCGTTCCAAAGCATTTCGTCCACACTCCTGTTTACCCTCATAAAAGGCACAAACTTTTTGCTTTGAAAATGCGATGCGGTATCCAATGGTGTTCCCAACCAATGAACCCATTGCGGAGTTCTGACGTTGAATTGCGATTGCATCATTCCAAGCAGTGTGGGGGTAATATCGGCAGAAGCTGATACAGCAGGAAACAGCTTGGATTGCTTTAGCAATGGGGAGAAGATAATTAATGGAACATGGTACTTTTCGATGGGCATAACAGACCCAAGGGGCATGTAATGATCGCCAAGAATTATGAAAATAGTATTCTCGTAATCCGTCCTTTTTGCATATTCACGGAAAAACCACTTAATGGCATTGTCAGCGTATAGGATTGTGGCGAATCGATGCTTTCGTTGCAAATAAAAAGCCCTTTCCTGCGGCAAAGATTGAAAGCTATCCAATCGTTTGTAAAAAACAGATTCCCAGTAATCATATGAGGGTGCAAAAAAAGGATCGTGCATACTGAGAGTCAAATAAATATCTATACGAGGCTCATGTTCAACCGTCTCCAATAGCTGAAGTGCACGCCTAAAAACAGCATCATCGGGGTAGCCCCACGTAAAGCCTTGCTCGTTACTTTGAATTTTTTCGAAAGTTTCATTAAACCCATCTTCATTCAAAAAGATGTCTACTCCAATATTTTTTAAAAAGACACTCATAAAATCAAAGTAATCCCAACCACCATACAAAAAGTGGCCTTTATACCCATAATTGCTTAAAATCCCTGTAAGAGAATGAAAATCAGGATACGGACTATTATTCTCCACCAGCGCCATAAATCCTTTTTTCCCATAGGGCAGTGAGGCCAAAGTAGATGGCAATACATTAAAGGTTCTTTCGGAAGTAGTTAAAAAGTTACTCCAGTAAAGGCTTTGGGTTGCCAATGAGTCTAAAAAAGGTGTGAAACTCCCCATAGAAGCTTCGGGTCCCGAAAAACCCCGCGAAAGGCTCTCAACGATTATAAAAACAAAATTGGGCATGGCCCCCTTAAATTTGAAATAACTTCCAATAACGTCCTCCCCTGTATTTCTTTTAAGGAAAGGATAGTTGGGGTTTAAATACTCTTCGTCACCATTCATCCTTTGGTAATATTTCGCCACGGTTTTTATATCGTCATTGCCGGACAATCTCAACGCACTGTTCTTTATCAACCCCTTTCCAAGATATGAGGTTTTATTAATTTGTTGGTAAAAAGGTTGGTTTGTCTCAAATCTTTTTAAGTCGGGTGTAATGTTGTGGAAAAAAACTAGGACCGTTACCACCAAAAGGGATAAGGATAGACTTAAGTATTTTGGAAATTTCACTTTTGAAACCAACAAATAGGGTACAATAAAAGCACTGGTAACAATGATTATCAACTTAATGGCAAAATCAATACTAAAACTATAAGATGATTTTGTGATGTAGATTATTTCGGAAATCGGGTAGATTAGCAAAGCACGATCGAGTGGCATCTGCGTAACAGCATAGTATTCGGATAATGCCCACGCTATCAATGCAATAAAAAACAAATAAAGGTAAACAATCAACATTGCCCATCTTTTTGATCTCCTGTAGAACAAATAGTAGAATGGCGAAAAAATAAGCGTTAAAACAATGGCAAAGAGAAAATCATAGCGTATCCCAATAATATGGTTCAGCACAGAACCTGAAGGAAGTTGTGAAAATAGTGAAATAATTTCGAGAATACGGTTAATTACAAAAAGGGCAGTTATGGAAAGAGATATTTTTAAGGGGTATTCCAGAACTTGAAAAACGTTATTTAAGCGTTTATGGATATGTAGGTTAGGGCTCATAAAAAAGTTGGTTTCAGGGTAAAAACGAATGCAAATTTATCAATGAATGTGAAAATTGAAATATTGAAACTCCTTACAAAACCTCTATAAAATTAGATTTCAGCATGCTCGCTAACTGTTTAAAAAAACACCTATTGCTCAATTACACAATTACAAACATTATTACTTTTCGTCAAACATCCATCTAGCCTATCGGCTATTTAGTAGTATTGATTCACTTTTGACAAAATCACTCCTTAATCTCCTCATAAACAACCACATCATCTAACAACACCCTACTATTTGAATGGTTATAAACGAATAGTTCAAGGGTGTCGTTGGGCAATTCCTTAGGCGTTGTAAACGAAATGGCCATTTTTTTCCATCCCTTTGCCCCTCTTTCGGTAACATACCGGCTAGATTTGTAAAAAGTGTGTGGCTCCTTTGACTGCACCACAAGGAAAACATCCTTTGATCTACCCTTTTTCCAAACCTCAATCAGGTAGAAATGGTTGGGCTTGACAACGACAAAAGCGTTAAAACCCGTATTGTTCTCTTTTCCGGTATAAAAGGAATATTTCCCCGATTTGAAATCATCTTTATAGCGCCAATAAGGATTACCCCATTCAACGCCATCCAAACTAGTTTTATATGCAGTGCTATCGCTGTTCACCGTTTCCAAATCGCATTCAACCAAGACTTTCAGCCCTTTAACTTGCGGTACATCAACATATTCACCTTTTATTGCCCGGTCAGAATCAGTCTTTTTTAGAAATAGGGGCAATTCAGGGTGTTGCTTTATTCTCCCGAACGACAGGAAGTATGCCTCCTTCGTCATTGAATCCCAATGTATTGAGCCATAGTAGTATTGAAATGTTTGGAACACTCCGTGAAGAAATAAAACCAGCATTATGGATATTGCTGAAATTTTAATCCATTTCCTCATTCCAAGCATTTGCTCAATCATAGCTGCTAAAGGAATTGCTAAAATTCCATAGGAATCAATCATTGGGCGTGCTCCAAAACTACCGCCATACCACCATGACCACCACGAAAAAATAATGTAAACATTCAATACAAGAAAAACCGAAATTCCCAATGTAACCCCCTTAATATACCTTGGCAAATAGAAAATCCCTGCAACTGCAAATAGCATGCTTGGCGTGTAAATAAACCAACCTTTTCTAAAGCTAAATAACCCATCAATAATATGGGGGTTTGCAAAGAAAAATCCTTGTTCCTCGTATGTGTAGTAAAATAATTGTCCTGTTTGCACTTTCCAGTAGATAATTTGGGGCATCCAAACGGCTATGGCAAAAAGGGCTACAATAAGAAGCCTGTCCCATCTTCTTAGCAAAAGCCGGATCCGTTCTTTAAATCCATCCCATGATGAAATGCCCCACAATAAAAATAATAAGCCGATTAATGTATTCGATGGCCTAATAAGGGAAATAATACCACAAAGCAGCCCCAAGCCAATACTAAGCTTCACTTTTGGCGATTTTAACCAACTATCAAGCGTCAAAATGTATAGAATAAAAAATGTAAAGTTGTAAACATGGGTCATGCCGGGCTCTATGGCAGTATAGTACCAAAGATTGGTTCCTAGGGCCACCAGAAGCAATGTCACTGATACCGTTAAAGGTGAAAAATATTTTCTTAACAACTTAGCTAAAAGGAATAAACCTATTGCAAAATAGAGTATTGCCCCAAAAGCAATGGCCATTTGGTAAGGTACTGAATATCCATCGGCTTCATAATCTAGGGGTTGGGCAACAGAATGGGCGATGAAAAAAAATGGAGAGTATATAAAAGCCATGCCCATGCTCATCTTCACCACTAGCCCCCCACCCGGAGACCTAATAGCCCAAAACCTACGTGAATACTTTTCAATATCGGTTTTGGTAAATTCAAATGTAATATCGTTATGTATAAAAGTTGCAGGGAGGTAAGAATAGTATATCATTGTATCCCAATCTATTATCCTGTCTTGCTTCCATCCCTTTACAAAGAACTGCAACCATATAGTGGCCAGAAGGATAAAAATAATGGTTATTAAATGAAGTTTTCTCATATGGTATTCTATTATTTTCTAAACAGAACTTTTAAGCATGCACATAAAATGTTTTGAAGTTGAATGGATAAATAAGAGTTAAATATTTGTCTAATTATTTGATAATGTATCTATCCTATTTGAAAAAATAAGGACTTCATAATTGTAACCTCCAAAAGTAATAAATGGAAAAGTGGGTTCACAAGATTTTACAAGTTTTAAATATGGGGATTCCATGAGTATATGCTTTGGCATTCGATGTTCATTGGGAGCAAATTGTGCATCCCAAATGATCACTTCATTCTCCGTTTTTTGAGGATAATCCCTCTTGTTGTCCCACCAAAGATACGATGCGCTAGCACCATCATAGGGATCAATTCCCGCATAGAAAACAAACAGGGGATCGCAAAATAAAACCTTGTCATCTTTGTACTCTGAATTTTTGAACCAAATCACTGCTTCTTGCATTAACTTTTCCCTGCCGTCGTATCCTAATGGAATATTAAAGGCGTGGAATGGTGACAATAATGCTAAAATTGTAATCCCCAATACGATAGCATGCTGAATTTTATTGCTCTTAACCATGGAAAGCAATATGCTAATACCATTTAGGCTAACTATAACCATAAGTGGAGTTATTCCGGCCATAACACGCACTAATCCAAATGATCCTCCTCCCCCAATCCACCACATAAAAGAATGTGCTGAATAGTATGCCATAGCCGGGAGCAGAATGATTGTTATTTGAAAAAATGCGTTTGATCTAACGCAAAATCTTTCTTTCCCCCATTGAATTAATAACCCAATAGCCCCCATTAGGAATAGTATCCCAAGGGGATAGCCATTTATTTTATCGGTGTTAATTATAAAATGCATTAAACTACCACTACCATATACACTGGATCCGCCGTATGGTAACTGGTTTATCACCCAAAAAAAGTCATCGAAAGCAAAATACCCAATTATACTATAAGCCAAAAATCCCAAAAAAAGGAAAGGAATAGCCCTATACTGCTGTTGAAGTATATACAAAAAAATAAAAATGGGAAATACTACAACTCCTTCATTTCGAACAAATGGTAGAAAGGATAGAACTATTGCTGCTAAAATATACGACTTTCGGAGAAACAAAAACACTGAAAGAACTAGGATAAAACTGAACAGCACCTCTGTCATGCCGGAAAGAACCATGATGGAATAAACAGGGGTAAAAAGTACGAATATGGGGATAAGATAAGGTTTCGGATAATGAAAGTGCTTCGCAATTCTATAGCATAAATATGAAGTGGCTATCCCAACAATAAGATTGAATATCTTTGAACCTAAGAAGCCAAATTGAGCAAATGGCGAAATAAGAAGAGTATAAAAAGGCTTTCCCCAGTGACTTAACAAATTAATTGGGTGCTTATAGGCATACCGAGCGATCAGGTAGTGCGTAATATCATCTCCCCCCCCATAAGCTCCTTTGGACAGAATAGTCAGGATTAAAAAAAAGATGAATAACGATGAAAGAACTAAAACTAGTAAAAACCTATCGCTTTGTGATCTTATTGTTTTCATCGTTCAATGGATAGTTTATCGCCATTATTTTTTTCTATTTATCATTTTTCAGATAGCTTGTAGAAAAGATATTATACTTAATAATACACCATATGGCTTTAAACCCGTCCTTCCAGCCAATCTTCTTTCCCTCTTTATATGTACGGCCGTAATAGGATATACCCACTTCATAAATTCTAACATTGGGATATCGCGAAACTTTTGCAATCACCTCGGGTTCAAACCCAAACCGATTTTCTTTCAACCTTAACTGCTTTAGTATATCGGCCCTGAATAGTTTATAGCATGTTTCCATATCCGTAAGATTCAGATTGGTAAACATATTCGATAGGAATGTCAGCAGCTTATTGCCAATGCTGTGCCAAAAGAACAGAATGCGATGAGGGTTACCCCCCATGAATCGTGATCCGCAAACAACATCGGCAAACCCATTGAGCATAGGTGCAAGGAGTAGATTATACTCGTGGGGGTCGTATTCTAAGTCCGCATCCTGGATAATGATAAAATCACCGGTGGCCAACTCAATGCCCTTGTGTATGGCTGCACCTTTCCCCATGTTCTTACTTTGTGAGAAAAAAATGAAACTTTCATCCGGATGGCTTGCGATATATCGCTTCACTTCATCCACTGTTCCATCGGTAGAACAATCATTAACTATGACCATCTCTTTCGCAAGACCATTTATTAACTTTACTTGTAAAATCTTATCCAGTATCAAGTGGATGGTCTTCTCCTCATTGAAAACCGGGATGATAATACTTAACTTCAATGGCATCTCAAAGCAATTTTGGGGCATTAATTAGTTATAACCTGAGCATTTTGTCACTTCTCTTATAAAGCCAACAATTTGAATAAGATGACAAAAGTAAGAAAATGAAATCTTGTTAACAAAAAATCTAATGGCAAGGGGTAACCGACAAGCGCAAGAATTAAATTGCAGATTTAGGATAAATACAAGAATAAAAACAAACTATTAACCTGCTACAAACCAAGGTTTTGCTTCAGCAGAGATGGCCGCAGAAAGTTTTTTCGGTATTCCGCAACTAATCAATCTCTTTAAGCTTAAAATGCTTTTCCAAAATAAAGTATCGTATTCTTCCTGCTAATTAGTGTCAATATTCGATTTATCAACAATGTACAACGGCCTTTTGCGAACATCGGTATTGATGCGACTAATATACTCACCAATAATTCCTATGGAAAGCAATTGAACCCCGCCGATAAACATAGAACTGATAATGAGCGAAGTCCATCCTGTTATGGTTTGCTGTAAAACAAAGTGTGAATATAGGGCGTAAAGAATGATTAAAAACGATAATAGTGAAATGAAAATGCCCAAGTTTGTAACCAACCTTAATGGAGAATTGGAGAAGGCGGTTATGCCATCCAGGGCGAAACGAACCATTTTCTTAAGAGGGTAGCCGGTTTTTCCGGCTTTACGGCTATCGCGCTCATATTCAACAAATGCCTGCCTAAAACCCAGCCACGCTATTTGTCCCCGCAAGAACTTGTGCTGCTCGGGCATTTGCCTTAGGCACTCCACGATTTTTTGGTCAATTATTCTAAAATCGCCAACATCCAAAGGCAAGTCAATTGAGGTAATTCGCTTCATCAATCTGTAAAATAATTTTGCTGTAAGCAGTTTGAACCAAGTTTCACCCTTCCTTTTCAATCTTCGTGCATAAACCACCTCAAAACCCTCCTGATACTTGGCATACAATGAAGGGATAAGCTCCGGGGGATCTTGCAAATCACCATCAATGATAACCACCGCCTTGCTTTGACAATGGTCCAAACCTGCCGATACCGCAACCTGATGCCCAAAATTTCTGCTGAAGGAGATGTATTTCACCCGCTTATCCTTTGTTGCAATTTGCATTACCTTTTCCAAAGTATGGTCTTTGCTCCCATCATCAACAAACAGCAGTATAAAATCGGGAGAAATGCTTGCCACAGAGGCACTAAGCCGGTCGTAAAGCTCGTTGATAATCTCCTGTTCGTTATACAGAGGGATAATCACTGTGAGTTCATTCATGGTCTAATGGATTAATGATTTGGTAAAAGACGACATCTTCTTCCTTTTTCAGAACTTTGTAAGCATAGTTCCTGACAATGTAATCCTTCATTTCTTCTTGCTGGGCAAAAACCTTATCATTGGGTTGCAGATTATTGGCTTCCTTCTTTAGTGCAATATCAATCCCTTTATGGCTCATTACAGTGACATAAAAATAAAAATGTGCTGCATAACCCTTGTGCAACAGGGTATATCCGTTTAGATCCGACTTTCCCTTCAAGGCATCCTTCAGTATATAACCTATTCGGTACCTCTCCACTTCCCATAGAAATTCCTTGGGAGAAATTGTAGTGTTAATCATGCGGCTAACCGGGTTTACGCAAACCATAAAAAGGAAGATGTATGGGAGAACATTTACCCTCAATGTTTTTTTTAGCCAGGATGATTGCTCCAAGCAATGAAAAATGTAGTTTATGAATATGGCAACTAACATGGCCAGAAAAGGGTACATGGGAACAGCATACCATTGAAGTTTTGTTTTGCCAAAGGATACAACCAGAAAATAAAAAACAATCAAAACAGATAAATAAGCAGTGAGATTGCGATACAACGGGTTCTTGTGAAACAACCCTATAAGGACACCGCAGGGAACCAACAGGTACCAGTAGGTAAACAGGTGATCCACAATCAACCTATAGTAGTACCAAAACCCGCCATGGTGCCCTTCAACAACCTCTGCATACCTGCCTCCAATCTCATTGTGCCAAACCGCCTAAATAAATCCGGGGTTTAATGATTCGCGAAGTAAATAGTATCCGCATGAAACGAAAAGAAACACACCCAATCCCACATAAAAATGTTTATCCTTTATAATGGCCACCACCCTGCGTTTATACAGTGTATATAGAGGTAAAATAGGGACGAATAGCAATCCGGCAATACCTTTAGTCAGCACGCTTAGGGTCAGACAAATAAACGTGTAGTACAAATACTTCGTTTCCCTCGTTTCTATGAACGAGAAGAAGAGTAACGGATACAGTGTTGTAAACAGGGTGAGCAACGAATCGTAATCGCCTGTCCTGGTTGCATGGACGTGAATATACCCTACGGTTGATGTTAACACAATACATGAAATGATGCCAAGCCAAGGGTCTTTAAACCTCCTCGCCGTGAAGGATAGGAAAAAAATGCAAATCAGAAATGCTGCCAAGGCTGCCGGTAAGCGAATGGCCAACTCATTAACACCTATAAATTTCATGAACAATACTTGTAGCCAGATCATCAGGGGAGGCTTTGTATTCCACATATCAGGTTCTCCTTC
Organism: Bacteroidetes bacterium ADurb.Bin008; assembly: GCA_002071445.1. GTDB lineage: Bacteria > Bacteroidota > Bacteroidia > Bacteroidales > Tenuifilaceae > MWFE01. Next base: position 4,338 of record MWFE01000021.1, on the reverse strand, counting down.
AAAACTGGTAACAATCCAACTCCCTCCCCTGTGCATTTCATACGCATTGACAGCCAGTCGGGATTCATCAAAAAGTCGAATAGGAAGGGTATCGAGATGCCCAAATAATGGGAAATATAGTACTAATAATAGCAAGATGAATTTCGCGCTATGCATTAATTTAATTCTCATGGGGCGGATTACATTTTGGTTTAATTAGACAGTAAGGCCTATCGCTATCATAAGGTTTCTTTTCTGTCTCAAAAGTAGCCATTTTTAGAGAAATCGCAAGTGCGATTTTAAAAACCAAACAATGAACATAATCATCAATTCTTTTCATAAAATCGATAGTACAATACCAAAAAATTATATGATTTTTAATTATTAATTTTAAATTTGTAGATTGTATTCTACTTATTTCTTCGTATGCGGTTTTCTGCCTCCATAAAAACCTTTTTTATATCACTTGGCTTACTTAGCATTACCTATTACGCATTGGCACAGGTAAATGTCGATGGCATCCCGTTTATCACCAACTACTCTCCGCGTACTTATGCAGCCTCAGAATCGAACTGGTCCATTGCACAGGATAACAGAGGAGTTATGTACTTTGGCAATTCCAATAGCATTTTGGAGTACGATGGCCAGTCCTGGAGAAAGATTGATGTTCCCGGCCAAACCTACATCCTGTCACTCGCCTGCGGTCCCAATGGGACTATCTATGCCGGTGGTGTAGATGATTTCGGCCATTTGATTGCCAACCAACAAGGAGAGTTGATATATGAATCTTTAGCCTACCTTCTCAGCGATAGCACTGGCATATCCCGTGTATGGAAAACCCATTCCGATGGTCAGTATGTTTATTTCTGTACCCTACAACACTTATTCATATACGAACCCAATAGTTACACTCTCGAAACCATTGAATTACCAAAGGATAGTTTTTGGAGTTTTATGGTTAACAATCGCCTTTACACCAGTAATCCAGATTCCGGATTAATGCTCCTCGAAAAAGGCAAACTATCTCAGATAAAGGGAAGCGAGAATTTTATCAACAAGGATATTTTTACCATGCTCCCTTGGGGGGGTGATACGCTGCTCATTTCCACAAGTCAGGATGGGTTGTGTTTGTTCAATACCAAAACCGGTAAGGTAACAGGTTTTAACTTCAACAACACAGCAGCAACCACAAATAGGATTCTCCACGAGAACATACTCTATTCCGGTGTACAAATCAACGACGCCCTCTTTGCCTTTGGCACTCATGCAGATGGCGTATTTGTTATAAACAAACAGGGTCAAATTGTTACCCATCTCAATGAATCGCTTGGTATGCAAAGCGAAACAGTGTCAAACCTCTTTTTCGATACCGCTAAATCGGACGTGCTGTGGATTACCCTTACCAAGGGAATTACCTCGGTGAATATCACTTCGCCGGTTAGAATGTTTGCCGGCGAATCGGGGCTGAACGGTGCTGTACATAATATTGTGAAGCACAATAACAACTATTACGCAGCTACCATGCTTGGCGTATTCAAGTTAATAAAAAAACCGGGCGAAAACACTTCGTTTAAGGCCATCTCTGGGATGCCAGCCGAAGCAGTATATTCCCTTCTTACTGTTCCCACAACCGAAAACAATGAAATACTGATTGCAGCCAGCGTCAGGGATATTTACGAAGTGAGGGGCGACAGAGCTTTTCCTCTCAACACAAATCTGGAAACATACAAGTTGATTAAGTCAGAAAAATTCCCTAACAGGGTATACGTTGCCACCTCGCGGGGAATAAGAATTCTTCAGATTAAAAATAATCGTCTATCCCTGGACGACAAGGTATTTGCCCTTCAGAACGAGGCCATCACCCGCATATGCGAAGATAAAATGGGTAACCTCTGGTGTAAATCGTTCTCCGGATTACACCTCATTGACTCCGAAGGTTCGACACTGCCACTGCCAAAGTCAATTGACGGGAAAATAGGCGATTTCCTCAGCTTCGACAACGATATATATTTCAATTCTAACGGATTTATATATAAGTACTTGATTGGCAATCGCGACTTTGTACCATGCGTTCCGCTCAATACCCTTTACGTTAATCATAAGGAAACACTCAGAGAGATATTCCCCATCAACGAATCACGGGCCCTGGCCTTTTTCAGCAGTGGCAATGTGACTCGTGCTGACCTTCTGATTAAAATCGACAACTCGTGGCACAGGGATACTCTTTCGTTGCGCATTGTTCCCTCCATGACCATCTACACGGCCATGGAGGATTACCCCTACACAATGGTAGGCGGTCAGGACGGTCTGTTTATTCACAATATCAAGAGAGCGAAAGAGTATCATCAACCATACGAATCCCTGATACGGTCTATCACCATTGGCTCCGATTCGGTCATTTACAATGGTTCTGAAGGGTTTCTCAGTAAAAGTACGGACGAGTCATTATCAATACAAACCTTTACTTCGCCCATTTCTTTTAGTCACAACAATATTGCCTTTGTTTTTTCGGCCAGTTTCTTCGAAAACGAGGATGAATTACTATTCCAGTCATACTTAGAGGGTAACGACCGCAACTGGTCAACGTGGCAAAACGACAATTATAGGAACTACACTAACCTTAGTCATGGGACCTACCGTTTCCATGTTAGGGCAAAAAACCTATATGGTGTTGTGAGCCATCAGGCTGTTGTTGAATTTAGGATACTGCCCCCTTGGTACCTCACATGGTGGGCTTACATTCTCTACTTTTTGCTGGCTTTCGTATTTATTCGTATCACTGTAGCCCTATACACCAGGAAACTTCAGGAAGACAAAAAGCGCCTCGAAGCTATTGTGAAAGAACGAACTGCTGAAATTGTGGAAAAGAACAAGAGGATTGAACACCAAAACATTGCCATCACCGACTCCATAAGGTATGCCAAAAGGATACAAACCGCTATTCTGCCCGATAAACAAACCTCAAACAAATTTGAGTATTTCATTTATTTTGCCCCAAAGGATATCGTTAGCGGTGATTTCTACTGGATTCACCATTTCGAAAAGAAAAACAGGCTTATTGTTATTGCGGCTGACTGTACCGGTCATGGCGTCCCGGGGGCATTCATGAGCATGCTGGGGACTTCATTCCTCAACGAAATCGTCGGGAAACTCGATATTATCCACTCTGATATGATCCTCAATCGTCTCAGGGAGTATGTAATCAATACTCTGAGTCAGGGTATCAGGGAGGGAAAAGACGACGAGCGGAAGGATGGTATGGATATGGCCCTGGCATCCATTGATCTCGCTACCATGAAACTCGAATTCTCAGGGGCAAACAACCCGCTGGTACTTATCAGCGACAACCAACTGGTAGAGTATAAGCCCGATAAAATGCCCATTGGGGCATACGTAAAACAGGACGAGCCCTTTAGAAGAGAAGAGATTACCTTAAAATCAGGGGATACTTTTTACCTTTTCTCCGATGGATTTGTCGATCAGTTTGGCGGGGAAGATGGACGGAAGTATATGAAAAAGCAGTTCAAAGATTTTCTTTTGTCTATCCACCACGAGAGCATTGAAACCCAGAGAGAATTGCTTAAGTCTGAAATGGAGAGATGGATGGATGGATATGAGCAAATTGACGATCAACTTGTGATTGGGATGAAGGTTGTTTAAACAACTTCCTTAAACCCGTTGACGTTTCTAAATCCCGTTCTACTTTTTTTCTATTATCTGAAAACAACTCTGTTAATAATAGCGAGTATTGGAATTATTCATTACAATATTCAGCTGGTTTAATGCTTTATTTCTTATAAAAATTCATTGAAATATAATAATAAAACTACAGAAAATCATATCTTAGCAAGTAATTAATAATTTAAATCATGCCCTATGAAAAGAGTTCTTGTACCACTTATTATCCTCGGGTTTTCCTTCCTGCAAGTGCTGGGGCAAAACCCTTCGGGTTTTAACTATCAGGCTGTAATACGCAGTTCCAATGGTGAAATAATCCAAAACCAATCCGTAGGCATCAGGATTAGCATCCTTAAGGGTGGAATTAACGGGGATGCTGTATACGTAGAAACCTTTTCCACCGCAACCAATAACTTAGGAATAGTCAACCTGGTAATTGGTACAGGCAACCCCAAAGAGGGGAAGTTAAGCGATGTGGAATGGTCGTCTGACAGCCATTTCATCAAGGTGGAGATTGATATCCAGGGGGGTAGCAATTACACCGAGATGGGCACTTCTCAGCTGCTTTCCGTGCCATACGCCATGCACGCCAAGAGCGCAAGCCAATTTAAGGGAGAACCCAATGGCGATCCCGATGCTCCGCTTTTCGAGATTAAAAACTCAAAGGGTGAAATCGTATTC
>MWFE01000020.1 GCA_002071445.1 Bacteroidetes bacterium ADurb.Bin008 | reverse complement strand
TGTAATCGCTCAGTTTACTATATTTTACAAGGCTCATAGGACAAAGGTATGAATTTTTCCTAGTCTTAAGCCTTTCTATTTACTCTTTTATTAATACCAAACTTATTCGGATGATATCCATTCACTAAACGGTTATACATACCTCCTTTTCTAACTTTTAATGTACTGTCAGTATTTTTTTGTCCACTTGCCCCAAAAAAATATATAAGCCTTTCTTTACCATCAATGATTTTATAAATCAATTATACACGAGCTTTATCATTAGGAGCATTACATTTCTCTGTAAAAGATTCATAAGGTTTAGAAGTAAAATGTCCCTTAGTCTTATATTTATTTAAGAAATCATATGTCATAACAATTTGTTTTCTGTTCTTTTATGTTTTTGAGTCATCCTATTTCAGGACAAGTGGTTACATAAACTTGCACATAACGTTTTGGCAATTTGGCGTTTGTGGCGGATTTTAACCGATAAACTTCAATCGAAGCCGTTCACCCACTATAATGCCAAACTGCTTGTTAGCGGTTCTGATTGTCAAGATAAAAATTTTTTTAGTTTTAGTTTAACAATTTCAATGTCTTTGGTTGGATTTCGGATAATTCTTTTTTGTCCGTCATAGTCAAAGTCAGAGAAAGATATTTCCACCAAATGAATGTTATGTTTTGGCAAAATCTCTCTTCTTCGTTCATCGTAAATTTTTCTTTGTTCTCCACGATGAACTCCACTAACTGTCATTTTATCTGGCTTGTCAAAGAAGTTTATGCTTTCTGTGTGTTGTCTTTCACGATACTCAACAACAAGATTTAAGTCCTGATAAAAACTATCAACTGGTAGTTTGGCAGACACACCATTAGAGTTAGGGTCGCCAAGCAAAAGTCAAATTTATGTTGTCTGGAAGATGTATGTCCTAAAACTTTATCGCAAAGGTCAAGCACATAATCCTCGTCTTTGTTGTTTGCTGTTGCTGTCCGAGTTTTATGCGTAAAAGTATTCGTTGTTGATTTTGCAACAAATGATTTAGTCGTCTGCGTTGCGTTAGAAATTTGTTTGCCTATTATTTCAATGTCGCCTTTGGACAAAAGTTTTTTGAAGTCAATGTCGCTAAAACCAGTGAAATAGTCAGAAATATGAAACCCTAATTTTCTAATTTTAGCTCGTGTCTTTTTTTGTTCATCACGACTTTCTGTTACTCGTCTTTTTAGTAACAAGAGAATTTCGTCAAACTGTGATTGTGTAAATTTATATTTTGCCATTGTCTTTTCGTTTTATGGGTCGTCCAAACCTGACCGCTAACTCATTTATACCCGCTATTTAATTTCGCTTATACAGCTGAAATTGGAAAGATAGGTGCAACCGGGTTGAGTACAATTTTTCAATCACTAAATATACAAAAAATTGCAAGGCAAACAGTTAAAAGGCGATGGATTTTTACAAACTGAGATATGGCTCTTAGATTTCTCAATTTGTATGGACAATAAGCGTCTATGGGGGATAGACATTAGTTTGTAATCCTAAGAATTCTCCCCGATACTGTTACGGAATACCGTTTAAGAGGATAGCCTTTATCGGGGTAGCCAAGGTTCATAAACCGGTAAATGGCATTGCAATGCGAGCAAGTGGCGGTGCCTGCCGCACCGTTATCGTCGAGATCCACAGAAGTGCTATTGCCAATATGCTGAGGGCAGGTTGCATCGAAAGCCAAAAACTCGTCCTGGGTATAGCGATAAATAATTATCCCGTTCTTGTCGTATCCCTGATTCGCCACCTTAACGGCATTGTTGATGGCATTGAGTGAGGTAAACTCCGGCAAATCGAGGTTTACGTAAAAATCGACATACACATCGGGCACAATCTTGGGCTCTTCCTCAACACACGAATGGAATATGGGCGTTAACAGCGCAGCTAATCCAAATAAAACTATCTTTGCAGTACGCATGGCATTATTTTTCTCAAAAATAAGCATTCGTTGCGGTTTTTTAATAACAAAGAATGGCATACTTTTTTTGAGAGATTCAACGAACAACAAATTGTTTATGCTTCGCCGCCGAACATATAGGATCCAATTCTTCATGGTCATTGCTACCCTTGCCATGGCAATTGCTGCGTGCAGCCCCAAGGTTTACCCCTCGGGGTTGGAGGGTAACCTGTTTGGCTACCAGAAAAATTTTCAGAGAGAACAGCTCAAAAGGAAATTCGAAGCCACCAGGAACAACATGAAAATGGCCAGACAAAAACGTAAGGCGATGAGGCCATTGAAAGCACAGGCACGTGCAGAGGAAAAGATGAGGAAGCAACTTTACGCAGAGCATATTGCCAAACAGGAGCCACATGTTCAAATGCGCATGAAACAAAATCTTAAGGAAACAGAAAAAAAATACCCATCGAAGAATACCCTCAGGAAAAAATTACTATTTTGGAAAAAAAATAGCTGCCCCAATGGATTCAGATAGCATATTCTACATTGTCATTGCCGTTATCATTGCAATTGTCAACGCCATTGCCCAGAGCAAGAAGAAAAAGGCCATGGCAGCAAAGAAAGCACCCGTTGCGCCTGCCAATACCTCTGAAATATTTGAGCCTATTGGCGACACCGTGACATTCCGGAAGGACGATCCCCTGCACATTCTGCTTGATAAGGGGCTATACCAGGATAAATTACAACCTACCGGCATGCCCTACACAGAAGAAGAGGAAAATATTGAGAGCAGCCTCTATGGAACATCACTTGAGCAAATAGATACTGATGATAGTTCATTGGAAGAAGTGTGGGATGATCCAAATGCTGAAAAGTCTTTCAACTTATCAGACTACTTGGCTGATTATAAAGAAGTTGAAAGCGGTGCAGCTCACTATGCACAACCCGAAGAGTTGCACCGCAATTTAAAGGAAGAAGCGGAAGTTGATTCACCTTTTGCCAGCCTGAAGGAAGAATTCGATGTAAGAAAAGCGATTCTCTACTCTGAGATTATCAACCCAAAATATTTCTCCATTCACCCAAAAATCAACCATTAGTTTTTGATTATTTGTAAATAAGTCTTAAATTAGCTGCAAGAAGAGTTCCGATATTTTGTCGGGATTCTTTTTTATTTACCCCTTAAAAAACCAAATTCTATGCGCAAGGTGATTTACATAACAAGTGAGGGTTTGAAGAAGTTGCAAGATGAGCTGGAACAGCTCAGAACCGTTGAAAGACCTGCCATATCGCAATTGATAGCCGAGGCACGCGATAAGGGTGATTTGTCGGAGAATGCCGAATACGATGCAGCCAAGGAAGCACAGGGAATGCTTGAAATGAAGATAGCTAAGTTGGAGAATACCATTGCCAATGCGCGAATCATTGACGAATCGAAAATCGATACCGATAGGGTGCAAATCCTCACACGGGTAAAGATTAGGAATACGCAGAGCAATGCCATAATGGAATATACCCTTGTGGCCGAAAGCGAGGCCAACATTAAGGAAGGGAAACTATCCGTCGGAACTCCCATTGCTAAGGCTTTAATTGGACGAACCATCGGAGAGGTTGTGGACGTACAGGTACCCTCCGGAATGATTAAGTTTGAGATAATCAGCATTTCACGATAATACTATTAAAATTTATTGTACTATGGCAACCATTTTCTCAAGAATTGTAGCAGGCGAAATTCCCGCGTACAAAATTGCCGAAGATGAGCGCTTCTTCTCTTTTTTAGACATAAACCCTTTGGTAAAAGGGCATACGCTGGTGATACCAAAACAGGAAACAGACTACCTGTTCGATTTAGACGACAACACATTGGCCGACATGATGGTTTTTGCCAAACGCGTAGCCAAGGCGCTTAAAAGTGTAGTACCCTGTAAAAGGATTGGCATTGCGGTGCTTGGGCTGGAAGTCCCTCATGCTCACATTCATCTGGTTCCGCTCAACAGCGAAGGCGACATAAACTTTTCCAAATCACGGGTAAAGCTAAGCAAGGAGGAATTTGCACAGTTGGCCGAGAGAATCGCTAAAGACATGGTATAAAGCGAGTTTTATAAATTTTCAAACACAATATTATACCGTTAAGAGGGGATGTCTCAAATAATGGGTCATCCCTTTTGTTTTGGCGTTGAATGCCATTGTTCTCACTTTTTTTTCTACCTTTATTACCTCATTTTCATTCTATCTCTATGCTTGTAAAAACGTACGGAAGTGCCGTTTACGGAATAAAAGCCACCACCATAACCATTGAGGTGAGCGTTGGGAAAGGAATCAACTTCTTTTTGGTGGGATTGCCCGACAACGCCGTACGCGAAAGCCAGCAGAGAATTACCACAGCCCTTGAGTCGAACAAGCTGAAGTTCCCAAAGAATCGGGTTGTTATCAATATGGCCCCTGCCGACATCCGCAAGGAGGGCGCAGCCTACGACCTGCCTCTGGCCATCGGGATACTGGCAGCATCGGAGCAGGTAAAGCCCGATTGGCTTGCCGACTACGTCATCATGGGCGAGCTCTCGCTCGATGGTGGCGTCCAGCCCATTAAGGGTGTACTACCCATCGCCATACAGGCCAAGGAGGAGGGTTTCAAAGGATTGATTGTCCCTAAGGCCAATGCCCGCGAAGCAGCAGTGGTAGGCGGTATCGACGTGTATGGGGTGGATAATTTAGTTCAGGTGGTTGATTTCTTCAATGGCGAGAGTACCCTCGAAACCACCATCGTGGATACCCAGGCGGAGTTCTACATGCATGCCAATGCTTACGACGTGGACTTTAGCGATGTTAAGGGACAGGAGTATGTGAAGCGCTCATTCGAAATTGCCGCTGCCGGTGGGCACAATCTGCTCATGATTGGCCCGCCCGGTGCAGGGAAAACCATGCTGGCCAAAAGGCTGCCAACCATCATGCCACCCCTTACACTACGCGAAGCACTGGAAACCACCAAGATTCACTCTGTGGCAGGGCGTATAGCCCACGACACTTCGCTCATGACCCGCCGACCGTTCCGAAGCCCTCATCACACCATATCCGACGTGGCTCTTGTGGGTGGAGGTACCTATCCGCAGCCCGGCGAAATCTCCCTTGCACACAACGGAGTGCTCTTCCTCGATGAGTTGCCCGAGTTCAAACGTACCGTTCTGGAGGTTATGCGCCAACCATTGGAAGATAGGGTTATCACCATATCGCGAGCAAAGTTTTCGATTGAGTACCCCGCCTCGTTCATGCTGGTGGCATCCATGAACCCCTGCCCTTGCGGGTATTACAATCATCCCGAAAAGAAATGCGTATGCTCGCCCGGAGTGGTGCAGAAGTATTTGAATAAAATTTCAGGCCCGCTGCTCGACAGAATAGACATCCACATTGAAGTTGTTCCCGTACCATTCGATAAGCTTGCCACCTCGCCCCCCTCTGAAACCTCAAACGATATCAGGGACAGGGTGATTAAGGCTCGTCAGATGCAAGAGAAGCGATTTGGTGAGTGGAAAAACATTTACTGCAATTCGCAGATGACCAGCAAGTTGATTAAGCGCTTTTGCGCTTTGGACGATGTGGGCAATGCGTTGCTGAAAAATGCCATGGAGCGGTTGGGGCTCTCAGCCAGGGCATACGACAGGATTCTCAAGGTTTCGCGTACCATTGCCGACCTGGGCGATTGCAATGCCATCAGACCTGAACATGTGGCCGAAGCCATTCAGTACCGAAGTCTCGACAGGGAGTCGTGGGCGGGGTAGTAACCGATGGCGATGGTTAGCCCTAAAGTTATCAATGGGCGAATGGCAGATTGCCCAACTCCACATTTCCTCCGGAAATAATTATTCCAACCCTTTGCCCTGCAAATTGCCCCCGGTTGGCCATCAGCGCGGCAACAGGCACTGCCGACGAGGGCTCTATGATAATCTTCATTCGCTCCCACACCAGCCGCATGGCCTCCACTATCTGCTCCTCCGAAACGGTGAATATCCCATCGGCATACTTTTGCACTATGGCAAAGGTCAATGGGCTTAGCGATGTTCTCAGCCCATCGGCTATGGTATTGGGGTTAACAGAGGGGTACAAAACGCCATCGCGCAGCGATCGATTGGCATCATCGGCATTGCGTGGTTCTCCCGCATACACTTTTATACTGCCATTGAACCCTTTGGAGTAAGTCAGCGTTCCCGAAAAAAGACCTCCACCGCCAACAGGGGTAATAATGGCGTCGAGATTGCCAATTTCATCCAGCAGTTCCAGCGACGCGGTTCCCTGTCCGCATATCACATCAACATTATCGTAGGGGTGAATGAATACGGCCCCCGTTGCGGCTTGCACTTCCTGCAACTTGGCCTCTCTGGCCTGCTGGGTGGGCAGGCATGTAACAACCTTTGCCCCATACCCCTCCACAGCCTTTCGCTTAACGGGTGGCGAGTTTTCGGGCATCACCACATGGCACGGAATTCCTCTCAGTGAAGCCGCCAATGCCAGTGCCGCAGCATGATTACCCGAGCTATGGGTACAAACACCTTTTTCCGCCTGATTATCGGGCAGGCCAAAAACGGCATTGGAGGCACCCCGAAACTTGAAAGCACCCACACGCTGAAAATTCTCGCATTTAAAGAATACGCTGCAACCCGCTATGCCATCAATCAATCGCGAGGTTAACACCGGGGTTCGGTGTACAAAGCGCTTCACATTCCGATACGCCTTTTCCACATCCTCTTTACAGGGTAAGTACATCAGTTGTGTGTTGATAACGGTTTTTTATCGTATGTCTTATACTTGTCCAATATCATCTTCCGCACTTCATAGTCGCTGGCCACAAGCAGAAATCCCTCGGTAAAATCGCAGTACTCCATAAACTTAATGGCATCAAGACCCATCAGCCCGGTTAACTCCTGCACAATTCCCGCCGAGAATTTATTGAAAATAATATCCCACTTCTGCTCTTCAATGCGCTTGGCCTCAATTTTCTTCTTTTGCTTTGCAAACCAATCTTCGCCAAAAACTAATCCTGATGTGGGTGGCGCAATATTCTTAAAATCCATTTGGTTGATAACCTTACTAATGTATTCCTCTAACCTCTTTTGCATTATTTCGTCCTGCGATAATGGCATCTCCATTGAGGCAACCTCCTTGATAAACCGCTGGTACGACCCAAATCGTGTTATCCTTACCTCTTTTATTTCGTACAATCGCGGTGTGAGGCGAATGGGGAAATAGAGCGAATCGGCGCTAAACTGCCCCCACGAAGGGATTCTCATGTCATAATAGCCTATTGCCGTTACCATTAACGTATCGCCCACGGATATCGGAATATGGAAATAACCAAGCATATCGGCAATGGTAGCCCTTCGGCTATTGATATTTACCACGTGTGCCAACGGAACAGACTTTCCCACAGATGCATCGGTAATCTGAAAATGGATCACGGGGATGGTATCCCTACCCGTAGCGTGAGCCCATGGCAAAGCAATGCGTGTCAGAGCAAAAAGTAATGCAAGCCTTTTCAATGTATCGATTATTTCCTACGCAAAAATAGTTCGATGTTTACAATAAATGGTCTTCGGAGCCAGACTTAACCTTTTTTAACCTCGTAGCACCGGAAAATCCATCTGCAATCCTGCCCTTACGGTCAGTACGGCTATTTTTTCAGGTACATCTCCAGCCACCTGTCCATCTCCCAGGTGGAATGCATCAACGATTGGCGGGCTCGGTACCCATGCCCCTCGAAGGGCAGTATCACCATCCGTGCAATGCCCCCATGCCCCTTGATTGCCGAGTACATTCTCTCGGTTTGCATGGGGAAAGTACCGCTGTTGTTATCTTCTGCTCCGTGAATAAAGAGGATAGGGGCCTTAATCCTATCGGCATACATAAAAGGCGACATCTTCAGGTAGGTATCGGGAGCTTGCCACAGATTACGCTCTTCTCCTTGAAACCCGAATGGGGTAAGGGTACGGTTATAGGCTCCGCTACGGGCAATCCCTGCAGCAAACAGGTTGCTATGTGCCAACAGGTTGGCTGTCATAAACGCCCCGTAAGAATGTCCTCCTATGGCAATACGGGCGGGATCGGCTATCCCTCTGCCAACCAGATAGTCCACAGCTGCCTTGGCATTGGCAACCAGTTGCTCTGTAAAAGTATCATTGGGTTCGAGAGTATCCCTGCGTACAATGGGCATTCCCAAATTATCCAGCACAGCATACCCACGCGCAACCCACAGCACAGGCGATAGCCTGGATGGGCGGATGAACCGGTAAGGCGATTCCTTTACCTGTCCGGCTAAGTCGGGATCAACATACTCCTCAGGGTAAGCCCACATTAATACCGGGAGTGGCCCATCGCTCAGGCTATACCCTGCCGGCAAGTAAAGGTTCGCTGTCAACTCAATTCCATCATCCCTTTTATACTTAACCAGTTCCTGTTTCACATCTTTCAGCTGTGGAAAAGGGTGAGGGAACCGTGTAAACTGTGAAACTTTTCCCTTCTTCAAATCGTGAATAAAATAGTTTGGCTGTTCATCGGAAGATTCGCGTCTTGTAAGTATCCTGTCAACTTTATTACCGATGAAATTTGAAAATGATTCGTAGTAGGGGGCATGGCATTGCCACAGGCGCTTAGTTTTCAGAGTTTTTATGTCCAACTCATCAACAAAAGGCATGCTGCCTGCTGGCGAATTCCCCTCGCCCGACAGGTAAAGCTTCTGCTTCCCCTTGTCGGTCTTTAACACCCAGACTCCCTGTATATTAGCCTCTGTAATAAACTTCCCCGGATCGCCATAGGCATCCTGGCTCGACCTGTCCCACACAATCTGCCCGCTCTGCATTGTTTTGGAGGGGTTGAAGAAAATTGTTCTCTCCCTTCGGGTTTCCCACCACGACTCGTAGGCCACCGCCAAACTATTCCAACCCCAGAGAATCCCGCTATACCTATACTTCAACGACAGCAGTGGCTGTGCTTTATCTTTAAAAGGTGCCTTGAGTGAAAAAAGTTGATCGCGCACCTCGGCCTCCTTCTTGGGATCACCCCCGTCCATCGCCTCTACCCACACTACGGTTGCATCGGCATCGGACTGCCACTGGAAATTTCTGGGACCCTCGCGCACAGCGCTGAACCCCTGCGGGATATACTCCACCAAAGGGATCTCGGCTAACCTCTTGCATATCCTGCCTTCGCTTGTCCAGATATCAATACAGGTGGGAAACCGGTAATAGGGAACGTTGTACGAAAATGGCCTCATGAGCTGTTCAACTAAAATGTACTGCCCGTCAGGTGAAATGGAAAAACTTTTGAACATCCCCGGATTCCAAAGCATTACCGGCTCCTTCCCGGCTTCAACCTTCATAATGCAGCTGGTGGCAAAGTGTTCAAATTTCATTTCATCGGCCATATTTTTCAGCAAATCCTGATAAGTGCGCTCCTGAGCGGCTAAACCACCGGTTTGCTGTACCGTTGGCCCTTCCGGAAGCGGATCGGTATAGTCGAACTCTTCCCGGTATGGCACCCTTGAGGAAAATAGAATATAGCTTCCATCGGGTGCCCACGCAATGGGCGAAGTGTTAATGGTACTATGCAGGTTGGTAGCCCAACGTGAAGCTTTTCCCGAATTAACATCCGCCACCCAAAGTTCAATAGTGTGTGGAAGGTAAATCATAATGGCTAGTTTGGCTCCATCGGGCGACCATCGAAAAAGGTTAATTTTAACTTCCTCCGGTAATCCAACAATGGGGTACTCCTCGCCACTATCATTTTCAATCTTTCTCAAAGTCAACTTATTAAAAAATAAAGTTCGGCTTGCCCCGTAATTTGCAGGGTTTATCCTAATACCTGCCAGCTTTAACTCGGGCTGTGCCAATTCCGATATATCGGGCATTCCCTCGGGGTATGCATATAATACATGGGTTGAGGTTGGGTTTACCCTAAGAACAGGTGTCGAAGGTGCTTCCAATAACTCTTTTAACTCGTCAGGAGGCTCGGTGTAACGCACAGGCTCCTGTGACAATGCATTTGCAGTCAAAGACATAATCATTATTATTGTTTGAAATAATTCTCTCTTTTTCACAATGGGTAAAATTTTGTATTATAGTAAACAATTAATTACAAAAATAAGGCAATTTTGCGCCATTTGAATACTATTGGACGCCACTTGTAGTTTCTGTATATAAAGTTTTAGGTTAAAATTTTTGGTTACCATTCGAACAGCGACGGCGCATAAATATATCCTGAATGATTTCTCTGCCAATTTTCATTACTTTTGCATTTTAAAAATTTACTTATGCCCAAGATATCGGCAGTAATCATAACCTACAACGAGGAGAAATACATTGAACAGTGTATCAACTCGCTGGTTGATGTGGCCGATGAGATTGTGGTGGTTGACTCCCTCTCCACAGATCGCACCGTTGAGATTTGCAAAAGGCTTGGGGCTAAGATTATCGAACAGAAATTTCTGGGTTATAAAGAGCAAAAGAATTTTGCTGTACAACAGGCCGAATATGACTATATCCTCTCGCTGGATGCCGATGAGGCACTCTCGGCTGAACTTCGCAAGTCAATACTTAAGGCAAAAAACAACTGGCTATTCGATGGATATAGATTCAACAGGCTCAACAATTTCTGCGGACAGTGGATGCATCATACCAGCCTATATCCCGAGCGTAAGCTAAGACTTTTCGATCGGAGGAAAGGGGAATGGGGTGGAATCAATCCTCACGATAAATTTATTATGCACTTAGGTGCAACCACTGGTTATCTTAAGGGGGATTTGCTGCATTGGGCATACGACTCCATAGAGGAGCATATTGCCAAAATAAACCATTTCAGCTCCATATCGGCTAAAGAGTATCACCAATTGGGGATTAAAGCCGGTATCGGCAAAACAACCTTCCGCCCCATCTGGCGTTTTTTTCACTCTTTTGTAATTAAAACCGGATTCCTTGACGGCTACATGGGTTTCATCGTCAGCCTTAATTTGGCCTACCTATGCTTTCTAAAATATGCCAAACTCCGCAGGCTAATTCTTACTGAAAAGAATAACAAAAAGAATAGGCTGACTGACACGAGGGTTAAGGTTGCCCTGCAAGAGTGGGATTATGCAATAGCAGGGCAAATTATGGAAAACAACACAAAACCTACCTACCAGAGCCCCATACAGCCTGAAAATATTTCTATTATTATCAGCACATACAACCAGCCCGAATGGCTGCAAAAAGTGCTATGGGGTTTTAAATGCCAAACCCTTAGCGGATTTGAAATAGTAATTGCCGACGACGGGTCGGATGCTGAAACGAAAGCCATAATCAATGGGTTTAAAGAAAACTCGAAACTAAACATTACACATGTCTGGCATGAACACCAAGGTTTCCGGAAATGTCAAATTCTCAATAAGGCCATAATCGCCAGCCGTGGCGATTACCTAATTTTTACAGATGGAGACTGTATCCCGCAAGAAGATTTTATTGAAATTCATGCCAAAAGAGCCAAAAAAGGATTCTTCTTAAGCGGAGGGTATTTTAAATTGAATTTGACTGTGTCAAATGCCATAACCCAACAGGACATCCTAATGGGCAATCCTTTTTCGACACGATGGCTTCTTAAAAATGGGCAACCCTTTACATATAAGTATCTCAAGCTGTACAGGAACAGTTTCCTGAAATGGTTTATGAATACCTTCACACCCACCAGAGCTACCTGGAATGGACATAATTCCAGCGGATGGAAGGAGGATATAGTAAAGGTAAACGGCTATAACGAGGATATGCAATACGGCGGCCTCGACAGGGAACTGGGAGAAAGGCTAAAGAATACCGGCCTGAAATCCAAACAGATAAGGTACAGTGCGATTTGCGTACATCTGGATCATCCCCGGCCTTATAAGACAAAGGATACTTTGTTGAGAAATATTAGAATACGTAGAGAAGTAAAGAGAACCAAGCTGACATGGACGGAAAAGGGTATATCCAATCATATTGATATCAAACTCAAAAACTCTTCATTAAACTCATAATCATATGAGTAGCCCTGTTGCCAGCCTAATCATCTCGGCATACAACAACGTCAGGTACCTGGATTTAGTCATAAAATCGGCGCTACAGCAAACCGACAGGCGATTTGAGGTTATTGTAACGGAAGACGCTCAGCACGAGCAGATGAGTAACTTTATCCAAAGCATAAAAGGTGCAATAAACATTAGGCACATTACCCAACCCGATGTTGGGTGGCGTAAAAACAGGGCATTAAACAGAGCCATTGAAGCAGCAGCGACAGACTACCTCATCTTTATCGATGAGGATTGCGTATTGCATCCAAGGTTCATCGAATTTCACATAAAACGGTCTGATCCCGATCGAATCCTTGCAGGCAAAAGGATAAAACTCGACCCTGAAACAACGCAACTAATCCTTGAAAACAAGCTATGGATCGATGGCTTGAATGGTTATATCCTTAAAAATTTCGCATTAATAAAGAGCAGGGGTGCGCAATTCGTTGAAGAAGGAGTATTCATAAACCCCAAAGGGCCATTGGGTTTTATCCCTGCCCTACGCTCCATGTACCAGCTTAAAGGGTGCAACATGTCTTTCTCGCGCAAGGCCATTTACGCCATAAACGGTTTCGATGAAGATTATACACGCCCTGCCATTGGTGAAGATATTGATTTAGGCTGGCGCTTTGAGCAAGCGGGTTATAAAATGAAATCGCTTAGGAATATAGCCGTGCAATATCACTTACATCACGAATCGGGTTGGTCAAACCAGGATGAGAACGTGAGAATGATGCAACAAAAGAAAGCGCAAAATCATTATGTTTGCCTTAACGGTATAAAAAAATTGAGTAGACAATAGAAATAACGCACCGGCCGATGGTTATTGGTACCATTCTACCCCACACAAAACTCTACGGAGGCGTTAAACGATTCCTCGAATTGGGCAATCTATTCGAAAAAAAAGGGCATTCAGCAATTATCTATACTCCATTAGGCATACCTCCCTCTTGGTTTGATTACAGGGGTAAGGTTAAAACTTTTGAATCGCTGCTTAATTATTTCAACCTGCAATTGCAGTATTAAGCCCATTCTTAACACTTATTTATTTTACATTTTAGTCATCGTATAGCAATCAATTTAGAGAATTCCTAAAATATCTCTATGTAAGAAAGTTGATTCGTACCGATAGCAGGTGATTTCATTACCCGCCATATTATTATGGGTGTTTAAAAAATTTCTTCTTTTTTAATTTTTTCTACAACAAATTATTTTGACACTTTCATCATTAAAGGTTAACTTGTGTCGTTCTAACAGGTTTTTTTATGATTAAAATTTTTCATAATCCGCGGTGCAGGCATAGCCGATCGGGATTGGAATATCTTAAATCGAAAACAACTGATATTCAGGTTAGGGAGTACCTTAAAGATCCCATCACGAAGGATGAAATAAAGGAGATTCTTTTAAAAACCAACCTTGCGCCGCATAAGTTGGCAAGGGAACAAGAGGAGTACTACCGCAAAAACCTGAAAGACAAGAACTTTAACGACGACGAGTGGATAAGAATTTATATGGAAAACCCTAAACTCATCAAACGTCCTATTGTGGTAGGGAAGCTTAAGGCGGTGATAGCCATTCCTCCGCAGGAAATGGATAAACTATTCAAATAGTTCGAAAATGAAAGCCATTATTGCCACTACCCTCATGCTAATACTATTGGGATTGCCAAATCAACAGTCGTTGGATCCCGATCTGTTGGCCATGGAGCGCGAAATTGCCAATCTGGTCAATGTGCATAGGGAATCATTAGGGCTCGACGTGTTGGAATTTACAGAGGCTATTAATCAGGTGGCAAGGCAGCACAGCTTCGACATGGCATCGGGAAGGGTTGATTTTGGTCACGATGGATTTTCCCTTAGAACTTCGGCCATCACAAAACTAATGGGAGGCATGGCATTTGCCGAAAATGTGGCCTACGGCCACACCAAAGCCGAGAACGCCGTGAATAGCTGGCTCAACAGTTCCGGGCATAAGAAGAATATTGAGGGTAATTATAGCCACACTGGTGTTGGTATTGCCAAAAATCAGTATGGCACACTTTACTTCACCCAAATATTTGTTAAAAAATGAAAAGTTAAATATTCCAGTTTTGAAATATTAACCCTTAAAAAATTAAGCATATGCCAACTCCGGAATTTAAGTACTATGACCCTTGTCCAACAGGTGAAGATAAAACAACGTATTACCGATTGACCAATGAATATGTTTCGGCTTCGACCTTCGAGGGCAAAGAAGTACTGAAGATTGATCCGCAAGGTCTTACTCTATTGGCCCAAAGGGCCATGAAAGATGTCTCGTTTCTGCTCCGTTCCGAACACCTTGAGCAGATGTCGGCCATACTGAACGATCCAGAGGCCAGCGACAATGATAAGTACGTGGCCCTCACGCTTATTCAGAATGCCGTGGTATCGGGTAAAGGCAAATTGCCCTACTGTCAGGATACGGGCACGGCAACAATATTTGCCAAGAAAGGGCAACAGGTTTGGACAGACTGTAACGATGCCGAAGCACTTTCGCTGGGTATTTATAAAACATACACCGATGAATACCTTCGATACTCTCAAATTATACCCCTTGACATGTATCGCGAGAAGAACTCCGGGACCAACCTTCCTGCCCAGATTGACATCGCTGCCGTTTCCGGGAACGAGTATAACTTCCTATTCGTAGCCAAAGGGGGAGGATCGGCCAATAAAACCATGCTCTTTCAGGAGACCAAAGCATTGCTCACCCCCGAAAAACTTGAGAACTTTCTGGTGGAAAAAATGCGATCGCTTGGAACGGCAGCATGCCCTCCATACCATGTGGCTTTTGTAATTGGCGGGACCTCTGCTGAGGCCTGTTTGAAGTACGTGAAGTTGGCTTCGGCCAAGTATCTCGACAATCTTCCTACTCAGGGCAACGAGGGAGGTCAGGCCTTTCGTGATGTGGAATTGGAAAAACGAATTCTCGATGCCGCATACAAGCTGGGCATCGGTGCCCAATTTGGCGGCAAATACTTTGCCTTGGATATCAGAATTATCCGTTTGCCACGCCATGGAGCATCCTGCCCAATTGGCATGGGGGTTTCCTGCGCTGCCGATAGGAATATAAAGGCCAAAATAAACAAGGAAGGGCTTTGGATTGAGAAACTCGAAGATAACCCGGGTAAGTATATCCCCGAAGAATACCGTAAAGCCGATGTTGAGGGTGGGGTTAAGATCGACTTGAACATCCCCATGCCAAAAATATTAGCCGAACTGTCGAAGCATCCGGTTGGCACACGCCTCTCGCTTAGCGGAACCATAATTGTGGGGCGCGATATAGCCCATGCCAAGTTGAAAGAGAGCCTTGACAAAGGAGAAGGGCTGCCTCAGTACATTAAGGATCACCCTATATACTATGCCGGTCCGGCAAAGACGCCTCCGAGTATGCCTTCGGGATCCTTTGGACCAACTACGGCAGGGAGGATGGATTCATACGTTGATCTTTTCCAAAGCCATGGGGGAAGTTTGATTATGATTGCTAAGGGCAATAGAAGTCAGGCCGTTACCGATGCATGTAAGAAGTACGGAGGGTTTTACTTGGGAAGTATTGGAGGACCTGCAGCTATTCTGGCTCAGGATAATATTAAGAAGGTGGAACTGCTTGAGTACCCCGAGCTGGGAATGGAGGCCATTTACCAAATAGAAGTGGAAAATTTTCCTGCCTTCATCCTGGTGGATGATAAGGGCAATGATTTTTACAAAATGACATAGACGCCTACCCAATCTATTGTCTCCATGCGGCTTCTACCTTATCATTAAAAGGAGAAGCCGTTTTTTTTAATCCCGTGCAGCATATCAAATCGAAATGTCGTCATTCTCTCAACTACTAACTAAACCATAATCATCATGAAAAAGATTGTTCGAAGTACATTTTTTGCCTTCTCTTTTTGTCTGGGCATTGTAGCCTTTGGGTGTACAGATCTTAGCGGTATCGTTTTACAGGAAGAAAGGGATTTACAAGGATTTACGGGCATAAGTTTGGCTGTTCCTGCCAATGTTTCTCTCACGCAGGGCAATGAGTATTTTGTGAAGATAGAAGCTGACAAAGTTTTGTTAGAAAAGATTGAAACAAAAGTTGTGGGCAATACCTTAAAAATCTACACCAACGGGGAACGGTTTTTTTCTACCCGTGGAGGGAAAATAGCTATCCACATCACCATGCCTAAGGTTGAAGAGCTTAACATTGCCGGATCAGGCGATATTAACGCTATTAGCCCCATAACTACCGATTCGCTTACAATCAACATTGCGGGCAGCGGAGACGTTCGTATCGACAACCTTACCGTTGATGTAGTGAACGCTAAAGTAGCCGGCTCAGGCGATATTGCCATTTCGGGGGAAGGAAAAGCCAACAGCGCCAATATTAAAATTGCCGGATCGGGAGATGTTGTTTTTAAAAACATTGAATTTACCAATGGTGATGTTAACATTGCCGGATCGGGCGACGCCTATCTATCTGTTAGCGAAAACCTTAAAGCAAACATTATTGGTAGCGGAGATTTAATTTACACCGGTAATCCGCAGGTGGAGGCCAAGGTTTTAGGGTCAGGAAGCATAAAAAACAAGTAGAATCATTTTTCCGGTTGGTATAATCCGGCATGCTATTAATGGCCGTTGGCCTATTAACCTACAGCCCACAAGCTGTGTAAAATGGAAAAAGTGCTCAAACTATACCCATAATTTTTTCACCGTTTGCGTCATCCCGATATTTGTAAAGGCTACCCTTGTAGCCTTTTACTTTTTCCAAGCAATATTGCTCTAAATATCTGAATTATTTTTCTTTAAGGTTGCCACCACGGGATAGTGGTCGGAGTAATTTATCCTGGGAGAATGGTAGCTCGTTGCCCTGAACATGGGATTGTACAGAATGTAGTCGATACGAAACGAGGGAAAATATTTTTTATAGGTATGCCCTACCCCTTTCCCTGCTTCCACGAAAGCATCGCTCAGGTTATAGCGCATCTGCCAATAGTTGTACGATATGGGAGAATCGTTAAAATCGCCGCATACTATCACCGGATAAGGGCTGTTCATGATGTGCTCGGTAACCCGCTCAACCTGCAATGCCCTTTTCTGCAAAGCATCGCGATAGCGAAACGATAGGTCGCGGATTTCGTCCATGGCCTGATTCTCCCTGCGAAACTCCTGACTCAGTAAAAAGTTGATATTCCTCTCATTGAGTCTTAGGGATTGCAAGTGGTTATTGTAAACTCTTACGGTATCCTCATCAATCAGCAAATCGGTGTAAATGCAAGAGTTGGCTGTGTTTTCAAACTTAATCACCCCCTGATTCACTATGGGAAAGCGGCTATAGGTAGCCAGTCCATAGCCTGAATTATTGCGTTTTACAAGATATCCAATATGTACCTGATAATTGCGCAACGACTTGGCCTGCTTTTCGGTAAACTTATCATCAACCACGTAAAATTCCTGTAAGCAGATAATATCGGGGCTCTCCTTGCGGATAAAGTCAAAAATCTGCTTGTGGGTTGGCGGATTCTTTTCCCAAGCCGACAGCTGAAAAAGGTTAACGTTATATGTTAAAATCTTCACGTCATCCTTGCCTTCAATTCCATCCTTCCCAAAGGGAAACCGGAAGAAACAGGAAAAGTGATTTATGCCTAAAAGAATGGCAATCAAAGGAATAACAAAACCCCATTTCCACCGAAGTACCCAGAAGACAAAAAGCGCAAGGTTGAGCAGCAACAGGACAGGATAGGCCAAACCGAAAAGGCCAATAATCCAGAAAAGGGTTGGCTTAACGTAAATTGACAGGTATGCCAGCAGCAGAAGTATGGCCGAAAGGAGGGTTAATAAAAGGAATATTCTATCAATAAACCTTCGCATACCATAGCGTTTATCTATCCTTCATTTGAAACAGCGTTTTCTTTTCCTCAGCCGAAAGGCTATCGTAACCGGCTTTGGAAATTTTATCTAATATCCTATCAATTTCAGCCTGTTTTTCGGCTTTCATCCGATTATACTCGTAATCATCCGAAGTTTTCCTGTACTCCACCCGCATTTTCTTTCTGCGCATTTTTGACTGACCGGCAAAAACAAAATCCATAAACCAGTCAACAGGTTTTATCAAATTTACATTTAACTTCTGAAAGTAAATGAACAGATAGCCAAAAAGTGCCCCGCCAAGATGGGCAATATGTCCGCCGGCATTGGAACCTGCCATCCCAACAATATCTAAAAGAACCATAACCAATGCTATGTATTTAAGTGCAACGGGACCGATGAACATTAAATTCAACCGAAGGTTTGGGGCGTAAGTTGCAGCTGCAAATACCACTGCCAAAACGGAAGCTGAGGCACCCAAAGCGTATGATACGGGGAGAACTCCCGAAAAAACCGGGAAAATATTGTAGAAAAGGATGTAAAACGCAGCACCCGATAGGCCTCCCATAATATAAACCCCAAATAGTTTGCGTTCCGACATGAAGTTGAGGAATATTCTTCCCAGCCAGTAAAGCCACAGAAGATTGAAAAGGATATGGATGAACCCTTCGTGAAAAAACATGTAGGTAAAAACAGTCCAGGGGCGATGCGCAAGGTTGGGTAAATAAGCAGGTACTGCCAAAAAACGGGTGAGCTCTGTATGAAAAGCGCTACCTCCTAAGAACAAAAAGACTTTAACTAAATTGTAAATCAAAAAAACTCCAAGGTTAACATAGATTAATTTAACCAGAATTCCCCCGTTTCTAAAGGATTGCCTAATTTCTTGCCAAATGTTCACCATGCCATTCGCTTAAACCGATTAATAAAATTTGTGTCTGCTCTTACGCCAAAGCCTGATAAGGATGAACCCAAAGAGCATGCCACCAAGATGAGCAAAGTGAGCAATATTGCTGTTGGCTTGCGTTATCCCAAGCCACAGCTCAATGCCACCATAAATCATCACAAAGTATTTGGCCTTGATGGGTATGGGGGGGAATATGAGCATAAGCACCGTATTGGGGAAATACATACCGAATGCCAGTAACACCCCAAACACCGCTCCCGATGCCCCTACTGTTGGGATATTCATAATCAGGTTTAAGGCTCCCATGGCCTGGTGGCTGTAGTTCTGTCCTTTAAGGAAAACTGCTGTCCCCTCCGACTTCACCACCGCTATTTGCTCGGGGGTAAGGTTCGACATTATGGCCTGCGCTTCTAAATAGTTAACAAAATTATGCAGCAACGCTGCACCAATGCCTGTGAAGAAGTAGTAAACAAAAAACCGCTTACCTCCCCATACCTGTTCCAAAACTCTCCCAAACATGTACAGCGCAAACATATTGAAGAAAAGGTGTGCAATCCCCCCGTGCATAAACATATGGGTAACCAGTTGGAATGGCCTGAAATGCGGCGACTGGAAAAAGTAAAGGCCCAAAGTGCGATTAAGGTCAACCCCCATATTACCAAGCACATAAGTAGCTAAAAGCATGATAACATTGATGATTATCAAATTTTTAACCACCGTTGGAGTATTCTGAAAAAACGAAATGCGACTGTAATTCATGGCGTTTGCTACTTGATGCTTACTACTTTTTTAAAAAAAGGGGAACAATGAGATAACAACGTTCTCGCACTCAATGTTTAAATATGATAATTTGATGTCAATCCCCCTAAAAATGCACTAATGCAACCTTTTGACATCTAAGAAATGTCAAAGTTAAAAAATATGGTCTAATTAAAACCGTTTATCCAGCTCATCGGTGGTGATGGTGGTAATGGTAGGTTTACCATCGGGCGAAATACTTGGGAACTGACAGGCAAAAAGTTTGTCCACCAAATCCTGCATTTCAATGGGCTCTAACTTTCGGTTGTAGGGAATGGACGAAGCCTTAGCCAATGCCTTGGAAAGCTTCTGATGGACATCAATACTTTGATTTCCAACATCCTCTTTAAACGAATTGATAAAATCGTGAATAAGCTGTTCGGGACTGGATATTTTCAGATTGGCAGGTAAGGCGTTCACCGAAATGGTATTTTGCCCCAAGAAGCTGATGCTGACACCAAGGGTAGCCAAATCATCCACAAGAGACGAAAGCAGCGCCAGGTCGCCGGCACTAAGATCGATTGACTGCGGAAACAACTCCTGTTGGGTACTAACAGGGCCCATGGAAAGGTTAAGCAGGTAGCTCTCGTAGAGAATTCGTTCGTGTGCCCTCTTCTGGTCAATTATCATCAACCCCGATTTTACCGAGGTGAGGATATACCTGTTTTTTAGCTGAAAAAAACGCTGTGCCGCATTGGGAAATACCACACCGGAACTTCCGTCATCAAAAAGATCGGTCGATTTTTTGGTATCAGCATCCTCAAAGCCGCTTCCCCTTTCCTGATGGAAAAGGTTTTGCCATCCCTTAACCGAAGTCTCCGATGGTTTGTGCGAATAGCCCTTGGGTATCCTTCCGGCATGCTCTCCATTAAAAGGATTGTAATTGGGATTTATCTCCACTTCGGGCGGGCTTACAGGTGCACTTTTTGGGAAGAAAGGTATGTCGATTACCATCTCGCTTTCGAAGTCAATGGATGGCACAACGGCAAATTTACCCAGGGCTTCCTTCACCGATGCGTGAAGTATTTGCCATAGCACCCTCTCGTCCTCAAACTTAATTTCGGTTTTGGTGGGATGAATGTTCACATCAATGTTCTGGGGATCAACCTCAAGGAAAATGAAGTAGGGCGGAATAGCGTCCTGTGGCAGCAACTTTTCGTATGCCATCATCAAGGCTTTGTGCAGGTATGGATTTTTCATAAACCTACCATTGACAAAGAAGAATTGCTCTCCGGGAGTTTTCTTTGCACTCTGGGGATCACCAATGTAACCGGTAATTTTTACCACCGATGTATTGGTGTTCAAATCGAGTAAATGTTGATTAAGCGACCGCCCCATTAAGCTGATTATACGCTGCTTTAGTGGTGCTGCCGGAACATTGTAAATACCTGCCCCGTTATGATTTAGTATAAAACCGATATGGTTTTTCGACAAGGCTACGCGTTGAAATTCGCCAATGACGTGTTTTAACTCCAATGAAGAACTTTTTAAAAACTTGCGACGTGCGGGAACGTTGAAAAAAAGGTTTTTAACTGTTACCGAACTGCCCACGGAGCATCCAACGGGTTCGTGATCCACAACCTCTGAGCCCGATATGCGGATTAATGTGCCTACCTCATCAACTGAGCGGCGGGTTCGCAACTCCACCTCTGCAACTGCGGCAATGGAGGCCAAGGCTTCGCCTCTGAAACCCATGGTTTTAATGGCAAACAGGTCATTCGCCTCGCGAATTTTCGAAGTGGCATGGCGTTCGAAGCAAAGTCGGCTATCGGTTTCGGACATGCCAATGCCGTCGTCAACGACCTGTATGAGCGCTTTACCCCCATCGCGAACGTTAACTTCAATGCTACGGCTTTGAGCATCAACGGCATTCTCCAGCAACTCTTTAACAACGCTGGCCGGTCGTTGAACTACTTCACCGGCTGCAATCTGGTTTGCCACCGAATCAGGTAAAAGTTGAATTATATCGGGCATACTCTTGCTTGTTAATGGTACAGGAGGAAGTACATAAGAATGCAAAGGATTATTAGGGTGATAATAAACCGGATATTCCCTCTGCTTTTGTGTCGAAGGTTATGTTTGTAGTATTCCCTCATCCTGCCTTTTATGTTGGAAACCCTTGGTTCGTTGGGATCGGCCAGTCCCAACTCTTGTTTAATCTGCTGCTCACGAAGCTTGAGGGCTTCTTTCCGCTCGTCGTAAAATATGGGCTCGTACTTAAATTGCTTTGGTTTCGGAACCCTAAAAAAAGAGATCCTGCTCATGGTTTCCTATCCTCCTTTTTTTATTGTTAAATCAAGATGTGAGTAGTCAAGCCCTCTCTCACATCACCCTTCCCGGATTGTTCTTAATAAACTCATTCCATCCGCCCGATTTGCCACTGCTCATCCCTACTTTCTGCTGAAAGAAATGGCAAACTGCAGCAGCCAGACCATCAGTTGCATCGAGCTTGCTGGGAGTCAACTCATCCATTTTCAGAATGCTTTTAAGCATGGACGCCACTTGCTCCTTCGAGGCATTGCCCTGGCCGGTAATGGCCATCTTTATCTTCCGCGGGGCATACTCGAATATGGGCACCGACCGCGAAAGTGCAGCGGCCATGGCAACCCCTTGAGCCCGTCCAAGTTTCAACATGCTCTGCACGTTCTTCCCAAAGAAAGGAGACTCAATGGCCACCTCATCGGGCAAGTATTCTGTTACAAGCTGTTGTATTCGTTCGTAGATTGCCTTCAATTTAAGGTAATGATCGGAGTATTTGCTCAACTCGATGATACCCATAACAACCAATTCTACCCGATTCTTCCCGAAGGTTCTTATCACACCATAACCCAGAACGTTGGTGCCGGGATCAATGCCAAGGATTACCTTTTCGGGCTGTTGGTTCATTTATCAATGGATTCCGTTTCGAGATACAAAGATAACAAATAGGTTTCTCTCCTGAATTGAAATTTGAAACGGATTGTAAAAAAGCCAGCGCTACCACGCTCCTATTTCGCCATACAGCCCTTTTTGAATGGGATACTCCAGCCTTTCGTTTGCAGATGGCATGCCATACTTGGGAGCAAGCCCCTGGATAAAAGCTATGGCCGAGTTTAAACACGGCTCATCAAGGTTGCCGAAAGGATAATTGATGCCATCAATTTGATTAATATCAACGGGAATGCCATTGTAATAATCACCCTCATTATTGGCATTGAGTATTTTAAAGCAAATGGGAATGAAGGCCCAGTCATAGTTGTCCGAAGTAAAGACATACATACCCACCGGCTTTCCGTAGGTTTTTGATCCAACCAGAGTTAAATCCAAATAAGGGAATAACCCATTGATTGCCAATTCACTGGCCGATGCCGATTGGCCGGAAGTGATGAAAACGGCCCTACTAATATTCAGTGAGTTGGCTCTTTTCTTAATGTAAATGGGCTTATTCAACTTCGATTGTTTCTCGTTGTGGACATAAGTTCCAAGGATTTGGTTATTGGCCGTGTACCCAGCCATCAGGTCGCTAAGGTATGAAGCTGCATCCACCAATCCTCCTGTGTTATACCTAAGGTCAACAATAAGATCGCTAACCCCCTGCGAAAGGAAGTTTCCAAACGCCTGATCCAACTCCTGATTGGTTTTCCCAATGAATCCTTTGAGAACTATGTACGCCACCTTCCCCTGTCCGGCGGAATAAACCGTATCCAACAGCACAGTATTCATGGTTACAGCTCTTTTGGAAGCAGAAAAACGTACCGTTTCGCCATCGGGGTTAATCATCGCAAAATCAACTGTAACACCGACATTCGACGGGCCAAAGAGGTCATTGACATTTGATGGGGTGGGTTTAACGCCATTGAGCGCATCAATTCTCCATCCTCGATCCACCCCATGCTTTCTAAGAGGTGAATCATCGAAAATAAATGTAATCCACAGCTTACCGTTCTGGTCAAAGGCCATTCCTATTCCAAAGCCAATAAATTGAGCATCATCGTAGTATGCCTCTATCTCCTGCCTTGTGGTGATGTAACTCCATTTGTCCAACTCTCTATATCTCAAAGCCTCTAAAAGTTCGTTGGGCGAATAGTAATTCTCATATTTCACGCTTGGCATCTTATCGTACCAAAGATAATAGTCGTCCATTATGGACATAAGGTCTTTGTTGGCTTCCATATTGGGCGATGTATCGGATTTAGAACAACTTACCAATAGCGTAAAAGCCAATATGCAGAGTGCAAGCCTTGCATTTGTTAAGTGTTTTGCCTTCATATCTCTATTAGTTTAAACCTTTTTTGTTTTTGCGCCAAATTGCTGAAACAGAATACTCCCCACAATAATACACAACCCCGCAATTGTGGTCCAATAAATAGTTTCGCCCACAAAAAAGTGGATGAAAAGCAATGATATAAAAGGAACCAGGTAAATAACATTATTCAACCTGGCCTTGCTTTCGGCCAAACTCAATGCTTTCAACCATAGAACAAAGGTAATACCCATTTCGAAAGAACCAACGTAAAATGAGCCCGCTATACCATAAAAATTGAAATCCCAAAAATCGGAAAAGAACAGGGTTGCCAGTAAAGCATAAACCGAGGCAAACAGGAAGTTAAGGAATAAACGTACAACGGTATCAATGCGCGAATATTTTAGGTTTAGTATCCAATAGAGTGCCCAGATAATGGAACTTAAAAGTGCCAGCATAACCCCCAAAGGGCTCTGAATCTTTAAACCCAAAGGATTTCCTTGCGAAGATATGAGCACCACGCCAAAGAAACTGACTATCAAGCACAAAATGCTTCTCATCGACAACCTTTCGCCAAGGAATGGCACCGAAAGCAGCACCAGTACCAGCGGCCAGATGAAGTTAAGCGGTTGCGCCACCTGGGCAGGCAGTAGCTCGTATGCCCTAAACAAAATAATGTAATATAAAAACGGATTGATGAGCCCTAAGAAAACCGATGGGAAAATCTCCTTACGGGTTGCTTTCCTTAGTATCGGAAACTTACCGCTAAATAGCAAGATTAAAAACAGCAAAGCCGTTGAAGCAAGGGACGACCAAACTAAAAGTTGGATAAAACTGAAATGGCTCAGCGTATATTTAAAAGCCGATGCTGCCGTTCCCCAAAAAAGGATGGTTAATCCGGCATACAGATAAGCAGGGCTCCAACGCTTCATAGGGGTATTTGTTAAAAAAGTTAGCCAGTATTACCAATAATGTAAATTGATTCTTGCAACGTCTTTCAACAACAATAGCAAAAACTAAATGGTATCAAACCCGCAGTAGGATTGCAAAACCTTTGGAATTCTTATGGTATCGCCTTCCTGATTGTTTTCCAGGAGTGCTGCCACAATTCTCGGCAAGGCCAATGCGCTTCCGTTGAGTGTATGCACCAGTTGGTTGCGCTTTTCTCCCTCCTGACGATAGCGAAGCATAAGCCTGTTGGACTGAAACGTCTCGAAATTGGATACGGAACTCACCTCGAGCCACATCTTTTGGGCTGCTGAAAAAACTTCAAAGTCGTAGGTCAAAGCTGAGGCAAAGCTCATATCGCCACCACACAGGCGCATAATGCGATAAGGCAATTCCAATTTCTTAAGCAGCCCCTCCACATGATTCACCATCTCACCGAGGCTGTCGTATGAACGGTCGGGGTGCTGGATCTGAACAATTTCCACCTTATCGAATTGATGCAGACGGTTCAAGCCCCTCACATCCTTGCCGTAGGAGCCTGCCTCGCGGCGAAAACAGGGGGTGTATGCCGTAAGTCTTATGGGCAGATCCTTTGCTTCCACAATCTGATTTCGGTAGATATTGGTAACCGGTACTTCTGCCGTGGGAATTAGGTAGAAATTATCGGTTTGCACATGGTACATCTGCCCATCCTTATCGGGCAGCTGGCATGTTCCGTAAGCTGAGTCCTCGTTTACCATCAATGGAGGCATCACCTCTAGATATCCGGCGGTGGAGTTCTCATCGAGGAAAAAGCTGATAAGTGCCCTCTGAAGTTTGGCACCCTTCCCCTGATAAACAGGAAATCCGCTACCGGTAAGCTTCACACCTATCTCAAAATCGATGATGCCATGAATCTTGGCCAGTTCCCAGTGTGGCTTGGCATCGCCCGGGAGTGATGGTATGGCTCCTCCCGAACGAACGACCTCGTTATCCGCTGCCGAGGTCCCTTTTTGCACCGACAGGTGGGGCAAATTGGGAATGATCACCAGGGTTTGATTGAGCTGCTGCTCAACGGATGTCATCTGCTGATCGAGCCGCTTTGACTCCTCCTTCAAGTCGGCAACCCTTTGTTTTAGGGCATTGGCCTCTGAAGTTTTGCCCTGCTTGAAAAGGATGCCTATCTCTTTTGCATGGGAGTTCTGTTCAGCCAAATTGCCATCGAGTTTCACCTGAATCAACCTCCTTTGATCATCCAATGAAAGGACGGAATCAACAAGTTGTTGGGCGTCAAAATTTTTTATGGCAAGGCGCTGTATCACTTCATCCCTGCTCTCGCGAAGCAACTTAACGGTTAACATGGCTACTGCTTATGGTTGTTAATAAAAAATCTCCTGAACTTACGCAATTTCAGGTAAGCCTCAGGAGATTGAAATAACGATGTAAAAACTACTAATTTTCTGATGGAATAACTGAAACGTAAGATTTGTTCTCAGCCTTCTTTTGGAACGACACCACTCCATCCACAAGGGCAAAAAGAGTATGATCCTTCCCCATTCCTACATTTTTCCCGGGGTTATGCTTGGTTCCCCTCTGACGCACGATGATATTACCCGCTTTGCAAGCCTGTCCACCGTAAAGCTTTACGCCTAACCGTTTACTTTCCGATTCGCGACCGTTCCGTGAACTACCAACTCCTTTCTTATGTGCCATTTTGCTATCTTTTTATGCTGTTATGCAACAATTTCTTCAATCTGAATCTGGGTAAACATCTGACGATGTCCCCTTTTCACCTTGTAACCCTTGCGTCTTTTCTTCTTGAAAACAATCACCTTATCGCCCTTTACCTGATCGAGAATCTTTGCTGTTACCTTAGCATTCTCTACTGTAGGGGTTCCAATGGTTACCTTGCCCTCATTATCCACAAGGAGAACTTTGTCGAAACTCAATTCTGTTCCGGCTTCGCCTTCCTGGCGCTGAACGAAGATCTTTTGATCCTTCTGCACTTTAAATTGCTGTCCTGCAATATCTACAATAACGTACATTTGTTATAGTCTTAGTAATGAATCTATCCATTTTGGGCTTGCAAAAGTAGGAAAGATAATTTGAATAACAAAAAATTGCTCAAATAAATTTATCGGATGGATTTCCAATAGTAATACAAACATATGCTTTATCTAATTATGGATATACGTGAAATTCTAAATAGATGAATCTAAAATTTTTATACATTTGCCATGGGATAACCATCAACTATATTGGCTAAACATATTATTTACAAAAGGTTGTGGATAATTAAATTTAGTTTTTATGACTCCGATTGAGAAACATTTCGCTCCTTTCAGGAGTAACACCATAGGCAATGAGCTGATCTTCAAAACTCCCTACGGGAATAAGAAAATGATCTATGCCGACTGGATTGCCAGCGGGCGATTGTACAAACCTATTGAGGAGCAAATTGCTACTGTATTCGGGCCCTTTGTGGGCAATACCCATACCGAAACCAGCGAAACGGGTACCCTGATGACCAAGGCATACCACCTTGCGCATCAGCTCATCAAGAAGCATGTCAATGCCGGGCCCAACGATGTCATTATCACCGCCGGCTCGGGGATGACCACCGTGATAAACAAAATGATACGAATACTTGGGCTTAAAACCTGCGGATTGATACAGAACGCAGATTGCATGCAGAATCACGAGAAGCCCATTGTGTTCATCAGCCACATGGAACATCACTCAAACCATACCAGCTGGTTCGAAGCCAACGTGGACGTGGTGCTGCTTAAGCCCAACAGCGAGCTGCTCATTGACCTGAATGAGCTACGGCAACAGCTTGAAAAGCACAAGAATAGAAGTTTCAAAATCGGAGCCTTCACTGCATGCTCCAACGTAACCGGAATTGAAACCCCCTACCATGAAATGGCTAAACTGATGCACGAATACGGAGGTGTAGCGTTCATCGACTTTGCCGCATCGGCACCCTATGTTGATATAGACATGCACCCGGCCGATGATGAGATGAAGAAGTTGGATGCCATCTTTTTCAGCCCTCACAAGTTTTTAGGCGGCCCCGGCAGTTCGGGTGTGATGGTGTTTGATCAGGCTCTTTACAAGAGCGAAACCCCTGACAATCCTGGAGGAGGTACCGTGGATTGGACAAATCCGTGGGGTGAGTATAAATACATCGACGACATTGAGCTGAGGGAAGACGGTGGAACCCCGGGATTCCTTCAGGCCATCCGCACTGCGCTGGCCATTGAGGTGAAAAACCGCATGGGAACTGCCATGATGCGTGAGCGTGAGCATCAACTGGTTAAAAAGGCCTTCAGCGAGTTTAGAAAGATTGACGGAGTAAAAATCCTGGCCGACAATGTTGAGGACCGACTGGGGGTATTCTCGTTTTACCTCGAGAATGTCCACTTCAATCTGGTTGTCAAACTGCTCAACGATCGCTTTGGCATTCAGGTTCGGGGGGGCTGTGCCTGTGCAGGCACATATGGCCATTTCCTGCTCGACGTTAGCTACGACCAATCGAAACATATCACCGATCTGATTAATCACGGTGATCTGTCGGAGAAACCCGGCTGGATTAGGGCTTCGCTACACCCCACCATGACCGATTGGGAACTGGATGCCCTGATCGATGGGGTTAAGCAAATTGCGAAGCATCACAAGGAGTGGAGTAAGGATTACCTCTACAACAAGCACACCAATGAATTCAGGCATAAAGATGAGCCTGAGGACAAAACCCAACTTGTAGAACCTTGGTTTAAAACATTTTAGCACTTCTACTATCATATTCCACCCATCATAATTGTCCCTGATTCAACATGTATGATGAGTATGCTAAAAAACAGCATTGCAACATTTTGTGATGTTAATCACGGGGAACATTCCATATAGTTTGTAAATTTGTACCTTCATTAAAATAAAACACTTGCACTATGGCAGACAACACCAAGGGTTCAAAACTTTTCAAAGAGTTTCCGCCCATCCCCACAGAGAAATGGGAAGAGTTGATAATTAAGGATCTAAAGGGTGCCGATTACGATAAGAAATTGATTTGGAAAACCAATGAGGGTTTCAACGTAAGGCCATACTACCGGGCAGAAGACCTTGAGGACATCAAAAACGCCCACACCTTGCCCGGCGATTTTCCCTACGTGAGGGGTAACAAATTGTCGGACAACGGCTGGTTGGTCCGTGAGGATTTTAATGCCTGCAACGTGGAGGATGCCAACACATTGGCCGACCATGCCATAGGCAACGGGGTTGATTCGGTTGGCTTTATAACCTGCTCCGACTGTAAATTTTCGGCCGATGGCATAAAAACGCTCCTCACGGATATTGACACCGAAAAGATTGAAATCAACTTCGTTTCGGGACACAATTCACCTGTAATACTTCCCCTGCTGGTTGAGGTATATAAAAATAGTAAGGTTGATACAAAAAAGGCCACGGGGTCTTTCGATTTCAGCCCACTCGCTGCTCTGAGCCTAAATGGCAAGTTTTGCGACAACGAGAAAGCGGTGAGAGAACGTACCGGAAAATTCGTGGAATCCGGTCGTCAGCTACCCGGTTTTCGGCTTATGGCCGTTAGGGGCGACATTTTCCGCAGCGCAGGATCGTCGTTGGTACACGAGCTGGCATTCTCGCTAGCGATGGGAGCCGAGTACATGACATGGCTCACCGAACAGGGTATCCCCGCCGATGAAGCCGCCTCCAAGCTGAAATTTACCTTCGCCGTTGGATCGAGCTACTTCCTGGAGATAGCCAAGTTCAGGGCTGCACGCATGCTATGGGCTAAAATTGTGGAGGCCTACGAACCCAAAGATTTGGATTGCGCCAAAATGTGCATCCACGCGGTGAGCAGCACCTGGAACAAAACCATCTACGACCCCTACGTTAACATGCTCCGCACTACCACCGAAGCCATGGCAGCAGCCCTGGGAGGAGTGCACAGCATGACCGTGCTACCCTTCGACGCCACTTACCAACCCCCCACAGTGCTATCTGCAAGGGTTGCCCGTAACCAGCAACTCATCCTCAAAGAGGAAGCCTATTTCGATAAGGTTATTGACCCCGCAGCAGGAAGCTACTACATTGAGAGCATTGTTAAGTCCATGGCCGAACATGCCTGGGAGCAGTTCCTGAAAGTGCAGGAGATGGGTGGTTATACCGAGGCATTTAAGAAAGGGTATATCCAAACTCAGAATAAAGAGGTGGCCCAAAAGAGGGAATCCAACATTGCCACCCGACGCGAAACGGTGCTCGGAACTAACCAGTACCCCAATTTCAACGAAGTAGCCGATCCCAAGGTTGTTTACAGGGAAAGCGTTGAGAAACCCGGGTTTGCCAAACCCGCCGATGCGCCCTACGAACCTCTTGTGGCATTTCGCGGTTCGCAATCTTTTGAGGAGCTGCGTTACAAAACCGATACCTCGGGTAAGCGACCCAAAGCATTTATGCTTACCCTTGGCAAGCTGGCCTTCCGCCGTGCCCGTGCCCAGTTCAGCTGCAACTTCTTTGCCACTGCCGGATTTGAGGTGATTGACAATATCGGCTTCAACAGCATTAATGAGGGATTAAAAGTTGCCCTGGGTGCCAAGGCCGACATTGTGGTACTGTGCTCATCCGATGAGGAGTACGAAACATTGGCTCCCGAGGTGAACGAAAAATTGGGCAACCGGGCCATCCTTGTGATTGCCGGAGAGCCTGCCTGCAAGCCCGACCTTGAGACTAAAGGTATTAAGAACTATATCAGCCTGAAGAGCAATGTGCTGGATACACTTAAATATTATCAACAGCTACTGAAAATATAAGATATGAAACCGGATTTCACAAAAATAAAGATAAACCAGGATCATCAGCCGAAGGGGAAACACACTTTCAAAGACACTTTTGTTACCCCTGAGCAGATTGCCGTTAAGCCTGTTTACTCGGCATCCGATCTCGAAAAGATGGAACACCTCAACTATGCTGCAGGCATCCCGCCGTTTCTGCGGGGCCCATACAGCACTATGTACGTAATGAAGCCCTGGACCGTAAGGCAGTATGCCGGTTTCTCCACCGCCGAGGAGTCCAACGCATTCTACCGTCGTAATCTTGCGGCAGGGCAAATGGGACTTTCCGTGGCCTTCGACCTGGCCACTCACCGCGGATACGACAGCGACCACCCCCGTGTGGTTGGCGATGTGGGCAAAGCAGGTGTAGCCATTGACTCCATTGAGGATATGAAGGTACTATTCGATGGCATTCCTCTAGATAAAATGTCGGTATCCATGACCATGAACGGTGCGGTACTACCCATCATGGCTTTTTACATCGGTGCTGCGCTGGAGCAGGGAGCCACCCTGGAGCAACTGACGGGAACCATTCAGAACGATATCCTGAAGGAGTTCATGGTGCGCAACACCTACATCTATCCTCCGGAGTTTTCCATGCGTATCATAGCCGATATATTTAAATATACGGCCAAGAATATGCCCAAGTTCAACAGCATCTCCATCTCGGGATACCACATGCAGGAGGCAGGGGCCACCGCCGACATTGAGCTGGCCTATACCCTTGCCGATGGGTTGGAATACCTGCGCGCCGGTGTCAACTCGGGTCTCGATATCGATACCTTCGCACCACGGCTTTCGTTCTTCTGGGCCATTGGCATGAACCACTTCATGGAGATTGCCAAGATGCGGGCAGCACGCCTACTTTGGGCTAAAATTGTGAAGCAGTTTAACCCCAAGAACCCCAAATCACTGGCTCTGCGCACCCACTGTCAAACTTCGGGCTGGAGCCTCACCGAACAGGATCCGTACAACAACGTGGCCCGTACATGTATCGAGGCCATGGCCGCCGCCCTGGGGCATACCCAGAGTCTGCACACCAATGCGCTGGATGAGGCCATCGCGTTGCCCACCGATTTCTCGGCGCGTATTGCACGCAACACCCAGCTTTACCTACAGGAGGAGACCCAAATCACCAAGGCTGTTGACCCGTGGGCCGGTTCGTACTACGTGGAAAAACTGACTCACGAAATTGCCCACAGGGCATGGGCGCTGATACAGGAGATTGAGGAGTTGGGCGGAATGGCCAAGGCCATTGAAACGGGCCTGCCAAAGATGCGAATCGAGGAGGCATCGGCACGCAAGCAGGCACGAATCGACGCGGGACGCGATATCATAGTGGGTCTTAACAAGTACCGCCTTGAGAAGGAAGATCCCATCGAGATACTGGATGTGGACAATACTGCCGTACGCGAGAGCCAGATACGCCACCTGGCGGAGCTGCGAAAGAATCGCGATGAAATTAAGGTGGAAAAGGCTCTCGATGCCATTACCCGCTGCGCCGAAACCGGCGAGGGCAACCTGCTGGAACTTTCCGTTGAGGCCGGTAGACTGCGCGCCACGCTGGGAGAGATATCCACGGCTTGCGAAAAGGTTGCAGGTCGCTACAAAGCCGTTATCCGATCAATATCAGGAATTTACTCATCAGAATCTATGGACGATAAGGATTTCAACGAAGCGCGCCGGCTGTGCGATAAATTTGCCAAGCTCGACGGGCGCCAACCCCGAATTATGATAGCCAAAATGGGGCAGGACGGACACGACCGCGGTGCTAAGGTTGTGGCCACCGGATATGCCGATATCGGTTTCGATGTGGACATCGGGCCGCTATTCCAAACCCCTTCCGAAGCAGCCAGACAGGCCGTGGAGAACGATGTCCACGTGCTGGGCGTTTCGAGCCTTGCCGCAGGGCATAAAACGCTGGTTCCGCAGGTTATTGAGGAGCTGAAGAAGTTGAATCGCGAGGATATCATGGTAATTTGCGGCGGAGTAATCCCCCCACAAGACTACCAGTTCCTGTACGATCACGGGGTGGCCGCCATATTTGGCCCCGGAACCTCGGTCTCTTTGGCCGGGAAGCAGATCTTGGAAATACTGCTGGAAAGGTTTGAGTAACAACTAAGGATATTGAATATCAAGAGGCTGTCTCCTGTAATGGGGCAGCCTCTTATTTTTTTAATTTACTCACCCCCGTTCGGCTTAGGTTCCAACCTGAGCCGAATATTTTTTTTTACAGGTTTAGCCTGCAACAATATGTCGACGACGGTGCAACCGCCGCCGAACTGAAATTGGGAAAACTTTCCATCGTGGCGGTAGTCACAAGGATACGTTTGGGGTGGGAGGTCTAAATCGATGCTACGCACCTTGATTTACCTGTGGATGCCTATCTCCTACAAATGATTTCAGGGCTACGCCCCTTAATCTCCTCTTGTTTGTTCTTTCTACGAAGATTTTAGGGCTGACGCCCTTATAATACTGTCGAATTGCGCCCCGATAGAGTTATCGGGATTTGTCTATTTGCGAATTACAGGTTACTCACCAACACAGTCAGTTCCCTTTTTGTAAAGACGTTACAAAACGAATTGCTTATACTTAAGGGACGAAAAAAACAGCATCAAAGATTTCCATTAAAAGAAACATCTAAAAAAACATTAATTTTGATTATTACTCCTTTTTTATTATATTTCGTTTTTATCAATATAGTATTGAGAATCATCATACAACAACAACTAATTTAAGAAGCCAATAAGTGTTTGTAACAACCGTTGTTTTACACTATATGCAATCCTATAAGGTTTTTCTTGTCATAAAAAGGGCCAATTCTATTCTGCAATATTCACCCATTGAAAATATTACTTATTAAACCTAAGCCATATGAAAAAACTACTCACACTCATCATTTCCCTGCTCCTATTTTCAGGTTATACCATAGCGCAGGGCGACGCCATGGTACTCCATTACAACACCAATCTATCTCAAGGAACCACCATAGCTCTTCCCTTATATGGCAATGTAGACGTAATTGTGGACTGGGGCGATGGCAGTACCCAAGCCATAAACACCGAGGGCTACCACGAACACACCTACACTTCAGAAGGTGAGTACACTGTTACTATTAAAGGAACTCTTTCCCAATTCGGAAATAGTGGTAAGAGTTGCCCTGGTGTCGACAAACTAGTGGGCGTTTCATCCTTTGGAACTCTTGGCATTCAAAGCCTAAATGGTGCTTTTTACAAAGCTGTGAACTTGACCTCCGTACCTAGTCGAATTCCCAATAACGTAATCGATATGGAGTGTTTATTCTGTATAGCAACCTCTTTTAATGGCGATATAAGCGGCTGGGATGTAAGTAGTGTTGAGAATATGAATGCTATGTTCTATTACGCCACCTCTTTCAATGGAGATATTAGCAATTGGAATGTGAATAGGGTAAAAATTATGGATGAAATGTTTTCCGGAGCAATCTCTTTCAATGGCGACATTAGTAGATGGGATGTGAGCAATGTGGAGACTATGATCTATATGTTCGAAAATGCTACATCATTCAATGGTGATTTAAGCCAATGGGATGTTAGTAAGATGAAAACAATGATGGGAATGTTCAAAAATGCTATATCATTCAATGGCGATATAAGCCAATGGGATATGCGCAATGTACGGGATATGCGTTTTATGTTTAACAAAGATTACTGAGAAGACAGCACCCCAAGAAGTTTAAATGCGTACCCCTATAACAACCACATCTTCAATACGAGGAGAATCGTCATGCCTAACCGGCAAGTTTTGATGGAGTGTTTGGTGCTGCTCCTCCATGGGTTTGGTGTGTATCGGGAAAAGGAGTTCGGTTAGATTCTTAAACATAAATATTCTACTATTTAGGCCCTCAAACTAATCAGATTACCCATCAGAAAGGCATCGAGAAAACCGGAACTAGCAAATCAAAGCCCTGTCCCGATCCCGATCCCGATTCCCGACAATTCGGGATCGGGAATCGGGAATCGGGAGGACGACATTATCAATCATAATATCATCCCGACATCTTTATTGTAGGGAGAGAGGAATTTGAAAACTTTCAATTGTGGCTAAGCCACATGGATAGGATAGGAAGGATAAAGCCACCCGTGGTGGGTGAATACGGTGTTTTATCTTAGGTTAACCCCAATAAGGTGGATGAACTCCTCCCTCGTTTTTATCTCGGAAAGGAAGATGCCGGTAAAGGCAGAGGTGGTGGTTACCGAGTTCTGTTTCTGCACCCCCCGCATCTGCATGCACATGTGAGCCGCCTCAATAACCACAGCTACCCCGTAAGGGTTTAAGGTCTCCTGGATGCAATCACGAATTTGAACGGTGAGCCTTTCCTGAACCTGCAGCCTTCGGGCATATGCCTCCACAACCCGCGCAATCTTGCTCAGGCCGGTGATGTACTCGTTGGGGATATAGGCCACGTATGCCTTGCCATAGAAGGGGATCATGTGGTGCTCGCACATGGAGTATAACTCGATATCCTTCACAATCACCATGTGACGGTAATTCTCCTTAAACTTGGCCGACTTAATAATCTCGTAAGGGTCTAAGTTGTACCCATGTGTCAGGTACTGAATGGCTTTAGCTACCCTAATGGGAGTTGTCTGAAGGCCCTCGCGCTGAGTATCCTCGCCAAGCAGTTTAAGGATTTCCTTGTAATGCTCAGCCAACTTCAGGGTAGTTTCGGCATTCCAACGCTCAACCCGTTCGTAGCCTTCGTTCTCATTCTTGAGAATCCCGTCATTTATTGACTCTAAGTTCATCTTTAAATACTATAAAAATTATCCTGCAAAAGTAGCTAAAATAGGGCAACCCAAACCTTATACAGCGATTATTAAGCAATATAAGGTTGCGAATATGGCGAAGGTCCGGGGAAACGGCTAAAGGTACCGGAGATGTCCGGGAGGAAGAAATCTCTACAATCTCTGCAACATCTCTTCCATTATTCTGGTCATTTTTTGCTCCGCTTGCTGACCAATGCGCTGAACCTCCTCGTGAGTAATCTCTACTATTTTTCCCGGTACACCCAAATCGGTTATTATGGAGATGGCAAAAACCGGAAGACCCATCTGACGGGCAACGATAACCTCGGGGACGGTAGACATACCTACAGCGTCGCCGCCAATGATCCTAAAAAATTGATATTCCTTTGGCGTTTCGAAAGTAGGGCCTGTGGTGCCCACGTAACAACCAATCTGCATTTTAACGCCTTGTTTGGCAGCAACCTCCTGAGCCAATGCGATAAGCCTATGATCGTAGGGTTGGCTCATATCGGGGAAACGAGGGCCAAACTCATTATCATTTGGTCCAATCAGCGGATTGGGTATCAGGTTAATGTGATCGTTGATAATCATTAAATCTCCTATTTCAAAATCGGGGTTAACTCCCCCACTGGCATTGGAGACAAAAAGATGCTTAACGCCAAGAAATTTCATTACCCTTACAGGGAACGTAACCTCTTTAATGCTATACCCCTCGTAAAAATGGAATCGTCCCTGCATGGCAACTACGCACTTGCCACCCAGAGTGCCAAAGATTAAGTGCCCTTTGTGCCCCTCCACAGTGGATACGGGGAAATTGGGGATATCGGCATAGTTGAGTACCAGCTGACCCTTAATGTCTCTAACCAGCCCGCCTAGGCCTGTTCCCAGGATTATTCCCACCTCGGGAATGCTATTAACCCTGCTCTTTATATAGGTTACTGTTTCTTTTACTTTTTCTAACATAGCCTTCGATTTGGTTAATAAACTGTTGTTCTGTATCGATATCAAAAATCACCTCTATTGGTA
This sequence comes from Bacteroidetes bacterium ADurb.Bin008, assembly GCA_002071445.1. Classification (GTDB taxonomy): domain Bacteria; phylum Bacteroidota; class Bacteroidia; order Bacteroidales; family Tenuifilaceae; genus MWFE01. The sequence continues at coordinate 80,871 of MWFE01000020.1, read as the reverse complement.
CAAAATGGAAAGCATCCTTTTGAAAGCCCTCCATGCTTTCCATTGCCCTCAATCTGGCAGCATCCTTCTCGGTTGTAAGGATAACCTTATGCTGCGAGGTAATCTTTGAAAAACTTTCAAAGATAGCTTTTATATTCTTTTCGCTATACCTGTGGTGGTCGGGAAAAGCTATGCAGTCAACCACATCATAGTTCGATTTTACATAATCGAAAAAGGGTAAAGGATTTGCAACCCCTGCAAAGGCAAGTACTTTCAACTTTGAGTTGAATTCTATTGCAGTAAAATCGTCCTTAAAAATGGGCAAAGGGCTGCCGTAGCTTATGGATGAAAAGAAAATAGCCTGGTACGGAAAAAGGTTTAAATCCTTGATAATTAATCGCCTTTCAATGGGCTTAATGGTTTTAGGGCATTTGGAAACCACCACGCAATCGGCACGGTGGAGCTCCGAAAGGCTATCGCGTAACCTTCCCAAGGGGAGGAAAAAATCTCTGGTTATCATGTTGTTGAAGTCGGTAAGCACAATGGAGTACCCCGGTTTAATCCACCGATGCTGAAAAGCATCGTCGAGAATAATAATCTCAGTATCGGGCTGGTGGTGAATAATGGCATTTGCTCCCCTCACCCTATTGCCGTCCACGGCAACCAGAACCTCAGGAAACTTGGTCTTTATCTGCAATGGCTCATCACCCACTTCCGTGGCAGTGGAATGTACCTCAACGATCCGAAAACCTTTGGTTTTTCGTTTATACCCACGGCTAAGCAACGCCACTCTGTACTTTGGCGAGAGAACCCTGATCAGATACTCAACATGTGGAGTTTTTCCCGTTCCTCCCACCGTAAGATTACCCACGCATATGGTTGCCCTGTTTACGGGAACCGACCTGAAGAATTTCAAATCGAAAAGCAAATTTCGAATTTTGACAACCAATCCGTAAATCATTGCCAACGGGGCTGCTATCAATTTAAGCATGAGGGTCGGTTTTTCCGTTTAATTACGCCAAAATACAATCTAAAAGAAATCTTTCCAAAAAGTAATTGCAAAGATTGGTTTTTCCAACATACATATACATTTAACGATGGAACAGGGAAAGCCAGTATTCAAGGGAATAAAAAAGGGAGGATGTTTCAACTGTTTAGAAACACCCTCCCGTTATACAAATTGTTTTAGTAAACCTCTATTTCGTACGGTATGCGGGCAATAATGCCACGTGTACCGGCCAATTTTAAAAGATTATCATAATACTTGTACGACATTCCAAGTTCGTCCTTAAATAGTTGTGCTTTTACTGATCCGGAAAAACTCTCCATTAGAATTTCAAACGGATCCTTTTGTTTGGGCAGTTCCGTAATCCTGTAATTCTCTAATCCCGCTTTCTCGGCAGCCAGCTCAATGGCCCTTTCAAGGCCTCCAAACTCATCAATCAACTTAATCTGCATGGCATTTATACCACTCCAAACTCTGCCTTGTCCGATATCATCAACCTGTTGAGTGGTCATGCCCCTGCCATTGGCCACATGCCCGATAAACACTGAGTATATATCCTCGATGCCTTGAAGCATGTAAGCCTTTTCCTCGGCAGTCATTGGCCGGTAAACGGAGAGTATATCGGCATACTTGTTGGTATTCACCACGTCTATATTGATTCCCAACTTCTTATTCATTCCCTCCTTAACGTTGGGTATCATTCCCAACACCCCGATGGAGCCTGTAATGGTAGTGGGATTTGCCACAATGGCATCGGCACTGGCAGCGATATAGTAGCCACCCGAAGCCGCCACATCGCCCATGGAGACAATGACAGGCTTTACAGCCTTGGCAAGGGTCATCTCACGAAGGATTATTTCTGATGCCAGCGCGCTCCCTCCGCCTGAGTTCACGCGTAGGACAATGGCCTTGATACTGCTGTCGCGTCGAGCCTCGCGAATAATTCTTCCATAGCGGTCGCCTGCTATATCCGATTCGCCGCTATCGCCGTCAATAATGCTACCCAATGCATACACAACGGCAATCTTATCTTTGGCCAACCCTTTGTGTTTACGGGGTGCCGGCACCTTGATGTACTGATCAATGGAAACAGAATTGATATCTTTTTCAGGCTTGGTATTGGTCAACTCCTTCAACCTGTCGATAACCTGATCCTTGTAAACAAGGCTATCCACCATGCCATTCTCGTAGGCCGATTGAGCATTCCGTATTTTCAGGTTATTGGCCATTAAATTTAACTCATCTACACTGATATTCCTGGCCACAGAGATTTCCTTAAGCCAATGGTTCCAAATAGAACCTACATAGGTTGCAATCTGCTCACGATTCTCGGGGCTCATTTTATCGAGCATGAAAGGCTCCACCGCCGATTTGAATTTTCCATGGCGTATGATCTGCATTTCGACACCCAACTTCTCCAGGGCATTTTTAAAGAACATCACACTGCTGCTCAAGCCTGTCCATTGCATACTTCCCTGGGGGTTGATATATATGCTGTTAGAAACAGAGGAAAGGTAGTAGTTCTTATGCCCGTAATTATTGCTATAGCTAACAATGAATTTACCCGACTCCTTGAACTTGATCAGTGCATTCCTAATCTCTTCAATGGTAGCCAATCCGGCAGGGATATTCTCATTCTCAAGGTAAATACCCAAAATATTGGGGTCTTCTGTAGCGTTTTTTACTGCCTTAAGAATATCGTTCAACCCAAGGCTGGTAGTAGGTTTCATGCTAAGGTAATCGAACCCTTGAAAGGGATTCTTTGACCCTCGATCTTCAATGGTGTTGTTGAATTTCATAACCAGCAGCGAGTTTTCTTTCACCTCTACCGCCTTTTCCGACTTTGAAATCGCAGTTCCGATTATGCCCATAAAAATTAAAAAAAGCAATATCATGGTTACTAGCAAACCCACTATGGTAGCCAGCAAGTACTTAAAAAAACCTTTCATGGTAATAGGATTTATTTGTTAATAATTGTTTATGAATGTTGTAAAACTATAATGATTCAAAATTAAAAAATTTAAAGCAACAATTTTGATATATAGGTATCTTTTGTAACCTTTGTGTTTTATTATCATTTTATGCATACGGTTTATTTAATTATTGGTGGGAATATTGGTAATAGAGAGGACTACCTGTCACAGGCACGTAGGTTGATATCGCAACAAGTTGGCGAAATTGTTTCATCGTCCGATATATTCGAATCCGAACCCTGGGGGTTCGACCATCATGTGGCCTTCCTCAATCAAGTTTTGGAAGTAAGGACAACCCTTTCAGCATTGTGCATGTTTGATATATGCCAGGAGATTGAAAAATCACTTGGGCGCGACATGCTGACTTCGGGTTACAGGCCTCGTACAATCGATATTGATGTTCTCTTCTTCGATGATTGTATTTTCACCCTTCCGCCATTGATTGTACCTCATAAACTGATGCATAAGAGGATGTTTGTCCTTGAGCCATTGGCTCAAATTGCTCCGCACTTCACACATCCCATCTTTGGGCTGTCCATTGCCGACCTTAGGGAGGCATGCACCGATCCCTTAAAAGTATGGCGCTTTGAAAAGGTTGCCGAACAGGTATAGGGATTAGTCCACTATTCCGGATAGTTAAAGATATATGATGCGCGGTATTACTTTCCGCCATATGCCAAATCGCCAGCATCGCCCAGTCCCGGGACGATGTACGATTGCGCGGTCATCTCATCATCAATGGCCCCAAGCCAAAGCGTTATGCTTTTGTTTGGCAGGTTCTTCATGGTGTACTCAACCCCCTCTTTGGAGGCGATGATAGACGCAATATGGGTGTATTTTGGTTCACCCCTCTCCATAAGGGCATTGTAGGCCAATACCATGGAAGCCCCCGAGGCCAGCATGGGATCGACGATTATAAGCACCTTGTCGGTAATGTTAGGGCACGATAGGTGCTCGAATTGAATTTTAAATGACCCATCCTTGCTATACTTGCGGTAGGCCGAGATAAAGGCATTTTCGGCGCCATCGAAAAAGTTCAGAAATCCGTTGTGCATAGGTAAACCGGCCCTCAGTATGGAAGCTATAACCACCCCATCGGCAGGGAGGAACATTTCGGCTATGCCCAATGGTGTCTGTGCCTGAGCCCTCTCATATTGCAGCTCCTTGCTGATTTCGTATGCGAATATCTCGCTGATTCGTTCGAGGTTTCTCCTGAATCGCATGCTATCCTTTTGAATATCAGCGCATCTTATTTCGTAGATAAATCTGTTGAGGATGGAATTGTTCTGCCCTATGATTTTTATCATCGCCAATCTAATATTAGGTATCCCTACTTTTTATTGCATGCCAAAATACAAAAAAAATGAAAAAGTTAGGCTCTTTACCATTAACCATTTCCTAATGGCAGAACCTGAGTCATCATCCATCATATCATATGATTGTCGGCCATGGAAAAGCATTGGTTTCCGGTAACAATAATATGGTCCAACAGTTTGATATCAAAAGTGGTGGCTGCTGCCTTTACCTTCTGGGTTATATTTACATCATCGTCACTCGGGTTGTGATTACCCGAAGGGTGGTTGTGACAGAGTATGATTCCCAGCGCATTGTGCTCCAATGCAATTTTCATTAGTTTCCTAATATCCACGACGGTTGCAATAAATCCACCTTCGCTGATCTTTACCTTCTCGATAATACGATTCGTCCGATTTAGCAGCAAAATCCAGAATTCTTCATGGGGTAGATCGGCAAGCATTGGCTGAAAAAGTTCAATCACATCCATGCTCGATGTAATTTGCTTTTTGTGCAGCACTTCAGTGCTTTTGCGCCTTCGGCCCAGTTCAAGGGCTGCCATTATTTTCACTGCCTTCGCCTTGCCAATCCCCTTGATATCGGTCAACTCCTTGAGGCCTAATTTACCCAGTTCGTTCAAATTATTTCCAACTTTCGTTAGGATCCGCTGCGAGAGCCCTACGGCGGTTTCATTTGTGGTACCTGTGCCAATAAGTATGGCCATCAGCTCAACATCGCTTAGGGCCGAAACCCCTTTACTCACCATTTTCTCGCGAGGGCGATCATCTAAAGCCCACTCCTTTATGGTCAAAGGCTTATTTTGCTGTTCCATTTACTTTCCCAATTTGATAGCCAAGTTAACAATTAATAGCCGATTGCATTGGAAAAGTCAATAAAAAAAGCTCACCCCGAAGAGTGAGCTTGGAAAAACAAAAAACCTAAAACTACTGTAGGCTGTTCACATGAAGGCTCAACGAGCTTTTCAGGTTTGCAGCCTTATTCTTATGAATAATATTCTTCTTGGCCAATTTATCCAACATCGATGAAACCTTAGGGTACAATTCCTGAGCGGCAGTTTTATCGGTTGTTCCCCTTAACGCCTTAATGGCATTACGGGTAGTTTTTGCATAATACCTGTTATGAAGCCTCTTGGCTTCAGTCTGCCTGCTTCGTTTTAATGCTGATTTATGATTTGCCATAGTACCTTGTTAATTTATAAATTATAGTAGCCCGTAGGGGAATCGAACCCCTGTTACCAGGATGAAAACCTGGCGTCCTAACCCCTAGACGAACGGGCCCTAAGTAAGAAAAGATCCTCTTACAACTTTTTTAAAGCGGCTGCAAAGATAATGGAAAAAAAGTACTTGCAAAAGAAATTGTAGTTTTTTTTAAAAAACTACCGTAAAGTGTATCGCAGCGAAAGTCCGGCATTGAACCACGGATATAATTCGGGCATTATCGATACGATGGGACTCAGGTCAAGGCTGAGCGAAATGGGAATATCGGGGAACACATACTCGGCTCCGAATATACCATCCACTCCCAAAAACAGCTTCTGATCTTCCGTTCTTGAGAATGGGTTTCCGCCGGAAGCTTTAGCAATGCCAACGTGAGCACCACCGCCATAGTACCAATTAAATCCGGGTGCATCTTTAATGGGGACATGAATCTGGTAAAGGGCTGTAAAACCTAGTCCCCAGCTACCGAACGACAAAACTCCTTCAACAGCTGAAGAACCATCTATGAAATGCTTAACAGTTAATCCCGAGGGATACCCCCCTCTTAAACCCAAACCCGTTTTGTAGCTCTGCTGTGTAAAGCCGTTAAAAGGGAAAAATAACGAGAAGCAAAACAGAACGCTGAAAGCCTTTTTTTTAAATTCCATATCCAGAGCCGAAAAAAATAATGTTCATAAAAAATGCTAAATGTCAAAATCCAGATCTTCGCAATCATCACTCTTGGGGCAAACTACCTTGTAGTACTTCGATAAAGCCTCTTCCTTCGCATCATCATCCGGTACTATTTTTTTAAAACCCAACCTTTTTAACGATGCCATGGCCGCTTTATTGTTTTCACCAGCCTCGACGACAACAACACGAAAGTGCTTCGTTTTATTGGCCCAGCAAAGTATTTTTTCCATTGCCTCGGTGGCAAGGCCCTTGCGCCTATAGGGTGGTTCGATGCTGAAAAATATTTCCACTTCGCCGTTGGCATTGGGCTTCCCATTGAAGGTAAACATACCAATTATGGTTTTTATGTCCCTTAAAACCATAAGCCACAGGGTGTAGAAAAGGTAGTCTATGCCTGTCGATTTCCATATATCGGGCTCTCTTTCTATCATTTCCAAAATCTCTTCCCTATATGCATCGTTAAGTTCACCTTTTGTCACCTGTAGATTCGCCTGTTTTTCAAACTCGCTTCGCGATTTGACAAAAGTTTTCAATTCGGCCGGGGTTAATGGGAGTACGTCTAATCTTCTACTTTTGAGTTTCATAGGCTCTCCGTTTTAGCATTATTAAAAATCCATGTAGCAACCGGGAAAATCATCATCCTCTGTGATGGACATTGCCAGTTCGGAAACATCGATGCCTGAGAAATTGCCCGATGACATCATGAGCAGGTTGACATTATCCCAGAAAGAATTGAGAAGGTGATCATGAAGCAGAGCAGGATCGGTGAATACAATCAGGTGAGGATTGTCAAATTTCTGCTTCACCATGCCAGGATCTATAGGGGGTAGTTTTTTGTGCTCCAGAGTTGCCGGGTTATAGTACACAATGGGAATATCAGCCTCATCGAGCGTCCCTTTGTACTCGTTTAAAAAGTCGGGATTGAGGCTGCTAAAGGTATGCAGTTCGAGGCAAGCCACCAGCTTTCGATAGGGGTACTGGTCTTTAACAGCCTTAACCGTTGCCAAAACCTTGGATGGAGCATGGGCAAAATCGAGGAACACATCGGTGGTATTCTTTCTGCCAACCCTTTGCATGCGCTTGGCGGCCCCTCGAAACGATGAAATGGAATTGTAAAAATTTTCATCGCTAATGCCCAACTGGTTACAAACACCCTTCGCTGCGGCAATATTCTGCATATTGTGTATGCCAAATACTTTAACCGAAACTTGGCCATGGTCGGTTATCAAAGCGGTGCAATCGAAATTAACCGTATGGGGATGGGTAGTGTATGGGATTGCGTTGACCCCTGAACCAGCATTTTTACAAATACGCACAACCTCGGGGTCTTCAGCACAAAAAAACAGATGCCCTTGGGGTTCAATGGTTTGGATAAACATTTCAAACTGCCGTCTGTATGTATCGAAATCGGGGAAAACATTGATATGATCCCACGCGATCCCTGATATCACGGCAATATGAGGCTTGTAAAGATGAAATTTGGGTCTGGGGTCGATGGGCGACGTAAGGTATTCATCCCCTTCGAAGATTGCAAATCTTGCGCTTTCGGACAAACGCACCATATTGTCAAAACCATCAATTTGTGCTCCCACCATGAAATCGAAGTCAACGCCTATGCTTTTCAGAACGTGCATTACCATGGAAGTGATGGTAGTTTTTCCATGGCTTCCGCCAATCACCACACGGGTTTTATCCTTGGTTTGCTCATACAGGTATTCGGGATACGAGTAAATTTTTAACCCTAATTGTTGAGCTTGTAAAAGTTCAGGATTATCGGCACGAGCGTGCATGCCAAGCACCACTGCATCGAGGCTACTCGTTATTTTTTGGGGGAACCACCCCACCCTTTCGGGGAGCAAACCCTCGCGCTCCAAACGACTTCTGGAGGGTTCGAATATCTCATCGTCAGAACCGGTTATAGTATAACCCTTCTGCTTAAGCGCTATGGCAAGGTTGTGCATGGCGCTCCCACCTATGGCTATAAAATGGATATTCATATCATCTTTCTCCATGCAAATTTAAAACGAAGTTTTTAAGATTGGGGCTATGTAACCCATAAAGTGATAAAAAAGACGTACCTTTGCAAGGGTAATCTGAAGAAAACGAGGATGAAAAATAGCGACAAATGTTCATTTTGTGGTCGCCCAAGGCGTGACGTTAATATGCTGATCTCGGGTGCTGACGCCTTTATCTGCGATCTATGTGCCGAGCAGGCTAATTTTATTATTAATGAAGAGCTTAAGAAAAAGAGTAAGTTTGCTTTTAGCAAAAGCAAATTGCTAAAGCCGATGGAAATAAAGTCCTTCCTCGACCAGTATGTAATTGGACAGGATGAGGCGAAAAAATATCTCTCCGTTGCAGTGTATAATCATTACAAACGCTTGCTCAATACCCCCGGCGAGGGAGATGTGGAAATCGAAAAGTCGAACATCCTGCTGGTTGGCGAAACGGGAACGGGAAAAACCCTTCTGGCCAGAACCATTGCCCGAATGCTACATGTACCCTTCACCATTGTGGATGCCACAGTACTCACTGAGGCCGGATATGTGGGCGAAGATGTGGAAACCATTCTCACACGGTTGCTGCAAGTTGCCGACTACAACGTGGATGCAGCCGAGAAAGGCATCGTTTTCATTGACGAGATTGATAAAATCGCCCGCAAGAGCGACAACCCATCCATTACCCGCGACGTATCAGGCGAAGGGGTTCAGCAGGCCATGCTCAAGCTGCTGGAGGGGTCAAAGGTGAGCGTACCCCCTCAGGGCGGACGGAAACACCCTGAACAGCACCTCATTGAAGTGGACACAACCAATATACTTTTCATTTGTGGCGGGGCCTTTGAGGGTATTCAAAAGAAAATTGCCCACCGCCTCAACACACAGGTTGTGGGTTATGGTGCCAGCAAGCAAAGGGCCCTGATTGACAAGGATAACCTACTCCAGTACATCACCCCTCAGGACCTCAGATCCTATGGATTGATTCCCGAAATAGTGGGTAGGCTGCCCGTTATAACCTATTTAAATCCGTTGGACCGTCAAGCCCTACGGAATATCCTAACCGAGCCCAAGAACGCCATTACCAAGCAGTATATCAAACTCTTCGAGTTGGACAATATTAAGTTGCAGTTCAAGGATGATGCTTTGGACTACATTGTGGATAAGGCCATTGAGTTTAAACTGGGAGCCCGTGGCTTACGCTCCATTTGCGAAGCCATAATGATGGATGCCATGTTCGACCTCCCCTCGAACCCACAGGAAACTGTTACCATTGATGCAAAGTATGCAGCTAAAAAGTTGGAAAAAGCAAACCTGAAGCGTCTAAAAGTGGCGTAACCCCTGTGGCTCTCACCATTTAACCTAATCCTTTTAGAAGAGATAGCTTTTCGAAAAGGCGAGCATCAGGAATAAATGCCGTGAATGTGCTTATCGCCTGATAATTATATCAACGGCAGCGCTCACCTCATCGTAGGTGAATCCTCGCGATAGCCCAAAGCGAATAAGTTTTACCTTCAACTCTTCGGGATTGGAATACTTCACCGATCTGGCCTTTTTCTCCATCAGATCACAAATAGACTCCAAGGAAACCAGCTCCCTCACCTCGTCAATGGCCTTTTTGATATTAGAAGCAGAAATGCCCTTTGATTTCAAAGCATACTCAACCTTTCTCAAACCCCACCGGTTTAAATGCACCCTATCGCGGGCAAAGGTTACAGCGTAACGCTCCTCGTCGATGTAGCCCTGCCGCACAAGCGTTTTAACAATTTCTTCCATGCTCCCGGGATCAACGTTCCACCGTACAAGGTCTTTCCTCACTTCAGAAATGCACTTTTCCCTTCGGCTGCAAAGTCGCTGTGCCCTGACAAGGGCTATTTTCTCATCCAAATATCCAGTCCGCTTGGTATTCATTTGTTTAGTCGCAAAATACTCATTTTTTCACAGCCTTCACCATCCTCTCCTTTCCGTTGATGTCCCCTTTAACCTGAACATCGGCAAAGCCGTGCATGGCAAATAAATCGGCCGTTTCTCTTCCAAAGGCTTCGTTAACCTCACAAAAAACTACTCCTCCCGTTTTTAACAAACTATCGGCATATCTCGCTATGGCATCGTAGAATATTAGGGGTTGGCCATCATTTACAAACAGTGCCATATGGGGTTCGAAATCCAGTACATTCTTTCCCATCAGCCTTTTTTCGCTTTCGCGAACGTATGGAGGGTTACTGACGATTATATCAAACTGATTCCCGCTTGGCCATGGGGAATTGCCCAGAATATCGAAAACAAAGAAATCAACTTCTATCCCTACAGCTGCGGCATTCTGCTTTGCCAAAGCGATAGCCTCAGGCGAAATGTCAAGAGCTGTTACTTCGGATGACGCTATATTCTTGGCCAATGCAATGGCTATACAACCCGACCCTGTGCCAAAATCAAGTATTCTTGGCTTAGGCAACACATTGGACTTGATAACCCAGTCAACCAATTCTTCCGTTTCGGGGCGTGGTATCAGCACATCGGGAGTTATCCGCAGGTTGATGCCAAAAAATTCTGTCTCGCCAATGATATATTGAATGGGCTTTTGTAACTTTAGCTGCGAAAGGTATTCCTCAGCTTCGCTGAGTTGAAGTGCACTCAGAGTGTTGGAATTATTGGCAAGAAAATGGAAGATGGGCTTTCCGGTAACCCTTTGCAGCAGTATCTGCGCAATGCGTTTTGCCTCATTTTCAGAGTAAAGAGGGGTTAAACGGTTACAGATATTCCGATAGTAGGTAATGATATTTATATTGCCCACCGGTTGAAAGTGTTTTTGATGAAAACAAAATTAGAGAAATAATATGGAACAACAGAAACTCGACAGGATATTCATGGGGCGTTGCCTGGAGTTGGCCCAAAAGGGGATGGGGCATGTGGCTCCAAACCCCATGGTAGGTGCAGTTGTAGTTTATAACAATACTATTATTGGCGAGGGATTCCACAAGGAGTATGGACACGAACACGCTGAGCGAGTGGCAATCAACTCTGTAACCGACAAAAGCCTATTAAGCCAATCCACCCTTTACGTTTCCCTTGAGCCCTGTTCACACTTTGGAAAGACCCCTCCCTGCACCGATCTTATCAAGGAGAGCGGTATAAAAAAAGTTGTGGTTTCCGCCAAGGATCCTAATCCCAAGGTGCAAGGGCGTGGCATAGAAATTCTTCGAAAGTCAGGGTGCGAGGTAGTTTCGGGTGTGATGGAAAAGGAAGGGAAGGAGTTGAATCGCCGCTTTTTTGTTTACCATATCAAAAAGCGACCCTACATTATCCTTAAATGGGCTCAAACTCTCGATGGTTTCATTGATGCAGTGAGAGAGCCCAACCAGCCCATTGCTCCGGTATGGATATCCAACGAACTGGCCAGAACTTTAACTCACCGTTGGCGAAGTGAAGAGCAGGCCATTATGGTGGGAACCAATACGGTAGCAAACGACAACCCCAGGCTCGACGTACGCCTATGGAGCGGGAGAGCGCCACTGCGCATCGTGATGGACAGGTTGCTCAGGCTTCCAATGGAATCGCATGTCTATGATGGCTCGTTGCCATCGCTTGTATTCATTGGCAACAATTCCAGCGCCCAGGCCAATAAGGTCAACTTTGCCTCCATCCCAAATATAGAGATGATCACCACCGACTTTGCCAAGGGTATAGAAACACACGTTTGCAAAGAGCTTTACGAAAGGGAGATTATTTCGTTTATAATTGAAGGTGGGGCAAAACTCATTAACAGCTTCATCAAGCGCAACCTATGGGATGAAATCAGGGTATTCGTCGGGAACGATTTTTTTGGGGATGGGGTAAAAGCACCATCCTTCCAGGGTACTCTCCATTCATTCGATCAGATGGGGACCAATAAGCTCTTCACCTATCGGAATCTGGTAGCCAGCAGTTAGACGGCAGCGTACTTAATGGCCGATTTGCCCCACTGTGGGGCATTGACAATGGCCGGTATTACCTCGGACGGATGATCAACAAATGTCCACATGTTCTTATGCTCCGGACGTAAAAATTTCTCATCCACCATCCTCTCAACCAGCATCTCCAAATGGTGATAAAACTTGTTGGTGTTAAGCACCACAATCGGTTTTGTAAACTTTCCAAGTCGTTTTAGGGTGAAAACCTCCATCAACTCCTCAAGAGTGCCACATCCGCCCGGTAGCGCTACAACGGCGTCAACCTTATCAATCATCCTCTTTTTGCGATCGCTCATATCTTTCACCAACACCAACCGGCTTAGGCCTTTATGACCCCACTCCACTTTCTCCATAAATCGGGGGAGAATTCCCTCAACGGTTCCGTTAAGGGACAACGCAGTATCGGCAAGGCATCCCATTAGCCCGACAGCTCCGCCGCCGTACACAATGGTGGTACCTGCATTAACCAATTCCTCGGCAACAAGTCGGGTGTTGTCGAAATAGATGGGATCAACCTTTGCGCTCGAAGCACAAAAAACGCAAACACGCATATTAGTTATTCAGGTAAATAAGTTTTTAACCATAAGAAATAGAAATCCTGTGGCCAATACTCACTGTATTGCCTCAGATAAATGAGCAGCAGTAAAGGGAACGTATGCTATAGCAATGCGTCCAACTTTGCCGCAAGGGTATTCTTGGGAACAGCACCCACCTGTTTATCCACCATGTTGCCGTTCTTGAAAAAGAGGATGGTAGGGATATTGCGGATTCCGTATTTCCCTGCAATTTGCGGATTGCTGTCCACATCAACCTTGCCTACAACAGCCTTCCCTTCATACTCTTGCGAGAGCTGTTCAACAAATGGTGCAATCATCCTGCAGGGGGCGCACCACTCAGCCCAGAAATCCAGAAGGACAGGCTTGTCGGATTTTAAAACCATCTCCTCAAAGTTGGAGTCTGTAATTGCTATTGCCATTTTTTAAGATTTTTTTTGCTAAAAATAACAGTTTTATCTGAGAAAAGTTTTCAAACCAATTTTTTTCCAAAGTAAATGAATTTAGTTGACCTTAAGGCTTACCGGAAGTTTTTTCAACTGCGCAATCAATTCGTTGGTAATATTCACCCTGACGGATCGGGAGAACATTCCTAACGATGTTTTAGTTTCAGCATCGATTACCCTAAAATTCAGCAGCACCTTCCCCTTCTCTTTTGACACCACTGCCCCAATGGAGTCAACAATATCAGTGGTTAGGTCATCAATCATAATGTTAACGGTAAGTTTCTTGATCAGTTCATCTCTCACTTCGGAAAGCATACTAATACTCGTAACGTTAAAAACCAGCAGATCTTCCTTGAAACGGTCCTTTTTAAAACTGCCCTTCACCAGCAAGGGGTAATCGTTGTAAAAATACTTGCGATTATTCTCAAAGTCTTTCCCAAAAAGGGTTATCTCAAATGAAGTGGAAAAATCTTCAATGGTTAATCTTCCGTAGTGATTTCCATTTTTCGCTGTGAGCACTTTGGCCGAAGAAACGACTCCTGCTACGGTCAACTCTTTACCTTTGAACTGCTCGGGGGATTCAAAATCGCTAAGAGTTACATTGCAGAAACTATCTATTTCGAATTTAAATGAATCTAATGGATGAGCCGAAAGGAAAATTCCAATTACCTCTTTTTCCTTTTTAAGCTTCTCAAACAAAGGCCATTCGTTAGCATTGGGGATTTCAGGCTTTTTCAATTCAAACCCGCTGCCCATGGCTCCAAAGAGGGTTTGCTGTACATTTTGCCTCTCTTGCTGCACCCTGGAGCCGTAACGCATGAGCTGCTCGGCATAGGTTATACCCTTTTCATCCACAGCAAAATAGTATGAACGTTTTATATCTCCCAGATTGTCCAAGGCTCCGGCTAATACTAGGGCTTCGATACTCTTTTTATTGACAGCCTGAATATTAACACGCTCAACAAAATCGAAAATATCCTTAAACATACCCGCCTTTCGTACCTCCACAATGTTGGCAACTGCTGCTTCGCCCACGCCCTTTATGGCAGCAAGCCCAAAGCGGATGTCGCCGTTAGGCATAACGGTAAACTTCAAATTGCTGTGGTTCACGTCAGGACCCAACACCTGAATGCCCATTCGCTTACACTCATCCATAAAAAGGGTAATCTTCTTGATATCGGAAAGGTTTCGGCTGAGTACAGCCGCCATATACTCGCTGGGATAGTGTGCTTTAAGATATGCTGTCTGGTACGAAACCAGTGCATAGCATGTGGAGTGCGATTTGTTAAAGGCATACTGGGCAAACGATTCCCAGGTACCCCATACCTTCTCAGCCTTTTTCTTGTCGTAACCGTTTATTTGGCATCCGCTGATAAACTTCTCGTTCAACTTATCCATTTCGCTCTTTTTCTTCTTGCCCATTGCCTTTCTGAGCGAATCGGCTTCGCCCTTGGTGAAACCTGCCAATTTCTGCGACAGAAGCATCACCTGCTCCTGATAAACCGTTATGCCGTAGGTATCCCCAAGAAATTCTTCCATTTCGGGGATATCGTACTCAATTTCTTCAAAACCATGCTTTCGATTGATATAGCTGGGTATATAGTCCATGGGCCCTGGCCGATAGAGGGCGTTCATGGCAATTAAATCCTCAAATCGATTGGGCACCAGATTGCGTAAATGCCTTCTCATGGTAGAAGACTCAAACTGGAACAGCCCCGTTGTTTCGCCCCTTGAATAGAGTTCATATGTTTTCGTATCGTCCAGCGGAAGATTGTCAACGTCAATTATTTGGCCCTTCGATTCCTTGATTATCTCAACAGCATCCTTGATAATGGAAAGGGTTTTAAGCCCCAAAAAGTCCATTTTTAAAAGACCAACCGATTCAACATGAGTTCCATCGTATTGGGTAACATTTAGTTCAGTATCCTTTGCCGTACAAATAGGGATATGATCTTCCAGATTGTCGCGGCCAATGATTATTCCGCAGGCATGAACCCCTGTCTGCCTTATAGACCCTTCCAAAAATTCGGCATACTGAAGGGTTGAACGTACCAGATCGCTTCCCGATTTTCTGCTCTCGAGCAGATCAGGGCTCTCCTTGTAAGCCGTAGCAAGCGTTATTCCGGGACGCTCGGGAACCAATTTTGCCAGCCTGTCGGCCTCGGGAAGTGGCAACTTTTGAACCCGAGCCACATCGCGTATGGCCATTTTTGCAGCCATGGTGCCAAAGGTAATTATATGCGCCACCCTTTGCTTACCGTACTTGTTAACCACCCACTTCAGCACATCCTCCCTGCCGTCCTCATCAAAATCGATATCGATATCGGGCATGGATATGCGCTCGGGATTGAGGAAGCGCTCAAAAAGCAGATCATACTTAATGGGATCTATGTCGGTAATCCTCAGGCAGTATGCCACAGCTGAACCAGCTGCTGATCCCCTGCCCGGGCCAACGGATACGCCCATCTCTCTGGCTGCCTTCAGAAAATCCCATACGATCAGGAAGTAGCTGGGATACCCCATACGGGCTATAACGCTAAGTTCGAAGTCGATTCTTTCACGTATTTCGTCCGTAAGGTTTTCACCCCAACGCGCAGTGGCCCCTTGGTAAGTAAGGTGTCTTAGGTAGCCATTCTCATCGGGGAACTCCTTTGGCAACTCAAAATGAGGCATAATGGGTTCGTGGTCAATGGAGTACACCTCCACCTTATCGGCTACTTCAAGGGTGTTATAGATGGCTTCGGGATGGTCTGGGAAAAGCTCATGCATCTCGGCCTCACTTTTAAGAAACTCCTGCATGGTATAGTGCAAGCGATTGGGGTCGTCCACTTCTTTCGCCGTGTTAATGCAGATGAGCCTGTCGTGCGCCTGAGCATCTTCGGCATCAACAAAATGAACATCATTGGTGGCTATACACTTCACCCCCGTTTTGGCCGAAAGTTCGAAAATTACTTTATTAACTTTAAGCTGACCCTGGTATGTATCCTCCGAGAAACCTCCGGGACTCACAGGGTGTAGCATTACCTCAAGGTAAAAATCATCGCCAAAAATGTCCTTGTACTCATATACCAACTCCTCGGCACGTTTTACATTGCCAGAAAGGATAGCCTGGGGAATTTCGCCGCCAAGGCAAGCAGAACTTGCAATAATCCCTTTGCTATATTGTCTGAGAAGCTCCTTGTCCATGCGGGGTTTATAGTAGTACCCTTCAGTCCAAGAATATGAAACCAGCTTAACGAGGTTGTGGTATCCCTCCTTATTCTTGGCCAAAAGCACAAGATGATCGCCTCCCCTGTCATCCTTTTCAGCACGTTGAAAACGACTGCTGGAGGCAATATAGGCCTCGCATCCCACAATGGGTTTAAAAATCTTGCCCTGCAGTTCAACCAGTTTCTCTTCCAGTTCAGCCAGCTGGTCAGAAACAGGTTCCTGAGAAGGACTACCACCTTTTTTCGATTCTATCTCGTCCTTTATGGCTCTTATGTCTGAGAATATGGGCTCATTCACCTTTGCCACAACATTAAGGAATTCTTTGATCCCAAACATATTGCCATGATCAGTTATGGCAACTCCCTTCATCCCAAGCTTTTTGGCCTTATCAACTATGCCATTTATACTTGAAGCTCCATCGAGAATGGAATACTGCGTGTGAACATGAAGGTGGACAAACTTACTCATCTTAATATCAATATAATGCTTAATTATTTCTGAAGAATTACCCATTTTCAAAGTTAGCTATTCGGTACCCTTTTATAAGGGAATGTTGATAACTTTAGGAAAAGAAAAGATATCAACAGTTATTTATTAACTACTTCAATTTGTGACACATAATGACAAGAAACTGTTTCTTTAGCCGTTAAAAAAACAATGGATTCAGCCATGGATGGTATTATTCCCAAATTTTAACGATTACATCAATTTTTTAATCCATCAGATTGGTTAAATTAAACACAAACGACAGAATATCTGAACATTACCCTATTTTACAATTAATTTTGAATTGTTATTGTAATATGTTCCAATTTTATATCACGAAAAAATGGCGAACATGATATCCATTGATAAAAAAATTATACCTTTGCGCGGCAAAAAAGTAGGTTTAACCAAAAAAGCGTGATTAAGTATGCCTGTAAAAATTAGACTTAGCCGCCACGGAAGGAAGAAAGCACCTTTCTACCATATAGTGGTGGCAGATAGCAGGGCGCCACGGGATGGCAGATTTATTGAAAGGGTTGGTTCATACAATCCTATCACAGATCCTGCTACTATTGAATTGAACTTTGATAGGGCATTGGACTGGCTGCAGAAAGGCGCTCAACCTACCGACACCGTTAGGGCTATCCTATCGTACAAAGGTGTTTTATTGAAAAAGCATTTGCTTGAAGGGGTTAAGAAAGGTGCTTTAACCCAGGAACAAGCCGAGGAGAAATTCCAAAACTGGCTGCAAGAAAAAGAATCGAAGATCAGGGAGAAGAAAGAGCGTATTGCCAAAGGCCAAAAAGAGGTTATGGCACAGCGCATTGAAGCCGAATCGAAGATTCGTCAGGCCCGTGAGCAGGAATTGGCCAAAAAGTTGGCCGCTGAGGCTGCAAAAGAGGCTGAAGCGTCAGCCCAGGAGGAATCATCCCCTGCAGAGGAACAACAGGTCGATGAGCCCGTTGCCGAAAAGCAGGATGATACTCCCGAAGGCACACCCGCTGAAAATTAGGGTCACTCTTCATGAAGCTTCCCCGTCTTGCTGAAATTGGGACTATTCAGCGCACGCATGGCGTTAATGGCGAATTACAGCTAATTTGGACGGTCAGTTTCGACCCTGAAGAACAAACTTTGGAATCGGTATTCCTTACCATTGATGGGATACCGGTTCCTTTTTTTGTGGAATCGCTAAGAAGCAAAGGCGATGGGAGTTCAATAGTAACTTTCGAAGGGATTACCACTAAAGACCAAGCTCAGGAACTGATCAACAGCAAAGTTTATGCTCCTGTAAAGAAAACTGATGGGAAAAGCCAACCATATAGCGAAGATCTGGTCGGTTATACCGTAATCACACCCGATGGCGTTAAGCACGGCACCATAACACATGTAGAAGATTTTTCGGGAAATCTGGTTTTTCAAGTCCGCCAGGAAACCGGGAATCATACGTTAATCCCTGCCAATCCCGATTTCATCCGCAACGTGGACGAAGATAGTAGAACCATCACAATGGATATTCCCGAAGGCTTACCCTAATCTATTCTCCACGGGTAAATCGGTTTCAAAAAGCGAAATCTGTTGCCGCCAATGCGTGGGAATGGGAATGCTCTGCCGGTTTTTGGCGCTGTAGCCTACCATAACGGCCTTACTTTCAGCAGCAACTTCTCCGGTGGTGCGGTTGAATAGTTTTTGAACCATCTCTAAGCTCTTATTCCCCAACCTTACCACTTTTGAAAGCACCTCGATGCTGTGATTAAGTTCAATAGGAGTAAGGTAATCAATGCTTATGCTGACCAGAACCAAGCCCTCTTTTTGCCAATCTAATTCAGTTCCAAAAACCTCCCTGAAATATGCCATTCTTCCCAAATCGAAATACTGCTGATATACTGAATTTGTGGCATGCCCCAGAATATCAATATCGTTGAAACGAATCTGAATGGTGTGGGAATGGTTGAATCCTTCTATTCCTGTTTGTGTATTCATCATTTGGTCAACTATTGTCTGATTACTTCAACCTCACCCCTCAAGCCTACTCTGATAATACCTGACGGCGAAGAACTGTGTATTGTACAGTATTCCTCAGGAACCACCATATCCACACCATTAACAATGGTCCTGTCAATTTCGCCAAAGCTACCGGGCAAGGGTTGTCCCGACAAGTTGGCCGAAGTGGACACTATCGGTTTGCCAAAAACCCTAATAAGCTGTTCGCAAAAGGGATGGTGCACTATCCTTATTCCAATGCTGCCGTCGGGGGCAATGAGATTCGATGCCAAATTTCTGGCATTGGGATAGATAATAGTTAAAGGCCTATGGGCAACTTCTATTAAATTCAAGGCTATTTCGGGGACTGTATCCATGTAAATATTGAGCCAATCCGGGTTCTCGATCAGTACCAGCATGCCCTTGTGATCCTCACGCTGCTTTAATTTATGCACTTTGGCTACTGCCTCGGGGTTAGTAGCATCGCAGCCAATACCCCAAACCGTATCGGTAGGATAAAGTATAAGCCCACCGTTTCTCAGCACATCCACCGCAACTTTAATATGGTTGGTCATCATTTCCGGCTGAAGAAAGGGCGAATGCCCTTACGTTAGAAATACATGAACTTTTAGTAGCGATAATGATCCGGCTTGTAAGGGCCATTGACATTTACCCCAATATAATCGGCCTGTTTTTTTGTAAGTTTTGTCAGTTTAACTCCCAACTGATCAAGGTGTAAGCGAGCCACTTCTTCGTCGAGATGTTTGGGTAAACGGTAAACATCAATGGGCATCTCATTCTTCCAAAGTTCGAGCTGTGCCAGGGTTTGGTTTGTAAAGCTGTTGCTCATTACAAAACTGGGATGGCCTGTGGCACAGCCCAAGTTAACCAATCGCCCTTCGGCCAGAATGAAAATGGAACGACCATTGGGCAGGTAGTACTGATCTACCTGTGGCTTAACAGTTTCTTTTCTTACCCCCGCAGCATTATTCAATTTCTCAACCTGTATCTCGTTGTCGAAGTGACCAATATTGCAAACGATGGCCTGATCCTTCATGGCCAACATATGATCAAGGGTAATCACATCGCAATTGCCGGTAGCGGTAACGAAAATATTACCCTCGTCGAGGGTATCCTCCATTGTTTTCACCTCGAAGCCTTCCATTGAAGCCTGTAGGGCGCAAATGGGATCAATCTCGGTGACTATAACCCTTGCACCGTATGAACGCATACTTTTTGCACAACCTTTTCCCACATCGCCATAGCCAAGAACAACCACCACCTTGCCTGCAATCATTACATCGGTGGCACGTTTAATGCCATCGGCCAGCGATTCGCGGCAGCCGTAAAGGTTATCGAACTTGCTTTTGGTTACCGAGTCATTCACATTTATGGCCGGTACCAGCAGTTCTCCTCTCTCCTTCATCTGGTAAAGCCGATGAACACCCGTGGTTGTCTCCTCCGATACACCTTTCCACTCTTTCACCATTCTGTGCCACTTGCCGTTATCCTGAACCAAAATCTTCTTCAAAAGGTTAAGAATCTCTCCTTCTTCAATGCTTTCGGGTTTTTTATTCAGTACCGAAGGGTCATCCTCGGCCTTATATCCAAGGTGGATCAGGAGGGTTGCATCGCCACCATCGTCAACCACCAGATTCGGCCCCTTTCCCCCGGGGAAAGTCAGCGCCTGTGCAGTACACCACCAGTACTCCTCAAGGGTTTCGCCTTTCCATGCGAAAACCGGAATCCCTCTTTGTGCAATGGCTGCGGCAGCATGATCCTGCGTTGAAAAGATGTTACAACTTGCCCAACGCACATCGGCCCCCAGCTCAACAAGGGTTTCGATGAGGACGGCTGTTTGAATGGTCATGTGCAACGATCCGGAAATTCTTGCCCCTTTCAAAGGCTTTTCTGCTGAATACTTATTGCGAATGGCCATCAATCCGGGCATTTCCTTTTCGGCAATGCCAATCTCTTTTCTGCCCCAATCGGCCAATGTGATATCCTTAACTTTATAGGGTAGTGTGTCAGTAATTACCTGTTCCATAACCTTTATATTCCTATTTTAAAAAATGTCCGATTCTTTATCCAACTTCGTACGTAGTGTCAACATGCAAAGGTAAGGTTAATATTTTAAACGTATGCCAACAGTAAACTATTTACAACCAAGAACTTTCAATGTTGTTATCTTATCCTTTGCCAGCTGTTCCTTAAGGTGATCCAGCGATGGGAAAACTTCTTCTTCCCTAATTTTTTCAATGAACCGTACCGTAATCTGCTCATCATAAATATTCTTATCGAAGCCAATGATGTGCGCTTCGATGGTTCGGTCGGAGTTTGCGCTTACGGTGGGATTTTTACCAACGTTCAGCATGGAAGGGTATGAAACCCCATTGTAATCGACCCATACGGCATAAACACCATCGCCGGGAATTTGTTTATTGGGATTTGATGGGGCAATATTGGCCGTTGGGTAACCTATGGACCGTCCTATTTGTTTACCACCCTCAATGGTTCCGCTCAGCTCATAGGGGCGGCTCAACATTTGATTGGCCAATGCCAGATTCCCCTGCTCAAGGGCAACTCGAATCTTTGTAGAGCTGACATTAACTCCATCAATCTGCATAGGGTCAACCTGAAACGTTTTATAGTTGCCCTGAGGCTCCATCTCCTTAAGCAATTGGAAATTGCCTTGTCCTTTGTGGCCAAAAACATGATTGTAACCAATAACCAGATTTGAAACCCCCAGTCTGCCGATGAGCATATCCTGCACAAAGTGATGTGCTGATTGGCGGGAGAATGAAAGGGTAAAATCCAGGATAAGCATGGCATCAATACCCAATTCCGAGATTAACTTCTGTTTCTCTTCAAGCGTATTAAGCAATCGGAATGATTCGACATCCTTATTCAGGACAATTCGGGGATGTGGCCAAAGCGTAATAACCATGCTTGGCTTACCTACCTCTTTGGCTTTATCCACCGTTCTTTGTAAAATTTTTCTGTGACCCAAATGAACACCATCGAAAAAACCGATGGTTGCAACGGGCCCTTTAAAATCGATTTGGCTATAATCCTTTGTAACTAACATTATCAGTAAGAAGATGGCGTTAAAAATAGAAAAAAAGCCGATTTAATCGGCTTTTTTTTTAAATCGCTCTGTGATTTTACCCCAACCCTATACCCACCTTACAAGGTTAAAGTCCATACGATGGGGCAACTCCTTATTTTTGGCATATATCCTAATGCCGGCGTCGTAAACGCCGGGGTCGTTGGGGGTAAATGCCAAATGGTAGATTGCTCTGGTTTCTTCAACGTGTTCAAGATCAAATTCCTGAGCATGTTTTACGGTAATGTCACCATTTTCAACCAGCTCCACAATAACAAGTTCCACTCCAACTTCATCGGGATTAAGGCTCCCGAGATCGAGAACGACTTCGGAAGTGTACTCTTTCCCTAAAACAATTGCCTGACGCGAAGTGTCAAACTGCTCGGCAGTTATTATTTCGAGGCTCTCCCAGTTGCGGGCAACCTTACGCTTGAATGCTGCCAAACGTTTTGCAAGCTCATAGTCGTTTTCGGCCAGCCTGTTGGATCGCAGGTAAAGCTTGTGGTAAAAACGCTCCTCGTAATCTTCCATCATTCTGGTAGTGGTAAACTGCGAAGCAACCGATGCGATGGATTTTTTCAGGCACGAAACCCACTCCTCAGGTACCCCATCATCATTTCTCCTGTAGAACATGGGTATTATTTCATTCTCGAGCATGGTATAGATCATCTCAGCATCGAGTTCATCCTGAAACTCCTGCTGGATATATGTCCGCTCCATGGGAAGAGCCCAACCGGCACCCTTTTGATACCCTTCAACCCACCAGCCATCGAGAACGCTAAAATGCAGAGCTCCGTTCATCACTGCTTTCATGCCGCTTGTACCCGATGCTTCCAGGGGTCGTGTGGGCGTGTTGAGCCAAATATCGACACCCTGCACCATCTTGCTGGCCAAATCCATATCGTAGTTCTGAAGGAATAGAAACTTACCAACGAATGCAGGCAGCTTACTAACCTCAACCAGCTTGCGAATTAAATCCTGCCCTGCCTTATCGTTGGGGTGTGCCTTTCCGGCAAAAATAAACTGCACGGGCATCTCCTTGTTGTTCACGATGTTGTTTAATCTATCCAAATCACGGATCAGCAGGTGTGCCCTTTTATAGGTTGCAAACCTACGGGCAAATCCTATGGTAAGTACATCGCTGCGGAGCTTCTCCTGTATCTCAACCACATGCCTCGGACTCTCGTACTTAACGATCTGCGGATTGGCTAAACGCTCACGGATGTAATTTATCAGTTTTTCCCTTTGAGCATTGGTAACGCTCCACAGCTTCTCATCGGAGGTATGGTAAATATTTTCCCAAACGGGATTATTCTGATAAGTTTTATCCTTCACATTATGCTCTAAAAGGCTTCTAATTTCAGGGCATGTCCATGTGGGATAATGAACCCCGTTGGTTACATAGCCAACGTGCAGTTCGCCGGGGAAGTAACCCTGCCACAAATCGACAAACATTTTCCTGCTCACCTCGCCGTGCAACCAGCTTACACCATTCACCTCCTGAGATAGATTGGCCGCAAGGTAACTCATGGAGAATCGCTCATCTTTATCACCGGGGTTTAGTTTACCGAGGTCCATGAATTGTTCCCAGGTAATTCCCAACCTTTCGGGATAGTGGGTCATGTAAGTACGTAGGGTATCTTCAAGGAATGAGTCGTGGCCGGCAGGCACGGGGGTATGCGTAGTGAAGAGGCTGGACGCCCTCACTATTTCAAGCGACTCTGCAAAGGAGAACTTACCATCGATAATAAACTTTCGTAGGCGTTCGAGCCCGGCAAAAGCAGCATGGCCCTCGTTAAGGTGAAAGACATCGGGGCGTATCCCTATTTCTTCCAAAGCACGAATGCCTCCAATACCGAGGATCATCTCCTGCTTAAATCGATTTTCCCAATCTCCGCCGTAAAGATGATGGGTGATGTGCCTATCCTGGGGTTGATTGTCTTCATGGTCAGTATCAAGCAGGTATAACTCAGTCCTTCCCACATCAATCCTCCAGATGCGGACAGTTATAACCCGACCGGGGAATGCAACGCTCACCGTTTTCCATTTCCCGTTGTGATGCCTAACCGGGATGGCAGGTGTTTGTGCAAAATTCTGCTGATCGTAAGCGGCAATCTGTTGCCCCGTTGATGAAAGCTGTTGTGTGAAATATCCATAACGGTAGAATAGCCCTACAGCACAAAGTGGGACGTTCCTGTCAGAGGCCTCCTTTAAATAATCGCCGGCAAGCACTCCCAAGCCACCAGAGTACAGCTTAAGGCTGGAATGAAGCCCGTACTCCATGCTTAAGTAAGCTATTTTGGGGCCTTTCCTTCCCGATTTTTTCTTCATGTACTCGTTAAAATGCTTGTACACCCTATTCAACTTTTTAAGGAAATCCTCGTCCTTTTCAAGTTCAACGAAACGGTTATAGGGTATTTTATCGAGGAACATAATGGGGTTCTTCTCGCACTCCTGCCACAGTTCAACATCTATGGATTCGAACAGGTCGATGGCATCGGGATTCCAGCACCACCACATATTTTTCGAAAGTTCATCGAGAGCAGCAAGCTTCTCCGGAATATTCTTCTGAATTATAAGCCTTACCCAGTTGGGTTTATTGATAAGATACTGCTTTTCAACGGATGGTAATTGTTCCTCACGATCGGTATCCATGAATTGCTGTGTACGCTGTCCCGCTTTCTGAAGTGCTACTCCATATGCCTCCTTGTAGTGTGTTATCAAATTCTGCCATAAGGCGATCTGCGAAACATCCAACGCATTTTGTCTGTAAGCATTTTGCTGTTCATGCGACAAAGTGGAGTATCGGCAAATGGTGGATGCAATTTGATCAATGACAAAACCATCATTGTCATCGGTGCGATCTATAACCGTTATGCCGGGATGGTCTTTCTTGTAGTAGGTGTTCACCCAAAGCCCGAATCCGGCCAAAGTGGTTGTAATGGTTGGAACATGGAAAGCCAAACTCTCAAGAGGTGTGTATCCCCATGGTTCGTAGTAAGAGGGGAATACGGAAACATCCATCCCGATAAGCAGATCCCAGTAGTGCATATTGAATATTCCGTCGTTCCCTTGGAGATATGAGGGGACAAAGAAAATTTTCACCTTGTCGTTGGTTGAGTTATTGAGGCCTACCGCTTTGAAGCGGTTAAGAATCGGGTCGTTCTCAGGGTCGTTGAGGTAATGGGTTACGTGGGTGTCGCTAAGCACAACAATGTTTTCATTGTCCTTCTCCTGAAGGTTTTTGAAAACATCCTTGCGCGGGCCGTGGTGTCCCCCGGGTATGAGAATAAAGGCCAACACTTCACGATTCAACTCGGGGCAGCTATTCAACTTGGCCATTGCCTCGATGAACACGTCAATCCCCTTGTTTTTAAACTCATACCTGCCGCTGATGCCAACCACAAGCGCATCTTTCGACACATCGTGAGCCAAAAGGGCTTCAGCAACCTCGTAAAACTTCACCTTTGCTTCTATGCGCCTGAGATTAAACTCTTCGCCCACTGGCACAAAGCTATTCTCAAAGCCATTTGGCGTAACAATATCAACCTCTTTCCCGTGGAATTGTTTGCACTCCCTGGCCGTTATATCGCTCACGGTTGTATAGCAATCGGCTTCAACTGCCGATACCTTCTCAAGCGATTGTTTTGAAATAACATTGAACTCAGCTGCTTTCTGTTCGGCATTGAACATATTGAGTTTGCTGTACAGAGGAATTCCATTCCCGGCAATACAACGTCCCATCACAGTGGCATGTGTAGTAAAGATAGTGCCAATCTGAGGAACGTACTTTTTCAGGTAAAGGAGTCCGGTTCCGGTCATCCATTCGTGGAATTGAGCAACAATACGGTGCCGTTGGGTTAACTGAAAGCGGGTAAAGCTTTCGATAACTTTTCCGGCAGCATAACCAAAGAGTGCCGGTTCAACGTAATCCCACTGGCCCGAAATGGAATCGAGCTTGTACTCCTCCCAGAACTCTTTAAAGATTTCGTCCTTCTTGGAAAAGAACTGGGTAAAATCAACGATAATGGCCAAAGGCTTTCCCTCAATATTCCATCTTCCTATCCTCAACCTTAAGCCCTCCTCAGAAGCCTTGTTCTTCCACGACGAGAGGAGTTGCATATCCTCAATGAATTCAGGATTGCTTTCAGTATCGCGCCATACATCGGGACCAATCAGGATAAGGTTGTTTTTATACTCTTCAACAAGAGTTAAGGCCTTGGTTGAGATTACCGTATGGATGCCTCCAACCTTATTACAGATTTCCCAACTTACCTCAAATAAGTAATCGGGTTTTAACAGTTTTTCTTTCATAGGTATTAGGGTTCAAATAAGATAATATGGAAAAAACCTGCTCTACTTCTGCTTTGGCTTTGATTGCGCCTTACTCGTTGACGTCTTTTTTACGGTCTTCTTCTCAGCAGCTTTTGGTTTGGCAACCGACTTTTTTGGAGCCTTGTCAGATGGGGTTTTGGAAGTAGTCCGTTTTTTTGATGACGTTTTTTCAGATTTGATAGCCTTCAAGGTTTTCAACTTATTCTCATACTCAGCAATCAAAACATCCACATCCTGTACATCGAGGGGCATTTCGTCTTCTTTGCCTTCCAGCTCCGCTTTTGCACACTCATCGACCCTGATCTTAAAATCGCTGAAAGCGTTCATAAAGTTTATGAAGGCATCGTAGGGTGTGTCGTAGGGATTGAAGTATTTATGCACGTCGCCATCGCTAAACCACTTGGTACACATGTAGTAGAAATGGTCGCTTGTTTGGAGATAGCGCCAGTCGCGCTGTATGTCGGGGTTGTCGATTTTATTGATTTTCTGAACGAGGCTGTAAAGGTTATTGAAAGCATCGTTCTGCATTTCGTTACCAAGCCATGCCGTCAGGTCCCTCTCCTCATCAGCCCAGCTTATGGGGTAAGGAACATGCATGGAGGCAATGGGCTGATGCTTCCTGGCCGCTTCGGCCGGAGTTAAAAACTCAAAATCTGTGTAAGCAAAAACCCTTCCGGGGAGTGCCCTCATGAAATCAAATATTCCCGTTTCGGCCCATTGATGCTCACCAAAGGTCTCGTAGTCCATGAAAAGGTTAATTATCTCATCCTTAGGATTGATACTATTGAGCCAATGCACATACTTCTCGGTAGTCAATGGCCACTCCTCCCAATCCCTGTTGGAAAAGCGGAATGCAATGTCGTCGCTCAACTGAAAATTCTTTAACAGCAATTTTAGCTTGGGATTAATAGAATTGGTGTATAGATAATTGGAACTCTTCCACCCCAGAATGTGCTTGGCTCCCTCGGTGAGCATTGCCCTGTAGCCCATATCGGCAACCATGGCACCAATCTCGTCGGAATAGATAAGCTCGGTATTTCGGAATGTGGTAGGTTTCTGGCCAAAAAGTTGCTCAATCCTATTGGTTTGAGCATTAACCTGTTTTTCAAACTCTTCCCGGCATTTCAATGCCGAAAGGGAGTGAGAATAGGTTTCGGCGATGAACTCAACCGAGCCAGTTTCAGCCAGCCTTCGGAAAGAATCGAGAACATCCGGAGCATACATTTCAAACTGGTCGAGGGCTGTCCCCGATATGGAGTAGGATATTTTGAAACGATTCCCAAACTCGTTGATGAGTGAAAGCATCAGGTTGTTGGTAGGCAGGTAGCACTTTTCGGCCACTTTGCGCATGATGGAACGGTTTGCGTACTCGTCGAAGTAGTTATGGTACTGCCCAATATCGAAGAACCGGTAACGGCGTAGCCTGAATGGCTGATGAACCTGGAAGTAGAAACATATTGTTTTCATGCTATTGTTGTTTTAGATATTGAGTTATTCCTTTCATAATTGTGCTTGGCATTTGAGCAGGTTATCCCCAGCCCAGGACTGATTGATACACCTTTTTAACCTCAAGGGCTGCATTTTCCCATTTTAGGCTATTCACCTCTTCCTGCCCATACCTTTTAAAATAGGTTGACAAAGCTTCGTAATTAAGCAAACCGTAGATGCAATCGGCCATGGCATCAATATCCCAGAAATCGACCTTAAGAGCATGCCGCAGCACTTCTGCCACACCCGACTGTTTTGAAATGATTACCGGAACATTGCTCCGCATGGCTTCCAAAGGGCTGATGCCAAATGGCTCCGAAACGGAGGGCATGACGTAAACATCGCTAATGGCAAACATTCTATTCACTTCGTCCCCTTTAAGGAATCCGGTGAAATGGAACTTATTGGATATCCCCAGTTCGGCTGCCCTGCGGATCATCCGGTTAAGCATATCGCCACTACCTGCCATTACAAATCTGACATTGGGATACTTTTTAATTACCCTGTTTGCCGCCTCAATAAAATAGTCCGGTCCCTTCTGGTAAGTAACACGCCCTAAAAAAGTAACTACCTTTTCGTCAACCCATCGTTTAACCTCGGGAAAATCGCTAATACTCGAAAAGTCAACCGCATTATGCACAGTAACCACCTTGTCCTCGGGCACTCCGAAACGGTTAATAACGATATTCCGGGTTAAATGGCTCACGGCAATCACCATATCTGCCATGTGCAGTCCTTTCCTTTCAATGTCGTAAACTGCCTGATTGACATTCTCTCCGCTTCTGTCAAATTCAGTGGCATGCATATGCACCACCAGGGGTTTCCCCGAGATCAGCTTGGCCGATATTCCGGCCAGGTATGTCAGCCAGTCGTGGGCATGGATGATGTCGAACTGCTCACGGGCAGCAATACTGGCAGCCACAAGGGCGTATCGCGAAACTTCCGACATTAAATCCTTGCCATATTTTCCCGAAAACCGAAACTTACCGGATGATGATGAAACGTGCTGGTTGACACCATCGAGTTCTTTGCCCGACATCATCCTTTCAAACTCTTCGGGACCAACATAAGGAACGATGTTTGAGCCGATCTCCATATAGCTGATCTGCTTCCAGAACTCTTCCAACTCAACGGCTGTATGACTGACATCAACATCCTCGGCAGGGAGAAGGCGAACGGCAGATTGATCCTCGTCGCCATAGGCTTTGGGAACAACAAAAATCATCTTCACGCCGTGTTTTGCGAGCCCCCGGGTAAGGCCAAAACAAGCCGTTCCAAGCCCTCCCGAAATATGGGGTGGGAATTCCCACCCAAACATTAACACTCTCATGCCTTGTTCAAGATATTTATGTGTTCATTTCGTATAATCGCTTAATACGCAGAATTTCTGCCACGCTCCATGCCTGCGATATGGCCCCTCTCGGGCGCTGGGGCGGATCGCCATCGTAAATTTCGGATATGGAACAAATGCCATGTTGATTCATGTCCTCCTCAAAGGACTCAAGTATCTTTTTCGCCAACGCATTAGCCGCTTTTCCATGGATGAGGTAGTAAGCTTCCATGAAATGTCCAAGGAGCCAGGGCCAAGCCGTTCCCTGATGGTAGGCCGAATCGCGGGTCGCCTGATCTCCTTCGTATCTTCCCTGGTAATGTTGATTTAACGGGGAAAGTGTACGTAACCCCTTAAGGGTAAACAGCTCTTTTTCCACCACTTCAAGAACCCCACGTTTCATATCATCGGTAATTGGGCTATAGGGCAACGAAGCGGCGAATATCTGGTTGGGCCTCACAAAAATATTCTGCCCCTCCTCATCAACATAATCGGCCAGGTATTCCTTCTTCTCGTACCAGAATACCTCTCTGAACGACTGTGCCACCGTTTGAGCAATGGGTTCCCATTCCTTTACAAACCTGCTGTCCCGATTCTCTCGGGCCAACTCAAGGGTGAACATGATGGCATTATACCACAGGGCATTAATTTCCACAGCGTACCCTATTCGTGGCGTTACGGGTTTTCCATGCACAATGGCATCCATCCAGGTAAGGGCAACGCCTTTCTCTCCGGCCCAAACCAGGCCATTATCATGCATCTTAATATTATAAGGTAATCCATCGCGGTATGCAGCCAGTATGGATTTCATTTTTTTGCCATAGAGCGTCCACACCCCTTTTGAATCGCCTGTATGCTTTGCATACATTTGAATGGCCCAGAAATACCAAAGCGGAGCATCAACAGAGTTGAAAGCCGATGATTTGGCATTGCCCATGTTGGGGAAAAGGCCGTTCTTCAACTCGGACGACATGGTGTCTAACACATCCTTACAGAGTTTAGGCTCATTGGTGGAGAGAGTAAGCCCGGGAAGGGCTATGAACGTATCGCGCCCCCATCTGCCAAACCAGGGGTATCCGGCAATTATCTCGGTCTTTTTGCCTTTCTTAATGATAAACTGATGCGCCGAATTGCGAAGGCAATTCTCAAAACTATCCTTTTTGGGGCGTCGGAGAATCTCAGCATTAAATTTGCGCGTTAACGATGAGGTTATCTGCTCGGATGTTGAAGCTGAGAATATCACACTTTCGCCTTTCTTTATGCTTACTTCAAAAAAACCCGGAACGAACAGGTCCTCGTGCGCATCATACCCTCTGGTTACCTCCTTCATATACTCAAAATTATAGAACCAGTCGGGCGTGGGTACGTATTCGTTGGCCTTATTAAGCTGTAAATGCAGGTATGGGAATCCTGAGTAAAGCCTGTATTTCACACCATTCGGGATCTCCTTGTAACGCTTGTTGATAAACAGGTTGGATTTCGTTATATTATGTGCATTACGAAATGCAAGGAACGGCTTTAACCATAGTTTCGTTGGGCTATGAGCATCCTTCAGGGTGTAGCGGATCATAAGCTGCTCCTCATTGTGTACAAAGAGCAACTCCTTTTCCAGCACAACACCTCCCACCCGGTATGTTATTTTCGGGGTTGGCTCGTACTCAAAGTCAACAATATACTTATGCCCACGGGGCTCGTATATGCCAGGGAATCGATGGATACCCAAATTGAATTCCTTTTTATGTTGTATTACTGTTTCATCAACGGAAGAAAGTAACACATGCCTTTCCCCATCATACTGATCAAGAGGAAGTACCATTAGGCCATGATACTTGCGGGTATTGCACAGAATTATGGTTGTGCTGAAGTATCCACCAGCCCTATTCGTACTAAGGATCTCACGGTTAAGCGAATATTCAAGATTTACTAACTCGCTCTTATCAAACTCAAGGTAGCTCATACGCCGATTAATAAATTATTTCTAAACGGTTTTATATCCCAAAAAAATCACACAAAGATAAAAAACATCTAATAATGAATAGCATAAGGTCTTATGGCCATATCTATTCGTAACATTTCAAACAATCGCTACATCGAAACTAAGGAAACTTGCCAAACAGCTATTTGTTCAATAACTCATATTTTCCCCCTCACAATATACGATAAATTGTGATTCCACAACACAATTTAGCATTTATATTTTTGTTAATTTTGTAAAATTCAAGAAAATATCGTCATAGTGCCAATAGCCTACCAATACACCCCTTTTTAAATGCAACAGCACAGCAGATCCCTACGGAATATTGAATTTTGGATTTTAAAAATTACCTTTTATATAGCCCTTTTGTTGGCTGCATGTGGTGGTTCGCCAAAACGGGTTGAGATCGTCGGAAAAATTGCAGGAGCTGATAAAAGTTTAATCCTTTTGATGGAGGCTTCCGAAAGAGGCATTGAAACCATAGACTCAACTCGTACGGACAACCAAGGTTATTTTGAACTGACGCAAAACGTTAATACCCCTTCATTTTATTTAATACAGGTTGAAGGAGAGGATGAACCCATCATCGTGCTGGCAGAACCGGGCGAAACAGTGAAAATTGACGCTAAACTGGCAGGCATGGCACGAAACTATTCCGTAAGTGGGTCAAAGGGCTCGTCATTGGTGAGGGAGTTAAACTTTAGGCTAAACAAAACCGTAAATGCCATCGATTCACTTTCGGCTCTATTTAGGAGCAGCCGCAATCACCCCCGTTTCGACTCCATTAAAATTGCTCTGGATAGTTCTTACTACAGAACCATTTCCGAACATAAGACTCAGACTATACATTTTATCAAAGAGAATAGGTATAGCCTTGCTGCCATACTGGCTTTACACCAGCAGTACGGCGAGGGCCGCCATGTTTTGAACGAACGCGAGGATTTTGAACTTTTTAGGCTTATCGATTCTCTTCAGCATCCCCTTTACCCCGATAATCCGCTTGTAAACAACCTGCACATGAGCGTGGCAAAGATGCATCAACAGCTGCAGCTATTCGACAAAAGGCAGGGAATGTTTGCAGTGGGAAATGTATTGCCACAACCGGAGCTCAAAACGCTGAATGGCGAACAAGTGATGCTGAACCAAACAAAAAACCGGTACACTCTAATCGACTTTTGGGCTACCTGGTGCAACGGTTGTCTTTCTAATAACAAGAAGTTAAGGAAAATCTACAACACGTATTCTGCCAAAGGATTCGGCATAGTTCAAATTTCTTTAGACGAAAATCGGAAAGAATTGGAAATGGCCATACAGCGTGATTCGCTGCAGTGGGAGCATATAGCTGATTTCAAGCAGTGGGCATCACCCGTCATCGATACCCTGCATATCCAAAGCATCCCTGCCAATTATCTTATCGATAACAAGGGCGTGGTGATTGGCAAGAATTTAACGCCAAAGGAGCTCAACGAGTTGTTACAAAAACTATTGCCATAAGCATGTCCGGGCATCTATCTGGCATTATCAGCCAATAAATGGCTAAAGAGCCCTTCGTATCATTTCAAAATTTATACTTTTGCGATGATTGTAATTTCAACAGCAATTCACCGTTCAATGAGTAAAACAAAGACCATGAGATTATTCCACAGGTATATTCTTTTAGCATTTGTTTTGTTTGTTGCATGCAAACAGAACAATAGAACTCAAATCGAAGTTAACTTTCGGAATAGCAAAACGCCTTTGGAGGTTAATCTTTTGCAACAGGATTTTGACAAAACTGCATTAAAAAAGAGCCTTACCCTCAAAGGGAATAGGCAGAATTGCGTTTTTAAGCTCAAGGATATTCAAGAGCCCACATTCTACCAATTACAGCTCAAAGGCGAACAAACCAGAACGATTATTCTGCTCATCGAGCCGGGCGAACAGGCATCGCTGGATATCAATATGGAAGATTTTCGCCATTACGCTGTCACCGGGTCCGAAGGTTCGGTAAAAACTCAGCTGCTGAACAACAAAATACTGAAGACCAAAAAAACGCTGGATTCTCTGAACAATCTCTTTATCAACACAAAAAATCAACACGAGAAAGAAATCCTGCAACAGCAATATTATCAGATTATTGATGAGCAAAGGGCATTCAGCGAGCAATTCATTTGGGAGAATCCCAGGTCGCGGGCCAGCGTAATGGCATTGTACCAGCAGTATGGCGACAACCTTTTCGTTTTCGACAGGGCAGAAGACCTGCGTCTTTTCAAAGTGGTTGGCTCATCGTTACAGGCCATGTATCCCGAATCGGAATATACAAAGGGTTTGCTCAGGGATATTGCCAATCAGGAAAAAATAGTGGCCAACTATAGGCTAACCCAGCTGATTAAGGAGTCCGAATCAACATTGCCCGAAATTGCTCTGCCAAACCACCGTGGCGATACTATTCTGCTATCTTCGCTTAGCGGAAAAGTAATCCTACTGAGCTTTTGGGCATCGGTTGACACCGAATGCCTGATGGAAAACCGTGAGCTGTTGGATATTTATGAAACGTACAGAGGTAAGGGTTTTGAAATTTACCAAATATCGTTGGATACGAATAAGGAGGTATGGTTAGAGGCCATAAAAAGAAACGCATTGCCCTGGATAAATGTGAGAGCTGACGTCCACGATGCTCAGTTGATTCTGGGGCAATATAACGTTGCGGGCATTCCTTCCAACTATTTAATTAGCAGAAAGTTTGATATTGTTGGAAAAAATTTATTCGGCAAGGAATTGGTTGCCAAGCTGAAGGAAATTCTGTAAGTAGGATGAATTCCAAGAAGATTTATTTCGCTTCCGATTTACATTTAGGCCTTCCCACCTTTACAAAAAGCAGGGAGAGGGAAAGTTTGTTTGTAAAATGGCTCGATGCGATTAGGACCGACGCCGCCGAAATTTTCCTTTTAGGCGACATTTTCGATTACTGGTACGAATATCGGCGGGTCATCCCCAAGGGATTTACCCGTTTTCTGGGGAAAATTGCAGAGATAACCGACTCGGGCATTCCTGTTCATTTCTTTACGGGCAATCACGATGTATGGATGTTCGACTATCTCCCAAAAGAGCTGGGTGTTTCGGTGTTCCGCAAGCCCATAGAGAGGGAATTTGACGGCAAAAAATTTTTTATTGCCCATGGCGACGGGCTTGGCCCGGGGGATGTAGGATATAAATTGATGAAGAGTGCCTTTTCCAACAGTGTACTGCAATGGCTTTACTCGAGAATCCATCCCAACTTTACCATGTGGCTTGGGAATACTTGGTCCAACAACAGCCGTTACTCCAAAGAGATAACACATACCTTCAAGGGCGAGGAGGAACAGATAACCAAGTTCGCCCGTATCGAATTACAGAAGAATCCGTTGGATTACTTCGTTTTTGGCCATTGGCACAGCCCCATATTGTATCCTTTGAACCAGCAATCGAGGCTGATTTTATTAGGCGACTGGATAGTAAACAATACTTACGGGGTATGGGATGGCAACACTTTTACCCTTTGCCGGTATGGCAATGATGGAACCTCTGTGGAATTGGACAGAAAATAGCAGATAATTAAAATGAATTACCAATTTTCTCTCAACCTAACTGTTCGCGACTACGAATGCGACCTTCAGGGCATTGTTAACAATGCTGTCTATCTGAATTATCTCGAGCATACCCGGCATCAATTCCTTTTGGGACACAATATCGATTTCGCCAAACTGCATCGCGAAGGAATTGACCTGATTGTAAGCCGAATTGAAATCGACTACAAACAATCGCTCACCAGCGGCGACGAGTTTGTGGTTGGGCTCAACGCCAGACAAGAAGGTTTTCTTAGGGTAATTTTCGAGCAGGAAATCAGGAGAGTGCCCGACATGAAACTGGTGGTTAAGGCTAAGGTAACAGGCGTTGGCATTAAGGGCGGACGCCCAATCAAAGTGGCCTCCATCGAGGGATTTAACTTCCTGAAAGGGGATATTCCCTCCTAACCGATGAGCGCTTGTCAATAGTTGGCTAAATCATACAATAAACGTGGTGTGGCTTAAAAAGCATTTCAATTTGGATTTTGATTTTGATTAATACACCTTATTATATTGGTACGCATTATTTGGCCTCAATTAAACAGGCATCCTGTTAAAAAATTTTGAAACGTTGATGCAACAAAATAGATAGTATGTTGTAATATTACCCAAATTCCATTAAGTTTGTGAACTCTCTTCAAGCCTTTGAAGCAAAAGAAAAACATCATGGGAAAAGTAAGGCTTAATGTTTTGGGGCTATCATATAGCCAAACACAGTCGGGTGCATATGCCCTTGTACTTAGCGAGGAGAACGGAAAAAGAAGGATCCCCATTATCATTGGAGGGTTCGAGGCACAAGCCATCGCCATACAGTTCGAGGGTCTCACACCGCCTCGCCCCCTGACCCATGACCTTTTCCTCAACTTTGCCAAATCGTACGATGTGAATTTGCTTGACGTTCAGATTTACAAACTGGAAGATGGCGTTTTTTTCTCCAAACTACATTGCGACAACGGCGAAAAAGAAGTTTTCATAGATGCCCGCACCTCCGACTCTGTGGCACTTGCGCTTAGATTTGGATGCCCAATCTACACAACGGAAGAGATACTTGAAAAGGCAGGTATTGTTCTGGATTTAGAGGATGAGCATGAGGGGGAAATTCCTCTGGAGAAAAAACCCGAATCCAAGGGCGACGAGTCCGACCAATCGAATATTTACAAGCAATACTCCCTTGAAGAGCTTAATAACATGCTCTCGGAAGCCGTAATGAACGAAGATTACGAAAAGGCATCGAAAATCCGCGACGAAATCAACAAACGAGAATAAATTGCTTCGCAATATGATTAAAAAAGTACTTTACAGCTTAGCCATCGCGCTGGTTTTAATGGGAGCTGTGGTTACCGCTACTGCCGACAAGGCCACACCCGACTCAACTGCTCTCGATTCTTCAGTTATTATTCAAAACATTCAGCCAACCACCGGTGATGCTGTTGATACAGCGGGAGCCAAACCGGTAAACCAACTTCTCACTGCAAAGAAGGCTTTTAAGTTTAGTCCGATTGGATTACTCAGAGGGGTGATTGGCATGATTGTGCTCATTGGCATTGCCTACATATTCAGCACCAACCGAAAAGCCATAGCGTGGAAAGTGGTAGGTATCGGGTTGGGAATCCAACTATTGCTGGCCATTGCCATCTTACAATTTCCCCCTGTACAAGTTTTTTTCGATGTTATCGGAAAAATGTTTGTCAAAGTGTTGGACTTCTCAAAAGCGGGTACCGAATTTCTTTTTGCGGGTTTCCTGGATGTGGATAAGTTTGGATATATTTTTGCCTTTCAAGTGCTGCCAACCATCATCTTTTTCTCCGCGCTAACCAGCCTTCTGTTCTACCTAGGCATCATTCAAAAGGTGGTTTGGGTACTGGCATGGCTCATGACCAAGGCCATGAAGATTTCTGGAGCCGAGAGCCTTTCGGTAGCCGGAAATATTTTTCTTGGGCAAACAGAGTCGCCCCTGATGATAAAGGCCTATCTTGAAAAGATGACCAACTCGGAGATACTCCTGGTTATGATTGGTGGAATGGCAACCCTTGCAGGTGGTGTGCTGGCTGCCTACATCAGCTTCTTGGGAGGTAGCGACCCCGTGCAGAGGCTCCTATTTGCAAAACACCTATTGGCTGCATCCATCATGGCTGCTCCCGGGGCCGTGGTAGTATCGAAAATCCTGGTTCCCCAAACCGAAAAAATCGACACCAACGTGGAGATTACCAAGGATAAAATTGGGAATAACGTACTGGATGCTATTTCCAACGGAACCGTTGAAGGGCTTAAACTTGCAGCCAATGTGGCTGCCATGCTGGTGGTATTCATAGCTTTCATTGCCATGTTCAATTTCATTGTGCAAAAAATAGGGGCATGGACCAACCTCAATGCTGCCATTGCTCAGGCCACCAATGGACAGTACACCTCTCTCTCGCTACAATTCATTTTAGGCTATACCTTTGCTCCTGTGATGTGGCTCATTGGCGTTTGCAAGGAGGATATTGCCTTGGTGGGACGATTGCTGGGCGAAAAGATTATTATGACCGAGTTCATCGGTTACGTCAGCCTGGCCGAACTGAAAGCCATCGGTGCATTTGCCCAGGAAAAGTCCATCATCATGTCCACCTATGCGCTATGCGGCTTTGCCAACTTTGCCTCCATCGGCATTCAGATTGGCGGGATTGGCTCTTTGGCTCCGGGAAAAAGGGTATTGCTTTCTAAATACGGCATGAGGGCCCTGTTGGGCGGAACCCTTGCCTCGCTCATATCGGCCACGTTTGTTGGGGTTATTCTGGGATAGTGTTTACCATCTCCGGACACAATTAATTTCCGCTAATGGAAACTCATTTTATATTGGCGTAGCTAAATAACAACGCCAAAGTTGAGACCTATTTTTCAATTAAAATAATTGAATCATAGGTTTTTCTCTTGCTTAATATATTACCTAAAAGGATTGAGAATAGGCTCGACAACACAGTCATACAGCAAATTACTGAATACTGTTAGGGTTTAGCACAAATACTTCGCCTTCATCTGCCATCTTCAACTCCGCGATACCCATAACCACAAGGTTGACAAGTGTCTCCTCGGCTCGGGCATAAGGCAGGAATCCGATCCGGCTGTACTGCTCAACGGTAATCTGCTTATGCTCCTGCAGATACTTCATTAACAGCTCATCCTTCCCGGTTAACCTTACCCTTATGGCCTTTTTGTATCGCAACGCTTTCCACACCTTCACCTGAAGCGGAGTGGCAACAATATTCTCGTCTTTCACCCTGAAAAAGGGTTTCCAATTACCATTCTT
Source organism: Bacteroidetes bacterium ADurb.Bin008 (assembly GCA_002071445.1). Lineage (GTDB taxonomy): Bacteria > Bacteroidota > Bacteroidia > Bacteroidales > Tenuifilaceae > MWFE01. The sequence goes on along the minus strand of MWFE01000020.1, from coordinate 42,989 downwards.
GTCTGGAGCCCTGTAAAGGTGCTTGGGATCGGGTTTTACCACCACTTCAAGCACCACTTTCCTGTTGATTTCCCAGCGCGTTACGATGAATTTTACTTCGGGCTTGCAGTAGTGACGAGCAGCTCCCTCAAGCATGTAATACTCCTCATCGGAATTAACCCCTGAAACGTTCCCATTATCCTTAACGCCGATGAGAAGAGTTCCCCCGTCGGTATTGGCAAAGGCTGCCAGCGAACGGGCAATCTTCTTCGAATCGGAGATGGAGTGCTTAAAGTCAAGCTGCTGGTGCTCGCCCTGCAGTATAAGATTTGCAATATGCTTGCTCACAGCGAATTTATGCGTTAGGGTTATTTACACGCCCCATGAACAGGATATTACCCGTGGCATTCTCGCGGATAAAAAACATGAAGGGCCTGTTGGCGAAGAAGTCCACCGAAATGGGCATCGATTTTCGCACAATAACCACTGCTGTAGCTGCTGCAGCCTCGGTGCCCTCCTCTGTAACTTCGATGAATGCCTTGTGATACACCTCGTCAATCTTCAGGTCGGGCTTCGACGACATGCGGGTAAAATCGGCACCGTTGCTAAAGGGAATGGGCATGCCCATAACGGTCAGAAACGGCTTCAACTGGTACTCCGATTCAAATTTAAACCTCGGTAGCTTAACCCTCACATCCGACTCAACCAGCCAGTCGATATAGCTATTCAAATTCTCGAGGGTAATCGAATGTTCCACCTTACTAAGAGGAACTCCCTCGTTGGGAAGCAGTATCAGCATCGAAAAATTTTTGCCCGAATAGGGTAACTCTAACAGCTGAATATCACTGCCCTGATACAATCTATACTTCCCATTCGCATTCATCATCATACATCTCTCACGTTTCCTCTCCGAAACCATGAATTCCTCCTCGCTCGTCCTTTCGGTTTTAAACTTCTCTTCCCACAAGCCTTTAAAGTAAATGGCATTGGTAAGAACCAGCGTAGTCATATCGGAAATGGAACCACCGGGGAGCAGGTCTTTAATTCTATCATTGGTTTGATTTTCAACCCATCTGTTGATTTCGAGCCTGCACGCTTCGGGCTGTGTGCGGAATGCCATACGTTTTACCGGTGCAGCGTATGCCTTTTTCATATCCTGCATGTATCGACAATTAAATTTATACAGCTTATCGGCCCACAGCTGGTTTGCTATGGCTATCTCGACACCTTTCGATTTTAATCCCGCCATGTCCTTTTGCATTTTTCCCAGCTGCTTATGAAGATTTGAATCATCCGCCGGATAGTTGAAAACTTGGGCAATCTGCTCTTTAGTTTCGTTGTTAGCACCGGCATAGGTCATCCCCATGGCAATGTTGATGCTTAGGGGCGAAAAGAAAATATTGTCGTCGTTATTCTGAGCAAACTGTTTATATAAATTCAGTGCAAACTTACCCGAAGCCTGCGAAATGCTATAATCATCCTGAGCCTGAGCCATGGAGAAAAAAGTGGTGGCCATAATAATAAAGGTAATCTTTTTCATGATTAATTGATTTTATGATTTGAATTTACTTCTAATGGCTAAAGTAACAATAATAATGATAAATATTTATGGCCAAAACCCGTGCCATGCAATTTAAGAGTTAATCTTTCTCTGCTCTTTTGTGGATAGCATTCCGCATGCTGCCTGTATATCCTGACCTCTGGAAGCCCTTATGGTAGTAAAAATACCTTTAGACGTCAGGAAGTTGCGAAACTCAACAATACGCTCATGGGGAGTGCCCTTCAGTGGGCTGTTGGGGATTGGATGAAAACCTATCAGGTTGACTCTGCAATGAATACCGTTGAGCAACCGTACGATTTCCTTGGCATGTCTTGGCGTATCGTTTATCCCCTGAAGCATTATGTATTCAAACGAAACCCTGCGCTGCCCCGAGAAATCGTATGGACGGATGGCCTCAATTACGCCGGATAAGGGGTAAACTTTCTGAATAGGCATCAGGGAAAGACGCTCGTCGTCGAAAGGCGTATGCATGCTAATGGCCAGGTGGCACTGACTCTGTTGCAGAAATCGGATAACGGCCGGTGTAATCCCTATGGTTGACACGGTTATGCGGCGAGGGCTCATGGCCATCCCCCAGGGCGAGGTGAGTATTTCCAGCGATGTCAAAACATTCTCCAAATTATCCATGGGTTCGCCCATGCCCATGTACACAACATTGGTAATTCCCTGCCATTCGGGGATACTTCGCAGTTGGTTCACAATGTCGCCGGCCGACAAATTCCCCTGAAACCCCTGCTTTCCTGTCATGCAAAAAACGCATCCCATTTTACAACCTACCTGGCTCGAAACGCATAGCGTTGCCCTCTCCCCTTCGGGGATATAGGCAGTTTCTATGTATCCACCCGACTCTGTGGCGAAAAGGTACTTTTTGGTCCCATCAGCCGATTGGGTTACCTTTACCGGTACCGATACTCCAAACAGGTAATGCTCCGCAAGTTTTTCCCTGGCAGCAAGCGAAAGGTTGGTCATAGATTCAATGGAGTCCACATCCTTTCTATACAGCCATTGGGCAATTTGCCCTGCCGTGTACTTTGGCAAGCCGTTGGACAAAACCAACTCCTCCAGCTGCGAAAGGGTAAGCCCAAAAAGTTTCTGCTTAACCATGGACAACAATCTACCAGTTAAAATCATGCAAAGATAGCACAAAAGAGCAGCGCACCGACAATCAAAAGTTTACCATTTTTTTCCTCATCCCTCCTGATAAAAATGCTACCTTTGCCGAAGCCGATTGAAGTGGTAATAATTGAATAAACTACCATGCAACAATACCTTGATCTATTACAACATACACTATCCCACGGAGTGGAGAAGAGCGACAGGACGGGTACGGGCACCATAAGCGTTTTTGGGTATCAAATGCGTTTCAATCTTGACGAAGGATTTCCCCTGCTCACCACCAAAAAATTGCATCTTAAATCCATCATCCACGAATTGCTGTGGTTTCTGAAAGGCGATAGCAACATCAGGTACCTGAATGAGAATGGGGTTACCATTTGGGATGAATGGGCCGATGCAGATGGGAATCTGGGCCCCATATATGGATACCAATGGCGCAGCTGGCCAACCGCCGACGGGCGGCATATCGACCAAATATCGAATGTGGTGACATCGCTTACAACCAATCCCGACTCGCGCAGGCATATGGTTTGCGCATGGAACGTGGGCGATGTTGAGAAAATGGCACTCCCCCCATGCCATGCCCTGTTCCAGTTCTACGTGGCCAACGGAAAACTCTCGTGCCAACTCTATCAGCGCAGCGCCGACATTTTTCTTGGCGTTCCGTTCAACATTGCTTCTTACGCACTGCTCACCATGATGATGGCGCAAACCACAGGCTTGAAGCCCGGAGAATTTGTCCACACCTTTGGCGATGCCCATATCTACCTTAACCATCTTGAGCAGGTTAAACTTCAGCTTAGCCGGGAGCCACGACGATTGCCACGTATGGTAATCAATCCCGAGGTTAAATCCATTTTCAATTTTAAATACGAGGATTTCTCCCTTGAGGATTACGACCCCCATCCGCATATAAAAGGCGCAATAGCCGTGTAACCTATAATTGAGGTTGCCATGGCTGCAATTAGAAACCGAACATCATGTAAAATCCTTGCAGAATGCATCAAACCATTTCCATAATAGTTGCGATTGCGCAGAATAACGTGATTGGTGCCAACAATCGCCTTATCTGGCATATCTCCGACGATTTGAAAAGATTCAAAGCCTTAACAACAGGTCACCATGTGATAATGGGGCGGAAAACCTACGAGAGTATCGGCAAACCCCTGCCCAATAGAGTAAACATTGTGGTTTCGCGTAATCCGCTTTACAAAGCGGAAGGGTGCATTGTGGTTAGCTCACTGGAAAAAGCGTTGGAGATTAGTAAAAACGATAGCGAAGTGTTTATTATAGGCGGCGGGGAACTTTACCGACAGGCATTACCGTTGTCGGGGAAACTATACCTGACGAGGGTGCACGGTGATTTTGAGGGCGATACCTTTTTCCCCGAAATTGACGAAACCCAATGGAGAGAGGTGTACAGGGAAGACGGCAAACCTACGGCCGAAGGTCAGCCCTCATACACATTTATTGATCTGGAACGGAAATAGGTTCAGAATATACACAGCAATTATCAGCCATAGTACTTGGCCATACCCCGAGTTAATCTTTCACCTTTCCGTAGTAGTACATATCCACTATCTTGCCATTCTTTATGGCAGCTTGCCTGGCAATTCCTTCCAACTCAAAACCAACTTTTTCCAAAACCCTGCGCGAAGCGACATTGTATTCAAATACGGGAGAAGAAAGTTTCCTGATGGGAAAGTTCGCAAAGGAATAGTTCACCATCTCCTTCACTGCCCGGGTCATAATCCCCCTGCCCCAATACCTCTCGCCCAGCCAGTAACCCAACTCGGCACATACCCTTTCAACATCAGGCTTTATCATAATTCCAATCCCCCCTACTGCTTTTCCTTCCACTTCGATAGCCAATTCGGTAGTTGGGCTTCCCAGATTGTGAACCATTTTGATGAATTTATCGGCATCTATCAGCGTGTATGGATGGGGGAAATAATCCCTCAAATTCAGCCAGATATTAAAACTATTGGCATTCTCGGCCAGCGTTTCCCTATCGGATATCCGCCACTCCCTTAGCAAAACCTCTTGCACCTGAATAAAATTTTGTAAACTTAAAAAATGAAAAGCTATTAACCTTTCTGCAATGATAAGCATTTTACTAAGGAAACACAACAGAGGAGCATTGATAATTAAAGAGATATCAATAAAAAATAGTTTTGAAAAAATAGCACTGTGGCCTTTTTTTTGTATAAAAGCCATGTCCTTAGATTTCTTGTGAACAAACAGAATCATAAACCAACCGTCCAAACTGTAAAATGCATGAAAACAGCCATTATTTACGCCACTTCACATGGCACAACCGAAAAGGTGTGTAAAACTATTGCTGCGAAAATTGACCAATCCGACCTTATCGATTTGAAAAAGACAGGTCCGATAGACTTATCCTCCTATGGGCAAGCCATAATCGGAGGGTCTATCCATGCCGGCAGAATCCAGAAAAGGGTGCAGAGTTTTTGTCAAAACAATAGGGATAGGATGCTGCAAATGCGTATTGGGCTTTTTATTTGCGCCATGAATGAGGCCGAATTTGAAAAAGAGCTTAACCTGGCTTTTCCCGAATGGATTAGAAATCATGCTATTAGCAAAAAGGTAACCGGTGGTGAATTCCTGTTTGAAAAGATGAATTTCATAGAAAGATTTCTGATAAAAAAGATAAGCGGGATTTCGCAATCCGTATCGAATATTGACTACAGCAAGATTGATGAGCTGGTGGCCGAAATGAGCCAATAAAAACCAAACCAAATTAAGCATACTGTAAACATCAACTCTGCCCGGTAACGGGCATGGCTGTAATAGCGAATGGTTGTCAACCATTACAATTGGCAGGATGATGCTTCCTGTTTATTCCGAATTATTTAAAGTTCCACTCCAGCCATTCGTTTCCAAGAGAGGGGCTGGCATTTACCTGGGGAGTTTGTTCCTTGTCGTTTACCAGTATGGACTCCACCTCAACGTATTTTTGCATATACTCAGCTATTTGCGAGTAGGTAACCTTGGGCCCTTTTTCTTTCAATAGTTTTAGCAGGTGATAGGTGAAAAAACCATGCTTCTGATCTGCGTAAGGCAATGCCGTTTGGTCGCTACTACTGGCTGCAAAGACCACCATATTTCCCTTAATCGGACTGGGGCGAGGCTTAATCCTTACCCCTCGTGCTGCAACGAGTGGCTGACTACGCGCACCCCCTGAGAAGCAGGCATCGACAAACAGGGTGATACGTTCCGAAGGGTATTCGGTAAGGCAATCGTAAAGTTCACTTAATTTGATTCCATCATTTGCGTTTTTACCGCTGACATCCACAGGCATAAGGTAGGACTCGCGGGTGCTCTCGTCAGGCAGGCCATGGCCTGCGTAATAGACAAACACATTGGCCTCGCCATAGGTGCTGCGAATGAGCGCACTTATTTTCGACATCGCCTGTCGCATCTGCCCTGTGGTAGCATCGAGCAGAAACATAATATTCCTTTCGGGCACTCCAAGGACGTTAATGGCATACTCCCTGAAAGCACTGGCATCGTTGCGGGCAAATTGAACATCCACCTCGCTTGACAAACCTACCTGATGGGTGCTATAATCCTCGTTACCAATAATAAGAGCAAAACGGCGCGGATTTGGGCTGGCACCTTTGGGTATGTCCCTATCGATATCAGAATCTTTTGTAAATACATAACCCTCCTTAACTGGTTCTTTATCCACGTAAACAATTTCCCGCTTAACCACCGTATCCGATTTCACGGGCTCCAACCTGACGAAGTGGCTGGACGCATATCTGTTATTGGCACCAGTTGCTACATCTATTATTCCGGGTAGAATAAAAGGATACCATGATATTACAGCCAAAAATACGCTCTTTTGTGATACATCGTGAATAATTACAGGAGCGTAGTTATTCTTGCGGAATTCATAATTGACCTGCCGCCTTTTGTTTTCTCCTTTTGGTTGATCACGTGGTATTTTGATCTTGCACGGTGTGGATTCTCCCGAATCGACACCATTGATTATTACCCTTGCCCCCCGGGGTTCCGAATCGAAACGTATTTTCTGTTTAGTGCCTAAAAAAATGGTGGCACAAGCACTTAACAATATGGCTATAAAAAGCAATGCCAGTAAAAAGAGTTTTTTCATACCCATACGGTTTTACTGTTCAATCAAACACCAAAGGTAGAAAAAACCTAAAATAGCAACTCAAATATTGATGAAGAGAAGTACTATTTCTTTGACTTTTTGACTCCTTTAACAGGCGTCTCGGGTTCCGGCTCTTTCCAATACCCCTCCCGCGATAGCAAATGGTCGAGATTGGCTACGCCATACACAACGATGGCTGTAACAATGGACGTATGATCCTGATACTCGGGAATGGACATATTGTATAGGTCGCGCTCGGTATGCCATATCTCTCCATAGTTAAAATCGTACCCCTTGGGGTCGGAGGTAGAAAAGCTAAGGGTTGGCACCCCTGCCATGGCAAATGGCGAGCTATCGGTACTTCCTGCAAACTTAGGTCGTTCAGTGGGTTTACGCTCAGTAATTGTAAACGGAAAATCGGGATTGATTTCATTAAGCGGTTCACAGATCTTGGTGAAGTCGTCCATCATGGCAGGTGGTACACTAATTCCCGAAGTTACCGTTGGCCCTCCATCGCGGTTGAACATGTTGGAAATCTTATCAAGTTTATCGGCATTGCGTTCAACCCAACTCTTCGATCCCAGCAGCCCAAACTCCTCTCCGGCAAACAGAAATACCAAAATTGTGCGCTTGGGCTTGCCCCCGGCTTTCATTATCAAGCGTGCGGCTTCCATGGCCGGCGTGGCTCCCGATCCGTTATCAACACCACCCGTTGCCACATCAAAGGCATCAAGGTGACCTCCCACGATAACATACTCGTCGGGATATTCCGTTCCGGGGATAACACCTATCACATTATGGTACGGGATGGGTCCCATGCGGAAGTGGTTTCGAATATTAAACTCCAGAAAAAAGCGTTGCCGCTCTTTGGCCATCTGCTCAATAACGGCATACTGGTGTTCGTTGAGCTTGATATCGGGCACTTTGGGTAAATTATCGAATGTTAGGCTGTCAATATTTTTCCTGTCGTACAAAGCAGTAATGGGAACCGGTGCCGATTGGATAAACCCAAGTACGCCCGCCTCAACCATCTCACGGTAAAACAAAGCGGGTTCCTCTTTGTATGGAATGGGATCTTTTAAGGGTAATCCCTTTGCACGATTATTCCAATTCTCCCAGAATATAGCCCTGTTCTGCTTTTCAATTTCATCATTTTCAGCGATTAATTCGCTCCTATGTTGATTTGCCTTTTCCGAAAAATCGATGGGCCAGCCATCGCTTTTGCCCGAAACAAGAACCCAGGCACCTTTCAATTTTCCCTTCATCTGCTCAAACTGTGCCCTACTCTTTGGTTCAATCAGTACATGTCCTATTTGCGCCCCCTTGGTACCCACTGTGTACGAAGGAGTTGCAAAATGAAGGGTCATACCATCTCCCCCCAACATCCTGCCCGACCAAGGGCCACGGTTAAACCCCACCGGCATAGTTCCCACCTCATCGAGGATTACCTCCATCCCCCACTCTTCAAACTTTTGGGCAGCCCACCTGGTGGCTGTTTCGTATGCATCGGAGCCAATTAACCTGCCGCCTATCTTGTTGGTAAGCACATCTAGGTGCTTCATGGTTTGGTTATCGGTTCTTCCAATCTCAATAATCCTGTCGATTACAGGATCGCGCTGGGCACTGACCGAAATGGCAAGCACTATAAAAGCAAAGGAGATGGGGAAGAATAAAATATTTCTCATGGCAATAAGGATTAGTTGTTGGTTACGCAATTAGATAGGGAAGGTATCCAAAAAGTTTAAAATACCAACCCATTTTTTGAACCGTTTTAAGAATCCTTTTGCGAAATTAGAGTATAACAACGATTCTAAAAAAAATTGATGATCAATTGTTTTCAATATTTTGATTTAGACTAATTTTTCCAGCTATTTATTTACTTTTGCATTTGATTTTTTCGTAAACAAGGGAGTATGATTACCATCGATCAGCTGAAGGATTTGGATAAGCGCCTACAGGTGCTGAGGAGGCATCTTTGACATCGATGCAAAAATCATCCGTATAGAAGAGGAAGAACAGAAGACACAGGATCCTGCCTTTTGGGAAAATCCGGCCGAAGCCGAAAAACAGCTTAAGCTGATTTCCGACATTAAACATTGGGTTATGGCATTCAATCAGGCCAAAGAGCTGATTGAGGATTTAAAAGTATTCTTCGATTTTTGGAAAGAGGGTGAAGGGAGCGCTGACGACGTGGAGAAACAGTATGGGCTTGCCCTCTCGAAAATTGAGGATGTGGAAATGATGAACATGCTCCGAAGCGAGGAGGACCACCTGGGTGCCATCCTACGAATCAACTCCGGTGCCGGCGGCCTCGACAGCATGGATTGGGCCGAAATGCTCCTGCGGATGTACCTACGATGGGGCGAAAGGAATGGTTATGAAACCAAAGTGGTTGATATACTTCGTGACGACGAAGCGGGTATAAAATCTGCCACCATTGAGTTAGCCGGCGAAATGGCTTACGGATACCTCAAAGGTGAAAATGGCGTTCACCGCCTGGTGAGGCTCTCGCCTTTCAACGCCAATGCCAAACGTCATACATCGTTCGCCTCGGTTTTTGTAGCCCCTGCCATTGACGAGTCCATTCAAATTACCATAAATCCCGCCGATATAAAGTGGGATACCTATCGTTCTTCGGGGGCAGGAGGGCAAAATGTAAATAAAGTGGAGACCGGAGTGCGCTTGACCCACATTCCCACCGGGATTGTGGTTGAAAACACCGAAACCCGCTCGCAACACAATAATCGTGAGAATGCCATGAGACTGTTAAAATCTCACCTTTACGAGTTGGAACTACGAAAGAAAAAGGAGAAACAGGCCGAGATAGAAGGGAAAAAATTGAGCATTGAGTGGGGATCGCAAATACGCAACTACATACTTCATCCATACAAATTGGTAAAGGATGTCCGAACCAATTTCGAAACATCAAATGTTCAGGATGTACTCGACGGCGAACTCAACGATTTCATCAAAGCTTTCCTGATGCAATACGGTGGTGAATATTAGTAAGGATTTATTGTTTCAACAATATTTAAAAAACTTAAACTTTTTTAATTATTATCTGTTTAGATAACCTGACATAGGGTATTTTATGACCTGTTTTTCGATTTGTTCTACAATAAATTTTAGCGTTTTTTAAAAAAATATAACTCTAAATAAAAAAAATAGTGAATATTTGTGTTTGCATTGAAACACACTTAATTTGGATATGAATTTCTAACCCTGAATAAAATCTATTGAAATGATTATTGACTCTTTATTTTGGATAGTTCCGGTTGCATCGCTTCTGGCACTTGGTTTTGCATGGTGGTTCTTCGCACAAATGAAAAAAGCTGACGAGGGTACTGATACCATGAAAAGGATTGCACAATATGTTCGACAAGGTGCCATGTCCTACTTAAAGCAGCAGTACAAGGTTGTGGGAATAGTATTTATCGTTCTCTCGCTACTATTCGTATTAATGGCATATGGCTTTGATTTTCAAAACGGTTGGACTCCATTTGCCTTTCTGACGGGAGGTATATTTTCAGGGCTTGCCGGTTTCATTGGCATGCGGACAGCCACCTATGCCTCTGCACGCACCGCCAATGCTGCAAGGCACTCGCTCAATAGTGGGCTCAAGATTGCATTCCGTTCGGGAGCCGTCATGGGTCTTGTGGTAGTGGGACTGGCAGTGTTAGACATTGCTTTGTGGTACCTTATTCTAAACTATTTCATCGACGAACCCAAAACTACCCATAAACTTATTATTATCACCACCACCATGCTTACCTTTGGTATGGGAGCCTCAACCCAGGCACTATTTGCCCGCGTAGGCGGTGGTATCTACACTAAGGCTGCCGACGTGGGGGCCGATCTGGTGGGTAAGGTAGAGGCAGGTATCCCCGAGGATGACCCCCGAAATCCTGCCACCATTGCCGACAACGTGGGCGACAACGTGGGTGACGTGGCCGGTATGGGCGCCGACCTATACGAATCCTATGCCGGTTCTATTTTAGCAACAGCAGCTTTAGGTGCTTCTGCGTTTGCCCTTTCCGGCGAATCGGCGCAGTATAAAGCCATCCTTGCCCCCATGCTCATTGCTGCCGTTGGAATCGTTCTCTCAATCTTTGGGGTATTCATCGTTCGCACCAAAGAGGGAGCCACCATGAAAGATTTGCTCCGCTCATTGGGAGTGGGTGTTAACGTGAGTTCGGCCCTAATAGCCCTGTCAACCTTTGGAATCCTTTACTACTTAGGCATAGAAAACTGGCTTGGCATTTCCTTCTCAGTAATATCGGGCCTGGTGGCAGGTATCATTATCGGACAGTCAACCGAATACTTTACCTCACACTCATACAGACCAACCCGAAGGGTGTCCAAGAGTGCGGAAACCGGACCCGCCACGGTAATTATTTCGGGCGTTGGCCTGGGCATGATTTCCACCGCCATACCCGTTGTTACCATTGCCATTGCCATTCTCATGGCGTTTCTCTGTGCCATCAATTTCGATATTAAGCACATGCTCGCAGCGCACAATATCCAACTGGGGCTATACGGCATCGGCATCGCCGCAGTGGGTATGCTTTCGACGCTGGGTATTACGCTGGCCACCGACGCATATGGTCCCATAGCCGATAATGCAGGCGGTAACGCCGAGATGAGCAAACTGGGTCCCGAGGTTCGTAAACGTACCGATGCTCTCGATTCATTGGGGAACACCACCGCTGCCACCGGTAAAGGTTTTGCCATAGGTTCGGCAGCGCTCACAGCCCTAGCCCTGCTGGCATCCTATATCGAGGAGATAAAAATCGGGTTAATGCGCTTGGGCGAAAATATTCTCACCTTTGCCGATGGTACCACCATCGCAACTGCCGAGGCCACCATTGTCGATTTTATGGAGTACTATCAGGTAACCATGATCAATCCTATCGTTTTGACAGGTATTCTCATTGGAGCCATGATGGCTTTCCTTTTCTCTGGGTTAACCATGAACGCCGTTGGCCGTGCCGCACAAAAGATGGTAGAAGAGGTACGCAGGCAGTTCCGTGAGATAAAAGGGATTATGGAAGGTGAAGCCGAACCCGATTATGCACGCTGCGTGGCCATCTCAACCCGTGGGGCACAGATTGAAATGATACTACCCTCCATGTTAGCCATTATTATCCCAATTGTTACAGGACTTGTCCTTGGTGTGGCAGGCGTTATCGGGCTCCTGGCAGGTGGATTGGCCGGAGGATTTGTATTGGCCATTTTTATGGCTAACTCTGGCGGCGCCTGGGATAATGCCAAAAAGTACATCGAGGAGGGCAACTTCGGGGGAAAAGGTTCTGAAGCACACAAAGCCGCTGTTACGGGCGACACAGTGGGCGACCCATTTAAAGATACCTCAGGCCCCAGCCTAAATATTCTGATTAAACTCATGAGCATGGTATCCATTGTAATGGCCGGAGCCACTGTGGCCATAAGCCTTTTCTAATTTTACAATAACCCAATAATCCAAAAGCCCGGCAATTCGTCGGGCTTTTGGATTATTGGGTGAAATGAAAGGATGCTGATTGCAGGCGATTGACTGACCAATTTCACAAAAGTTGAAGGGGGATAAAACCCGTGAATAACCTACTAAATCTGCATTTTTTAAATCGCTCGTTGGTCAAAATTATTTATTAATCAGCCCTTTAATCTCTTCAAATATTTGCTCAGTTTTTGTTTTATCCCTAAAGTTGATGATTATCCTTTCAGTGTTTCTTTTTGATATTATCAAGAATGGGGTATTGTGAGAATGGATAAGTAATCGAGTCTTACCAAATTTGTCAAGGTTAAAACATCCTTTATTGACAGTGCCAAAACTAAATCCATTTGTCCGCAATAAAATTGCAGGGATCGTATCCGACAACTCAACATTGTCAATTTCAGAAACATTCATTTCAAATCCATACATTCCTGAGAATTTAATATTGCCATTGTCAAAAAATACTTTAGATGGTATGTATCCATATGCTATCAGACCAAATATGAAAATTACTACAAGTCCAAGGATAAAGTATGTAAACTTCGTTTTATTGGTTCTACTCTTATTGTGGTCAAATTTTTGAGCATTTATCACCAGAATAGTTACCCCTACTAAAGTTACTATAAGTATCATAGAATCGGCAATCATAGTAAAGCCAGTCCATTCGAATAAATAGTATCCAACAATAATTGACAACCCAATAGTAATGAAACCATTACGTATATATGTTGATAGTCCATCAATATCAACATTTTTCTTTTTGTCTTTGGGCATCGTGTTGTATCCGGCTATGAGATTAGGAAAAGCTTTAACCAAAAACCCCATGGCAACCATAAAAAGCCCTGTGATTAAAATAATTATATCCATAGTCTGTTAGTTTTATTTTATTGTGACCAGCTCAATAGTTGAATCCGGTGAGATATACTTATTGGACAGTGGCCTGTTAATACAATACATCTGACCAAAGTCTGACAAAAAAACCCGATATCCTATTGGATTCGTCCGGAACAACCCTTATCTCCATACTCTTATACATTCAACCCTTTACAACTTAGCACCATATTGTATTTCTTACAATCAATGAATTAAATGTTAACTTGTTTGATTTTACAGCATCCAGGGGTATTCATAATGAAAAACGGAGTTGTGATAACTGTATTGCAAAGTTCATAAAGTAGTTGCAGAAAAAAAGCATAAAACATCAATCTATGCAAATACCAATAACAAGGATATCGTCAACCTGATCCAGGGCAGCCTGCCACTTGTCTAATGTATCTTCTAATACCTGTTGCTGTTCGGGCATCGATTTTCCGTAGACACTCATGAGTAAATCTTTAAATGGCTTGGCCATAAATTTTTTGCCTTCATCGCCTCCAAATTGATCAACGTATCCATCGGAAAAGATGTATATGTTGTCCCCGCGCTCTAAGTCTATTTCATGCAACGAAAATTTAACTTCCTTAAGGTGTGCTCCCACAGGCATTTTATCGCCCTTGTACTCTGTTAATTGTCCTTTCCTAACTAAATACATTGGGTTGTAAGCACCGGCAAATTGCAATTTTTTTTCTCTGAAGTTGAACGCACATATAGCAATGTCCATTCCATCGCGGGCTTCGGTTTCGCCATGCGTTTGTCGGAAATTTGCCTTAATCTTTTGGCGAAGTTCGTCCAGAATAAGATCGGGCCTAATAATCCCAACAACATTGACTATATCGTTAAGAAATGACACGCCCATCATACTCATAAAGGCTCCGGGCACTCCATGTCCGGTACAGTCAGAGGCAGCTACAAGCACAATGCCATCGCGCTCGGACATCCAGTAAAAGTCGCCACTAACAATATCACGAGGGCGGAAAAGTAAAAAGTATTTGCCAATTATACTGCCAAGCAACTCGTGGGAAGGCATTACTGCCGATTGTATTCTTCTGGCATATGTAATACTTTTGGTTATCTCATCGTTCTGCTTGAATATCTGATCGCGTTGAGTTTCAATTTCATCCCTTTGTGCCTCAATTTCTTCTTTCTGCTGCAATATTTCCTCGTTGTACCGAACGAGATCATCGCGTTGTTGTTTGAGCACCTCTTTCTGCTCCTCAATGGTCTTCGTACGCTCTTTAACCTTTTGTTCCAAAATCTCCTTCTCTCGCCTCAGATTCCGCTCTCTTATTGCAACGATTAGGAAGAAAATTATCATAACGAAGATGGCGCATAAGCCATAAAACCATAGGGTTTGCCAAAATGGGGGTTTAATTTCGAAAGGCAGGTTTAGGGTTTCGCTGTTATTCCCCAGTACATCCATGGCTCTAATACTGATGGTATATTGCCCCGGAGGGAAATAGGGAAACTCAAAAACGGGATTGGTAGTCATTGCCGACCAGCGATTGGTTAAACCGGATATTCGATACTGGTAGTGTGTAGCCCCTTCTTTCAAAAACGATGGGGCACTCATTGTGATTACCAGTGAGTTATCGGCATAATTCAACTCAATCTTTTTGGGATCCAATCGTATCCCCGACTTTCCGGTTACCCCTCTAAGAAAAAGTGTAACGGTACGCTCCGAAGCTTCACTTTCTTTAACAGATAATTTGTAAAGCTGATTGAAGGCATTTACCAGCAACAATTCGCCATCGCCCGAAAAATTAATGTAATTAGGGTTGTCGAATAAACTTAGGTAATTGGTATTTGAAAACAATTCTTCACCATAAGCAGAGAGGCAAATACACCTATTCCGACTGTTTAGCCAGGTTATCCCCGACTGGGAAAAATATATACCATTGTTTTGATCAGCGTCAAACGAAGTATCAACTACCAGCCCATCTGTATTAGGGTCAAAATCAAAAACAGGCCCCGATGTAAAAATTTTTATTTTTCCATTCACCTTCCGAACTACCGGCGATCCAAATTCCGCTCCAATGCTAGTAATTATCCTACTTTGGAATTTGTTCTTCTCATCCTTGGCAATGTATATAACGTCAAACTCAGTGGAAACAACATAGCTGTCGTTACCCAGACCAACCATGCTCACTATTTGCTGATTATCTACAGTTAACAACTCTGTATAATGCCAACCTTTTGCTCCTTTGGTTGCAATCAGAGCCCTTTCGTCCGTTCCAATAAGCAGTTGGGTTCGGTTTGCTTCATTGGGTTCAATAAATGTTATGTTAAAACCGGGCGAAACGAGAGTGGCTTTCTCCTCTTTCACCTCAAATAATCCCAGATTGGTTGCTGCAAACACACTTCCATCGTAAATAATGAGATTTCGCACCTTTCCCTTAACCCCCGATATCTGTTTGTAAGAATGACTAATGGACTGCAATTCGTAAATCCTTTTCTTTTGTAAAGGGATTTCCGATTTCTTTTGTAGTGGAACCACCATCGCAGACCCATCTCCATCTTCGTCATCGGCTACCTTATCCGATTGCCTTGAGAATAACCGTGCAATAAAATTTTTTTTCTTTTCTTCCACAGTCGATTGTGGTTGCTGCAGCCTTTCAATTTGAGTTGCCGGGGCATCTACAATTTGTACCTGGGGCTTTACAATAATATCTTTGGCTTTGTAGTCCCTAATCTCTGCAAGGTAAAAAAGCCCCTCGCTACATCCCACGTATAAAACACCGTTGCATTCAATACACGAAAGAATAGCGCCCTTGAGCCCCGGGTAGCTTTCGAACGATTTAATTGGGAGTCTTAAATCGGCTCTGGAAATACCCATACCGTGTGAAATCCAAAGGCCACCATCCTTATCCATTCCCAACGCCATAACCTCATCATCGGGCAATCCGTTGAAATAGTTTAACATGTTGATGGTCGCACCATTGAAGGCATTTATCAGCAAAATTCCTCCGTTAAGGGTGGAAAGTGCAAAGGTTGAATCGTTAACTGATTTCCCTCCATTGAGAATGCTTGCATTTAGGTATTGCTGATCGTTTATGGTAAAAAGTCTAAGCTTATTGCCATCGAAACAGTAAAGGCGATTGGATGTGCTACCAAAATATGCTCTACTCCCATGGATAAAAGAGAATGTCATATCCTCAGACATGGGTAACCCTGCCAGCATTTCATACCCACCGTCCGGTTTATTCAAGTAGATGAGTGCCCTGTTTTTTACATGGTACATTTCATCATTGAGCTGGAAGAAATCTGAGATAAATACCTCCGGCCGAGACTCGTGGTAAAGTGTATCAACGGAAATGTTGTTCTCTGTGTTTATCCTACAAATAGTCAATGGAGAGACCACCAGCAACCCATTTTGAATGGTATTGAATTTATAAAAATAGTTGTTCCCTTTTGTTTCAATGATTAAATGTTGGTGTATTCCACCCTCACTCGTTCTTTCGATATAGCCAACACCTTTGTCGGAACAATAAAACAATTTGTCCGAATAGGCAATGGCAATGGGACGCCCGGAGATACCCATATTCTCCCATTGTAATCCGTCAAAGGAGTAAATACCCTTCCGATTCAGAATATACATTAGGCCGTTTTCGCCCTGTACAAAACCCCAGTTCTGATTACTAATGCCTGTGGGTAACTTAAAGTGCGTGAGAAAAGGGTTTCCGTTTTGCGAAAAAACTTGCCCAGTACAAAAAAACAAGAGAAATAGGGCTACAGAGGCTATGGCTTTGATTAAGAATTTTTTCATGGCAACAGTGGTTAACTAAACGGCAATTTACAACAAATAATTAAAAAAATATATCCGTATTTCATTTTTCTACCACCTACCCGACCTATGAGTTTTATTAACAAATAGGAATAAATTTATGTGTAAAAAATAAGTTTAAAACCTATTCCATTACGTAGAAAACTCTCTCCTAATTTTTCAACCAACTCATTCATGCCGATGTTCACAACAATAATCTGAATGTTTTTTCCTCGTAAACGAATTAGTAGTTTAAAAATCACTTTTTGCGAAGCCCAAAAAGGGAAAATTTTTTTAAACTACACAAATAGGTAGTTAGTCAAACAGGGAGGTTGGTTTAATCAAATATTTAAACTATCAATTAATAGTAAACGTACTTTTGCATGGTAGAATTGAGTTTTTTTAGATTCTTTTTTTCCGAATAGAAAATGGTCATTTTCACTTGAACTATGCAACATTCCGGTAAAAAAGCTATACCAAATGCCGAGCAGTCAAAAGGGACCCCTTTTTGGCTTAAGAAGTACGAAAATGCTAACTATATAACCCAACAAAGGGTCAGATTTGCATTCTACCTTTGCATAGTACTAGTTGCGCTTAACCTTGCCCTTATAATCTTAACCAGTTACAACCAGATCAAAAACCCGGTTTATGGGCAAGTGAATTTCCCTACCATAGCTCCCATGCTTATCACATTGGTCATTTTCATGGCCAGTACATTTATCCTTATCAAGGGGTGGTTCAAAGTGGCATCGCATATTATTTTGATTACTGCATTTGCTGCTATTTGGTCTGTACTGTGGTTAGACAGGAACCATTCACTACAGCGTTTGGATACAATAACTTATGCCATTGCCATCCTCGCCATGGCACCCCTATTGATTGAGAAAAAGGGTTACCATATTCTTATCTACACAGGTGCAAATCTGCTGGTCTTTTTCATTTTTTTACACCTTTTTAAAAATGAATTAATGATCAGCGATGCTGCACTTAGGGATTATAAACTTGATACATCTATCCCTTTGCTTTTTGTCGGAATCATTGGCTTTAGCGTTTTTCACATTAGCAAAAATGCCATCAATCATTCTGAGGGTTTATTAAAAGATCGAATAAAAGCGGAGCAATTGCTGGCTAATAGCGAAAAGAAGTATCGCGAAATGACCGAATTTCTTCCTCAAGGTGTGTTTGAAGCTGATTTAAAGGGAAATTTGAAATACTTCAATAAAAGAGGATTGGAATTATTCGGCTATAGTGAAACAGATCTCAGTCAAGACTACAACCATTATGTCAATCTTTTTTCATTGGTACAAGAAAAAGATTTGATGAGAGATAATGTTCAAAGATTATTGCAAAACAAGGTAAGTAAGGGAAACATTTATCATCTCATCAAAAAAGACGGCAAGTTAGTACCCATCCAGGTTTTTTCAAGTTTAGTTGAGGAAGATGGAAATACAATTGGAATAAGAGGGATTGTGATAGATATAACCGAACGTATTGAAGCCGAGAAAGCCATAAGGGAAAGCCAGGAACTATTCAAGACACTAATCGATTCGGCTCCCGTTGCCATGTCGCTGTCGGATATGAATGAACGATACATTATAGTAAACAAAGTATTTTCCGAAGAAACAGGGCTCCCTGCTGAGAAAATAATTGGAAAAACGCCCAGTGAGATTGGCATAATAATCGACGAAGAATCGAAAAAGAAAATTACAAATCTCCTTGCTGAAAAAGGATTAGTAGAAAACCTTGAATCCATAATATATGAAAAAGGTGAGAAAAAGATAGACGCACTGTACTACAGCAGGTTGATTGTTGTTAATAACAAAAAGAGTATTCTCAGTTCAATTATTAACATAACCGAAAAAAAGAAAAACGAGAAGGAGCTGGAGGAGTACAGAAATCACCTTGAGTTTTTAGTGAAAGAACGAACCGAAGGCTTGGCGGCAGCAAACGAGGAATTATCGGCAGCAAACGAAGAGCTGTATAGCCAACGGGAAGAGCTTATGGCAGCACTTGAAAATCTGAAAAAGGCCCAGCAAAAATTGGTTCAAAGCGAAAAGTTGGCATCATTGGGAGTACTTTCAGCAGGAGTAGCCCACGAGATCAACAACCCCCTTAACTATATCAGCGGGGGCGTAATGGGCATTGAGAAATATGTAAAAGAGAATTTAAGCGACCATGTTGGCCCCCTGTCAATCCTTTTCGATGCTGTAGCCGAAGGGGTAAAGCGTGTTTCAATCATAGTCGAAAGCCTCAACCGTTTTGGAAAGCAAGCCGATACCGGCTACGAACTCTGCAACGTACATTCTGTAATTGATGATTGTTTACAAATACTTGAGGAAAAAATTATTGATAGGGTTAGCATACAAAAGGACTACGCCCATGAACCATTTACTCTACATTGCAACTTAAGAAAATTTAATCAAACCATTCTCAGCATTCTCACCAATTCCGTTCAGGCCATCAAAGGGGCCGGGACAATTTATATTACTACTAAACTTCGGGGAAACTCCCTTGAACTCATCATAACCGATACCGGAGAGGGTATTGACAAGGAAAGTATTGGAAAAATATTCGACCCGTTCTTCACCTCCAAAGATCCCGGGCAAGGTGTGGGCCTGGGCCTTTCGTTCGCCTATGAAACCATCAAAGAGATGGAAGGCTCCATTGAGTACGATTCGGAAAAAGGGAAGGGCACCACTGCAAAAATAGTATTACCCATCACCGTGAATAAGGGATAATTACCCTGTAACATCTTTCGGGCTCACCGGCAATTAATTTCGATTTTTTTATGGAAATAATTAGTTTTTGTATCATAGATACAAAGGCCTTAACGTTATTGTAAAAAGCCTCAGCAGTATTAACCTTTAAAAATTAATGCCATGAGAACGAAAAATAAAAAAACAGATCTGGAAGGGAAAAAAATTCTCTTCTTCGAGGCCGGGGTAATTATTGCGCTATGCCTGATCCTCACGGCTTTTGAATGGCACTCTGCTAATGGGTTAAAATCATTTTATAAAAATGATTACATACCGGAAACAATCGTTGAAGAAATTCCCATCACAAGGCAGGACGAGTTGAAACCACCACCGCTTCCACCGGTATTAACAATCCCGGAAATAATTGAAATCCATGACAACACCGACCTTATTCAGGAAAATACTGATATTTTTGCTGAACTAGATGAAACCATCCTCACGGTTATTCAACCTCCTTCAGAAGATGAAACGATTGAAGAAGATCCCATCCCTTATGTTCTGATTGAACAAAAGCCTTCATTCATGGGGGGAGACTATAATACCTTCACCCGCTGGGTGGCAAAACATTTGATTTACCCCGAGGAGGCTGCTCGCAACGGCATACAGGGTAGGGTTTACCTGAGGTTTGTAATCGATATCGATGGACAGGTAAAAAACGTAGAGGTCTTGTCGGGAAACGACAGGCTTTTGGTTGAGGAGGCCAAAAGGGTTGTATCATCATCGCCGGCCTGGATACCCGGTAAGCAAAGAGGGGCTCCTGCTCCGGTCGCATTTTCCTTTCCGGTGACATTTAAGCTCCAATAATCACTGGATTATTCTTATGTTCTAAAAAAGTCGGTGCGTAGTGCACTGACTTTTTCATTTCCTCTCCTGGGTCAGTTCTCTCATCTTTTTTTCTAAATTTGGAGCACAATTATACCTATGGAAAAAAACACCAAACCGGAAAACACCAATAATCCACTCTCCAAAATCAAGCTTAAACGGGCCATATATCCAACTATAATCGGGCTGGGAGTAATAGCATTTATATTTTACAGAGAATTCGACCCCGGGGCGTTTGAGCACATTACCTTACCACGGTGGAACTTTTTATGGCTTATTGTTGCCCTAGCGCTAATGGCTTCGCGCGATATAGGCTACATCATCAGAATTCTAATTCTCTCCGAGAGACGGCTCTCGCTTCTTC
This sequence comes from Bacteroidetes bacterium ADurb.Bin008, assembly GCA_002071445.1. Lineage (GTDB taxonomy): Bacteria > Bacteroidota > Bacteroidia > Bacteroidales > Tenuifilaceae > MWFE01. Next base: position 22,120 of record MWFE01000020.1, on the reverse strand, counting down.
AGGCATTCAGGATAATTATGCTTTGGGAATTCACATCGGCCATAACACCATCCGCCATTGGCGGAACCAGCGTGGCAATTCTTTACGTTCACAAGGAAGGAATAAGCATAGGCAGGAGTTCAGCCATTGTTATGGCCACCTCCCTGCTCGATGAACTATATTTCATCATCATGTTTCCCCTGTTACTTTTGTTTGTTAAAAGCAAGGTGCTATTCGGCTTTGAAGGGGGGATCACCCTGGCCAATGAACTTTTCACTTTTGCACTCATTGGTTACAGCATTAAGTTCATTTATGTAATTGTTCTCAGCTATGGGCTATTCATCAATCCGCGAGGTTTGAAATGGCTGCTTATGATGATATTCAAACTTCCATTGTTAAGGCGATGGAAACACGGAGCCAATAAAGCTGGAACAGAGATTATCGAAAACTCCAGAGAGTTTAAGGCAAAGCCTTTTACTTTCTGGCTCAAGGCATTTGCTGCTACAGCATTTTCGTGGACATCACGTTACTGGGTTGTCAACGCCATACTGCTCGCATTCTTCTCGATATCCGATCATCTGCTCATCTTTGCACGTCAACTTATCATGTGGATTATGATGTTGGTGAGCCCCACCCCCGGCGGCAGCGGATTTTCCGAATTTGTATTCACGCGATATTTGGGTGAGTTCATCCCGGTTGATGCTGCAGTTCTTGGCACAGTAGCAGTGGTTATGGCGCTGGTTTGGCGGCTGGCCACATACTATCCATATCTGCTCATGGGAGTAATTATCTTCCCCCGTTGGGTAAAATCAAAATTTATAAACTCCGATTAGCAGGCAGTTTAAAGGGCTTAGGCCGTGCCCTTAACGAAACGGATAAGGGATTCCAAAATCAGCCTCCCGTCGGTATTGCCCAACTCATCATCGGCAGCCCTTTCGGGAAATGGCATCATCCCGAAAACATTGTAATCCTCATTGCAAATGCCGGCTATATTCTCCATAGAACCATTGGGGTTAACCACCTCCGATATCAATCCATCCTCGCTGCAATACCTGAATAAAATCTGACCATTAATCCTCATTCTGGCCAATTCCTCTTTATCGGCATAGTACCGTCCCTGTCCATGGGCAATTGGGATTTTCAGAGGCCTGTTTTTATCTAAAGAGGCGGTTAATGCTGTTGTTGTGCCGTGGGGTAGTATGCAAATATTTTTACACACAAACTGCATACTCTCGTTTTCGAGCAGAGTACCCGGAAGTAGACCCGATTCGCATAGTATTTGAAAACCATTGCTAATTCCAAGTACAAATCCACCCGATTTTGCAAAAGCAACTATGCTTTCCATAATGGGAGAAAATTTGGCCAGAGCACCGGGTCTTAGGTAATTTCCATAAGCAAAGCCGCCTGGTATAACGATAATATCGGCATTCTGTAAATCGGTATCCTTATGCCAAAGTTCAACAACCTCCTGTTCCAGTACATTCCTAAATACGTGTATCAAGTCACGATCGCCACTGGTGCCGGGAAAAATTACTACGCCAATTTTCATAAAATTGCCTATTATTTTTCGCTCAAATATAGATAAAAATCCTAACAGCTTTTAGTCGCCCCGGCAAAATAATATGGCACTCGAAACCAGCCTTCAAACTATAAACTCCATGTACTTTTAAAAGAATAAAACATTCGAAAAGAAAGGATAACTCCAATTACGCCAGCCGAAAAACATGATTGATATCACCATTCTCCCGCAACACTTGCGGCTACTATAATAATTAATGGTGTCTAACGCGCTAATAATCAATTGATTTTGAATAGCACTCATTCTAATTACCCTAACACAACAAAAGAGATTATACCAAAAGTATTTGGCCTAAAAATGTTCTATTATCTTTGCAGATTAGCAAAGTATTTATATTTTTAGCAATAAAATGTTTTTAAAAATCAGCCGAATCTTTTTAAGCATAGATGTACTTGGGATGCCGTTTTTATAACCATTGGGATATTGCAACGTATCCAATGTATAATCGCTTTTTTTTATGGTTGTAACAGATCAGGATCTGATAAACTTTGTGGTAGCTTTAAAAGGATCATCGAATTACGATCTGAGCGAGTATTCCGATAAGTCCTTGAAGCGTAGGCTACAGAAAGTACTTGCTGATTTTAACGTTGACATGGCCGGTCTTATCTCGTCTGTAAAAAATTATCCTGTATTTGCCGAGAATATTGTAAAAGAGATAACCGTTAACACTACTGAATTATTCCGCGACCCACCTGTATGGCATATGCTACGGTCCAGAATATTGCCCCGTTTCAAAAATAATTCAACCATAAACATATGGCATGCAGGATGTTCAACCGGTCAAGAGGTCTATTCCATGATGATTCTGCTCAACGAGTTGGGCATGTTGGATAAAGCCAAAATTTTTGCTTCCGACATCAATACCGATGTGCTGGAAACTGCAAAAAAGGGAGTATATAAGTATCGTTTTAACATCGGATATTTGGACAATTTCGACAAGGTAATCAAGCAGAATCCTCTTAACTATGAAGAATTTAACGATGTCCCCTACGAAAAATATTTTGACATTGATAAAGTGAAGGATGTGATTACCATGAAGAAAAACCTTTCGGAAAAGCCAATCTTCCGTAAGCACGATTTGGTACAGGATGGCAACCTTTTCTTCGCAAAATTTGATCTGATTTTGTGTAGAAATGTAATCATATACTTCAACTACTCATTGCAAAATAAGGTGTTTGAACTTTTCCATTCAAACCTCTACACCAAAGGCGTGCTGCTACTGGGAATGCATGAGACAATACTGGGCCCGTGGGCTGCAAAATTTGAAAAACTGGGACAGGCCTACATTAAAAAATAGAATAGCGCTAAAACACAACTGATAAAAATGAAGTTCCTACATAAAATAAGCCTTCGCCTGCGAGTACATGTTACGGTTGTCATGCTATTGCTGCTCATGCTAATCTCCTCAGTCATAGCCGTGTACCACCTGTCGAAGAAGCGTATTATGGAGAACGCTCAAAAGCAGATGGAGGTTTTCCTGGAAAATATATCACAAATCATCGCATTAAATACCAATGGTACCCTTGATTATACTGCCTACAACGCAATTAAACCGGTTTTCAACCGTCCGGCGTTCTACACATCCGACTATCCCTTCCTTGTGGACTATTCGGGCAACCTTTTAATCCACTTGTACAAAGAGGGTCAGAAGTATCCGCCTGAACTCCTCAATCAAATGATCTCCAATCCGGATAAAGCGGGATTCTTTGACACTAGGGAGTATCGAAATAACCGCAGCGAAACATGCCGGATTTACTACCGAAAAACCGATGGATTAAAGGCATATATTGGCATATCGGTTTGCAAAAGTGAAGTCACCAAGGGGTTAACAACTACAACACTGATGCTCCTTGCCCTTTTCCTTGCATGTGTCCTGATAGCCATCCTGCTGACCAGTATCGTATTATCACCTGTGCTACGTGCAGTCAAATCCATCAGCAAGAGCCTTACAAGGATGGAAAGGGGAGAGATTCCTCCGGCTATCCCATACGGAAATGACGATGAAATCGGCCGAATTGTCCGGCCCCTTAACGCTGTCATCGAGGGCATCGACAGGGTAACCATCTTTGCCAATGAGATTGGGAACAATAAACTTGACAATAGTTTTACACCTTTAGGACCCAACGATAAGCTCGGGATAACCCTTCTCAATCTGAAAAATTATTTAAAAGATAAATTGGCCGAAGAGGAGAAGAGGAAAGTAGAAGATGAGCGCCGCATTTGGGTTAATACCGGATTGGCAAAATTTAGCGACATCCTAAGGCAGAACAATGCCGATCTTCAACTCCTGTCCGACAGCATTGTGCAGAATCTGGTTAACTATCTCGATGCCAATCAGGGAGGCCTATTCCTGCTGAACGATGACAAAAACGATGAACCCCATCTTGAGTTGGTATCTTCATTCGCATTCAACAGGAAAAAGGCTAAGAAGAAGACTATACTCATCGGGGAGGGGCTGGTTGGAAACTGTGTGGTTGAAAAGCATTCAGTTTATTTAAAAGAAATCCCAGAAGATTACATCGAAATCACCTCCGGATTGGGCGACTCACCCCCAAGGTCGCTGTTAATTGTCCCGCTAAAACTTGAGGACAATGTATTCGGGGTAGTTGAAATAGCATCATTCCACGAATTTTTACCCCATCACATCGAGTTTGTGGAGAAAATTGGTGAAAGCATTGCATCCACCCTCTCTGCGGTAAAGAACAGCATCCGAACAAATGAACTATTAGATCAATCGCAGCAGCAAAGAGAGGCCATGCTTGCCCAAGAGGAAGAAATGCGTCAAAACATGGAAGAGATGCAAGCGACTCAGGAGGAAATGGCAAGAAAAACATTGGAGATGGAAGGAGTAACCTCGGCCATAAACGAATCGCTTTTATATGGGGAACTCGATGAGCATGGAATTTTTATTGCCGTCAATACCAACCTGCAAAACTCCTTAGGTTACAGTAAGCAGGAATTTGATGGGAAAACTCTATTCGAATATATTCATCCCAATGATTTGCCAATAATACAATCTGTTTGGGGAGAGATTAAAACGGGCGTACCATTCAAGGGGACTATCCAGTGGAGGGCACGGCAACAGGAAAATATTTTCATCCTTTGCAATATCACACCGTCTTTCGATGAGTACGGGAATCTGTATAAAGCATTCCTGCTTGGTCAGGATATTACACAATCGAAATTGCTGGAACTTAAAGCCCAACAACAGGCAGAAAAAATTGAGCAAAACTTACTGGAGATACAATTCGAGCAGGAACAACTCCAACAGCGCGAGGAGGAGATGAAATCGCTTCTGATGGCACTGGATACCACTTGTCTGGTTGCTGAGGTTACCCCCGACGGTAGAATTACCTTCATCAATAATAAAAATGTTGAAACCCTTGGCGACAGTAAGGAGCAAATAGAAGGCAAATTCCACCACGAGATTGATTTTCAGGCCAGAACACAGCCCGAAAAGTACAAGGCTTTTTGGAACGACATTCTCAATGGCATTCCAAAGCAAAGGGAGTTCTCGCTGAATGTAAAAGGGCGAACCATTTGGATTTCGGAATTCTATACTCCTATCAGGGACTCTGGTGGAGCTGTAGTAAAGATTATCATCATTGGATTCGACATTACTCAGAGCAAAGAGGTGGAACAAAGGCTCGCTCAAAGGATTGAAGAATTAATGAAAATGTTGAACAGATAACAATACGTCATCAATTTAAAGTGTTAATGTTACCTTACGAAATTGGCATAGTAGAAACAAGAAACGTAATCAAAACCATACTCGACACCTATGGTTACGATTTTGGTGATTATGCGCTTACTTCGTTTAAGCGTAGGTTAGAGAATATTATTATAACGAATGGCTTAAAAGACGCAGAAGGGCTTATCGCACGGCTTGAAAATAATAAAGGTTTTTTCGATACCTTTTTGAAAGATGTAAATCCGGAAACAACGGAAATGTTTCGCGACCCGCCACTTTGGAGAGACTTGAGGGATGATATTTTGCCCGAAATAGTAAGAAGCAGCGGGAAGCCAAAAATTTGGATTGGAGCCATCGATTCGGGCGAGGAATTATACTCTCTTTGCATCATTCTGAAAGAGATAGATATGCTGGACAAGGTGAGCATTTTCTCCTCATACCTGAGCGAAGAAACCGTTAAAAAAATTAAAAGTTGCAAGATAGACCCACGGCAGCACGAAGCTAACGATGCCAATTATCAACGTTGCAGTGGCATAAAACGATACGCCGATTATTTCAGCAGCGGTATGGGCAACGGGGCTTCGACCATTAATGCCGAGTTGATTGAGAATGTGACATTTGTTAAACAGGATGCCATTTTTAGCAATCCTCCGGGAAGTATAAGATTAGCACTTTTCCGAAATCAAACCATTTATTTCAATCAAATTTTACAGGATCAAGTGCTCAATAGGATTCAAGAGGTAATACTACCCGGTGGGTACCTGGTGCTGGGGATTAAAGAATCTTTGGAAAATACAATTGCAAACAATAAATTTACCGTGAAAAACAACGCGGAAAAAATTTACAGAAAAAAGGCGGGGTAATTTACTATGTATAAGGCAGTTATCATAGGTGGTTCAGCTGGTAGTTTTCAGATCATAATCCGAATACTTAGCTCATTGCCGGCCAATTTTCCATTGCCCTTGCTATTGTGTTTGCACCGGCTGAAGCACGTGCGGAGCGGATTTGTTGAAGCCCTTTCGATTAAGTCGACTATCCCGATCATTGAGCCCGATGATAAAGAGCAAATAAAACCGGGGCGTGCCTATTTGGCACCAGCCAATTATCATATGTTCATCGAACTGGGGAATCGTATTGCATTATCAACCGAGGAGTCGGTAAACCACTCGCGCCCCTCCATCGACCTGTCTTTCATCACCGCCGCTCAGGTTTACCGTGAAAAACTGGTTGGCATTATTCTATCCGGAGCCAACAAGGACGGAGCCTACGGCCTTAAGAAAGTCAATGATTTTGGGGGCGTCACCATTGTACAGGATCCCAATGAATGCCAGGTAAAAACCATGACCGAATCTGCGCTTAAAATGACAAAGGTTCATCACGTTTTCAGTCCGGCTGAAATTGTAAGATTCCTGCAGAAAATTAATAAGTAACCCGAAAAAACAATGAAGCTTTTCTCTCATAACAATAGATTTGGCAGCAGTATCCTGATACTACTCATCGTTTTGAGTATACTGGGAGTGTTCCTTTCTATGTACAACATCGTTGTTGAATCAGGAGGAAAGATTTCAGGGCTATCCGTGGTTTTGGTTATTTTCTCGGTTCTCCTGTCCCTGTTCATTTTACGTTTAATTTACCGCCTACAGGGCGATATTACCCATTTAACGCAACAATTTGAACGTCTTAAAAAGAACGTGGAAGAAGCCAAGATTCAAGAATCATCCACAGTAGAAAAGCAGTCTGACGAAACCAAGCAAGCAGTTGATGATCTTGCGGTTGATATTATACCCGAGCAGAAATTCGACAACGAGGAACTATTCTGGGAAAACGTTCTGGCTAACATCGCTAAAAAATTGGACATAGTTCAAGCCGTTGTTTACAAAAGGGATTCTGAAACAAAAACATTCTTATTTAAGGGAGGATTCGCATACTATACCGAAACCAAGCCGCCAACCTTCGTTGAAGGCGAAACCCTTGCAGGGCAAGTAGCCAAAAATCGCGAAACCATTTATCTGAACGAAATCCCTGAAGGGTACATAACCATTCTCTCGGGATTAGGGCAAGGATCGCCTAAGCATTTGCTGATTACACCCATATTGGACAACTCGGCTGAGTGTATTGCAATTGTCGAGTTAGCATCTTTCAACCCCTATTCTCCTCAGCAGGTGAATGGGGTGGAAAAAATGATGAGACAAATTGGAGAATATATTCAAACAATCGACTTTAGCACGGAAGAGGAGCATGACAAATCGAAGTAAAAAATTTTCCAAGGAAATGATTAACAGGGTATCGCCCAAAGTGTACTACGCGGCTACCTTTGGTTTGCTTTTGGTTTTATGCTCTTGGCTACTTGTTTTCGTTGCGCAGGGTATCCCTTTCTCTTTCAATGGCATTGCCAAAATCCATGCAAACAATCCCTCACTATGGATTATTGATTTACTCCCCTTTGTCTTTGCCTATACTCTTCATATAATAGAAAAAAGGCATAACGAAAAAGTAAGCTTTCTGGAAGGAGAAATCGATCAGCGCGAAAAGGATACCAGTAAAAATGCCCTTTTTGCCAAATCCATAGGCGAAGGCAATTACTACGCTCCATTCCAGATAGGAGATGAGGATGATATTCTGGGAAAATCGCTTCTGGCAATGCGCGACAACCTGCTGGAGAACAACAAAAAGGAAACTGAACAGAATTGGATTGCCAACGGAAAGGATCAGGTTGCTCACATACTCCGCATACACAACAACTTAGAAGAACTCTCATATGAGGTATTGGTAAAGTTGATTAAATATATCAACCTGATTCAGGGAGCCCTCTATCTGTACGACGAGGAAAAAAAGGTGTTGATCAATCTGGCCTCTTACGCCTACAATCGCAAGAAGTACATCAAGCAAAAGTTTAAATTGGGCGAAGGGTTGATCGGGCAGTGTGCCTACGAAAAGGATATCATATACCGTACCGAAATCCCCGATGACTACATTTCCATCTCTTCCGGTATTCTGGGTGATAGGAAACCCAAAAGTTTGCTCATAGTTCCACTAATCACCGATGAGAAGCTTGAAGGGGTAATCGAATTCGCATCCCTCGATCAGCAAATATCCCCGTTAACCATCCGTTTCCTCCGCGAAATGGGCGAAATCATAGCACGCACCATATTCAATCTACGGGTTAACCAAAAAACCGAACGCCTGCTGCTCGAAGCCCAGCAAATGACTCAGGAACTTAAGGAAAATGAGGAAGAACTTCGGCAAAATGCCGAAGAGATGAGGGCTACACACGAAGAGCTGGAAAAATCAAATCTTAAACTCGAGTCGAAAATCCAGGAGGTTGAGAATGCCCAAAAGCGATTACACTCCCTTTTGGAAAATGCCTCTGAGATAATCTCCATTTACAGCAGCAGCCTTAAATTGACCTACATAAGCCCTTCGGTAACCAAAATTTTGGGTTACACTCCCAGGGAGATGATGAATGGGAAAGACATCGATCGCTTAACTCGGAAAGGCGAGCAAGATCTGAGCGACATGTTCCAGAAACTGCTGGATACCCCGAGGATGCCCCTTACCATTCAGTACACCTTTATGAAAAAGGACGGGACGAAGCTATTCCTCGAGGTAACCGGGCGCAACCTGCTGGATGACGTAGCTATCAATGGCATAATTCTTAACTCGCAGGATATCACCGAGCGCAAACGAGCCGAAAAGGAGGAGAGAATGCGCAGCAAAATGCAATCCCTCTCAGAAAACTCGCCAGATATGATTATGCGCTTAAATACTTCGGGGCAATTCTTTTATGCAAATCCGATGGTAGATCAATACTTGGGGATTCCGGCCAAGGATGTAATTAACCAAACCCTCAACTCCATTGAGATGAATGAGGTTTTAACAAACTATCTGAAAGAATCCATAAAAACCATTAAAACTACCAAGGATAAAGTTGAGGGAGATTTGGCTTTCAACTCCATGATGGGTGAGACCATAATGCATATCTCCGCCATACCTGAATTCAACGAGAATGAATTGGAAACCATACTTTTTGTTGGGCACGATATCACTGAAGCCAAGCGTATCGAGCTGGAAATTCAGGATAAAAACCGAAAAATCACCGAGAGTATTAACTACGCACAACGCATTCAAACCTCTATTCTCCCCAACAACAAGATTATTAGGCAGTACCTTCCCAAATCGTTTATTTACTACAAGCCGCGCGACGTGGTTAGCGGCGACTTCCCCTGGTTCTTTGTGAAGGAAGACAATATTTACATTGCTGCTGTCGATTGCACCGGGCATGGCGTTCCGGGCGCCCTACTTTCTTTCATCGGATATTTCATTCTTAACAACGTGGTTGACCACGATGCCACATATAGTGCCTCTAAAATCCTCGATTTACTCCATTTCGGGGTCCGTAAAACGCTTAAACAGGACCGCCACGATGCCGATGCGCGTGATGGCATGGACATTGCTCTTTGCAAAATCAATTTGAAAAAGAAAACCCTGCAATACGCCGGCGCACACCGACCCCTATACCTGCTGAGGAATAAGGAGTTGGAAGAATTTAAGGGCGACAGGAAGGCAATTGGAGGCATTCCCATCCTTAAGAAAGAAGAGAATGACTTTACCAACTACCTGATCGATCTGAAATCCGGTGATAAAATATTCTTTTTTTCCGATGGTTTGCCCGATCAGGTGGGAGGGGAAGAAAGAAAGAAGTATGGCCCGGCACGTGTTCGGGAGAAGATTATGGAGAACCAGAACTTAACCATGCCTCAGTTTAGCGAGCTGTTTGAAAATGATTTCAATAGCTATAAGGGTGAAAATAAACAAATTGATGATGTACTTTTAATAGGAATTGAATTCTAAGTTGATTAATATAGGTAAATTTTTTAATTTTGCGGGCTATGGATAAAAAGAATGTCAAAGGGTTTCTTGAGTTTGTCTACGACTTCTACAAGTCGATGAAAGCTCATGAAATCACCCTTGTGTACGAGGGTGAAATAACCCATCAAATTACAAAGGCATTTACATCCCTCACCGAGTCCAACATGGCCAAGGAAGAGGAGTCGAACACCGTACAAAAGAAGGTGTTCCATGTAATGGTCGAATGCTTGCAGAACATAAGCAAGCATGCTGATAGCTTTGGGTCGGACGATTTTCTATTTGCAGGAAGAGGAATCTTCATGGTTAGCAAAGCCGACGCCGAATACCACGTAACCACCGGCAATGTGATCGAAAATTCGAAGATTGATGACCTTACAAAAATCCTCGATCACATCAATACCCTCGATAAGGAAGGTTTAAAGGAACTTTACAAAACCCAAATGCGCGAGGGACGCCTTTCGGAAAAGGGCGGAGCCGGGTTAGGATTCATCGATATTGCAAGGAAAACCGGGCGGAAACTGCATTACCACTTCCTTCCAATTGATGATGAAACGCATTTTTTCATCCTAACATCAACCATATCCAGAAACGAGTAAATTAGTAAACTATGGAAACCATTAAAATAATGGGGACAGATGATACCCCCACTGTCATTCTGGATGCAGAAAACGATATATTCGAAATATCCGGGCGCTCCCTTCCTGAAGATGTTACCGCTTTTTACGATCCGATTCTTAATTGGCTCGATGAATATGCCGCTAATCCCAATCCCAAAACTATCTTCACTTTCAAATTGGTATATTTCAATACCGCCAGTTCAAAACTACTCCTCGACATACTAATGAAATTTGAGGAGATGCGAGAGAATGGATTGGATGTACTAATTAAGTGGTATTATCCCGAGGATGATGAGGACATGCAGGAAGCCGGCGAAGAATACGCCGATATTGTTGACGTTCCCTTTGAACAGGTTAGTTATACGCTTAGTTAATACCCATTAAGGAGTAAATCTGAACAATATAAGCTATGAGCGAGGAGATTCTCAGGGCTTTAATGCAACTTTTTGCAATAATTGCAAAACAGGACGAAGGGGTTGAATCCAACGAACGCGAGTATGTTGTTAACTTCCTCATGCAGCAAGTAAACGATGAGGCTGTTGAAGAGTATATTAAACTATTCGATCAGCATGCCGGACTGAATGAGGAGAAGGAGGAAGGAGCAGATGAAGAGGATGGACAACCCAAAAAGGTTAAACTAACCTCGGTTAGAGACTCCGTAAAAATTCTTGGGATCTGTAAAAAGATTAATAAAACCCTGACCCAGAAGCAGAAAGTTGTTGTTCTTGTTCGCCTTTTTGAACTTGTCAATGCCGACAGAAAATTTACCGATCAACGAATGGCCATCATCAATACAGTGGCCGAGGTATTTAAACTAACCAAAGAAGAGTTTACAGACATTGAAAATTTCGTTGTCAACAACGAAGTCAACGAGTTAGATTACTCCAGCATTCTTACAATTCACGATAAACAGGAGCATGGGGAGCACTGCAAGCATATTCCCACCGAGGCATTGAATGGCTACCTGTTCATCCTTCAAATCAAGAGCGAAGATCTTTACTTCCTCCGCTATACCGGAAATGAAGATATTCTACTCAATGGTCTCCCCATAAACAATAAGCGAATATACCTTTTTGCCAATGGAAGTTCTATTAAACTTCCCAAAGGCAAACCCATATACTATACCGATGTTGTGGCCCACTACCTGGCCGACTCAACCACCGTCAGAGTATCCTACAGCGCCGAAAACATTGGATTTACTTTCAAATCCGGGGATATCGGGTTGCGTGATATATCGTTTCAAGAGGGGCAAGGTAAACTGATAGGCATCATGGGAGCCAGCGGTGCCGGAAAAACAACACTGCTCAACGTGCTGGCCGGAATTGAAAAGCCTACCACAGGCAGAGTGCTAATCAACGGAATCGACCTCCACAAGGATAAGGATAATCTGGAAGGGGTGATTGGGGTGATCCCCCAGGACGACCTCCTCATTGAAGAGCTGACCGTATTCCAGAACCTTTACTACAACGCCAAACTCTGCTTCAAAGACAAGTCGGAAGAAGAGTTGACTCAGCTCGTTAATAAAACCCTTAACAATCTTGGCCTATATGAACGCAAGGATTTAAAGGTTGGATCACCGATGAACAAAATGATATCAGGGGGTCAGCGAAAGCGTCTAAACATAGCCCTGGAGCTTATCCGCGAACCCTCCATTCTTTTTGTCGATGAACCAACATCAGGTCTCTCTTCGCGCGACTCTGAAAATGTAATGGACCTGCTGCGTGAGCTAACCCTCAAAGGGAAGCTTATTTTCGTTGTTATCCATCAACCATCATCCGACATTTACAAGATGTTTGACAATATGATGATTTTGGATACCGGTGGGTATTTGATTTACTACGGCAATCCTGTTGAAGCGGTCATGTACTTCAAACGGATTGATATGCAAATCAATAGTGAGCAGGGTGAGTGTCCAACTTGCGGAAACGTCAACCCAGAGCTTATCTTCAATATCATTGAGGCAAGAGTGGTGGACGAATTCGGGCGATATACCCCAACTCGAAAAGTCTCGCCTGCCAAGTGGGAAGGTTACTACAAGGAAAATATCAAACTGGGCGAGGTACCCCACGAAAGTGTACCACCTCCCAAATCGCTCAATATTCCTTCGAGGATAAGACAGTTTCTTATCTACACCACTCGCGATTTTCTCTCGAAAATAAGCAATACCCAGTATATCGTATTAAATCTTCTCGAAACGCCAATCCTGGGTTTTGTGCTTGCCTATGTAATACGGTATATTGCCGACCCCAACTCCAATGTTTACATTTTCAGAGAAAATGAGAATATACCTATATATATATTCATGGCACTTATCGTAGCACTATTCATTGGTTTAACAGTAAGTGCTGAAGAAATTTTCCGCGATCGCAAGATTCTCAAACGGGAGGCATTCCTCAACCTTAGCCGCACCTCGTACCTATTAAGCAAAATTAGTATTCTGGTTGCCCTTTCGGCAATTCAGTGTATAACCTTCGTTCTCATAGCCAATAGCATATTGGAATTAAGGGATATGAACTTCGTTTACTGGCTTGCCCTTTTTTCGACAGCCGTTTTTGCCAACCTGCTGGGGCTGAATATCTCTGCAACATTCAACTCTGCTGTTACCATCTACATCGTCATCCCACTCTTAATGATACCTATGATGGTACTTTCGGGGGCAATGTTCAGCTTTGAAAAATTGAACAGGGCGGTGGGAAGCTTCGGCCGAGTTCCGTTAATAGCTGAATTTATGGCCACCAAGTGGAGTTACGAAGCTTTGGTGGTACACCAATTTAAGGACAACGAGTTCCATAAGCATTTCTATGAAATTGAGAAAGTAGAGCGTAATGCCGACTACAAAAATGTTTACTTCATTCCCGAATTGGAAAAATACCTTAACGAAAGTATAGAAGCCCTTGGCGGAGACGATGAGGAAAGTAAACACAAACTTGCCATCGATTTGGAAGTATTGTACAACTCTTTATACAACGAGATCAATTACTTGGCCCCGGGAATTCCATACAGCTATCTCGATCAGTTAAATATTAAGAACTATAGCTACGAGGTTGCATATGCCACATTCGACTACCTGGATGACCTTAAAAAGCATTACAATAAAATTTTCCAAGAGGCCAATCAGCGTCGCGATCGCCTGATTTCGCACTTGGTAAGTACAAATGCACGTTTATACGAAGCAAAACGTAAAGCATACCATAACGAGAGTATTTCTGATCTGGTAACCAAGAAGTTTGAGAAAAACTGCATACTCCAGTATAAGGGAGAACTTGTTCAACAGAACGACCCCATTTACCGCGATCCTATTCCCAGACACAAATTTGACTTCAGATCGCATTTTCTTGCCCCTCGTAAACATTTCCTTGGCAAATACTACGATACTTTTTGGTTCAATATTTGCTTTATATGGATTATGACGGCTATTCTTTACATAGCCCTCTATTTTGAAGTTTTGAAAAAAATAATTGACTTTTTCAGTAAATTAAGCTTACCAAAATTTAGAAAATAGTTTTTTTGTATATCTTTACTTTTTGTGTTTTGTTTGGAAAAAGGAAAATAAATCAAAGACCATGTACAGAAATGTAATTTTGCTAATAGCCACTGTTTTATTAGCAACATCGTGCCGTTTCTTCGATTCGAATCGAAACCTCAGCAAGGAGGATTTTGATATACCCGAGGGATTACTCGATGAAAAGCCCCTCGAAGTAGCATCGGAAGTTATTGATGATATGATCCAGAACGTATCCTCCCCTGTTGAAATGGCTGCTATAATAAAAGGTTTAAAAATCCCTTTCAACCGCGATTATATTGCCAATACCAAGGACATGAACAACCTCAATACCAGTTTTCAGAAAGCTGTGGGGTTGGGTATTTACGGTGCCGATTTGGGGTATATTAACATGTACGAAAGGACATCATTGGTCATTAATCACATAACAACCATAAAATCCCTTGCCGATGGCATTCAGGTGGGGCAATTTTTCGACTTCAATTCGCTTAGCCGCATTGCCACAAATAGAGAAAATATCGACTCACTTCTGCTCATTTCGCAGCAAAGCTTCAATCGCATTGACAGCTACCTGAGGGAAACTAATAGGGCTCATTTAAGCGTTGTTATCATTGCCGGTGTTTGGATAGAGGGTCTTTACATTGCCAGTAGGGTAGCCGAAGATGCAAAGCACCCAAGGATTGATGAGACCATTGGTGAACAAAAGGTAATTATGAGCAGTTTAATGCTACTTCTCAACAACTATAAAGGCGATCCCAATGTGGCTAAACTTATTTCTGATTTTGAGGAAATTCAGGCGCTCTATAAAGATGTTAGGATTACATACGAGTATGGCGAGCCAATACCTGTTGAGAAGGATGGGGTCTTGACATTTAAACAGAACGATACTCAAACCATTATCATGTCGGATGAAACGCTAAACAACATAATAAAGAAGGTTCAAAGCGTAAGAAATAAACTTTTGATTGGATAATTTTTTTGAAATTCCTTTGATTATGAAAAACATATTTCTTTTTTTCCTGTTCTCAATTATCCTGTCGGGATGGACTGTTACGACATATGCTCAAAGCGAGGACGATCTAATCGAAATTTGTGGAATGATTGCTCAGGACGCAACATTCCTTAAAGATTTTACCATCCGCCTCGATGCAGGCGACCCTCCACCAATTCAGCGATTTTCTGTAATATTAAAAAAAGGTATTAAGTACCGTTTCTCCGTATGTAACTCCAACGATTACGAGGGGAGAGTGATTTTGCAATTATTTGATAATAATCGTTTGCTGGCTACCACGTATGTTGTGGCCAGCGGGAAAGATTATCCCTCAATAGACTACGATTGTTCAAAAACCGGAGCTTACCACCTGTTCTTTAATTTCAAAGAGGGCAAGCCCGGATTGGCGGTTGGGCTACTATCGCTGGTTGAAACCATGTAGCTCTTGGATATTAAACAAAAAAAGAACCGGCATTCATACCGGTTCTTTTTTTGCTCCTCATCCAGGACTTGAACCTGGGACCCCCTGATTAACAGTCAGGTGCTCTAACCAACTGAGCTAATGAGGAATTTTTTGCGAGTGCAAATATAAAACCATAATTAGTCATGTCAAAATTTTTTACCCTGTTTTTGAAAATATAATCGTTCATATACTTTTTCAAATCATTGACTAGATAGCGTATTTTAGTATAAACCAAATAACAGAATAAAAAGTGGCAAATATTTTAGGTATCGGCAATGCTTTGGTTGACATTGTGGTAAATCTTGAAAGTGATGAGGTGCTTAAGGAACTCAATCTCCCCAAAGGAAGTATGCAATTGGTAGAAAATAGCAAAATGAGTGAAGTGGCCTCAAGAACCCAGGCATTTAAGCAAACCATAGCGTGCGGAGGTAGCGCCGCCAACACAATTAACGGGTTGGCAAATCTTGGCGAAAAAACCTCATTCATTGGCAAGGTAGGAAAAGATGACATGGGCGTTTTTTTTAGATCTGATTTGCAAAGCAATGGGATTACCCCGCTACTACTGAATGGGGACTCGTCAACCGGAAGAGCGCTTGCCCTTATTTCGCCCGATTCCGAAAGAACATTTGCCGTAAATTTGGGTGCAGCCATTGAATTGATAGCATCTGACCTTAATGCCAATATGTTTAAGGGGTTTCAAATGTTCCACGTGGAAGGATACCTTGTTCAAAATCATCAACTTATCGAGAAGGCACTTTTGCTTGCAAAGCAATCGGGATTAAAAACATCCCTCGACCTTGCCAGCTACAACGTGGTAGAAGAAAACAGAGACTTCCTTGAAAGCATTGTAAAAAATTACGTTGACATTCTTTTTGCCAATGAAGAGGAAGCTAAGTCGTTCACAGGAATGCCCCCTTATGAAGCCCTAAACGTGATTTCTTCCATGGTTAATGTGGCCATTGTAAAATTGGGCGCCAAGGGTTCGATTATTAAAAAAGGTAGTGAAATACATGAAATTGGCATTACTAAATCTAACTGTATTGACACCACAGGAGCAGGCGACCTTTACGCATCAGGTTTCCTTTATGGCATAATCAACGGAGTTCCACTGAATATATGTGGCGAGCTGGGTGCCGTTCTCTCCGGAAGGGTTATTGAACAAATTGGGCCAAAAATGTCTGAAAACACCTGGATAGAACTCAGGCAAAAGGTAAAAAATATATTGGGGGGAAAGAAATACACATACATTTGAGATACAAAACTATCGAACAACTGGAACAAAAAACCTATTCATTCTCAATCCAATATCGCCATGGCATTTTTGACCAGTAAGGTCCTGCATAGTCGATACCAATACGAGGTCCGGTAAAAATTTTCCGTCTCACATCGCTATCCTCAATCCATATTCGGGCAGATTGGGTAATGTCTTCACCATAGTACGATTTATTAATATTCAACTTTTTCGATACCCTGCCGGGTCCTGAAACAGACTCAATGCCCCTGAGTAATACAGCCTGTGGATTGTCCTGTTCGCCCGTAACAATATTAAACATCCAATACATTCCATAAATAAGGTAAACATAGATTGCCCCTCCTTGCGAATATAGAACCCTTGTCCTTTCTGTTCTTCCCCTGCTGGCATGACACGCCAAATCCTCCTCCCCACGATACGCTTCAACCTCTGTAATCATGAAACGATTTATGGCGTTGCCATTTTTTATTACTATATATTTCCCAAGCAAATCGGGTGCAACCGTCAGAACATCCCTGCAAAAAAATGATTGAGACAATCTATTCGACCCTGCCATTTTGTGCAATTCTTTTATGAGATTGCCCAAATACTATTAATCCGTAGAACAATGAAACCATTGACACCCCTATGTGTGTTTCCAGAGTATCCTCGTTAAGCATCGAAAGGGTTAAAATAATCATGAAGGATAATGCCAATAAATCTTTATAGCTCCTCTCAATGATAAATGGGGCAAACCATCCCGCTAAGAATAGCAGCAATCCGATGAAACCCAGCGCAACCCATTGGGTTAGAAACTGATTATGTGATAAAAACCAGTAACGGGGATTAAGATTGGGTTCATTAACCGCGTAGTACTCATTGAAAGATTTTGAGAAGTCGCCGGTTCCAACGCCAAACCAGAAATTTTGTTTAATAAGCTGAATGGCCGCCTTTTGATATACCAATCGCTGTATGAAAGGGCTTCCGCCAACCTTTCTAAATAGTTTATACTGGTCGATTTCCCATAGTAGTTGATACAGCCTTGGGTATAACCCAAACTTATGCTCCCTGAAAATAACACTCGTGGCACCCGATTCGATAAGATGAATATCAATTGGGTCGAGGTTGGCCATTCCTACGGAGTCCTTCGTTAAACCTTTTGATGTTAAGTACCTGATTAAAGTTAGCTTTAATGATTGTCCCATTTTGTCCTCGCCCGAATAGGATAGGCTACTCCTGAAATTCCATTGCTTTTCCAATTCTACTTCACAAATATTTACCCAAACGGGGTAACCGTTCTCATACTGAAGGTTATCAGGAGCGTGGGTGTATAAATTCCCATTCTGCGTGCGGACAGGCAGCTCTTCGGTGGAGATCTCTTTTCTTACAAAAAATTTATCAATTTTGATGAAAAGATAGCCCGTTATGGATATTGCCGCTATTAAAAAAACAGCTAAACTTATATAGCGGAAAAGTGGTTTCTTAATTTTTACCATTAACACTACCAACAGGATTAATATGGTTGCAAAAAAGACCACAATACCCGTTAAAGATTGGAGCAAAAACAAGTAGAAGGTCAGCCATAACGATACGCACAAAAAGATAATTCTTATAATGGGCTTAACTGTCATCGGTGGATTCAGAGTAAAGAAAAAAGACAGGAACAGCGCCAGGTTTACCATTAAACCCAAACGTATATGCGAAATAAAAGGTGATATTTCCCTTACATTGCTACTGCCATCGATAAAATTTCCAACAAACAGGTAAGTGCTATAAAAGGTTGATAGTACAAGGGCGATTAAAAAGAATATCATAATTCCGAAAAATTCCTTAACCCTTAGTGGTTCTGATGACGAAAGTATCAACGGGAGTAACAATAAGGGTAGTTTTTGCTGCAATTCGCTCACCCCGCTGTGTAGGTCGCTGGTATAAAGCAGACCTACTAAGTACATAAGGTAAAAACTGGCTACAACATAAAGCGAAACTTTTCCTTTTATCCTATTGAGTTTACTTCTCCAATCTCCTTCAAGAATCCAATTTATTCCTAAAGCAATAAGGCTTACGCTGAGAGAAAAGCGTGAGTATGGAAGGCTGCAAAAAGCCATTCCCAGGAACACAAGAAAAATTTTTCGGTGGTTGGCGGGAGAAAAAATTGGAGTCATGCGTTATAATTAATGTTTCAAAGTTAAAAAAAACGGTATGACTAATGGCGCGCCTATCCCCTATTTGGCCAACTATTTTAAAAATTAATTTGGTGTTTTGTTGTAGTTTAAATTAATAGCTGTATTTTTGCATCCCGTTTATTACATCAGTTTAGATAGCTAACAATAAGCAGGTATTAACTTAAATAATTGAATTTTTAACGTGGACACGCTAAGTTACAAAACCGTATCGGCCAACGATGCAACTGTGAACAAGGAGTGGTTGCTGGTTGATGCAAACAACGAAATTCTTGGGCGCCTGGCCAGCAAAGTTGCGAAACTATTGCGAGGAAAACATAAGCCCAATTTCACACCTCATGTCGATTGTGGCGACAATGTAATTATCATTAACGCTGAGAAAGTTCGCTTGACGGGACATAAGTTAACCGACAAGCAATATGTTCATTATTCGGGATATCCCGGAGGTCAACGTTCTGAAACTCCGAAGGACTGGTTAAGGCGTAAGCCCATTGCTGTAATAGAGCATGCCGTGAAGGGCATGTTGCCCAAAAACCGTCTGGGAGCACAAATGTATAGGAATCTATACGTTTACGCTGGTCCCGAGCATAAACATGAAGCACAAAAACCAAAAGAAATCAACTTAAACTCAATTAAATAGTAGTATGCAGGTATTCAATGCAACGGGTCGAAGGAAAAGCGCTGTAGCCCGGGTTTACCTTCAGGAAGGAAAAGGAAACATAACCATTAACGGGAAGGATATTAAGGATTACTTCCCTTCCGACCTCATGCAGTATGTTGTAAGGCAACCGCTTGAGGCCCTTAATCTAACCGGAAATTATGATATCAAGGCCAACCTCGATGGCGGGGGAGTAAAAGGACAGGCCGAAGCTTTGCGTTTAGGAATTGCTCGCGCTCTTGTTGAGCTTAACTCCGATCATAAACCGATTCTCCGTTCCAATGGCTTTATGACACGGGATCCGCGAGAGGTTGAGCGCAAAAAGCCCGGAAGACCCAAGGCTAGAAAGAGATTCCAGTTCAGCAAACGTTAACCCATTCTATATGTATTGGCAAACAGCCTCGGCTGTAAATTGCTCGGACTTTCAAGTTGCGAAACTACCCAGCAATTGCCATTATTTTTAATTATTTAACTACTAATACCTTTTAAAATGCCAAGACCAGATTTTAAAGAATTGTTAGATGCAGGTGTACACTTTGGTCACCTGAAGCGCAAGTGGAACCCCAAAATGGCTCCGTACATTTTCATGGAGCGCAACGGTATCCACATCATTGATTTGCAAAAGACGGCCATTAAGATTGAAGAGGCTGCCAATGCCATGAAACAAATTGCCAAATCGGGGCGAAAAGTTCTCTTTGTTGCCACAAAGAAACAGGCCAAAGAAATTGTTGCCGAATTGGTTAGCCAAGTCAACATGCCATACGTTACCGAGCGCTGGCCGGGAGGTATGCTTACCAATTTCCCAACCATCAGAAAGGCGGTTAAAAAGATGTCCACCATTGACAAAATGGTTTCCGATGGAACTTTTGATACCCTTTCGAAAAGGGAGAAACTTCAAATCACCCGCCAAAGAGCAAAATTGGAAAAGAACTTGGGCTCCATAGCCGATCTCAATAGGCTGCCTGCTGCCCTCTTTGTAGTTGACGTGCAAAAAGAGCATATTGCCGTACACGAGGCAAAAAAATTGAGCATCCCCGTATTTGCCATGGTTGATACCTGTTGCGATCCGTCCAACATAGATTTTGTGATTCCAGCCAACGACGACGCAGTAAAATCCATCGATCTTATTGTGGACATAATGACTAAAGCCATTCAGGAAGGTATAGAGGAGAGAAAGCTTGAGAAGGATAAGGAACCCGTTGATAAGGACGAGGAAGGAGATAATGAGGAGAAACCAATCCGTACCAGGGCAAGAAAATCGGCAAGGGCAAAAAAACCAGCTGAGGCTGCTTCCGAGAATCAGGCTGAGGCTGCTGAAAAAACCTCAGCCAAAGCAAAACCCGTCAAGAAGAATGCTCCTAAAAAGGGGCCTGCTCCTGAGAAAGAGATAGAGGAATAGCGAATAATTAACACACTAAATATTACACAAACATGTCTGAAGTAAAAACAGCCGATATCGTTAAGCTGAGGAAGTTGACAGGTGCAGGGATGATGGACTGCAAGAAGGCACTTGAAGAATCCAATGGAGACCTTGAAAAGGCTATGGAGTTGATACGTGAACGTGGCAAGGCCATTGCCAACAAGCGTGCCGACCGCGAAGCCGGAGAAGGGGTGGTTTTGGCAAAAGCCAATGCAAATAGCACCAAAGGCGCTATTATAGTTCTCAACTGCGAAACTGATTTCGTGGCAAAAAATCAAGATTTCATAGGACTTGCAGCTAAAATTTTAGATCAAGCCCTTGCAAACGAACCATCGGATCTTGAGTCCTTAAAATCATTGACCATTGATGGTCGTAAAGTGGAAGATCTCGTCATGGATCAATCCGGCGTAACCGGCGAAAAATTCGAACTATCCTACTACGAAAAGATAGCTGCTGAGAAGGTTGTATTCTATATCCACCCCGGAAATAAATTGGCAAGCCTTGTTGGTTTTAACACAAGCAACCTGCCCGAGCAGGTGGGTAAAGATATCGCCATGCAGATTGCAGCTATGAACCCCGTTTCGATTGACGTGGATGATGTCCCTGAAAAAATTCGAAATCAGGAATTCGAAATTGGCCGCGAACAGGCTCGCCTGGAGGGTAAACCCGAAAATATGTTAGATAAAATTGCTGAAGGCAAGTTGAACAAATTCTACAAGGAAAGTACCTTGATGAATCAAGAGTTCATTAAGAATAGCAAAATGAATATATCGGCATATTTAAAGAGTGTTGACGCCGACCTAAAGGTTACTGGCTTTAAACGTGTTTCTCTTAACGTTTAATCGCTATACATTACATTACAAAAAGAGGCTGTATCATAAGCGATGCAGCCTTTTTTTTATTTATGCGGCTAGCTTTTGATTTTGGGCGTGGCAAGCGT
>MWFE01000019.1 GCA_002071445.1 Bacteroidetes bacterium ADurb.Bin008 | reverse complement strand
ACGCTTGCCACGCCCAAAATCAAAAGCTAGCCGCATAAATAAAAAAAAGGCTGCATCGCTTATGATACAGCCTCTTTTGCTTATCCTGTTTCTTTACTCTGCTGTGACGGCAGTGGTCACATGAATAGCAGGGGGATTCAGTAAGTGTTTCTTAACGGCACACTGATCGGCCGCCTTTAGCACAGTTTCCTTATATTTCTCAGGGAACGATTCGGGGAGTTCAATAATCATATCAATCCCGTTTATCATTCGGGTCGAGGGATCGAAAGAGTGCTTTTGCACAATGCGGATGTTGTCGGTTGGTATCCCACGCTGGTCGCAAAACGATTTCACGTATATTCCTGCACAAGTGCCCAGCGAAGCCAAAAAAAGCGAAAAAGGTGATGGCCCCTCGTTGTCTCCACCAACCTGTATGGGCTGGTCGGTTAATACCCTATGACCATCAATGTGTGCGATAACCTGTTTCTTTCCCGAGAAGGTGATTGCAAATTCCATATAAAAACTATTTGATCGGTTAGTAATAATTGTATTTGCAACAAGAAACACAATCCTGACCAAAAGGTTTGAAAGCCTTTGGCAATCCCTCAGCTATCGTCTATCCTATGTGGGTATGGGTTATTATGTAACCGCTACAAAGTCATCCTTGGGGATTGAGCAAATTGGGCATACCCAATCCGATGGCAACTCTTCGAAGGGTGTACCGGGTTCAATCCCCTGTGAAGGATCGCCTTGACTTGGGTCGTAGATGTAACCGCAAACTGGACATTCGTACATGGCGTTGTGATTTTGATGTGTTAGTATTCCATCATGGAGAATGGTATATCTACCAAGGCTTGCAAATCGTCGCCCAGGTTTTTTATCGTATCATCATCCGACTCGAAAAACCAGGAAATGGCAATGTTTACCCCCTCATGGTATTTGTCATTGATCATGTTTAACATGCTGTATAGAAAACGATTGGAACCACTGTTAACATATTCAATTTTAAAAACAACCTTGGTCAACTTCTCAGGTTTGTTAAGGTACAATTCCAACCATTGGAGAACGGGTTTGTAAAAAGAGATGGAATCCTCGGGAATAGATCTTCCCGATATTTTCAATAGTCCGGGCGAAAAATCAATATCAGGTGTCTTACTGGTGCCTTTTATATACAATCCATTCAATGCCATACCTGTATCTTTAATTTGTTAGTAACAATGGCAAATATAGCTATAAGTAAAGAATCAAACCATAAAATTTTGACGAATCGCCTTAGATATTTCAAAGTACTTGTGAATTTATTGGTTGAACTTTTAATGCTTCAACGATTGGGATAAAAGGTTCTCTTCCAGTACGGAGCCAATGTGCTAATACCAATTTGCCTGTCGGGATGGCTCCGCGATACCTCAATGTCGTTCTCACCGATTTCTGTCAGACGAAACGAAAACACGTACCAATTGTCTTTACTATCGAATGCCATACCGCTAAAGCGCAAATCGTACATCCAAAGTGAGCCGTCCGGCTTCCTGTTCAGCGCATAATATCCTTCAGAAAAGCGGATGAGGTTTTCAATCTTCGGGTTGGTGCTACGATTGCCCAAAAGATGGCTGTTCCTTTCGACGTATGAAAATTTTATGCGATTCCTGTCGAAGTTGCTGAGGTATCCTATGTGATAGCCCGTCGAGTCCTCGGCCAGAACCATCCATAGGAAGTTGGTAAGCGAGAGGGGTGCCGTTTTTAGCCTCAGATAATCAATGCCCTGCATTGACAACTCTTTCCTTATCGTGCGTTCAATCCAGGTCTTATTCACCACGGTGAAGGAAACAAACAGCAGGGTGTATCCCATGGCAACCCACGATAAGATTTTTTGTCTGCTTGGAGAGCGTGGGCTGAAAACGGCAAACGCCATTAAAACCAGAAGGGGTAGGAGTAGGGTAAAATCGATTATCCCGATGGAGTCGAATGCTAGACGGGCACCGCTGAATGGTTCCAGCAACGCTGTGCCATAGGTGTTCAAACTGTCAATTAGGGAATGTACAAGCATGGCACAGAGCGCAAGCAGAGCCCATTGACGTGAGCTTATTTCCCTGTGGATTTTTGCCATTAGCTTCCCTAACAACGGGGCCAGTAGAAGTGCAAATAGGATTGAGTGCGTGAAACCCCTATGGATGAAAAGCGATTTGGTGGGTTCGACCAACGGGGTTATAGCCACATCGAAATCGGGGATTGATCCGGCCAATGCACCCCAGAACAGGGCCTTATTCCCTGCCTTTTTGCCAAGTACTGCACCGCCTGTGGCGGCACCAAGAACTATATGTGTGAATGAATCCATGTACGTTTCAATACTGTTGTTATGGTTGTATGCTGCTCATAGCCAGACGAACCGCATGGGTAAAACCCGAGTTGTTGTTGGAATTCACTGTCTGAAAGATGGATTTCAGCTCGGCAGGCGAATTCTCAACCACGTAGCTTCTTTTCACGTAGCACAGCATGTCCAGATCGTTAAAATCGTTGCCAATGGCAATAACCTCGGTGGGTTTTACTTTAAGCTTCTTGCATATCCATTGAATTCCATAGGCCTTGGAAACATTCTGCGGAAAGATTTCCATCCAAATGGAGTGCCCATCCAGCGGCGATGTAGCCCGAATAACCTTTAGCTCGGGGAAACGGCTACGCAGGCTTTCGAACCAGTCCACATCGTGGGGCAATACCGCCAATATCTGAGAGGCCTTGGAACCAAAAGGAACACCCGGTATGTAGGGGGTGGCAAAGGGCTTATACCGCTCCAGCCTATCCAGGAAATCCTTATTATCGCCTCCGGTGTGGTGGTACAGGAACCGGTGATTGGCCGGAATGGGTTCGTGAACCATAAAATCCACGTCGTGTAAAACCAGCTCGTCAACTACGCCTTGCACCTCATGGCAGCTAAGCTCGGTGGAGTATAGAATCCTCTTCTCTTTCCAAAGCATGGCTCCTGCTCCCGATGAAAAAATCAGGTAATCAATGGGGAAATCCTTGGGGATCACCCGCTCAAATGAGTAGGGCGAACGCCCCGTGGCTACCACCCTGATGATGCCCTTGCTGCCCAGTTCCATAAGCGTGGCCATGTCGGTTGGACTAATCTCGCCACAGGAGTTTAACAGCGTGCCATCAAAGTCGGTAACCACTATTGATAATCCATACATGGAATCTGAACGAGAGAATGTTTCCAATTTTAATTCTTAGTTGCTGATTGTCAAAACCCGTGGCATATTTACGAAAATTTCCGTGAAAAAATAACAATAACACGCCAAAAACGTTTATATTTGTACAGGGTACAAAATTTGGCTGGATTACTTTGCAAAAATCGTATGAATTATTCGTTTTTCAAATCCTGTATCAATTACAGGAGAGGATGACTATTGAAGATTGAATAAGGAATATTAAGGATTTTTCCGATGTTAAATTAAGCTAATTGCCCCTTAAAGCACTTTGAAATTTTTTCTGTTCGGATAGTTTTAATATATTTAGTGCGTATTATTTACACTTTAAAAAACCTTTATGAATATGGCTAAAACCATCACCTTTAACGAGCTTAGGCGGATTAAGGATAAGCTTCCTGACGGGACAATGCAAACTATTGCCGATAAGTTGAACATGCAGGTTGAGACCGTACGCAATTATTTTGGCGGAACTGACTATGTAAGAGGCGAATCGGTAGGTTTTCACCACGAACAGGGGCCCGATGGCGGGATAGTAACACTCGACGACACCACTATACTGGACATGGCATTCGAAATTCTTGAAGCTGAGCAGGAGGAGTTGGTGTAGATTACCGCAAAAAGGCATTTTTCGAAAAAAGGGCTGTCTTCGTGATTTGAGATGGCCCTTTTGCTTTTAGTATTACATCAAATTTTACCAATAGTTTCCCTGACTTGTTCCCTTTAGTGCGTTACGTTAGATATATCTTTTCAATTATTTTCAAGTATTCGGAGGGAATTTTGGGTCTTATCTTAACCCCTTTAATTGTTTCTCGGAGCTCCGTGGTTCATTTGTCCATTGGGGCTTTGCCTAATAAATGGTGATTCACTGATTCGCTGATTGTACCGCAAAGAGCCGCCAAGAAGCAAAGCTCCGAAGGCTCGGAGCGCAAAGAAAAAAACTCTGCGCAACTTAGCGATACCTCTGCGCAACTCTGCGGCACTAAAACCCATACCGTTTGTTCATTGTTCATTGAATATACCGCAATGAAGCTGAGACACTGAATTACACATTGTTAATTGTTTATTGCCTTTTCTTGAAGAAACGCCTTATTGCGTTAAATTTCCCCCTTTTTTCAATGCTTTCATTGATTATTAGCCATTTATAACCTCACTAATTTGAAAGAGGACAAGTCAGGATTTTTAGGGAAAGGGCTGTCTTCGTGATGTGAGATGGCCCTTTTGCTTTCCATATCATTCCTGATTCTTTTTCATCAACCCTTTGGGTTGATATAGGCCATCGGATGAATTTTTAATCAACCATAACCTTTTGGTTGTTATCTTTACGCGTTGGATTTTGCCTTATGAATAACCGATACGATGTTGTGGTGGTGGGCGGAGGGCCTGCAGGGTTGATGGCTGCGGGGAAAGCCGCCATGGATGGAGGTAAAGTTCTGCTTATCGAAAAAATGGAGAAGCCCGCCCGAAAGCTGAGGATTACAGGAAAAGGGCGATGTAATATTACCAACCTAAAACCTTTAGACGAGTTTCTTGACGAGATACACCCCGACTCCCATTTCCTTCGCGATGCGTTTAAGGAGTTTTTCAACACACAAACCGTTCAGTTTTTCAATGATCGGGGCGTGAAAACCGTTGTGGAGCGAGGGCAAAGGGTTTTCCCCGAAAGCGGCAAGGCCAGAGAGGTTTCCGATGCCCTTATCCGTTGGGCAAAAAGCCATGGCGTGGAAATTGTTTGTTACGCCTCGGGTTATACCATAGCCATTGAGGAAGGGAAGGTAAAGGGGATAAACATCGGGCTAACGGAGGGCAAGCGTTCGCTGCTTCACACGGTGGAGTGCTCTGGTGTGGTACTGGCCACCGGAGGTAAATCGTATCCGGCCACAGGTTCCACGGGCGATGGCTATGCCCTTGCCCGCGAATGCGGTCACACCATCGTGACCCCGCGACCATCGCTGGTGGGCGTTGAAACCGACCCCGTGCTCACCGACGCCGCAGGGCTGTTTCTGAAAAACGTCAATCTCGCCCTTGTGGTAAACGAGAGATTGAAAGCCGAGGAGTTTGGCGAGATGGAGCTTACCCCTTTCGGGCTCGATGGTCCAATTGTGGTGAGGCATAGCAGAACTATTGTGGATGCCGTTGACAAAGGCAATAGGGTTGACCTGCATTTAGACCTGAAGCCCGCTCTTTCGGAGAAGCAGCTGGTGGCACGCATACAGCGGGAGATACAGGCCAATCCGAGGGATGCCCTGACGGGTATTGTACGAAAACTGCTACCTCAGGAGTTGGTTTATACACTCATTGACAGCTTGGGCTTGGCAGCCCAAAAGCCGGCCCGGAGAATCTCATCCGGAGAAATTGAAGCCATGGTCGGCTGGTTGAAAAAGGTTCCGTTCCGGGTTACGGCCTACCGCGGTTGGGACGAAGCCATTATCACTTCCGGTGGCGTATCGCTTAAGGAGGTGAATCCGCGTACAATGGAGTCGAGGATCGTAAAGGGGCTTTACTTTGCAGGTGAGCTGCTCGACCTTGACGGATCTACGGGAGGCTACAACCTGCAGATAGCATTCTCCACCGGATGGCTGGCCGGAAAAAGTGTTGCTGCTGCGTTGCAGCATGAGTAGTCAAAGCCGTTATAAGGTATGGCGGGTTTACCTCACGTAGAAATCGAACATCAGCCTCCCTTCGAGGTACCCTTTCAGCCTGTCGCCAATGTTCACCGGCCCAACGCCTGAGGGCGTTCCCGTGTATATCAAATCACCGGTTTTAAGAGTGATAAACTGCGATACGTATGCAATAATACTGTCGAAACTAAAAATCATGTGGGCGGTATTCCCCTGCTGAACGGTTTTGTCGTTTATGTCCAGCCTGAAATCAGCAGCGTGTAAGTTCTGCAGCTCGGCGATGGGAATAAAGCTGCTGATGGGAGCAGCACCATCAAAGGCCTTTGCCTTTTCCCAGGGCAAGCCCTTCTCCTTGCATTGCTGCTGGATGTCCCTTGCGGTGAAATCGATACCCAGGGCAACCTCGCTGTAGTACCTCGGAGCGTACTTCTCCCCGATGCTTTTCCCCAAACGGCAGATTTTTATCACCACCTCAACCTCGTGATGAAGTTCCTTGGTAAACTTGGGGTAGAAGAAGGGCTGGTTGTTGCGCAGCAGGCACGAGTCGGGCTTGAGGAAGAATACCGGTTCCACGGGTAGTGGCGAACTCATCTCCCTGGCGTGGTCGGCGTAGTTGCGTCCTATGCAGATTATCTTCATGATTTTTTTTGTAAAGAAATAAAATTTAGGCCATTGAAGGAAATGATATGGGCAATACTTGCCAATTCCCTTGAAAAAACCTTGAGCCCTTTGGAGATAAAGACTTAGGTCAGGTTTTTGACTTTTGGGGTGGAAATTTGCGGGGAATACCTGATTTTTATATTTCAATTGCCGTAAAGATATTATACAATTTAGAAAGATGGTTTTCTATCTTCTATATTTTCAGTCAATTATTAATATTATTTCAGTTTTTTTTCATGCGTATTTTCACCTGTTTTTTTAAATGGGGTACTGCCACTCTTTTACCGAATAAATAACCAAAGTAGTTTTGGTAAAAATTTCGGTTTAATAAAACATTTTACAAAATCTTAAACATAGTACTTAATTAAAACAGGAGGACTAGACCATGAAACTAAAAAATGTAAAGTTGAGCGTAAAGCTGTTCTTTGCTTTGGGTATCATAGCCGTAGCAACGGTTATTGTGGGTGCAATCGGGCACGTACAGATAACAGGGTTGGGAAATGACATTCACAATATTGGGGATATGAGAATACCCGACATTGTGGATTACGAGAAGATGAATCTCGAAAAACTTAACATTCGTGCTTATACAATGGAAGTGCTTACCTTTCAGAATAGGGATGATGCTAGAAATGATATTTCTAATAGCATTAATAAAATTAATGAAACTTGGCGGAGAATCGATGAAATATATACTTCACTTCAATCGAGGCCTAGACAAACTGAAAGAGGTAAACAACTCATGGAACGTGCAGATAATGAATTTAGAGCATGGAAAACGGCGTATGCCGTACTCTCAAATTTATTAATTCGTATGTCAAAGGAAGCAAAAGGTGAATTAAAGGACGAAATGTTCGAAGAATTTACTGAAAAATATTATCAAGAAATACCCATATCTGATAAAATGACACTTACATTTAATGAGTTGACCACAAATAATATCAACGATACAACCGAAATGGTTAAAGAGAATAACATACAGGCTAAAACTGCAAAAATGTTTATGATAGCCATTACATCTATTGCCGGTATATTTTCTATTATAATCGCTTTAATCCTTACCCGTGCCATTACAGGGCCTGTAAACAAGGCAGTAACCTACGCTCAGGAGATAGCCGAGGGTAACTTAACTGCCAATCTGGATGTGGACCAAAAGGATGAGATTGGCATCCTGGGCAACGCCCTGAAACAGATGCAGGAGAAATTGAAAGAAGTGATTGCCAGCGTCATGTCGGGATCCGATAATATTGCGGCAGCCAGTATGCAGCTAAGTTCCGGCAGCCAGCAGGTATCGCAGGGAGCCAGCGAGCAGGCCTCCAGCGCCGAGGAGGTGAGCAGCTCCATGGAGGAGATGGTGGCCAATATCCAGCAGAACACGGATAATGCACAGGAAGCAGAAAAGATTTCACAAAAGGTAAACGAAGGAGTTAATAAAGTTGGCTTTGCAGCTCAGGAAAGCCTATCGTCTATTAAGAATATTGCCGAAAAGATAGGTATCATTAACGATATAGCATTCCAAACCAATATCCTTGCCCTCAATGCTGCCGTGGAGGCAGCCCGTGCCGGTGAGCAGGGTCGTGGTTTTGCCGTGGTTGCCGCCGAAGTGCGTAAGCTTGCCGAGCGAAGCAAGGTGGCCGCTGATGAGATTGTAGCGCTGTCAACCAAGAGTGTGAATGTAACCGAGAATGCCTCTCAGCTTATGGAGGCACTGATACCCGAAATTGAGCGTACTGCCAAATTGGTTCAGGAAATAGCAGCAGCCAGCATGGAGCAAAGCAGTGGTGCCGATCAGGTGAATACTGCCATTCAGCAGCTCAATCAGGTTACCCAGCAGAATGCAGCAGCCAGCGAGGAGATGGCTACAAGTTCGGAAGAGTTGAGCAGTCAGGCAGATCAGCTCAAGGAGATTATCAGCTACTTCACCATTGACGATAGTAAAACTTATAAACATAAACAAAGTAAGTCAACTGTTTACGCACCAAAAGTAGCACAGGTACATAAGGTGAAACACAATGCTTCTGCTGAAAAAGGTAAGGGTACCGTTATCAAAATGGGCAACGATGGGGAGCCGAGTAGTACACATACAGCAGCCCATTTCACGCCAAAATCAACTGCCAACGATAATGATTTTGACAATTTTTAGGTTAGTAATCCGGTGTTTCCTTCAGAGTTAGTGAAAACCTCTGTAGGAAACCCCGGAGGCACTTTACCTTCGAATTAATTATAATTGCAGGAAGAGGTGAGGATGAAATATGGTATGGAAGGTTCAAAATTCATCGAAGAATGAAAGCAACCTAAAATGCAAATGGATAGCAATCAGATGAAAATTGCAGGACCTGACAAACCTAGAAATCCAATCCATAATAAAGAAAAACAAAAGTATAAATGCTTAAACCTTTACCAAAATGAGCGAAAATCAAAAACATAAATCGAACTCATACCTCTCGTTCAAGTTGGGAGACGAAGAGTTTGCCGCGCACGCCAGCAAGGTTTTGAATATTCTGGAGTTAAGTACAATAACACAGGTACCCCGGGCTCCAGAATATATGAAAGGCGTTATCAATCTTAGGGGTACAGTTTTGCCGGTAATCGATACCCGGGTTAAATTTGGAATGACACCCATTGAATATACTACCAATACCTGTATTGTGGTGATGGATATTAACCTGGAGGGCGACTCGGTATATGTTGGAGTCCTTGTGGATGGTGTTCAGGCTGTCCTCGAAATAGAGCCCGATAAAATTATGCCTGCACCCAGCATCGGGAGTAAGTATAGAAGTGAGTTTATTGAGGGTGTGGTTGGTATTGATGATAAGTTTATCATGATCCTTGATATGGATGCCATTTTCTCCATCGATGACCTTGAGTCGTTGATAACTTCCAAAGAAGCCAGTGAAAATAAGGTGATCGAGGAGATTAATTAGGTAAGATTTTAGCACAAAAACTTTGGAGGTAATGACCATGTATGAACAAACGATTGGTTGTTTTTTTAAATCGATATTGATTATTGATGATGACCATGAGTTACTATGCTCGTTACGTGATTTACTGGTATCCGAGGGATACACGGTAGATACTGCAAGCAATGGTCGGGAGGGGATGGAAAAACAAATGGCCAAACCGTTCGATTTAATCATTACCGATATAGTAATGCCGGAGGAGGATGGCTTGGAAGTGATTATGGAGGTTAGGTCGGCAAACCCGGACACTAAGGTGATTGCCATTTCAGGCGGAGGGTATTTTCCATCGCGTGACTATCTGCTAATGGCAAAGGAGCTGGGGGCTAATTTAGTGCTATGTAAACCTTTCGATTCAATCTCATTCCTTTCGAGTGTAAAGCGGATTTTAAATAGTATAGAAACCATATAGTTTAATGCTATTTTCATGTGTTTGCGCGCTGTATTTTTTTTACAGCGCGTTTTTTTCTTATTCCTGATATCTGTATTTAGTTCCTTTTACAAAGCTAAATGCATAGTGTGACAGTAAGGTAATAGCATTTTTTATTCATATTAACTTGATTCATTTAACTAAAAATATTCATGCTATCAGCAATTTATCACCATTGTTTAAGATACGCACAAAAAGCTGTGTTCGGTTGCAGCGAAGTGCGACCTTTTATAGGAACAAGGTTTCGTTACTATGTGCCTATGTTGATTTATAGGCCTAATAATATGTGGGTAAATAAGGGTAAAATGCTTTACAGGGTATGCGTAATGCAATACCCGATGGTCATCGGGTACCGGAACAGCACCCATCCACGCTGTTTACGTCAAGAGGTATTAAACACCGGGCCGTTGTTCCGCTGTTTTCTTTCGATTCAATACTGATTTGGCCTCGGTGCAGATCAACGCATCGTTTTACAATGCTAAGACCCAATCCACTCCCTTTGTAATCCTTTGAGTTGGAAGCTCTGAAGTAGGGTTGGAAAAGAAATTCCAACTCTTTGGCAGGTATTCCAACACCATGGTCTTTAACCATGACTTCCAATTCGTTGCCCTGTGCTGTCAGGCTGAAAAATACTTTGCTCTCCTTCGGGGTGTACTTCACTGCGTTGCTGAGCAGGTTCCCTGCGATGTGAAGCAAAAGACTATTGTCCATATATACCTGCCGGTTGACACCCCTACGAATAATGACCTTAACGTTTGACTGTATTAGGTAAGAAATATGCTCAAGTAGGTCGTCGAGTAGCAGATGCAAGTCCCACGGTTCGGGGTTAAACTGTAGCATACCACTCTGATCTCTACTGATAAGTGCAACTTCGTTGAGCAGTGCAATCAGCCTCTTCTCGGCACTAACTATTCGGTCGATATTCACTTGCACCTTATCGTGTTGCCCTTGGGTGATATTCTTGGTGAGCATCTGTGTGTTGAGCGAAATGGTGGTAATGGGGGTTTTAAATTCATGCGAAACGGTGGAGATAAAATGCGATTTTTGCCTATTGAGCTCCTGCTCCCTCTGTAAGTTTAGCTGCAACTCGTTACGTGCCTTCACCCGTTCAGAGACGTTTCGTGCGTTAAGCACTATTCCCTCGTGGACATTGTGCTCATCAAGTAGGGATGCCCTGAATTCATACATAATGAATTGTCCACTGCTATGTTGTACAGAAATTTCATAAAAGCCATCCATAGCCAGATTACCGCTAAGTATGTCTGATATAGTTTGCCGATCGTTGGGGTTAATGTAATGTAGAATGGTGTGCTTTGAAAATTCATCCACGGGATAGTTAAGCTTTTTATAAACCGAAGGGCTTACGTATAGAAATTTTCCCTCGCGGTTGACAACCAGTATCAAATCGGAGACATTCTCAATCATGTTTCGGAACCGCCTCTCGTTCATGGTTAGGAGATCTTCCATCAATTTCCTGTCCGTAATATCCAGCAAGCCTTCGTCAAGGCATTGATTATTGGATGTCATTCCGGCCTGATCAACTACCCAAATTTTTTCCCCCGAAATGGTTGTCATTTCAAACTCGGCCACAAGTTTCTCGTTGCTTTTTATGCGTTCTAAAAATTTTTTTCGCTCTTCATGATTGGTAAAGAAATTGTGGAGTAATGGACAAAATTGATGCTATTTTTTAGACGTTTCGTCCTAATGGACATTTTTGATGCTGTTTTTTCGT
>MWFE01000018.1 GCA_002071445.1 Bacteroidetes bacterium ADurb.Bin008 | reverse complement strand
CAAACTCACCATTGCACTCATTCGGGCTTATGCCAACATAGCCGATGAAATGAAAGAAGCAGGTTACACCGAAAAAGAAATTGAAGAAATAAAGGCAGACATCAAGCATTTTGAAAATGTTCGCATAGAAATTCAGTTAGCCAGTGGCGACTATATTGATTTGAAGCAATACGAGCCGGCCATGCGGCACTTGATAGATAGCTACATTGGAGCAGAGGAAAGCCGTATGCTTGCCAACTTTGATGATATGAGTTTGGTGGAATTGTTGGTTGAAAAAGGAAAAGAAGCCATAAAAGATATTCCCGACAGCATTAAGAACAACCCTGATGCAATGGCAGAAGCCATTGAAAACAATTTGCGGAAAGTAATCATTGAAGAAAGCCCGACAAACCCCATGTATTACGAGAAGATGAGTGTGCTTTTGGATGAACTTATAAAAAGGAGAAAAGAAGCAACATTAGAATATGAAAAGTATTTGGAAGAGATCATTGCTCTTTCAGGAAAGGTTAAAAAGCCGGATACAACATCTGACTACCCTTCTACCATTAACACGGCAGCAAAAAGAGCATTGTTCGACAACTTGGGCAGAAATGAACCTTTGGCAAATGAATTAGACCTTAAAATTCTGACAACAAAGAAAGACGGATGGCGAGACAATATTCAGAAATCAAAGGCAGTAAGAAACGCTATCAAAGATGTTTTGAAAGATCACCAAATTGAGGATGACAACGAAGTGCATCGCATTTTTGACCTGGTTAAAAATCAACGGGAATATTAATGGAGCAAATTACAATCGGCAATATCAAAATTGATGTAGTTCGCAAAGAAATAAAGAACATACATCTGGCTGTTTACCCACCAACAGGCAGGGTTCGTATTGCTGCACCATTAAATGTAAATGAAGATGCTATCCGACTTTTTGCGATTTCTAAACTTGGTTGGATAAAGAAAAACCAACGCAAGTTTGAAGGGCAGGAACGTATTGCACCCAGAGAATATAAAGAACGGGAAAGCCACTACTTTCAGGGCAGACGGTATTTGCTCAACATCGTTGAGACAGACAAGACACAGAAAGTAGTTTTGAAAAACAAGAAGTTCATTGAACTGCACATCAAGCCCGGCACATCAACAGCCAAACGACACGAAATCCTGACCGAATGGTATCGGATTGAACTCAAAAAACAAATCCCTGCAATCATTGACAAATGGGAGAAAATATTGAACGTAAAAGTTGACGACTGGCAAGTAAAGCAAATGAAAACAAAATGGGGTTCGTGCAACATTGAAAAGAAACGGATTTGGCTCAACCTTGAATTGGCCAAGAAACCCGAACATTGTTTGGAATACATCATCGTTCATGAAATGGTGCATCTATTAGAAAGACATCATAACGACAGATTTTTGTATTACATGGACACACATCTACCTAACTGGAGACAGTTAAAAACTGAATTGAATAAATTACCTGTAAGTCATGCAGATTGGAGTTACTGAAATAAAGTCTACGATAAAAGCAAGCACATTTTCAAGCCGAACAAGCCCAAGCACAGACCAAAGCTTGCAAAAGAGCTTGCTTTCTCCACCCAATGAAAAATTGTTTTAAAAATATTTCCCGACCCTTCAAAAAAATAAAAAACACCACACACAACCCGACAGACAATGACACGAAAACTCAACAATGACAATAGCTTACAGACACGGATGACAGAACACCAGCTGCCAACAAGCGGTTTGAACGCAAGGCGGGCAAATCGCTTCTATTGAACATTTTCGGTAAGAAAAAAGTAATATCTTCGCATCAATCCCGCACATGCGGGATCAGTTAAATCCGCCCTGCGTCAAGCCGCCAAAACGTTATCAGCAACAATGCTTCTAAAATGAAGACTCAGTTGGATTCTGTTTTTTAAAAATTACCTGCAAAAATTTTGGGTTAAAATATTTTTATCATGCATTAAATTGTATTTTTGATTTTTAGTCAAGTTGAATTATGTTAAGTTAAAAAAATAAAAGGATGGAAACATCGTCTAACAAGAGCAAAGGAGAGGCAAAGGAAAGCCTCAGTATTCCAAAATCTATCTCAAAGCATTTAACGCCTAACAAAATCTGCACTATAATGAGTATAGTTGCAGTTATAGGCTTAATTATCAGCCTTTCAATAGGCAGCGGCATTCCTGCCATGCTTTTTTTACTACCATCAGCCATTTACCAGGTTATACGAACTGCCGGCGTGAGTACTAAATCAGCTTCAATTGTTTTACTTGTTTCATTAGCTATAGAGTTGTTTCTGATCATTTTCAACATTCAATTTGATCTTGGCCAATACCTTGGACAGGATACACTTTTAATTGGCAATAGTAGTGTTCCAATGGGTGACGCACGCATTGTACTACCCTTTATTATGGTTATTGCAGCCATTATTCTTCTCATACGTACACGAGGGATATACACCAAGTGGTTGTCAATAATCATTATTGTTAGTGTTTTTGGATCTCTTTACATCATGTTTCCTGATGAATTCCCTGAGTTGGTAAAAATGGTTGCTAAAAGGATTGTAAGCAGCACTAGCTCCTTGCTAAATTAAAATTTCATATCAGAAAAATAAATAGTTGACCCATAACAACATAGCATTTCTGTTATTTAAAACTTCCTGATAAAGATCCTGAAAAGTTTCTGTAACCCGGATAGTCCGGGGGATGGGAATCATAGAACTACCTTCAGAGGATTCAAGAACAATTTGCTTATTACTACAAAGAGAAAGAATTTTTCTCCGGGCAAATCCGGCGAAGGTTTACGTTTGTCGCTGACTGATTAAAGTACTTATGCTGATACCCGAAAGCATCAGGCCGCTTTATTTTTAGCCCATTGGAACTCTTTTTCCAATCCTTTACTTTCCATGTTTTCTATGCATGGCCTCCCAATTCTCCAGGAGATACCTTACAACCCGCTAGAAATATTCACCCGTTTGTCCACCAATCAAATACAGCAAATTAAGTCACCCATTGACGGCCTTTAATACATTAATTTTAATATATTAGATAGACGAAAAACAGTGATGCCCCGGTCACACCTATACGCCCATTTTGGGGTGTATGGGGATGATAAAGTCAGGTCTTTAAGCGAGTTGTGGTGCATTTTGACAGAAACTCGAAACTTTCTTGGTTAGCTCGAAACAAATACTTACCTTTGACGTTACTAATGTAAATAGATAGTAATGATTTTTTCATTTGGTTCTAAAGACACAGAGAAAATTTGGAATGGAGAAAGAGTCAATAATATTCCACAGGAGATACAGCAGATTGGAAGGCGCAAACTTAGAATGCTCAACAACTCGCAGTCTATCGCTGACTTGAAAATTCCTCCATCCAATCGACTTGAGAAGTTTTCAGAAAATCTGAAAAACTTTTATAGTATTAGAATCAATGACCAATGGAGAATTATATTTAAATGGGAAAGTAATCATGCCAAGGAAGTAGAAATTATTGATTATCATAAATGAAAGGAGTAAATATGGAGAGGCTAAAAAACGTACACCCAGGAGAAATTCTAAATGAAGAATTCCTGAAACCAATGAATATTACTGCATATAGACTATCAAAAGACACAGAAATTCCTCAGACAAGAATTTCCCAAATTTTGAAAGGGAAAAGAAGTATAACAGCAGATACAGCGCTAAGACTGAGTTTATATTTTGGAACCAGCCCAAAATTTTGGCTTGGGCTTCAAGATGATTTCGATATTGAAGAAGAAAGTAGAAGCAAGAAAGAAGTATTTAAAAGAATAAAACGAATAAGAAAAAACGCACCACAACACGTGGCATAAATTATTGGGTTGATGATGCAATAGCAAACTCTAGGTTTGCAGGTAACCTCATTAACGGTGGACAAAGAATCTACTCCGAACTCCCCAACACTTCATGCCACAAGACCGTTGTGTTCAATTGTAAAAATACCTAATACACTTAAAATATGAGCATAAAAAGACAAGACAGCGAACCACCTTTGGCAACATCAGAATGGGGTTGGCGTTATCATCATATAGGAATACCCACGGATAAACCTATTAATGGTGAAAAATACTTGCCTCAGTTTAAACTATATGTTTCCGGATTTGACACAAGTCCGTATGGAATTGAATGGATGAGGTACGATAAGGATAGTCCTATCAACGACTTGATAAAGAATGTACCACACATTGCCTTTGAAGTTGATGATCTGGACTTTGAGCTAACCAGAAGGGAATTCAATATTATCACACCTCCGAATTCTCCGGGTGAAGGAGCAAGAGTTGCAATGATTGAACATAACGGAGCACCGATTGAATTAATCGAATTTGAAAAAGGACAAAAATAACAACTGAATACTACAAGCGGTCATACGCAATGCGGGATGCTGTGCCTGTTTTATTGGCAGATCATTTATAAAGCTTGCGATAACTCGACAAGTGATCGCCCCGAATCCTGCACTGGCATACCGCCGACCGTTGGCAAATCTTAACAAACAAACATTAAACAAAAAAAATATGGCTTTATTCAAATCCGGAAATCCTGCACTGACAAAATACACCTTTAAAGAAATTGAAAAAGTTGCAAGAGGTTCAACAAACGTAATGACTTTACAAGGAACAGTAAATAAGACAGCAATTCTTTTGTTTGCAGTTTTTGTTCCTGCTATGTATACTTGGAATCTTTTTACTTCAACTTTGAACTTTGAAACCATTGCACCTTACTTTTGGACAGGAGCAATAGGTGGTTTACTCATGTCATTCGTCATTGTATTCAACAAGGACTGGTCGCCATACTTAGCACCTATTTATTCTATTTTACAAGGGCTCTGTTTAGGCGGATTGTCTGCTGCAATGAACCATATATTTCCCGGAATTGTAGTGCAAGCACTATTATTGACATTTGGCATTTGTGCCGTTCTGCTTGTTATATACAAACTTGAAATTATTAAACCGACAGAAAATTTTAAACTTATTGTTGCCTCTGCAACAGGCGGGTTGGCTATGTATTATATTGCAAATATCGGACTTTCTTTTGTTGGCATAGAATTACCGTTCATTCACGAAAATACGATAGGCGGAATAATATTTAGTTTGTTTGTTGTTGTTCTTGCAGCAATGAACCTTGTTGTTGACTTTGACTTTATTGAAAATGGAGCAGAAAGTAGAGTCCCAAAATATATGGAGTGGTATGGAGCATTTGGATTAATGGTAACAATAATTTGGTTGTATGTTGAAATATTACGACTATTAGCAAAATTAAGAAAAAAATGAAACCCGACATAAGGAATAATAAAGCAGCCACCAACAAGGGTTGGCCGCAAGCGCGGGTTCAGTGGAAAATTGAGGTTTTGTGCTTTTAATTTACATTTGTGGTAGGTTGAAAAGAGTTACTTCTAAATCACCACTTGCAACAAACCCAAAATCGTAGGATTGCTTTTTAAGAAAGACAGTAACAAGCAGAAAACTTTCAACAGAAATAAAACATAAATTCATCAAACTAAAACAAATACTTATGTGGAAAAGATTAATCAAACTGTATTTACGACTTGCAATTTCAATGGGTTTCTTATCAGCAGTTGCAGATAGATTCGGAATTTGGAGCAAGAAAGTTTCAGTATGGGGTAATTGGAACAATTTTTTGGAATACACCAAATTGATAAATCCCTGGTTCCCTGATTCATTAATCCCATTAATCGGCATTTTGGCAACAGGTGCAGAAATTGTTTTGGCGTTTTTCCTTCTAATCGGATTTAAAACCGAGCTGTTCGCGAAATTGAGCGGAGTTTTATTGTTAACATTTGCTTTAGCAATGACCTTTTCTACAGGAATTAAAGGCGCATTTGACTTTTCTGTTTTTAGTGCTTCGGCAGGTGCATTTGCTTTAAGTTTAATAAAAGAAAAGTATTTAGAACTTGATAGCCTAATTTCATAATCTAAAATTGCATCATAGAAAGAAATTAAAACGCACCATATCAGTACCAACCAAAAGCGGGTGTTTCGTGCTTCGCAGATAGATTGGTGCAGGTCGTAGGTTCGGTTCTCCGAAGTAAGATTAGTGTTAAAAACCCTACCCTTCGGGTGGCCATCAACCTTACATGGTAAAGATTTAACCGGAAAAAGGGCGAACACAATGTGGAATTATATGTTTGTTACTGTGCAAATTACAGTCTATATATTCCATTTTGTGAACATATTACCCCATGCTTTAGGAATACTTTTCTATATTTGATGCCATTGAACGCCATAATTCAACGCTAACCAAATAATAATCCAAATACGATGAGCAATATGATTAATAGCAAAGCCCTTACCGATCGTTTTATCAGGTACGTAAAAATTGACACGCAGAGCGATGATACGGTTTCCGACAGATACCCCAGTACTCAGAAACAGCTTCAGCTATCGAACATGCTGTTGAAAGAACTTAAAGAGTTGGGAATTTCCGATGCCACCATTGATGAGTATGGCTATGTTATGGGTACTGTACCAGCCAATACGGATAAGAAATTGCCCACCATTGGCTTTTTGGCCCACGTTGACACTTCGCCCGATATGAGCGGCGCCAATGTAAAACCGCGCTTTGTTGAGCAATACGACGGTTCGGAGATGGTGCTTAACAAAGACCTCAATGTAACCCTTTCGCCCAAGGATTTTCCGGAGCTTAAGAATTACATCGGGAAAACGCTGATAGTAACCGACGGCACCACCCTGTTAGGAGCCGATGATAAGGCCGGCGTGGCAGAGATTATGACTGCCGTTGAGTACATGGTAAACAACCCGCAATTTAAGCATGGACCCATCCGCATTGGATTTACTGTGGATGAAGAGGTGGGACGCGGAGTTGACCATTTCGATGTGAAGAAGTTTAAAGCCGATTTTGCCTATACCCTGGATGGCGGAGCCATTGGGGAACTGGAGTATGAAAACTTTAACGCTGCCGGGGCAAAAATCACCATACAGGGGCGTAATATCCACCCGGGATATGCCAAGGATAAAATGGTGAATGCCATTCTGGTTGCCATGGAGTTCAACAGCTTGCTTCCGGCCAACCAACGTCCGGAGCATACGCAGGGGTACGAAGGTTTTTACCATCTGATTAAGA
Source organism: Bacteroidetes bacterium ADurb.Bin008 (assembly GCA_002071445.1). Classification (GTDB taxonomy): domain Bacteria; phylum Bacteroidota; class Bacteroidia; order Bacteroidales; family Tenuifilaceae; genus MWFE01. The sequence goes on along the minus strand of MWFE01000018.1, from coordinate 20,936 downwards.
TGGATGGTACCGTGGAGAATGCCACTTTCCAGTACATTATCCGCGACCACAACCGCGAAAAGTTTGAGGCCCTCAAAGCGTTCATAACCAAGGTAACCGAATTTATCAACATGAAGTACGGCGAGGGAACGGCTACACTGGAGATGAAAGACCAGTACTACAACATGCGCGAACAGGTAGAGCCGGTATTCCATATAGTGGAAACCGCCGTTAAGGCTATGGAGCTGGTAGGGGTGAAACCCCTTGTTAAGCCCATACGTGGCGGTACCGACGGGGCACGCCTATCGTACATGGGACTCCCCTGCCCCAACCTGTTTGCAGGAGGCGAAAACTTTCATGGCAAGCATGAGTACGTTGCCGTGGAAAGCATGGTGAAAGCCACGGAGGCAATGCTTAAGATTATCGAACTCTATGCAAAAAAGTAGGATTGTCGGATTAAACTTTCGGGCTTTGCGTATTTAAGGGATTTGGTGTATTAGATTGTAATACTTACCCCTCAATTTGAATGCTGGGCTGATTCTAAATGCCTAATTATGAATTCGTTCATTAACAACAATTTTAATTCTGTTGTGTGGCAAAATTTTTAACTAACGCTGAAATCGAACTCATGATTATTAAGACAGGTACATTTCTAATAATTTAATAAGAGTTGGCTACCAAATACCACTATATCAGAAGATAACAACATTAAGCTTACTCCCGATTTATTGAACTATTTAATGACAGACAATCATGAATGGCAATAATGTTTTTACAAAATTCATAACCGATAAACTTCAATTACCCATTACTTTGGCTGAAGATATTGTCAACCATTTCGATTACGAGATATTACCTCCCAACACATTTCTGCTTAAATCTGGAGAAGTTTGCCATAAATACATGTTTATCCACTATGGGTTTATGCGTTCATACCTTCTTGATCATGATATGAATGAGATTACAACCAATTTTTTCTCAGAATTTAAACAAGCTTTTGAACCCTCCTCGTTTTTTAACCAAACCATTTCCAAGGAAAATATACAAACAATCACCGAATGTGGAGGATGGATAGTAAACTATCAAAAGATGGAAACATACTTCAAGGGAAATCAGGGATTTAGGGAGTTTGGGAGACGATTGTTGGTAAAAAGCATGGCAGAACTTAAAGAACGAATGCTTCTATTGCAAACTGAAACTGCTGAAAACAGATACTTGCTATTAATAAACCAACACCCTGAGCTAATACAAAACGTTCCCCTGAAACAAATAGCGTCCTACCTTGGAATTACCGACACTTCCCTAAGCAGAATAAGAAAAATAACAGGCAAAAGATAATGACAGCATTTCTTGCCAAATGACAAGTGGGGTACGGCTTGCATAACTCTATTTTTATCTAAAAATTTCATAAAAAGAACAGTATAATAAAGAATTATTTTTTGTTATGCTTTCTTTTTTTGTACTAACAGCACAAGTTCAAAATAATTAGTTTTCAACGCGTTGAGGATATACTTTCACTGACGTAGATGTAGTTTTATATGCGGAGAGAAAAAGTGCATAGTGTGATACAAAGTTCTTTTTATTAAGCCATACCAAATTTACAATGGGATGCACTAAAAATGGTAAGAAATAAGTGTATATCCTTAAAAGTGAACAAACATTGATGGAATTATTTCACAAGCATAATGTATTAAGACAGTTCTGTTTCTAAATATTCTTTCAATATGGAAATAAAAGGAACGGCTGTACAAAACACGCCTGATTATATCAAAGAATTTTACCCTTCCCGCTTTTTTGAATGGTTGCAATCATTGCCGCCATCTTCAAAAAGAATATTTGAACAGCCAATTTATTCTACCGGTTGGTATAACCTCGTCAATTCCGTCATTATCCCCACACAGAAAGCCGGCGACCTTTTTTTCGATGGCAATCACAAAAATGCCGCATGGGAAATAGGAAGATATGGTGCAGAAGTGACGCTGAAGGGTGTTTATAAAATATTTTTAAAGGTTTGTTGTCCACATTATTTACTTAGCAAGGCCTCTTGCATTTATTCTACCTACTACAAACCTTCGGATATTAAGGTTTTGGATTGCACAGATAAAAGTTGTGTTCTTCAACTGGCACAATTCAAACAGGATGAATTGTTGATTATGGAACGTATTGCAGGGTGGTTAACGCAAACTTTAGAGATAACCCAAAAAAAGGCGCAGAGTGTGGATATTCATACCGAAGCGTTAAACGGAGAGTTCATATCAACAATAACAGTTAAGTGGAATAATGCCCCTATGACAACACCTCGCGATTCTTAAGAATTGCAAGTTGTTTCTCCTGTCAATCTATTTTAGCTAACATAATAAATGGTAGTATTGTTATTTTCAAACAGTTAAGGTTGGTTGCCAAAAACTGCAATAAAACCGGACAGACAGAAATATTGAGAAAAATAAAAGTGAGTATTAACCCTAAAGAGATAACTCTATCCTCGCACATATTACCATTGAAAAGAACCTGTTTGATTGGCGTGAAATGATTTCTTTGGATAAAGGTTTTGGGCTACACCACTCTCATGTTACTTCTCATAGTACCTATAGAAAATTAAAAAACATTGACTTTCATTAAATAAGTATTTATTTTTGTATTTAAACACCACAACTCTACATTATCATAAAAAAATTCACGTTGTTTCTGATGCTTGGGGTCATGCTCTTGCAAAGCTTTGCTCAAGTACCCCAAAAGTTTTCATACCAGGCAGTCATTCGAAATAGCGAAGGCACTGTTATTGCCAATGAGGATGTTGATATAAAAATATCTCTTCGCAAGTTGACAACCGATGGTGAAATAGTTTATTCAGAAAATCATTTGATTACAACAAGCCCACAGGGTGTTGTTTCCCTTTCGGTTGGTGCAGGGAACGTGCTTGCCGGTGATTTTTTGCAAATTCCCTGGAACAACGAAATCTTTATTCAGGTTGATTTTAAACTGGCTGATGAGCAAGAGGAATATGTTACTCTTGGTATCTCTCAAATACTTGCAGTACCCTACTCGTTGTACGCCGGGAATGCCATTCAGGGAGAAGGGATTGAAGGTTCCATTACTACTTTCGATGGTGACAATTGGGTTAGTACCAATCAGGTAAACCTTTCCACCAACACTGTGGAGGTAAAAGCGATGGATGAAAGGGATCAAGAAGAACCCATATTTAAAATTCTTAATTCCAATAATGAGATTGTTTTCGCTGTGTACGAGCAGGGAGTACGTATCTACGTAGGCAGCGAACCGGAAGAAAAGGGAAAAGGTAACCGCAGTGGCTTCGCCATTGGCGGGCTGACGGGCTTCAAGGCCGACGAGAATGAAAAGGATTACTTCAGCGTTTCGCGTGAGCGAACACAGGTTCTTTTCGACGACCAGGGCAAAGGCAACCGTAGTGGCTTCGCCATTGGCGGGCTGACTGGCCTAAAGTCCGATGACGATGACAAGGAATACCTCAGCGTAGCGCGTGAGCATACGCGGGTGCTGTTCGATGATGAGACCAAGGGTAACCGTAGCGGTTTTGCCATAGGTGGTCTCACCGGCTTTAAATCAGATCCAACTGATTTACTAACAGTTAATTTTGATACAACTACCATTTACACAACCCTTCAGGCAACCGGAAACGTTGATATTTTGGGTAACATTTACACAGGCGGAACCATCTCCACGCAGGTTACCTACAATGGTTATACCTACGAAACCATCAAGATTGGAGGTCAAACCTGGTTTAAAGAAAACCTTCAGACCCTTAACTATCAAGAGGGAACCCCCATCAATCCGCTCAACGAAGTTTTCGATTACGCTCTTGAACCATCCAATAGACCTGTTCACGGTCTTCTTTACGCTCATTCGGTTGTAATGTCACCCATGGGATTGTGCCCAATAGGATGGCATGTACCCAGTATGACTGATTGGGATGAACTATTCTCATGGTTGGGTGGCACGGACTGGATGGATCATTATGATCTTATTGCCATAAGGCTTATGGAGGTGGGTTCATGGGATGCGGCTACCGGAGATTTAACACCAAATAACATTTCTGGTTTTTCTGCCCGTCCGGGAGGAAGAGGAGTTCTGGATTTCCCTGATCCTACTTTCTCTGACATTGATCAAAAAGCATACTTCTGGACCAGTGGTGATGGAATAGGCACATTCGCATATGCCTATGAAATCTCAAAGACTACAGGTGAATCCATCGTTCCAATTACTAATCTTTCTGACGATGAACTTTTCTATGTCCGCTGTATTAAGGATAATTACTAACACAATATTCAATAATAAATACAAAACGGGCGTTGTGAACAATTCCACAACGCCCGTTTTGCGAAAAGTACTTCCTATCAGTTTACTGAGAACTGTTTGACTATTTCGATACCCTTCTTGATGGCCTCCTCGTTCAGGGGAATGAGGTGGTGGTGCCTCGGGGGTAATGACTCCTTAAGGCCTTTGATCACATTTTCCATTTTCACAATGGGTTTTAGCTTAAGGAATGCTCCCAGTACTATCATGTTGAAAATCTTGGCATTCTTCATTTTCAACGCCTCTTCCGTGGCGTCTACCTGATATACCTTAATATCCTTACGAACCGGATGACGGGTAATGCCATTGGGGTCGTAAATAAGAACCCCACCCGGTTTTACCGATTTCTCAAATTTATCCAGTGACTGCTGGTTGAGGATAATGGCAGTATCGAATTCCTGAAGGATGGGCGAGCTAATCCTGCTGTCACTCAGGATAACGGTCACGTTGGCCGTACCCCCGCGCATCTCGGGGCCATAGGAGGGCATCCACGATACCTCCTGGTCCTGCATAATGCCCGAGTAGGCAAGGATTTTACCCATGGAGAGAACACCCTGTCCTCCAAAACCGGCTATGATAATCTCTTCTGTCATGATTAATGCTTTTTAGTGTATTTCCTGTTAACCTTTCAAATCTCCCAGAGGGTAAACCGGGAACATATTCTCAACCATCCACTCGTTGGCCTTAACCGGGGACAGTTTCCATCCTGAGTTGCAAGTAGATACCACTTCAATGAACTGGGTTCCGTTCTTCTTGCCAACGTTTTGGAAAGCCTTCAGAATGGCCTTTTTGCATTTACGAACAGCGGCAGGGGTGTGAACTGCCTGACGGGTAACATACTCGGTTCCCGGAAGTTGCGCAATGAGATCGGTGATTTTCAGCGGATGTCCTGCCAACTTCACATCACGCCCGTAGGGCGAGGTAGATGTTGGCATACCCTCCAAGGTGGTGGGAGCCATCTGACCTCCGGTCATCCCGTAGATACCATTGTTAATGAAAATAATGACGATGTTCTCTCCCCTATTGCAGGCATGGATAATCTCAGCTGTACCAATGGAGGCCAAGTCGCCATCGCCCTGATAGGCAAATACATACTTATCAGGCATAAGCCTCGATACGGCCGTAGCCAACGCCGGAGCTCTCCCGTGGGCAGCCTCCTGCCAATCCACCGCCAGGTAGTTGTATGCCAACACTGAGCAGCCAACGGGTGAGATGGCAATGGTTTTATCCTGAATATCCATCTCCTCAATCACTTCGGCTATCAGCTTGTGTACAACGCCATGGCTACAACCCGGACAATAGTGAAATACTTTGTCAGTGAGAATTTTCGATTTGGTGTAAACCAAATTCTCCTCTTTGATAATATCCTTAACTTCTACCATGATTACTTCACATTAATTAGTTTCTCTTCCAATGCTTTAACCACATCATTCGGTGTGGGAATCATACCACCAAGTCGTCCGTAGTGCTCCACGGGAACTTTTCCGTTCACAGCCAGTCTCACATCCTCCACCATCTGGCCGGCACTCATTTCCACCGAAAGGAACCCCTTGACACGTTTGGCCATTTCCTGAATTATCTTAGTTGGGTATGGGAATAGGGTGATGGGGCGAAGAAGACCAACCTTAATGCCCTTCTCGCGGCACAGATCAACAGCTTTTTGGCAAATCCTGCTGGAGGAGCCATAGGCAACCAGAATGTAATCTGCATCATCACAGCTGATTGTTTCGTACCTAACCTCCTTTTCGGCCATGGTTTTGTACTTTTCAATCAATTTATGGTTAAAGATTTCCTGTTTGGCGCTATCCAAATCCAGCGAAGTTATCACGTGGTAATCCCTATCGGGTGTTTTTCCCGTGGTGGCCCAGGAACCGCTGATTTTCTGTATTTCTTCGTCGGTCCAGCGTGGTTTGTATTCGCTGAGCTTCACTTTTTCCATCATCTGCCCGATGACTCCGTCGGAAAGTATCATGGCCGGGTTGCGATATTTGAACGCAAGTTCGAAGCCCAAGGCCACAAAGTCGTTCATCTCCTGAACCGATGCAGGGGCAAGTACAATGAGGTGATAATCACCGTGTCCACCACCCTTCACGGCCTGGAAATAGTCGCTCTGTGCGGGTTGAATGGTTCCCAACCCGGGACCTCCCCTAACTACGTTAACGATTAAACAGGGCAATTCGGCCCCGGCAATGTAGGTTATTCCCTCCTGTTTCAGGCTAATGCCCGGGCTCGACGAGGATGTCATCACCTTTTTTCCACAAGAGGCGCCCCCGTACACCATGTTGATGGCTGCTATTTCGCTTTCGGCCTGTAGGACAACCATACCTGTTTCCTCCCAGGGTTTCCGCAGCATGAGGGTTTCCATAATTTCTGACTGAGGGGTAATTGGGTAGCCGAAATATCCGTCGCATCCGCATCGGATAGCAGCCTCGGCAATCACCTCATTCCCCTTCATTAGTCTGTATTCTGCCATGTTGAATGAATGTTATTAAGGGTTAAAATTTTTGTAGTCAAAGGGTTATGCTTCTACCCCTGCTTTGACTCGATAAACATCGATTACGCTATCGGGGCAAACCAGCCCGCAGTTTGCACAGCCTGTACAGGCTTCGGGAACTTCCATATATGCATAGTTATAGCCTTTCGAGTTGACATCTCGCGATAGGGCTATAACACTGGTGGGGCATGCGACGACACAAAGGCCACAGCCTTTGCACTTTTCCACATCCACCTTGATTGCACCTCTTACTTTTGCCATATTGTAAATATTTTGTTCAGTGAGTATTATGAATAATTCAAAAATTGCTTTTCTACTTTACGGGATGATGCTCTTTAAACTTCTTCAGCCTGTACTCCAAATCGGCGAATTGCTCCCTTTGCACATGCGAAACGCAGGCCCTCAGTCCCTCCGAACGATCGCTACCCGTGATGGACAGCGATATGGCGCTTATGCCATAGTATATCAACTCCTCAATGAGGTCTTCGCCGCTGAGCTCGGGGTATGAGATGGTGAAGTAAAAACCATCGGCCAGAGGTTTATCCTCATCCATATCGTACACAATTTTAAATCCGTTTTCGGTGAACAGCTTCTTCATTACCCTGGCGCGTTCGCCGTACTCCTTTAACACCTCAACAAAGTTGAATTTGCCATCGTTGGCTGCTTTGAGCATTGCTGCCAACGCATATTGAGCAGAATGCGATGTGCCCGAAGATAGTGCGTAAACTGCTCCGTAAATCAACGCACGCCCAAACTCGTCGGATGCAAAGAAACGCTTAAGATCGGGATATTTCCTTTCAAAAAGCCTGTTGCTTATCACCATAGCGCCAATGCGCTGACCGGCATAGCTGAAAATCTTGGAGCTGGAAATCAGCAGAAGCCAATTGTCGGTATAGTTGGCAACCGAAACCTGATAGGGTGGCTCTCCCGGTTTAGAGAGATCCTTCCTGAAATCCATGGCAAAATAAGCTAAATCCTCTATAACCACCACATCATATTGAGTTGCCAGTTGGCCAATAATCTGCAATTCCTTTTCGGTAAAGCAAATCCACGAGGGGTTATTGGGATTGGAGTAGATTATCGTGCTGATATTCCCTTTGCTGAGATAACTTTCAAGTTTGTCCTTCAACTTTTCGCCACGATAGTTGTACACGTCAAAACTCTCGGACTTCATCCCCAAAACCCGTACCTGTTGTTTTTGGACAGGAAATCCCGGATCGATAAACAGAATGGTATCCTTCTCTTTTTGGCAACGGTTGGTGAGCAAAAAAGCGGCCATCCCACCCTGCATGGAACCAACAGTTGGAATACAGCACTTTTCAGCCACATCGATATTCATAAAATTTTTAACGAAACGCGCCATCTCTTTTTTCAGTTCAGGCAGGCCATCTACCATGGGATATATGCGGGCAACACCTTTACGCAAAGCTTCAACTTCGGCCTCAATACCCAACTTAGAGGGCTCCAACCCGGGGACACCCATCTCCATGCGAACAAATTTGATATTCGTTGCAACCTCTATCTCGTTAACCAGCTGAACAATTTCGCGGATAGTAGCCCTGCCAACCTTGGAAAACTTTGAAGCCTCAATCTTTTGCTTCACTATGTCAAACGGAATGGGAGTGTCCTTCATGTCGATTCAACGTATATAAATGAGTTATTTAGTGATTTTTCACACTTTCAGCCCTCTAAATTAGCCATTAGTTTTTTAAACTACAATGTTATTAAAAAATTTTATAAATTAAAATCAAATTAACCATTTTTAATAACAGTTTGTAATATTTTTTGCATTATTTTATTTTATTTCAAATTAATATGCGTTTTTTTATTACATTTTTTCTTTTATCATGCATTCCCGAGAAATTTCCAAAATACAGAATAAAAAATCAGTACATGACTGATTATCAATTAAAAGAAAAATAATCTAAACTTTCAAAAGAGAGAATGTATGTTTAGCATCCTAATGATCAATGCAAATATTTCGCAAGGATATTCGTGTGGTGCGAATTGCAAAAAGCAACAGCAGTTGTCAGAAAAAAAAAGCTGCCCTTGAGGGGCAGCCAGTGCATAAGCAATGATAAGATCAAATTAATCGAAAACACTTTTCAACTTTTCAACCCATTCCTTCACTCTTCTGTCGGTAAGGTCAGCCTCAAAATCCTCATCAATGGGTAGGCCTATAAACTGGCCGTCAATTAAGGCTTCGGAATCGGTAAAAGTATATTCGCACCGCGGAACCCTACCCACGATGGTTGCACCATGTTTAAGCATTTCCTTAGCCAAAATTCCCATGGAATCGACAAAGACTGCGGCATAGGTTATGGAATTCCCCAATCCGAACAGGGCGAATAGTTTGTTCTTGTAATTTATCTTCTCAATTTCAGGGCGGAAAATATCCCAGTCGGGCTTGGGCTTATCGGTTTGCCATGTATCCTTGCCAATGGTTGAACAGCCAAAAATAATCCTTTCGTACTTATCAATATCCCCGGCTTTACTATCCTTAATGGCTATCAAATCGGCATTATCCGTACCAAATGCCTCCTGTATCTTTTTTGCTACACGCTCGGTGGCTCCATCTGTGGGTCCATAAAATATTCCAATTCGTTTTTTCATAACAATGGGTTATTAATGTTTACTTCAGTTTTAAGAACTATGGCACTTCTGCCTAATGGCAAAGATAAAAAATAGCGGCATTTTAATGGACTTAAAGGCAAATAATCGGCATTTTATTTTAAAAGCATTTTGAAAAAAGGTTTGGAATCCATGATTATTTACCTGATCTAAAGATATTTGAAAACGATTCCGAGGCCTCTTTCCATATCCATCCCCATCTTCTGAAAATGAGCACGAGCAATACCAAGATAACGCCAATAAGTATCCATTCGTTGGGCGTAACCCGCTTTACCCTGTCCATGAACTTTGACATATCCGGCTATTTTTCAATTCTAATTCTGGCATCCACAGCCACAACCCTATCCTTACGACCCAACAGGGGGTTCAAATCCATTTCAAATATTTCGGGGGCAGCCTCAACCAAAGCCGAAACCCTGGAGACCATTTCTGCAAAGAGCTGTTCATTCACTGGCTCCTGCCCTCGTACCCCCTGGAGAATTTTATAGCTTTTAAGTCGCTTTATCATGCTCAGCGCTTCGGCATTTGAAATGGGCGCAAGGCCTTCGCTCACATCCTTAAGCACTTCTATGAATATACCTCCCAACCCGCAAAGCACTATGTGTCCAAACTTATCCTCACGTTTAGCGCCAACAAAGAGTTCAACGCCCGAAAGCATGGGCTGGATAAGAATGGCCGTGGTATCCTTTATTTTTATCATCCTTTCGAACTCCGCAGCAACGCCTTCGGCGTTTTTCACATTCAATACCACACCACCCACATCGGATTTATGAACAGGCCCCACTACTTTCATTACCACAGGGAAGCCCATGCTTATTGCTGCCGATACGGCATCGGCTGAAGTGGTGGCTAAGGCTTCAGTTGCCCTAACTATCCCTGCCGCATCGAGGAGCTTTTGAACATCTGCCGGGGCAAGGTATCCGTTGGGTGAGCTATCTATCACTTTCCTGATGGCACCCCTGTCGATCTGTGGCATTACTGGTGTGAGTGGCTGTGGTTTAGGCGTGTAGAAAACCTTGGCCAAAGCGTTTCCAAATACGACCTCATCGGGAAAATTTACCCTCCCTTTGGACAGGAAATGGGCAATTTCCTCCTTCACGTTGATGATTGACGGGAGAATGGGATAGATTGGCTTTTTGCACTCCTTCATTTTCCGATCAAGCAGGTCGTACACGTCGAAAACGGGGAAAAGTCCGGGGCTCCCGAAGATAACAGCCATGGCATCGACATTGTCAAAATCGTTTTCGCAAGCGTCAATGATGTATCCCAGCTGTTCGGCTGTTCCGGTTGCCAGAAAGTCGATGGGGTTTGCCACCGACGACCCGGGGAAAAGTTTCTCAAGCAATGCCTTAGCCTTAGGCCCATCGATATGTGGAATCTCAAACTTATTGTTCGACAGGGCATCGGTAAGCATCACTGCCGGTCCTCCGGCATGGGTTATTATGGCCATTCTGTTGCCAGTGGGTTCGGGAAGGGTAAAAACCGAGGCCACGGTTGACAACTCCTCACGGCCGTTGCAGCGCACAATTCCTGCCTTACGGAAAAGAGCATCCACGGCCACGTCGCTACTGGCAAGAGCACCTGTATGCGAACTGGCAGCACGGCTTCCTGCTTCGGATCCCCCGCTTTTGATAGCGGCAATCTTGCAACCCTTCCTTATCAGCGATGAGGCATGTTTCAACAGCTTTTGCGGTTTGTTAATACTCTCAACATAAAGTAGTTTAATATGCGAACTCGTTTTTGGGTCGTAGCTGTTGTCCAGATATTCGAGAATATCCTCCACTCCCAGCTGCGCGCTATTTCCCACACTGTAAACCGAAGAAAATTCCAGCCCTTTGGGCATGCTGGCCTCCATAATAAAGACAGCTGTTGCCCCTGAACCGGAAATAAAGTCCACTCCTTTGGGGTTGAGCTTGGGAATGGGAGTGGTAAATACACCTGCATAGTTAGAGTTCATCACCCCTATGCAGTTAGGCCCAATGAGACAACTTCCCGTTTCGTTCACAATGTTTACAATCTGCTCTTCAAGCCTTGCACCCTCTTCGCTCTCCTCGTGAAAACCTGCGGAAAGGATAATGAATGCCCTTGTTCCCTTCTGCCTGGCAAGCACATCAACAGTTTGGGGGCAGAATTTGGCTGCAATGGCCAGTATGGCCAAATCCACCTGTGGCAATTCGGCTACATCGCGATACGACTTTATCCCCTGCACCTCATCGAGTTTGGGGTTAACCACATAAAGGTTGCCACTGAAATTGTGGTCTTTTAGGTTTTTAAGAACTTTTCCGCCGGGCTTCTGAACATCGTCGGAACCTCCCACAACTACTATACTGCGTGGATTTATGAGCTGTTCTGTTATCATGTTTACAATTTATTTGTAACGTTTGAAATATGCTATTTTTTTCTGCTCATGGCGCTGGCAATGGCCAGAAAGATGCCCAGAGCAACACTTAAGAGTGCTGCAAACAGTACCCTCCACATGGGGGGTAGCAGGAATGTGATGGTGTGGGCAGGTATCCAGAATATGGGAATGGTCTTCTTGAATACGAAATTCCACATAACACCCCAGTCAATGCCCTTAAGCAGTTCGCCAAACCTTATGGGCTTAAACAAGCCCGCAAGAGTTCCCCCGTTTCCCATTATGTGTGCATCGGTAATCTTATGGAAAGTCATGAGCATAGGAGCGTAAATAAGATTCATGGCCGTACTTACCGCGAATGCCAATAAGAATTTTGTAAGGCTTAAGGGTCCATCGTTCAGGATACCGGCCAATTCACTACCCGACTTATTGGCAACTCCAAGATTTTCAATAAAGACCAATGTTCCTGTGGAAAAAATATCAAAAGCCATCTTAACGGTTATTCCCAAAAAACCCCATACAATGGCCCGTGGAAGAATTCCGAAGTTGGGTTCGTTGTAGTTCCCTGTTCTGATACGCAATCCTATGGCCTCTCCAAGGGTTGCCAAAACGGAGAACTTAATAAAACTCATTATTATCGCATGCTCTCTGCTCCAAGTCAGAAACCAATGCTGAAGCGGCGCAATTACCAGGAAGGGAATAATTAGGGCTAAGCACAACAGGATAAAGGGGATGTCTTTTGTCTTCATTTTTCAATTGTTAGTTCCAAACAAATTGCCATACCGCAATGTTACATACATTTAATAAATGGCGATTAGGTGTGCAAACATACAAAAAGTTTTCATCGTGGTAAAAAACCTACGGGAAGCGGATTTTTGGTAAAACAACGTGGTCAATGGGGTGTTTAATGGCCAATGTTGAAGTATCTTTGCACCCACAATTCTTTTATTGCTGATGAGTGAATTTGACCATACCAGCCTGACACAAAAAGACATAGTCCGCCTGCTTCAATCCAACGGAGCAGAGCAGAAGAAACTATTTGCACATGCCGCAAAAGTAAAGGAGCAATACGTGGGCAACAAGGTATTCCTGAGGGGGCTGATTGAAATGACCAATATCTGCAGGAAGAATTGCTACTACTGCGGAATCCGCTCGGGGAATGCCAATGTAAAAAGGTATAACTTAACAGACGATGAGGTGGTTGATGCTGCCGTATTTGCCTGGAAAAACCGATTTGGCAGCATAGCTATTCAAACGGGGGAGGTAAGCAACAAAAGGTTTGTTGACAGGGTCGCCAACCTGTTGAAAAAGATAAACCGTGCCACCAACAGCGAGTTGGGCATTACCCTCTCCATGGGCGAACAAACGGAGGATACTTACCGGAAATGGTTCGAAAACGGAGCCATCAGGTATTTACTGCGCATTGAAACCACTAACCGTGAACTTTACAAAAAGCTGCACCCACAGAATAAAACCCACGATTTCGACAAGAGGATAGAGAGTTTGCAAGCATTACGAAAAGTAGGGTATCAGGTTGGCTCAGGAGTGATGATAGGCCTCCCTTTTCAAACCCTTGAACATTTGACCGAAGATGTACTATGGCTCAAAGGGATGGATCTGGACATGATTGGGATGGGTCCTTACATTGAGCATCACGAAACGCCCCTGTATAGGTATAGGGATATGCTTCTCCCACTGCACGAAAGGCTTAACCTATCGATAAAAATGATAGCCATTGTGCGTATCATGATGAAAGATGTTAACATTGTTGCATCCACTGCCCTTCAGGCCATTGACGATATGGGTCGCAGCGAGGCCATCATGGCCGGTGCCAATGTGGTGATGCCTAATATCACGCCGGGTTTATACCGCAACGACTACAACTTGTACGAAAACAAACCCCTGGCTAATTTCGTGGATGGCGACGCCATGGGCTTGCTGGAAAAATGGGTTTACCAAACCGGCAACACCATCGGATACGGAGAACACGGAAATCCAAGGCATTACTATAGCAGAGCCAGAAGTAAATCATAGTATTGAGAGAATTTCACCCCGCTCCCCTACCCCTTGGCCGGATTCATCGACTAAAAAGGGCAGTTCACCGATATTCACTTCCTTCTGCCGGTTCAGCAGTATATTTTTGCTGACAATAACTTTAAAAAACAAATAAACATGGAAACTTTAAACCAAAAACCACAACATTCTTACGGCTCCAGGATAATGGTCGGGTTAGTTTTTCTCACGGTAGGGTTGCTACTATTCGCTCAACGACTCGACATCATTCCATTCAACTACTGGAGCAACTACATCTTTACATGGCAGGGCTTGCTTATCGGTATTGGGTTAATCCTGATGACCAACAGGAACTCCAGGATAACAGGTTTAATTCTCATTGCCGTCGGAGGCATATACCTTATCGCCGAGACTATGGGTTTTCAGTACACTGCGCGGGTATTCCTATGGCCCACTATTTTCATTGCCATTGGGCTGATGCTGATTTTCAACCGCAGTTCGTACAAACACAGGGGGCATTTCAAAAAAGAGGTCACCAGCATGGATATCATTGACGATATGGTAATGTTTGGGGGAAACGAACAGAAGAACTTCTCAAAAAATTTCCAGGGAGGAAGGCTGGTCAACATTTTTGGTGGCAGCACTTACGATTTGAGCGAAACCGAACTGGCACCGGGTAAACAAACCCTGAATGTAACCAGTATTTTTGGTGGGTCAAAGCTCATTATTCCCCCCTCATGGAAAGTAAAAATAAATGTGGTAGCCATCTTTGGCGGCTATGCCGACAAAAGAAAAAAGCTCATTACAGATAACGGCAATGCCAATGGCAGCGAGTTAATAATAAGCGGGATTGTGATTTTTGGCGGTGGCGATATTAAAAGCTACTAACATTCACCTATAACAAACTAAAGAGCCGCCCCGTTTTTCGAAGGGGCGGCTCTTTGTTATATCAACAGGGGTATCGATTAATAGGTAAATATCTGTTCGCGCGTCAACTTAGTTACAGGACCAAACTGTTTTTCAACCTGTTTGAAATCCACAATCTTCTCATTCCCAAGAATTACATATGTTTTAGGTTTGCCTTTGATGTACTTTTCGTTGAACTGCTTAACATCCTCCAGGGTCATATTGGGGATTGTTTCGAAGTAGGTTTGACGAATATCCTTTTTGTATCCCATTTTTTGCGCATTGATGTAGTTCATAATCAAATTCATTTTTGTAATACGCTGATTACGTATCCCGCTGATTATGGCATCCTTGGCCAGGTTGAAGGATATTTCAGACATGGGCATCTCGTCAAACAGCTCGTTGAATGCTGAGAAAGCCTCAATCACCTTGTCGTTCTGGGTGGCAATAAACGAGTTATTCATGAATGGGCCATCGGGATTTGACGGGGTGGCAAAGAAGGAGCGTGCTGTGTATGCCAATCCTCTTTTCTCTCTTAACTCCTGAAAGACAATGGTATTCATACCTCCACCGAAGTAAGCATTGTACATCCGGGCATTGGGAAGAAGGTTAAAATCGTAGTCAACACTTTTTGAAATCATCTGTAAATACGACTGATTTGCCTCGTAATGCGAAAACAGCACCCTGTTCTTACCGGTTTCCAATTCGGTAAACGGGCTCTTTTCGGGAGCGGCTTTAAAGTTTTCGGGAACGGCATGTACTTTTGCAAGCATTTGCTTTAAATCTTCGGCTGAGTATGTTCCGTAGTACAACACCTTGTGTTTGTATCCAAACAGCTCCTTGATCTTGTCTGTCAACACATTTCCTTTCAATGCTTTCAACTCTTTGTTCGATACTATATTGGTGAATGGCGATTTGGGCCCATAAGTAGCGTAATCAACCAATCCGCTGAAAATGGTCTGTTGTCTCAACTTGCTATTCTCACGTTCCTTTAAAATCTTATCGATATACTTCAATAAGGCCTCCTCGTTGGGCTGGCAATCGGTCAATAGCGACTCAAGCAATTGGGCTGCTTTTTCCTGATTTTCGCTTAGGCCTGATATGTAAACATAGGTTTCCTCATCGGATGCAAACACGTTGAACGTGCAAGCCAGCTTATAGAACTCCTGAGCCACCTCTTCGGCCGAAAGTTTGGAAGTGCCAATAAAGGGCAGAAAATCAGCAGCAATGTCAATCATCTTGTCGTGGTTGCTGCCAAAGGGGAAATAGTAGTAAAGAGTAAACGTTGCATTTTCCACATTCTCCTTATAAAGCACCTCCAGTCCATTGACCTCCATTTTTTCAATATCCTTATCATAATCAACGAATACCGGCTCAATATCCTGAACAGTTCTTGTTTTAAACTCTGTTAAATATTTGGATTCCTCATTCCTGTTAATATGGATTGGAGTAATAGCCGGTTTTTTAACTATATCAACATCAGGGGTTCCAAGGCGTTTGTAAACCACAACGTAGTTGTTGGTCAGGTGCTCATTGGCAAACTTCACCAGATCGTCCTTGGTTATTTTGCTTAGCTTGTCATTGTACTCAACCGCATCCTTCCAGCTAATATCGTTGATGAAACTACTGGACATCATCCATGCGCGGCCAAAATTACTCTCGAGCCTTTTCATCTCGAACAGTTTCAGGTTGTTGATGGTGGCTTCCAGCATCCAATCGGGGAATTCGCCCTGTTTCAAAAGGTCCACCTGTTCGAGCAGGATATCCTTAACCTCTTCGAGGGATTGCCCACTCCTGTTCCTGCCGCTTAATATCAAGGTTGAGTAGTCTGCCTGTTGACTACAATATGCACCTGCGCTAAGAGCCCTTTGCTTAAGGTTTACATTCAGGTCGATAAGTCCGGTTTTGCCGTTGGCCAGCATGCGCGAGAGCAAATCGGCCATCATGGCCTCTTGCGATGAAGCACCGGCAAATCGGAATCCTATGTTTAGCACTTCAGCTTCGAGTCCGATTACTTCTTTCACAATGGGTTGCTCAATGGGTTTCTCCGGTTCGAAATGCAGCTTGGGTACATCTTTTCTTTTCAGCTGGCCAAAATGCTTGTCGATAATGGCTATGGCCTCATCGGGGTCAAAATCACCCGACATGATAACGGCCATATTATTGGGCACATAGTACTTGTCGAAGAATTCACGAATGTTCTTCATTGAGGGATTTTTAAGGTGATCAACCTCTCCCAACGTCGTTTGCTGTCCGTATGGATGATTTGGATAAAGCGATTTGTAAAGCTCTTCGCTTACCTTCCGCATATCGCTGGTTAGCGACATGTTCTTCTCCTCATATACAGTTTCCAGTTCGGTGTGGAATAGCCTGAGTACAGGGTGCGAAAATCGCTCGGCCTGAATCATAGCCCAGTTATCCAGCTGATTGCTGGGAATATTCTCGATGTATATGGTAAAGTCGTTGGATGTGGCCGCATTGGTTCCGGTGGAACCGATAAATTTCATCAACTTATCGTACTCATTGGGAATGGCCAGCTTCGATGCCTCGTAGGAGATGCTGTCTATCTCTTTGTAAATCCCGGTTCTTTTGTCGGCATCCGTCTCAATGCGATATATTTCAAATAAATTTTCAATTTTATCAATCAGCACTTTCTCCTGCTCCCAGTCCATTGTTCCAATATTGGGAGTCCCTTTGAACATCATGTGCTCAAAATAATGGGCAAGTCCGGTGGTTTCCGACGGGTCATTCTTGCTTCCCACCTTAACAGCCACATAAGTTTGAATACGAGGCTCATCCTTGTACACGCTCATGTACACTTTAAGCCCATTGTCAAGGGTATAAATCCTGGTGTTCGAGGGATCGTTACTAACCGATTCATACCTATACCCCTTTTGGCACGATGAAAAAATCATCAGCATTGCCAAAGGCAGTAATAAACATTTCATAAATTTTTTCATTGTTTTAGAGTTTTTAGAGTGAGAAAAAGTTAATCTGTGCAGTTTATTTGACTTCTAAAAGTATTGAAATTTTAATCAATAAAAAATAATTTCCACAGCAGAGCACATAACTAACACGTGATCAACGAATAATCATAGAAAAATATTTGATTCAGGCATAAAACCAAAATGGCATTGAGCTGTTTCTGTAAAGGGCTGAAAAGATTTGACGATGAGATTACTTGTTTGAGGTTTTAATTATTAACATTGGACTTTAAGGTATATCATTGATATTCAATATTAATATTGCTATTTCGGTTTATTTTTTTCTGTTGTATCAATAGTTTTCAATGGTTGAATTCATTTTTTAATGACGATTACTGCCATGAAAAGGGATTAAACTTTAAATTTGCCATTGGGAAGAACGCTTTGAAAGCTGAAATAATAATTATGTCATTTATTACTACTTGAATTTTCACAGCAGTAGGTCAATACAATGCAATAATCCTCATAAATACCATTATCACGTGAAAATAACAACACTTGAAACTGCCGAAAAAGTTCCCTTCAACCTCGATGGGAGAAAAATGTATTCCGGCGAGAAGGTTGAACTGGTCCATATTGCTTTGAGTCCGAAAGAAGAAATCGCACTGCATTCCAACCCCTTCGATGTGATATTTTTCGTAGTTGAAGGCGAAGGAGAGTTACTTCTCGAAGATTTAAGCAACAAAATTACCCCAAGCACAACTGTGTACATTGAAAAGGACAAACAACGGGGATTGAGAAATTCTTCCAACTCGTTGCTGAGGGTTCTTGTTTTTAAGATTTTTTAAAATGCTAATTTTTAACACAATAAAGAAGTTTAACAAGTTTTAAAAAGCGATTATACACAAATTGTTATTGTTTAACTAAATCAACTGGCATGAACACAAAACGACTATGGATTGGCTTTATAGCCGTAATGGTGGTTAGCTTTGCAATTCTGGGTTACTACGGATTCGAAGTTTATTTCCAAAAACCACCCATACCCGACAGGGTTGTTAGCGATAGTGGTGAGCAGCTTTTCACCGGAAATGAAATTGTTGCCGGACAGAACGTTTGGCAATCCATCGGAGGTCAGGAAGTGGGCAGTATTTGGGGTCATGGCGCCTATGTTGCACCCGACTGGTCGGCCGACTGGCTTCACCGCGAAGCGGTTTACATGCTCAACCGCCTGGCTTTTATGCACGACTCGTGCAGCTACGATGAGCTTGATTCCGAGCGACAGGCCTACTTGCAGCTTTTGCTACAAAAGGACTTACGTAAAAACCGGTACGACGCAACGACCAAAACCCTTGTTGTATCGGATCTAAGGGCCGAGGCCATTAAAGACAATGCGCAGTACTACCACAACCTGTTCACCGATGGCAAGGATCAGGAAAGAGAGCGTATTGCCTACGCAATTCCCGTGAACTCAATAAAGAATGTTGAAAATATGCAGCGCATGAATGCATTCTTTTTCTGGACAGCATGGGCATGCGTTACCGAGCGCCCAGGGAAAGATATTACCTACACCAGCAACTGGCCGGGCGACGATCTGGTGGGCAATCATCCAACCAGCCAGCACCTTTTCTGGTCAATGTTCAGCATAATACTGCTGCTGTTGGGAATTGGGCTCCTCGGATTTTACTATGCCAAAAATCAGGACAAGGAAATTAGTGAAGTTTACCCCGAAAAAGACCCGTTGATCAATCTGCAGGCCACGCCCTCCATGAAGGCAACCCTGAAATACTTTTGGGTTGTAACGGGTTTAATCCTATTGCAGATTCTCATGGGGGCTGTTACCGCTCACTACGGTGTAGAGGGGCAAGGGTTCTATGGGCTCAATCTCGATGCCATTTTGCCCTATTCCATATCGCGGACATGGCACGTTCAACTGGCCATATTCTGGATTGCCACGGCATGGCTTGCCGCCGGACTATTCATTGCTCCCGCCGTTTCGGGCGTTGAACCTAAATATCAGCGCCTTGGGGTAAATGTTCTTTTTGGTGCCCTGCTCGTCGTAGTGTTGGGTTCCTTTGCGGGAGAATGGATGGGCGTAATGCAGAAAATGGGCATTGTGCAAAACTTTTACTTTGGGCATCAGGGATATGAGTACATAGACCTGGGCCGTTTCTGGCAGATCCTACTCTTTGGAGGATTGGTCATATGGCTGTTCCTGATGATCCGCGCCTTGTTGCCCGCGCTAAAGCAAAAGACCGACAATAAGCAGCTCCTCATTCTTTTTGTTGTTGCCTCCATTGCCATTGCCGCGTTTTATGGGGCCGGGCTTATGTATGGTCGCGAGTCGCACCTGTCAGTTGTGGAATATTGGCGCTGGTGGGTGGTTCACCTGTGGGTGGAGGGATTCTTTGAAGTTTTCGCCACGGCCATCATCGCCTTTATATTTGTTAAACTTGGATTGCTCAACGTAAAAAGGGCAACAGCAGCAGCCCTGTTTACAGCCATCATATACCTTTTTGGAGGTATTGTCGGAACGTTCCATCATACCTACTTCGCAGGGACTCCCATGTCAATCATTGCGCTGGGCGCATCGTTCAGCGCGCTGGAGGTAGTGCCACTGGTTATGATCGGTGCCGAAGCCTGGGGCAATTATAAGTTAACCTACTCCACCGATTGGATCAGGAAATACCGTTGGGCTATTTACAGCTTCATTGCGGTGGCATTCTGGAATTTAGTGGGAGCAGGAATATTCGGATTCCTCATCAATCCGCCCATTGCCCTCTACTATATGCAAGG
Organism: Bacteroidetes bacterium ADurb.Bin008; assembly: GCA_002071445.1. Taxonomy (GTDB): domain Bacteria; phylum Bacteroidota; class Bacteroidia; order Bacteroidales; family Tenuifilaceae; genus MWFE01. Next base: position 511 of record MWFE01000018.1, on the reverse strand, counting down.
GCTCAACACCACGCCTGTTCACGGGCATACGGCACTCTTCGGTGTTTACGGCATGCTGGGCATTGCATTGATGATTTTCTCACTCAGGGGCATGACTATTAAGCAGGAGTGGAACGAAAAAGTGCTGAGTTTCTCGTTCTGGTGCTTCCAGATCGGATTAATACTGATGGTGCTTATCAGCATACTTCCTGTGGGTGTTAAGCAAACCATCGCCTCTGTGGATCATGGATTGTGGTATGCCCGTTCTATGGAGTTTATGCAGGCACCTGCCATGCAAACCCTGCGATGGCTGCGCATTGTGGGCGACACTATTTTCGCCTTCGGAGGGCTGGGATTGGCCTACTTTGTAATAGGTTTAAAAACAGGCTGGTCCCTAAAGAAGTAGAATACGGTTATTGATTCGAAAAAACCCCTTGCAATTGTTATTGTCAAGGGGTTTTTCATCCGTAAATAATTATTAAGTTAAACAATATCAGCATATTGAAAAACAGATAAGGAGTTAAAATTTCAT
>MWFE01000017.1 GCA_002071445.1 Bacteroidetes bacterium ADurb.Bin008 | reverse complement strand
TACTTGGCAAGGGTATTGATTACTGGATTTAATCGCTATAATATCAATTGTTTAAAATTTTTGTCGTGTACTTAGCTGAGTAAAAGAAGATTAGTAATTGCCTCTTGAAAGGCTTTTTTAATTCAATTACTCAAGCGATTCTCAAATGTCTCCAACGACAACTGTTTCGTTTTCAAAAAGATTTTTGAACAGGCTTTTTCATCTTATTTATCTCTTGACAAATGGCAAAATTAACTTAACCATTGACGAATGCATTAAAAAAGGGTGCCCTGAAATGATCAGAACACCCTAATGCTTATTAATTCGTTTTGTTTTACCTCGAAATAATGTATTTTCTGGTTACCAAACTCAAACCGGATTGTTCAAAGGAAACAATATATATCCCTTTGGTAAGTTTCGAAATATCCACTCCTAAGATTCCTGTTGGTTGTAAAACGGGTTGTACAATGAGCCGTTCTCCCAGCATATTGTATATCACCAGTTCAGTATTGTCAACATTGGGCAAGCTATACTCCACTGTCAAACTGTTTCCGGAAGCAGGATTTGGGTATAGATTCAGTACAACATCATTCTCCGTTAACCCAATACCCGTTGGAGTAATGGTAAAATGGACGGTAACATTAACCCTATCTTCAGGATTATTGGCATTGAACACGTCATAAACTATCAGCGCTTCACCAACATTTCCATGGGGCAGAAATAAAACATAAAAATCATCGGCATCTGTGGTTTCTCCTGCTCCTATGGTATAAGTCACCGGCGATTCGATAACGGAGGGATCAAAACAGCTACCCAGGCAAAAAGTATTCTCGGCTCCCTCTATATCCTGCCGTACATTCTTTTTCACTTTTATATCAATGTCCCCATCCGTATTGTTTCTGATGTTAATCACTACCTTGATTTGATCTTCAGTAGTTTCTTCGCTAACGCTAAATTCTCCATTGCTTACATCTTCATCATTATGAAATAGTGAAAGGCTTAAAGCAGTAAAAGTAAAATTAACGGTCACAGTAACGTTATCTTCAGGATCGGCCACGTTAAAAATACTGTACATTATCATGGCGTGCCCCACATTCCCATGGGGTAAAAAAAGTATATAAAAGTCATCGGAGTCGGTTGTTTCTCCCGCCCCTATTGTATGCGATACAGGCGATTCGGTAACCGAGGGATCAAAACAGCTACCCAGGCAAAAAGTATTCTCAGCACCCTCAATATCCTCACGCACATTCTTTTTCACCTTTATATCAATAGCATCAGAAGAAGTATTCTGGATATTGATAATTACCTTTACCTCTCCATCCGATGTTAGCTCAGCAATGTTAATCTCCCCGTTGCTTACTTCCACATCTTCATGGAACAATTTAAGATTTTGCGCTGATAGAGTGGCTGTTGTGAACCACAATACAAGTAAAAACACAAACCTGATAATTTTCATATTTGGAAATTTAGATTTATTAATACTTTTGCAAAAATATTCTTTTTTCATGTCTAAATCGAATAAATTTGCTAATAATTAATCATTAACACCCTACAATTATGAAGAAGAACTTTTTACTCCTTTGTGTATTACTGATGACCAATTTACTTTGGTCACAAACAAGGTACGGGATTGAACATATCTCTACCAATTTTTCCGGAACTTTCCCACCTACAGGTTGGACCATCGATGCCCAAGCTGCCAACTGGAGTCTCTCACAAACTGCCAACGCCGGAGGAGTTGCTCCCGAGGCCAAAATGACCTGGTCACCTCAGTTCAATGCTATATCACGATTGGTTTCACCATCCATTGATGTTTCAGGTTATGACAACTTGATATTTCAATTTAAACACGCCATCGATCACTATTCGGGAGCCTACACCGTAGGTGCTGCTACGCGATCCAACGGTGGTGAATGGCATGTAATATGGAGCCGTACCGGAACTGATGTTGTTGAAACTATCACTGTTCCAGTGAACAACGAAGATGTCGGTTCTTCCGATTTTCAGGTTTGCGTATTTTTTTCGGGCAGTTCATACAATATCAACGACTGGTATGTAGATGATATATTTCTTTATACTCCTTACGACAGGGACTTGTCTGTTGAATCCATTGAAATAGCTCCAATGATTCCGCAAGGACCTCGTGATGTGGTAGTTAAATTGAAGAACGTGGGAGTTAGCTCCATTACATCTTTTGATATTCAGTATATGGTTGATAACGGAACACCCGTTAGTGAAACGGTATCCGGTATAACGCTGAACAGCAATCAGGTATATACACATACCTTTACGCAGCAATGGCAAGCCACTCCCGGCACTTACGAAATAACAGTTACTGCCAACAATATTAACGATGACGGAGATGATGATGATCCATCGAACAATACCCTTAACAAAACTATTGGTGTTGCAATAGGTGGTGCACCCAATCTTCCTTTGTTTGAAGAATTTACCAGTTCTACCTGCCCTCCTTGCTATTCGTTCAATACATCTGTATTCACACCATTTCTTAATAGCCATGTTGGACAAATTGCCGTTATTAAGTACCAGATGAATTGGCCGGGTAACGGAGACCCATACTACACAGCTGAGGGTGGACTAAGAAGGGCTTACTATGGAGTAAATGCTGTTCCTGATCTATACACGGGCGGAGAAGTTACACCGATCAATTCAGCTGGTGTGAACGCAGCGTTTAACAACCATTCTGCAAAATTCTCCTTCTTTGTCATAAATGCGTTTAGCTATGTTTCTGGAACCACCGTTAACGCCAACATTGAAATTATGCCTTATGTGTCTGCACAAGGGATTAAACTTAGAGCTGCCATTGTGGAAAATGAGACCACTGGTAATGTGAGTTCAAACGGCGAAACATCATTCCACTACGTGATGATGAAAATGCTGCCCAATCCCAGCGGAACCACTGTGGACTTGGAAGCAGGAGTTCCATTCCAAATATCTTTTACACAGGATATGACTGGCACCCATGTTGAAGAGATGGATGATTTGTCACTGGTAGTGTTCCTGCAGAACGATGCCACAAAAGAGGTGCTGCAATCAAAAATGGTAGACTGTTTAGTTGCTGATGCAAGAATTCTTGACTTTGATTTTGTTGAGATTGAGACTCTTGGTGTAGATATTTCTGCTGTTAACAATAACTCAGCAGACATTTTTGTAACAGTGGCAGCAGGGACCGATGTTACCTCTGTAACTCCTACCATCACCATCTCTCAGGGAGCTTCTATTGTTCCTCAGCCGGGTGAGGATGGCAATTATGCACCCATGGACTTTACCGTGCCCATCGAATTTGTTGTAACATCGTCCGATGGAATGATAAGCAATACCTATACAACCCATGTTATTTTCCAAGAACCGGTTTATCCGGTAACTTTTATGGTTTCAGATGCCATTACCGAAGCTCCTCTGGAAGGTGTCACAATAACCGTTAACGATGAAATATTAACAACTGACGAAGACGGGAAAGCCACCATTGATCTTGGGAATGACAACTACACTTTCAGCGCTGAAAAGGAAATGTACGCAACGGCTGAGGGAGAATTTACGGTGAATGGCGAAGGTATAACCGTAAATGTTGAAATGCAAAGGGTTGAATTCATCATCACTTTCAATGTTACCGATAAAGATGGTGAAGCTATTGAAGGGGCAACCATATCCATAAACGATGAAACCCTAACAACCAATGGACAAGGAGTTGCCACTATTACTTTAACAAACGGTGAGTATCCCTATGAGGTTAGCAAAGACGAATATATTAGCGTAAGTGATGTAGTTGTAGTGGATAACGAAGATGTTGATTTGGCCATTACGCTGAATCCCACTGGTATTGAAATTAACAAGCTTATCTCTGCAAGCATCTACCCCAACCCAACTTCCGGCCATTTCAGCATTGTAATACCTGAAACAACCGGTAAGGCTTTGGTTGAAATCTACTCGGCTTCAGGAAGTTTGATCATGAGCAACAGCTATAACCTGAATAATTCTGAAATTAGCATGAACATCAAGCAGTTACAAGGCATTTATCTGGTTAAAATTACCTTACCTGATGGTAATTCCGTAACGAAGAAGTTGATTGTTCAGTAATTTGAAATTTTGTTAGCGAACTCATAACCCAATAATTTACCCCCGATCTCTCATCTTCTTGAGGGGTCGGGGGTATAATTAAAAAAACAATGATCATATTAGCCCATGGGCCCGATTATTGTAATCCATCTCAAGTAATCCATAAGATTGAAAACAATGAAAACAAAATTGCTGTTTGCACTTCCCTTACTAATGCTGCTTTTCGTCCCCTTTACAAAAGCCCAGCAAACCAAATCACAGAAGCTTCCGGTGGCCACCATCAAGACATTGGAAGGTCGCGATTTTTCCACTTCACAAATCGATAATAAGGGGAAGCCAATTATCCTGTCATTTTGGGCTACCTGGTGTCGTCCATGTATTAAGGAGCTAACGGCCATTGCCGATTTGTACGACGATTGGCAGGAGGAAACCGGTGTAAAACTCATTGCCGTTTCCATAGATGATGCAAAAACCGTAAACAACGTACGGCCTATGGTAAATGCAAGGGGGTGGGAATTCGACTTTTACCTCGATTCCAACGGCGACCTGCGCCGTGCCATGGGTGTAACCAATGTTCCCCATACCTTTATCCTCAACGGCAAGGGAGAGGTTGTTTACCAACACACCAGCTACACCGATGGTAGTGAAATGGAGATGTTCAAAAAAATTAAAGAACTTGTAAAATAACCCGGAAAGCTTTATTGTACTTTTTAAAACTAGTATAAATGGATATTTCCAAATTTAAAATACTGGCAATACTCTTTCTGCCGGTGTTTTTTTTTAATAATGCCCCGGCTCAGGATTTCATTGATAAAGCCACAGTACAGGGTAATATTTACGCCGAATCGAACTACTACTTCAACGATACAATCATCGGCGCAGAACACGTTCCGGAGTACATCCGATCCAACATATACGGGAACCTGTTTTACAGGTATAAGGGCATCAATGCGGGTATCCGCTACGAGGCCTATCAACCGCCATTGCTGGGATTCGACCCCAAGTACGAAGGACATGGCATTGCCCATCGTTTTATCAGCTATACCGATACGTTGTACGAAGTGACCATTGGCAACTTTTATGAACAGTATGGCAGTGGGCTGATTCTCCGTGCATATGAGGATAAAAACCTTGGCATTGACAATGCCTTTGACGGCTTCCGCTTGCTGATCCGCCCTGTAGCCGGTTTAACCATCAAGGGGATGATTGGCAAACAACGTTATTTTTGGGAGAATGGCCCCGGTACGGTGCGGGGAGCCGATGCCGATTGGAGTATTCTTCAACTGTTGCGCCCCGAATCGTTGACCAATTTTACCATTGGTTTTAGCGCTGTCAGCCGTTACCAAAGCGACAGGGATCCGCTTTACAACTTTCCCGAGAATGTGGCTGCGTTTGCCGCACGTTCATCCCTTTACGCGGGAAAATTTTTCGTTTCAGGCGAATATGCATGGAAGGTAAACGACCCTTCGGCCACGAATAGCCTTATTTACAAGAACGGCGAAGCGCTGATTTTAACCGGATCGTATTCAACCAAAGGGCTTGGCATTTTGGCCTCGGCCAAATATATCGACAACATGGATTTCCGTTCGAGCCGCACGGCCACTAGTAATGATCTTACGTTAGGCTATCTTCCGGCCACAACACGGCAGCATACCTATAGCCTTCCGGGCATGTACCCCTACGCTACGCAACCTACGGGCGAAGCAGGGGCGTATTTGCAAGTGAACTATTTAATCCCAAAGAATACAAAGATTGGTGGAAAATATGGCACCAATATACAGGTAAGCGGATCTGTGGCAAACTCCATTGATAATCAACAGATTAACGATACCATCCCCATTGGCAAACCCGGAACCTTGGGTTATAAATCGCACCTGGGAGGCATAGGAGATGAAAAGTATTTCCACGATATCTCCATTGAGATAAACCGAAGGTTGACACGCGATCTTAGGCTGGTTACGGGATTTGTTAATCAGTACTACAACAAAGCGGTAATCGAAGGGCATCCCGGCGAAGATCCTGTATCAGCATGGAGTGTTTACGTGGATTTGAACCAGAAATTGCAGGACAATAGGAATATCAGGTATGAAGTTCAGCATTTGCTGACAAGGCAGGATAAGGGCAGTTGGCTGATGATGCTTGTGGAGTACTCCATTGCCCCGCAATGGTCGTTCTCCATCACCGACCAGTACAACTACGGCAATGAGGACAAGGATTACAGAACGCACTATTTCCTGCTTAATGCCAGTTTTAACAAAGGGCCACACAGGCTTTCGTTTAACTATGGCAAGCAGCGTGAGGGAATTATTTGCGTTGGCGGTATATGCCGTAAAGTTCCAGCTGCCTATGCCGCTGGAATTACATTTTCGACCACATTCTAAAATCAAAAGCCATGAAAAGATACAACCTGTTGTTATTGTTCGTCGGCATTATGACAGTTTTATTCAGCTGCGATATTGTGGAGGAACCGTTTATGAACCAAATAGTTCAACCTCCCGACACGGACGAGGTGGTTCAAAGGGTGCTTTTGGAAGAATTCACCGGGCACCAATGCCCAAATTGCCCTGCAGGTGCTCAAATTGCTTCGCAACTTGGCGATCTTTACGGGAAGCAGTTCATCGTGATTGCCTACCATGTTGGTTTTTTTGCCAATACCAACAGCAATTTTCCTGTAAACTATAAAACGCAAACCGGAGAGGAGATCAAGGACCATTTCGGCGTTATCTCGTACCCATCGGGGTTGGTGAACAGGAAAAACGGAGAGGTGTTGGGCTCAACAGAGTGGGCATCGGTTGTTGCAGAGCAAGCTTCGGCTACTCCAAAGTTGAAGCTGAAGATAAACAGGGAATACAATAGCACTTCGCGCGTATTGTCTGTAACAGCCAACCTCACTGCCTTAGAAACTATGGAAAGCGTTAATGTTTGCGTTTTCCTTACCGAAAGCGGATTGGTATCGCCCCAAAAGACCAAAGATGATCCCGACTATCCCGAAGGGATAATCCCCAACTACAACCACAAGCATGTGTTCAGGGCCTCCATGAATGGTACCTGGGGTAGCACTGTTTTTGCCGACGGGGCCCACCCTGAGGATACGGCTACGGTTAATGCGGAGTACACTATCAATTCCGATTGGAATGCGGAGAACATGAGCATTGTTTGTTTTGCATACAGCACCACTTCCGGAGAAATCGTTCAAGTGGAAGAGGTTGATGTAAAGTAACGGACTTGTCTATGGCTTTCTTGAGCTGTTGAAGGCATTCTTCAGCAAACGGATGCCAAGGAATATACCCAAAAGACTGACAAGCAAAACGATAACCCATACACTGTCTATCCCTAATCTCAACGAGGTTAGGGATTTTGACATTAGGTTACCCTGAAAATAATCCGTTTCAGGAATATTCCTGTAGTGCCACTTGGCTATTATGGTGCCATTGTTCAGCAGCATTAGCCCCGGATTTGCCCTGATGACCGTTTTTAGCATTATCTCATCGGCTAAGAGGAAAGGGAAAGCCACTCCGGTTTGGCCTACAAAACGGTCAATCTCACCTGGCGATGAGGAAGTTACGCAGGCAAAGCCTATCCCCTGTTCCAGGGCCTTGTAGTATAGCTCGTTCAATTTATCGAATGATGCTTTGTGTGCAAGATCAAGGCGGTAGGATACGGCCAGCAGATAGTATCCGGAATTATGCAAAATGCTTTCGGTTACATCCCTCTCATCCATATCGGTGATGACAAAGTCGTCAATTTTTGGAATGTAACCCCTCGTAACCAGCTCTGACCTGCTATCCACAAATTTCCATGTGGTATCCTGCCACGGCATATTCTCTTCGTTGAACTCCTCTACCCTGCCATTCTTCTCGTAAAGCAGTATGGTTTTGTACTCATCAACCGGAGCATCCGGAGGAATGAACATGGCCTCGGGGATATTCGTCCCTACGCTAAAGGGACGAAAATCGAATAGCGGCAGATTACGATACCCATGAATGGATGGCAGGAACGAGATGGCAAGGAGAAACACTGCCAAAAAGTTATTCAAACGAAGTCCATAAACGGTTGTTAACTTCTTTCGGTAGAGAAATAGCAGCATTGTAGCCAACAAAAGGGGAATATTTTTGAAAAAAGTCTCCCAATTGGTAAGTACAATGGCATCGCCAAAGCAACCGCAATCGCTGACAGGATTGTATAAAGCGAGAACCAGGGTTAACGGAGTGAAAACAGCCATAAACAGGAAAGAACCCCATATGGCTATCAAATCCTTTACTCTGAACAGCAAAAGCAAACCTATGTAAAGTTCAGCAGCGCAAAGCAAAAACGCAAAAACCAAAGCCAAAGGCTCTAAAAATCCAAGGTTGAAGGCGGCAAAATAATCTGAAAATTTATAGGCCGATCCCAATGGGTCAACACCCTTAACAAAGCCGGAAAAAATAAAAGTGAGCGCCAAAAAATATCTTGCAATCCAAACTAAAACTCTAATAATCATTGTTAGAAAATATTAAACGGCTAAATATTTTGCGATGGATTGTACAATTTTGTTAAAAATCACATGCTGATCCTCCATTCCACCATGCTTATCGGTACAATTAATTATCAAATAGCTGGAATCATAATTCACCTGATCAAGGTAAACATTACGTACCCTTTCCTGAAAGCTCAAATTTTCCTCGTGAATATCGTTGCTCCCCTGCAAATAGTTTCTATCCTGTCCATCGCGGCCCTGGGTCAGCTTCGATTTAGTGAACTCGAATGGCACATCGAGGAAGATATTCAAATCGGGCTTGGGTATGCCGAAATGAACAAATTCGAGTTGGTAAATCCAGTCGCGGAGTCTCTTTTGATCTGCATGGCTTGCCAACTTGGCGCACTGAAAGGCGATGTTCGAATACACATACCTGTCGAGTAAAACGGTTTTTCCTTCCTGAATCCAACCGTGGATAATGCCTGCGGCATCCTTTCTATCGCCGGCAAATAGCAGTGCTACGACGTAGGGGTCAACCTCTTCCAACTTACCCAATTCGCCTCTAAGAAAACGGGAGATCAACTCGCCAAAGAAGGGAGACTCAGTTCTGGGAAAATGTAGCGATTCATGGGGTTTCCCCTGATGCAAAAAATACTCGCCAAGCAGCTTCAGCTGGGTTGACTTACCGGCACCATCGAGCCCCTCGATAACAATAAAACTCATAGAAATAAAAAATTCTTGCGCTACAAAAATACACTTTAAACCCGAAAGTTTTCTTTAAAAAAAAGTTAATGACAACTTGTTTTCTGTGGAATTTGTTTTAACCCGCTGATTGTAACCAATGTTTTTCAATTTAACATTCGAAAAACCGATTGCCTATTAAATTAGATGTTATTCAAATGTTTCGTAATTTAGCTACGGAATCAAACGCAGATGCATGGCATGGAAAAAGTAAAATCGTTTTTTACCTCAACCCATACCCTCTCGTGCAAAGGGAAGCTGTTAGATCTTTCAACACCAAAGGTTATGGGTATTATCAACGTAACGCGCAATTCGTTTTACAGCGGAAGCCAATTTAGGGGAAAACATCGTATCTACAGGCGGGCCAAGGAGATTTTGAACCAAGGTGGCAGTATTATCGATATCGGAGCTTGTTCTACCCGTCCCGGCTCCAGTCCGGTTTCTGAGGCAGAAGAGATGAAACAGCTGGCCAAAGCCTTAACCATTGTGCGTAAACATTTTCCCGAGGCCATTGTATCGGTTGACACCTACCGGTCGGGAGTGGCCAAAACCGTGGTAGAAGATTTTAAAGTGGATTTAATCAACGATATCTCGGCAGGGAATATGGATAAGCAAATGCACAATACCATAGCCAAGCTGAATGTTCCATACATTGCAATGCATATGAAGGGCACTCCCCAAAATATGCAGGACAACCCCTGGTACGACGATGTGATTAAAGAGCTGTTCTCGTTCTTTGCAAACCGGATTAACGAATTGAACCTTATGGGTATCAACGATATTCTCATAGATCCGGGATTTGGTTTCGGAAAAACCATCGAACACAACTACCGCATACTCAGCAATCTCGATTCTTTCAGGGTGTTAAACACTCCCATTGTTGTGGGATTGTCGAGAAAGTCGTTTATATATAAGCCTCTCAATCAGGCATCGGAAGATGCTTTGAATGGCACATCGGTACTGAATACCATTGCCCTGCTCAAAGGGGCAGCCATACTAAGGGTACACGATGTAAAAGAGGCCATGGAAACCATCAAACTGGTTTCTATTGCTCAGCAACAGCTAATTAAGGAATAATTAAAGCATTACCCTATGACTTTACAGCTAATCTCATGCTTTATCAGCATACGCATTCTGGACATCATCGACATTTTTTTGGTTGCCCTGCTGTTCTACCAGATATACATGCTGATACGAGGAACTGTAGCCATCAATATTTTCATGGGCATCTTCATAGTTTACCTCCTTTGGCTGGTGGTAAAAGCCCTCAATATGGATTTGCTGAGCAGTATTTTAGGTCAGATAATCGGAGTGGGCGTGATTGCCCTGATTATCGTATTCCAACAGGAAATTAGACGCTTCCTGTTACTTATCGGTACCCGCTATTTTTCAAAAAATCGCTTTTCGTTGGAGAATCTTCTATTCCTTAAAGGGAAAAAGGTAGAAAATCCAGTGAATATCGAGGCCATTGTAAAGGCAGCCAGGAATATGTCGGAGAAAAAGATAGGCGCGCTGATAGTCATAACACGAAAATCGGATTTAACCCTATACGCCGAAACGGGCGATATCCTCAATGCCGAAACGTCGAGCCGATTGATTGAAAATATCTTTTTTAAAAACAGCCCGCTGCACGACGGAGCAATTATCATTAAGAATAACCTTATCCATGCTGCACGCTGTATCCTCCCCGTTACCGAGAGAACCAACTTACCGGCTTCCTACGGACTGCGCCATCGTGCGGCCATTGGGATAACCGAAAACACCGATGCCATTGTAGTCATCGTATCGGAGGAAACGGGGGCAACTTCGTTTGCCGTGAGCGGGCAGGTACTTGAAAAAATTACAACCCTCAAACTCCGAGAACTTTTAGAGGCACATCTCGATGTAGCCCTTTAAAGGAGGCATTCATCACCCATTCGTATTGCATACCATTAAATTACCTTGTAGATAATAATCGATTGACCATCATGGAGTTGCACATCAAAAGAAGAAAATTTCCTGCCATTGGGAAATTTGTGTGAATAATTTTTCCATCGGTTTAAACGTTTCAGCCATGTTTACTATCGAAGTATTGGTTTAATAGTAACTGATAGCAATGACATGCCCATTAGCGATTGACCCATGCCAAAATACTTTTCACTACCCCTGCTCTTTCTGATATTCTACCATAACCCTTTGATATCGAATGACAACAATCGCTTACCCAATGGCAGGCGGTTGATTGAAGCCAAAAAGATTGACGAACAGATTATAATCGACGGAAGGCTGAACGAAGTTGCATGGGATGGAGCTATGGTTGCCAACAGCTTTACGCAATTTGAGCCATACAATGGCTCTCAACCCACGTTCAATACAGAGGTTAAAGTTCTGTTCGACGATAATGCCATATATGTTGGAGCAACGCTATACGATGATGATCCCGGTAAGATATTCAGGGAATTGGGGCAAAGGGATAACTCGGATATGCTCAAAGCCGATGCTTTCTCGGTACTTATCAGCCCATACAACGATGGCATAAACTACTTCGAGTTTCTGGTTTCGGCATCTGGTGTACAAACCGACATGCGATATACAGGGACAACAACAGACCGTAGTTGGAATGATGCATGGCACAGCAAGGTGTTGATAACTGAATTTGGATGGGTGGTTGAGATGAAAATCCCCTTTTCGGCATTGCGCTTTTCCAAACGAACAGTCGAAAACTGGGGAATAAATTTCCGAAGGCTCATAAAGCGTTACAACGAGTGGAGTTCGTGGAACCCCATGGATAACTCGATTCTCGGAATTGTAAACCAATCGGGTGAATTGGCGGGTATTCGGGATATTGTTCCCCCCGTCAGGCTATCATTCAGCCCCTACATAGCCACTTACCTCAACAAATTTCCCGATTCAAAATCGTTTAGCCCCCAAATCAACGGGGGGTTGGATTTAAAGTACGGAATCTCCGAGAGCTTTACGCTTGACGTAACACTTATCCCTGATTTTGGCCAGGTGAAATCCGATGAGAAAATCCTTAACATCTCCCCTTACGAAGTGCAGTACGAGGAGCAACGCCCATTCTTCACCGAAGGTATGGACCTCTTTATGAAAGGGGGAATCTTTTACTCGCGACGGGTGGGCTCTCTACCCAAAGGGTACATGATTCCTTTGGACGAACTCAACGAAAACGAGATTGTAACTGAGAATCCGCTTGAAAATAAAATGATAAATGCCACCAAGTTATCCGGCAGGACAGGCAAAGGATTGGGTATCGGCCTGTTCAATGCCATGACGAGCAATACCCATGCCACCATCCGGGATACGATTAGCAACAGCGAAAGGCAGTACCTCACTCAGGCATTTACCAACTACAACGTCATTGTTTTCGACCAAACGTTGCGGAATAATTCATTCGTCAGTCTGGTTAATACCAACTTGATTACTCCCAATCAGCAGTATATGGCCAATGTCACGGCCACCGAGTTTGTGCTTAACAATAAATCATACAGCCATGCGCTCTATGGGAATGGTGCTGTGAGCCAAATTGATAACAATACAGGGCGGTATGGATACAAGCACTTTCTGTCCTTTGCAAAAGTATCGGGCAACCTGCTCTACAGTGTGAGTAGCAACACCGAAAGCAAAAATTACAACCCCAACGACATGGGGTACCTGAAAAAACACAACGTTGTCAACAACGAGTGTGGCATTGGCTACAGGGTTTACAAGCCTTTCTGGCGTTTGCTAAATCTTAACACATGGCTTGGCCTGTCGTACAATACCCTGCACGATCCCCGTGTTTACACATCATCATCGCTGCATTTCAACCTAATGACCACATTTGCCAAACGCTTTCATTTCGTACTGATGGATTTGATGGTGGATCCCGCCGAAATGCACGATTTCGATGAGCCACGAGTTGATGGCAGGATGGTGATACGGCCACGGAAATTTTCAGGAAATTTAGTCTCTTCTACCGATTACAGGCGTACGTTGGCTTTCGACACAGGCATTGGCTACACTATAGGCGAAAAGATGGGCTACTCCGGCATTCAGATTAACTTTTCACCAAGGGTGAGGGTTAGCAACAACATGTTTCTGGTTTACCTGGTAGTGAAAGAGTCAATCCACAACGATATAGGCTATGTTAGCCATTCAACGGATAATTTAACCGTTTACATGGGCATGCGCGATGTTTCTACCCTAACCAACACCCTGAGTCTGTTGTACTCATTCAACGAAAAATCGTTTATCAATTTGAGTGGTAGGCACTACTGGCGATGGGTAGATTACAACAGCTATCATCAGCTGAACGATGATGGCACGCTATCGGCACCCCTTACAAACTACACAAACTCCAGGGATATCAATTACAATCTTTTTAACATTGACCTGACTTACCAATGGAATTTTGCTCCCAACAGCATGCTCTCCATTGTATGGAAAAACGCCATAGAGGCTTTTAATACCAATGTTCGCTCTAATTTCCACGATAACTGGAAAAATATCCTGGAATCGGATGCGGTCAACAGCATATCTTTTAAAATTCTCTACTACTTAGATTACCATACGGTAATGAAAAGCAGGAAGAAAGCATAGCTTCCATCTAAGGAACCCACTCAATAAGTGACAGTTAAAAACAAAAAAGGCGGGGTTAACCCGCCTTAAATATTCCTAACCTCTGATTAGGCAATCGCTATTTGCCTTGCAGGCTTTTCTTTAGCTTCTTCACGCTTGGGTACGTTAACCCTAAGAATCCCTTCCTTGTACGAAGCTTTGATTTTGTCGCTCTCAATGCTCTCGGGCAGGGTGAAATTCCTTTTGAAAGCGGAGTAGCTGAACTCCCTGCGCATAACCTTCTCGTCCTCAACCTCATTCTTCATTTCTACCTCACTGGAAATGGTGAGCAGGTTGTTGTGAACGTCAACTTTAAAATCTTTCTTATCCATGCCGGGGGCTGCCAACTCAATTACATAGTCGTCGCCCGTTTCAAGGATATTCACAGCGGGCATAGTGCCCATGCTAGGTGCGTCGAAAATATTCGACAGAAAATCGTTTCCGAAGAAGGCATCCACAAAACTTGGGATGCTGCTGGTTCTAGTTCTTAACATTGGTATCATGGCTCAATCCTCCTTATTTTAATTTTAATTTAACTTTATTTTTTTCTTTTCACGGTTTTGTTGAGATTCACCGTCGCCAATGAATTATCAAGAGAAATGCCAAAGCATTTTTTTGCCAAAATGACCTAACAAAACAAATAAATACTGTCAATTTGTCTTAAAAACAGAAAACAGCCATTAAAAAGAGGAATTATTTTGACCTGCGTGGATGGAATTTCATTATGGTATCCCTTAGGTACTGCCTATCGAGGTGGGTGTATATTTCGGTGGTGAGTATGGACTCGTGCCCCAGCATCTCCTGAACAATGCGTATATCAGCTCCTCCTTCAACAAGGTGGGTGGCAAACGAATGCCTGAGTGTATGCGGACTGATTTCCTTTTTCACTCCGGCATCCCTGGCCGCATTCTTCACAATGGTAAATACCATCACACGGGTAAGCCCTTTCCCCCGGCGGTTGAGGAATAGAATGTTCTCCGATGATTTTTCAATTCTTGGCAAGCTGTTCCTGTCGGGCATGTATAGGTTAATCTCTTTTATTGCCTTTTTCCCAATGGGTATCAATCGCTCTTTATCGCCTTTACCCACCACGCGAATGAAACCCTGCTCAAAGTTTAAATCGGTTATCCTAAGGTTTATCAATTCCGATACCCGTAATCCGCAGCTGTACAGCGTTTCGATAATGGCCTTGTTCCTTTGCCCCTCGGGTTTACTCAAATCGAAGGAAGCCTCCATCAGGTCAATCTCCTCAACGCTAAGTACTTCGGGTAGTTTACGGCTCATCTTGGGGCCCTCAACCTGCTGCGAAGGGTCAACATCTATAGCCTCCTCAAGCATCAGGTATTTAAAAAAGCCTTTCACCCCCGACAGGATACGTGCACGGGAACGATGATTTAATCCCAGCTCTTGGATATGTTCAAGGAAAAGTAAGAGGTCGTCAGAGGTAAGCGATTCGGGTTCTTTGCCCAATTTTTCATCGGCAAACTCCCAAAGGAGTTTAACATCGCGTCGGTATGCCGCCACCGAATTTTCGGATAATGACTTCTCAAGCCTTAAGAAACGCTCGTAATCCTCAATGGCAGCAACCCATCCCATTGTCTATGTAAAAGTATCCGATGTGGGCTGTACTGGATTCGAACCAGTGACCCCCGCCCTGTCAAGGCGATGCTCTAAACCAACTGAGCTAACAGCCCCAGCCATTGCAAAAGTATAAAAAAAATGCCAATGTTGGTGCCTTAATAAAAAAACCGCCTCTCCCCTATTGCGCCTTATGATATTTGGTAATTTTAAGTTTCTCCCAATCGCCACGGGTGAAGTCGGGAATTTTCACGGGCATTCCCTGATTGGCTACGGATATTTGCGACAGTCCGATGACAGACGACCACTCGGCCGCATCATAAACATCCATATCCAGCGGAAGACCATGCCGCAGGCAGTAAATCAACCGGTAATCCATGATGAAATCCATGCCACCGTGGCCGCCTACCTCCTTAGCCTTTTCACCCACCTCGGTTACAATGGGGTGTTCGTAAAGTTTCAACATGGAGTCTAACTGTGTATTGGTCAGATAGTAGTGAGCATTTGGCTCCAACGCAATGCCCATTCGGGGCCATTTCTGTGCAAACCCCTTGGTACCACTCAGCATGTGGATACGGCTATATGGTCGTGGACTGGTTACATCGTGCTGAATCTTAATAGTTTTTCCCTTGACCGTTTTAATGATGGTTGTGTTCATGTCGCCCCTTTTGTAATCCCTCTTGGCATAATCGGAATCCTCGCCAAATTTCTCCTTAGCATATTCGGTTAGGCCAAACTGGTTGCTCGAAACCGACACGAGGTAATCCATGCGGTCGCCACGATGGATATTCAATGCATGTGCCACGGGACCCAAGCCGTGCATGGGATAGAGTGCTCCGCTCTTCTTTTCGTTGTGCTTCAATCGCCACATGTCCCAATAGTGAAGGGGTTCGCCCTTTTCGGCAAAAAGGTAGGCTCGTAAATCGTGGATATAGGCACCCTCGGCATGTACCAACTCCCCGAAAACACCCTGCTGGGCCATGTTAAGGGTAGCCATTTCGAAGAAATCGTATATGCAATTCTCAAGCATAATCATGTGCCGACGGGTTTTCTCGGCCATATTTACCAGCTGCCAGCACTCGTCAATGGTGAGGGCTGCAGGAATCTCGGTGGCCACATGCTTGCCATGCTCCATGGCATACAGGGCTATGGGAGCATGGAGGTCCCAATGGGTGCACACGTAAACCAGATCGACATCCTCACGCTCACATATCTGTTTCCAGCTATCAGTTTCGTAATATTTGCCTGCCTCTGGGCGCCCCATCTCCACCAGGTTTTTTTGTGCCCTTTCCACGTTGGCTATCACCACATCGGCCAACGCAACAATCTTGGCATGGCTAATATAGCTTAAGCGCCTGACCGCCTCCTGCCCGCGCATTCCCAACCCAATAATGGCAATACGAACCGTGTCGAGGGGCTCTGCCCTCAACTCCAGCACGTTGGTTTGTCCGGCAGGCCGTTTTGGTGTACGATAAACTTCCTTGGCCTCAAAGTGGTTTTTACCGTCGTTTTGCCACGAATCTCCGCACGATGAGAAAATGCACAGCATCATCACCGGCAACGCTATCATTGTTAGTCTGAAAACTCTTTTCATCTTATGGAAATTTTTATGGTGAATGTTTGATTTACAAGTTGCTAATGTAGTGATTCTTCAATTATAGTCTTCATCTTGCCCGTATTCTTCTCCATGGATTCAATTAAAGCCATTTGCACACTGCTTCGAACAAAATTATGCTCGGGGGAGGCAATCCTGTAATACTTATCGCCTGCAAGGTAATCAGCCAGGAACCGAATACCCATGATATAAGTCATGAGCACGGGAGCCAAATGGAGGTTCTCCACTTCGGAAGGGGATATGATTTTCTTCACCCTGCTCATGTATCCCCGCGTAAACTCAAGGAACCAGTTGATATTCAAACTCACCTTATCCATATCCCTTTCATCCTCGGGAGCTTCATTGCCCAACGTACGAATGGCATCGCCAAAATCGTATAGCAGGGTACCGGGCCCCACCGTATCCAAATCAATCACTGAAACTGCCCTATCACCACGGAATAGCACGTTGTTTATCTTGGTATCGTTGTGTACCACTCTTGTGGGTATTCTTCCCGATACAACTAAATGGCCAATTTCGCCCAACTCGCTTTCTCTCGCCCCATAAAATGCAATAAGCGCCTTTGCCGTTTTCAACCTGTCGGTTTTGCATTTCTCAATGGCATCGTGCAGCTGATTAACCCGAAATGGCAAACTGTGAAAATCTTTGATGGGCTCCTCAAAATCTGCCGCCTCAAGTCCACTGAATGAGCCGGCAAACCAACCGTAAGCCATACCCGCCTGCTTTGCCTGCCACGGATGTTCTACTACCTCAAGGGTATAGGAATTGACGATGAAATTGGTCAGTCGCCATGGATTACCCATTCTATCCGTGGTAAGGTACTCTCCCATATGATTAGGGATAATACGGGGAATCTCAAAATCACCTTTCTCGCCCAACAAAGCATTCTGCAACTTCAGGTGAGTATTTACCAGGATTTGGGGATTGCGAAAAACGTTTGCGTTGATTCTTTGCAAAACAAAGGGTAAAGGGTTCCCTGTCAGGGATAACTTGTAAGTCTCGTTAATATGCCCATTACCAAGAGGTTCTATGCCGTACTTGGCTGAATCGGGGAAGTAAGCATGTACTACCTCATCAATCATTCTCCATTGGTTATGAAATGATTAGAAGGATTTCAATTTTCTCCAAAATCGAACAAGGAGCAATGATGAAATCACGGTTAACACCACAAACACAATTGATTGAACTGCTCGGCCATAAATGATGCTCCCTATACCAAACAGGATACTGTAGATGGCGATACACCCAAGAATCATGCACACTATACCTGTGGGAACATCCCACTTCAGGTTCTCCTCTTTCTCCAGCACAATGTTTTCGCCTTTGGCTTTGTTCACCACCAATCTCCATCCCGGTCCTCCGGGTCGTATCTTTTTGTAAAAACTGCGGAGGGTTTCATCGTTCACAGGCTTGGTCATATAGGTTACAACTATCCAGCTGATGGAGGTGAGCAGCACAACACCCGTAAACTTAATGATATTCCAGTAGGTTGCCAGCATGGTAATCCCCATAACCTCAATCATATTGTTATCTAACTGGGTGAGGCCAAAATTCTCGATAAGTATGAATACCATGGAAAATGCTGCTGCAGCCACCATGGCCGAAATCTCTGAGTAGGCATTGATACGCCACCAGAACCATCGCAGGATGTACAGCAGTCCGGTTCCGGCGCCAATCATCAGCAGGTATTGAAATGCCTGCAGGGCATTTTGAAGGACCAATGCCAGCAGCACACCAAAAACCATGAGGGTAACTGTGCTGAGCCTCCCAAAGGCCACCTTTTGCTTTTCGGTGGCGTTCTTATTGTAAAACCTTGCGTAAAAGTCATTTACAAGGTACGATGAGCCCCAGTTAAGCTGCGAGGCAACGGTTGACATGAAAGCCGCTATGAGCGATGTAACCACAAGTCCGAGCAATCCCACGGGCAAAAACTCCCTCAACATGGCCGGATAGGCAAAATCGTTCTTGATGTACTGCACCGACACATCGGGAAATCTGTCAATCATGGATTGGATATCGGGGAAAATAATCAGGGAGCCCAAGCCAACAATTATCCACGGCCAGGGACGGAGAGCGTAGTGGAAGAAGTTGAAAAGGAGGGTTGCCCCTACGGCATGGTCCTCGTTTTTGGCCGAGAGCATGCGCTGCACAACGTATCCGCCGCCTCCGGGTTCGGCTCCGGGATACCATGCAGCCCACCACTGAATGGCTATGGGAATAAGGAAGATGCTCAGGAACAGCTCGGGTTGGGAAATACTTGGAACTAAACTCAGCTTATCCGAAACGTTGGGATGCGAGAGCAATGCCGACAGCCCGCCTATTTGAGGCGATTTGGCCACCAGCACGGCAGCAACAACAGCACCGAACAGGGCAAAGCTGAACTGGAAAAGATCGGTCCAAAGGATGGACTTAAGCCCGCCCAATCCGCTGTAGAACACAACGATAACTGCAGCAATAATCAATGCGGGAGCCGGCTGCAACCCCAGCATAACCCCGGCAATCTTAATGAATGCCAGTGAAACGCTGGCAATGACCATGACGTTGAAAAAGAATCCCAGATAAATAGCCCTGAATCCCCTGAGGAAGGCGGCCATTTTTCCGCTATAGCGCAACTCGTAAAACTCCAGGTCGGTCATCACTTGCGACCTGTTCCATAGCTTGGCATACACAAAAACCGTAAGCATACCCGTGAGCAGGAATGCCCACCACAGCCAATTGCTGGCCACCCCTCCCGTTCGCACCATATCGGTAACCAGATTTGGGGTATCGGCCGAAAAGGTGGTTGCCACCATGGAGACACCCAAAAGCCACCAGGGCATGTTGCGCCCGGAGAGAAAAAAGTTTGTTGCGCTTTTACCGGCCTGCCTCGATGAAAAAAAGCTGATGGTGAGCAGAACCACAAAGAAAGCCGCTACAACAATCCAGTCAAGGGTTTTTAGTACCATAGGGATATCATTTTTTGGTTAAGAATCAGGGTTTAAAATATGAGTTCAAAGGTAAAATAATAAACAATAATCCCATATAATCCCACGAAGTGGTACTATGAACTTAATTAAAATTCCTGTTTGTAACATATGTTACATTCCGTGCTGATGGCATTAAATACCTTTGTAAAGCGATTCAGATATTTGGAGTTTAAAACAGCATTTTATGAAAAGGACAAGGGATATTATTACCATTGACCGCGACAAGTGCAACGGTTGCGGACTGTGCATTACCGGCTGCCACGAGGGTGCCCTCCAGCTGATTGACGGCAAAGCCGTTCTGGTGAGCGAGATAATGTGCGATGGCTTAGGTGCCTGCATAGGCGACTGCCCCGAGGGTGCCATCTCCATCGAACATCGTGAGGCTGAGCCCTACAACGAGATTATAACCATCGCTAAGATGGTTGAAAATGGGAAAAACTCAGTTATCGCACACCTCAAGCATATGAAAGATTACAACGAGACGGAGTATCTTCGTCAGGGTGTGGAGTGGTTATTGGCAAACAAAGATAAACTCCCCTTTAGGGTTGAGGATGTGCTTCAGGAAGTGCATTTCCACCGGAAGGCCGATGCATGCGGTTGTGGCGATGAGCAGGGGAAACAACATTCGCACAGCCATGCACACCACCAGGGGGGCGGATGCCCTGGAACAGCTGCACGTAGCTTTGGCAGCAATGGCCATTCGATGACGGCAACACAGGCAGCAACCGGCATGATATCTGGAAAATCGGAGCTAACGCACTGGCCCGTGCAACTTCATCTGATCAATCCGGGTTCAGGGCATTTTAAGGGATCAAATCTGCTGCTGGCAGCCGATTGCGTGGCATTCTCCATGGGCAATTTCCACAGCGACTACCTTAAGGGCAAAACATTGGCCATCGCCTGTCCCAAACTCGACACCAACAAGGAGGCGTATGTTGAAAAGATCACCGCATTGATTAACGAGGCACAGATTGATACCATTACCGTTCTGAAAATGGAAGTACCCTGTTGCGGCGGACTGCTACAATTGGTAAGGCTTGCCATGGACAATGCAAGTCGCAAAGTACCTGTCAAGGTAACAACCGTGAGCATTCAGGGCGAAGTATTGGAATCGGCATGGGTTTAAATCCTGCTTTATATCACATTAAGTTGAAATTTGTTGTAACATAAAAATCACTATTTTGCAATCCAATTTTTAGACAACTATAAACACTAATAAATTATTAACTATGAGTATGTTCTGTTTTCAATGCCAGGAGGCAGCCAAGGGTACAGGTTGTACCATTAAGGGTGTTTGTGGCAAAAGCGACGATTTGGCCAACACCATGGACCTTTTAATTTTTGTCATGAAAGGAGTGTGTATTTATAGCACAGCACTACGTGAACAGAAAAAGTATGAAAATCCCATTGTGAACAAGTTCGTTTTCGACGGGTTGTTCAGCACCATCACCAATGCCAACTTCGACAAACAGGTGATGATAAACCGAATTACCCACGGTCTTCAGCTTCGCAATAAGCTGCGCGAGGAGGCCAAGAAGCAGGGAGTAAAAGTTGACGAATCGTTTGAAGGCTGTACATGGGAAGGCAAACCCGAGGAGTACGAGGCAAAAGCCATTACCGTTGGGATACTCACCGAACCCAATGAGGATGTCCGTTCGCTGCAGCAGCTTATCACCATCGGATTGAAAGGAATGGCTGCTTACGCCGAGCACGCATACAACCTTGGACATGAGAATGTTGAAATATATGCATTCATGCAGCGTGCCCTGGCTACCATTACCCACAATCGCAACGTGGATGAACTGGTGGCACTTACTTTGGAAACAGGTAAATACGGCGTTGATGTAATGGCTCTTCTGGACAAGGCCAATACGAGCAGTTTTGGTAATCCCGAGATTACCAAGGTGAACATTGGCGTTCGGAATAACCCCGGCATTCTAATTAGCGGTCACGACCTGAAGGATATGGAGGAGTTGCTCCAGCAAACCGAGGGAACCGGTGTGGATGTTTACACACATAGCGAGATGCTTCCGGCCAACTACTACCCCGCATTTAAAAAGTACAAGCACTTTGTGGGCAACTATGGCAGCAGCTGGTGGCATCAGCGCGAAGATTTTGAAACCTTCAACGGGCCCATCCTTTTCACCACCAACTGCATTGTTCCCCCGTTGGATAAGGCAACCTACAAGCACAGGATATTTACAACCGGAGCCTCGGGATATCCCGGAAATAAGCATATTCCCGACCGTGAACCCGGTAAGCAGAAGGATTTCTCGGAGATAATCGCAATGGCAAAGACCTGCCAACCCCCTGTAGAAATTGAAAAGGGTGAGATTGTTGGCGGATTTGCCCACGCACAGGTTTTCGCTTTGGCCGATAAGGTTGTTGAGGCCGTGAAGTCGGGTGCCATTCGTAAGTTTGTGGTGATGGCCGGATGCGATGGCCGCATGAAGAGCCGTGAGTACTATACCGAGTTTGCCCAGAAACTTCCCAAGGATACCGTAATCCTCACCGCAGGATGCGCCAAGTATCGTTACAACAAGCTACCCCTTGGTGATATAGGCGGTATTCCAAGAGTTCTCGACGCCGGTCAGTGCAATGACTCCTACTCGCTGGCAGTTATCGCTCTCAAGTTGAAAGAGATTTTCAACCTGAAAGACGTGAACGAACTTCCCTTAGCTTTCAACATTGCATGGTACGAACAGAAAGCCGTTATCGTTCTGCTGGCACTGCTATACCTCGGCGTGAAGAATATTCACCTTGGGCCTACCCTACCCGCATTCCTTTCGCCCAACGTGGCAAAGGTGCTGGTTGAAAACTTTGGCATCAGCGGCATTACAACCGTTGACGAGGATATGAAGATTTTAATTGGCTAAACATAGCAAATTGGCCGTGGGGCATTCCATTGCCCCCGGCCATAATTCATTTCAATATGGCCAACGAATTTCCCAAAGCAGAAAAATTCAGCTTCGTCAACGAGGTTGATTACTCCAGCGGAGGAATTGTAAGCATGAATGTTATCAAGCGTTCAACAGGCAACATTTCACTGTTTGCGTTCGACAAGGGCGAAAGCCTTAGCACACATTCTGCTCCTTTCGATGCCACGGTTCAGATACTGGAAGGTACGGCTCACATTGTCATTGCTGACAAACCCTACGAATTGAAAGCGGGCGAAACCATAATCATGCCTGCCGGAATTCCGCACAGCGTCGAAGCACCCGAGCGCATGAAAATGCTCCTTACTATGATTAAGGAGTAATACGGTTGATAAAGTCAAATAACAGCATTTTCCAAAAAATAATTCAAATACTCATTAAACAAAACAACATGGACGACGAAATCATTTGCAATTGCATGGAGGTTACTCGTGGCCAGATTGTGGCTGCCATAAAAGAAAAGGGCTGCAGAACCCTGGAGGATATCCAACGCGAAACTGAAGCCTGTACTGTTTGCGGAAGCTGCGAGGATGATATCAGGGACATACTGGCCGAGTATGTAAAAGACTAAAAGTTAGTAATATGAATTCAAGGCACCTGTCAGAAGCCCCCTTTAAGGATACTCCCCACAAGGTTGATGTGCGTGAAATGTACAATTTACCTGATGCCCAGGTTATGCATATTACCCTGCAGCCCGGAGAGGCGCTGAAACCGCATAAAACTCCGGTCGATGTTTTCTTTTACGTATTGGAGGGAAAAGTAACGGTTCACATTGGTGACGAAAAGAAGCAATTTCCTAAGGATACAATTGTTGAAAGTCCCAAGGATATTGTTCACTACCTGAGCAACGAGAGCGATTCTATAACCAGAATCCTGGTAGCTAAAACGCCCAATCCACAAACATCCAGGGCATTGTAGTATATCTGACACTAAAGAATCTTTGGGGGGAACATATAACAGAATGTTCCCTCTTTTTTTGTCAAGGCAAAACCATAATGCTTAGTATATTAGCAACTTACTAAGGCACAAAATCAAGGTCTTCGGTACGTATCTGTGTATCCCCGCTTTGGTCTTTAATCAGCACGAACTCCGAAGGAGTGATGGTTACAAGGAATCCCTTTTTGGTCTCGGCAAACCAAGGACGAATGCGATTGATAAACTTCATCAAATGCTCCCTTTCGTCGTTCATCTCAATGATAATGGGGGTCTTTTCCGATGGCTCCCAAAATTTTTTATCGATATGCCTGCTGCTTACACCAAAGCCGAACATACCCTTATACACTGTCAAACCGTAAATCCCGGAGTTCTTTGCCTCTATGGCAATGGCTTGGTAGAATAGTGAGCCGCGAAACGTGTCGGTGGAGCTCACATAGATTTTCATCTGAGCAATTTCATTTGGCTTTTCCATGGCTGTATCATTTAGGGTGAAATCTTTTCATAAGCTATAAAAAATCTGCATTAATAATTGACAAACAACAAATTAAGCACATCTTCAAAAATAATATGTATTTCTTATTAGTATGCGTTTTTTATTGTATGACAACGCAATATAACTCAGAATTGATGCAAGAAGCAACTTACGCTCTACAGGGTTCAACTTAACCCACATAATCATCCCATAAATAATCAAACCCTATGCTGTATTATTGATGTAATAAAATTACAACTTTTTCAACCATATTGTTGTTTTTTTGTCATTTTTTCTATAAGATATTCGTTATCAGGGTAGAAGGAATAAATTTATATAGGAAATCTTATCAAAGGTTAATTTAACAATACGATAATACCGATTGGCATACTCATTATTGTTCAATATCGAGTGAAAATCAATACATTTGTGGGCCTATGTCATACATTATGAAATACATTTTTCTAATCATACTATCACTGTGTGTTGGCTTCTCCGAATGTTTTTCACAAACAGGCGACTACTTAGATATAGGCTCATGGAAGGTGCGTTTCGAGAAGGACAGGGAATTTACCATTAGCATTATCAGCCAACCGACGGATGGTGAAGCAAACTCGGTGATGGAGTACTACTGGGACGATGTTCTCCTCTTCCTGTCGGAAAATGCCAATCGAAACTCCTATATTACCATCGAAAACGAGCAGGGAAAAGAGTTTTTCAGGTTTACAAGCAAAAGGCAGAGGAAGTCTGTTTCCATACGGGTAGATTTTAAATTGTTAAAAACAGTGTTGGATATGGAAACACCATACCGCATTATAATCCACAACCAGAATCAGGAGTTGCCCTTAATGCTAAATTTTACCATCTCCAATAATAAGGACAACTAACCATACTACACCCTGATAAGCCTATCTTCCAGTCTGTTCTACCCTATTTTTATATTAACAGCAATCATAAGTTTTGAGCAATTCATATTTTTAATAACATGTTTTATTATGGCATTTAAAAAGTGTAAATTTTTACTTTTGTAGAAATCAAATTTTAATCATCATGCAACAACTCGATTGGAAAAACCTACCCTTTGGTTATATTAAAACCAAATACAATGTTCGTTGTACCTATAAAGATGGTAAATGGGGCGAACTCGAGGTTTCGGACTCGGAGTATATCCCCATGCACATTGCTGCCACTGCCCTGCACTACGGTCAGGAAGCCTTTGAAGGGATGAAGGCGTACCGTGGCAAGGATAATAAGATCAGGCTATTCCGTTGGGAAGAGAATGCAAAACGCCTTCAGCATTCGGCCGAAGGGATACACATGGCAAAAGTTCCCATCGATCTATTTCTTCAAGCAGTTGTTAAAGCCGTAAAACTCAATCAGGAATTTGTTCCGCCCTATGGCACTGGTGCATCGCTGTACATCAGGCCCTTGCTTTTTGGTTCGGGTGCCGAGGTGGGTGTTCGTCCGGCCAAAGAGTACACATTTCTGGTGTTTGTAACCCCTGTTGGGCCATACTTTAAAGAAGGATTTAACCCTGTTAAGATTGCCATTATCCGCGATAGCGACAGGGCAGCACCCCTTGGAACCGGAACTTTCAAGGTGGGTGGTAACTACGCAGCAAGTTTGCGCGGAACGATAAAATCGCAACAGGCAGGGTATGGAGCCCCCATGTATCTCGATTGTTGTGAGAAAAAGTATATTGACGAGATTGGCGCAGCCAATTTCTTCGCCATTAAAGACAATACTTATATCACCCCAAAATCTTCGTCAATTCTTGCTTCCATCACCAATATGAGCCTAATTACCCTTGCTGAGGACTTGGGCTACAAGGTGGAGCGCCGCCCCGTATCGGTGGACGAATTGGAGAGCTTTGAAGAGGTTGGTGCCTGCGGCACGGCCGCAGTCATTTCACCCATAGGCGAAGTAATAGACATCGAATCAGGTAAAGTTTACAAATTCTGTAAGGATTGCAAGGCCGGCCCTGTTTCCAAAAAGCTATACGACACGCTGGTGGGTATTCAGTATGGCGATATTGAGGATAAACACGGATGGGTAACCATAATCGATAAAGATTAACGGGTGAAGCCATCCTAAGCATCCTGACCCTGTTGCTTTACGGGTCGGGATTTTTTTTAATGCGATCTGAACACGACAACCATTCCTGATGTAAACTCCAACTTAAACCAATCGGCCATACAACGGTTCAGGGTTCCCATCCATGGCTCAACAAGTTTTTTTCCGCCGATGGGGTATTCCAGATTCTTGGAATGGATAGCTGTAGAATTATCGAACGAAAAAACCGATACTGCCTGTCCCGGGTAACCAGATAATCTGCCACCAATAATCATGGGCACCAGAGTTCCGTGGTCGGTTACCATTGTTACGTCCATACCCATACGGAGGTATTGTGGCAGAAGGCCAATGTTGCCTATGGCATGGTCCTCGCGCAGGCCGGTGCCTGCCAATATGCTTACTGTATGATACCCTCTGTTCCTACACCACTTCACGGCCTTGGTTAAGTCGTTTGTCTCGGTATCAGTGTCCTGAAAAAGTCTATCGGAATATTTGCCCTTTAAATCTTCGGATAGCGAATCCAAATCTCCCACAATGGCTGTGGGAGTAAGCCCCATGGCTTCCATATTGTTGGCAGCACCATCGCAACAAATAAGCCTTGTGGCATTTTTGAGGATGGACAGCGGTACCGGGTGCGTTGGGAAACGGCCGTTGGCCAATATTACTGTTGACATTGATTTTTCCAAATGAGTTGCCATTAAACTGTCATAATAACTAAACCTCCTCCTGTAAAACCGCCCTCTGCATGCTTTTTTTCCACTGCAAATATCCCACAATGCTCATGGCAAAGTAGAAGAAGAACAGTACCGAAGTCGGGTATAGCTCTTTGTAGATGTACAGGCCCAAAGATACGGAATTGATAACCATCCACAGCCACCACATCTCTATCAATTTCCGCGTCAGCATCCAGGTTGCGGTAATGCTCAGGGCAGTGGTAAACGCATCACCATAGGGAACGGGTGAATCGGTAAACCGCACCAACACAAAGGCAATGAGGGCAAACACGGCTACGGTTATGGGGACCAAGAGTAGTGCAGTTTTTTTTCCGGTTCTGGTCACCGGAAGAGCCTCCTCATCATCCTTTACCCCTCCCCGAAGCCAATACCACCAGCCATATATGCTTATGACCAGGTAGTACACCTGCAGGCTCATATCGGCGTAAAACTTGGAAACGAAGAAGATGTAGATGTAGAAAGCGGATGTGATTATGCCAAGTGGCCACAGCCAAACTTTCTCTTTGATTTCCAAATACAGGTATATCAAACCTGTAGCGGCTCCCAGTATTTCGATGTAGTGCTGTGCAATCCAGTTAATCATATAAAAATGAATCTCTTAATTCAACCAATCGCTTTTGGGATGGCTGTTAAAACTCAACCAAAATCCTTCCCATGAAGTTTATTCCGGCCTGTGGAAAAAAACCATCCTCCCGGTATTCGGGGCTGCCATCATCAAAAACGGCACGATACACCCAGCCATTGGAAATGTACTGCTCGTTGAAAAGATTGTTGACCATCAGCTGAAAGCTGACATCCTTAGTGCCCTTCATGGCCGTTCTGTACTCCAACTTCAGATTATTCACAAGATATGCATCCAACTTCCTGTCGGCGCTGCCGGTATTGTCAATATACTGTGATCCAACATATTTTGTGATAAGGGAAACAGCAGCATTCTTCCAAGGCTCAACCCGAATACTGCTCGAACCAACCACCGATGGTGAAAAAGAGATGGGCGTTTCGCCCAGATGATTCTCTCGCTGGCCAATCAACTCCCAATCGGAGTTATAAAGGTCAACGTACTCGATGAAGTCTTTAATTACGTTCTTGCTAAGGGTAAGATTGGCATCCCAGCGTATCCACTTGGCAGGGATAACCCCTCCCACCACTTCAATTCCGGCACGGTAGCTATTCTCCACATTGACCATCAGCGGATACCCCGATTCGCTGAGTTTACCCGTCAGGGTAAGCTGATCTTTGTAGTCCATGTAGTATAGGGTTATTCCCAGCCCGTAGTGTTGCGACTTTAAGTTGTAACCCAACTCATAATCAATCAGCTTTTCAGGTTTTGGCGTTTGGCTTGTGCCATATTTCATGGCATCCTTAATGTCGGAACGTGTTGGCTCGCGATGCCCCACTCCCACCGAGGCAAACGCCTCCTGTGTAGGTGTAATCTGCCAAAGCATCCCTACCTTGGGATTGAAAAAAGCCCACCTATGGGTTTGATCGAGGGGCTGCAAATCGTCGTCGTTGCCCGTCATGGAATAGTTGATTATCCTATACTGCATATCACCAAAGAGTGAGAGTGCTTCCGTTGGCTCGTAAGTAGTTTTCGCAAATGCACTCATATCCTCCTTGGTGCCATTGTGCCGATACCACTCATAGTCCTTGGGTATGCCCGCATTCATACTTGTCCAGATGACATTTCCAAAGTGGTCGTTGTCATACCGATTCCAACCCCCGCCCAGCGTTGTGCTGAAGTCATCTGTTTTTACTGCAAAAGAAGTAGTAAACCCGTAAAAATTATTGTCCAGCCATTTCTGCCTAACCATATCCACCCTTTTGATGGTGTCATTGCCCATGATGATTGGGTCAATGCCATACTCGGCCAACTTACGTTTTCGCTTGTATTGCTCGTAAAATCCCTGGCCATCCACAAAAAAACCGGCAAGGTTGAACGATAAATTTTGACTTAACTGATAGCTATATAGCAGTTGGAAGTGGGTTTGCCGGTAGTTGTCCGATTCGTTTGGATAGAACTTAGGCATATCGTTCTCATCGGTTCCCATGTATCCGGCCGGATTGTACCTTCTATCGTCCTGAAGCATGTACCCGGGTGTTCCCTCCCAAGTAATCCCCGTGTGCTGGATCCCATGAATAATGTTAAATCTCAACAGGCTCTTGACAGCATGCCGTGCACCTGTAAAAAACAGCGATTGTTGGTCGGACCATCCCCTGTCTATGTATCCATCCGAGGTAATCCTCGAGTATCGGGTTTCGAAGCTGAACATATCCTTTATCATCCCTGTACCTGCTTTTACCGATGCTTGAAAGGTATTGAATGATCCCGCAAGGACTTCGCTCGAAACGAAAGGTTGGGGATTTAAGGTGATGGTTTGGAAGTTGACAGTTGCACCAAAGGCCCCCGCTCCCTGTGTGGAAGTGCCAACCCCTCTCTGCACCTGCACATTATCCACCGAGTTGGCAAAGTCAGGCATATTCACCCAGAATACCGCCTGCGATTCAGGGTCGTTCAGAGGAATGCCATTGACTGTAACATTTATCCGCGACATATCCGTTCCGCGAATGCGGAATGAGGTGTTTCCTACTCCTGTCCCACCCTCCGATGTAGCTACCACGGAGGGCAACATCTCCAGCAGGTAGGGAATATCAAAACCCTTCTTCAACTCGGCAATCTGTTCGGCACCAAGAGTAGTTTGAGCAATGGGCATTTTACTGCTTGCCCGCGTGGCGCTAACAACCACCTCTTCGGCAAGGTACGATTCCTGAGAAAGTGTAAAGTTAACAATGGCATCGCCCATAACTTCCACCTCTGCCACTTCTGTTGCAAATCCTACAAACGAAGCAGTCAGTCTGTAGATACCACCCTTCCGTAAGGTGAGTATGTAAGTACCATCTCTACCCGTGGACGTACCCAACTTGGTGTTTTCGATCACAACATAGGCACCGGTCAATGGTTTGCCATCGGCATCGGTTACCCTTCCCGAAATACTGAGTTTGCCCTCAGTTTCTTTGGGAAATGCTTGCAGCGTGGCAAGCAACATCATGCTTAACAGCAAAAAAACAGTCCTTTTCATTTTAAATCCTTTTAATGGTTCAACATAACATGCTGTTGCATAGACGTGTTACATAAAATAAAACGCCTTTCATAACAGCAACCAGTAAAAGGGGTTTAATACGTGAAGGTTGATTGAAATTACTCTTTTTCCCTTCGCCGGTACTACCCGGATCAGGTTCCAAGGGTTTGATCTCAGCCCGTTGTATTAAGGCACCCCTAAAAAGTGTTTACACGGCAAAGATAAGGCTTATTTTTTAAAAAAGCGAATTGAATTAGCAATATCAATGCTAATGGTTTTAATTACCGGTATAGATCGAAAAAGGGTCCGGAGTTAGTTTCTGTTGTGAGTAAAATAGTAGAATATTTTCTGTGGCAGTGAATATTTCTGCCGAATTATGGGCATTCTAAGTAATATTATGGAGAACCAGATAAAAAGCACGGTACCCTTACACACACTCGAAATGGTAACGCTCCACCAAACCCCGCTCAACCCTATGGCTGCCGAAAAGATAAGGGCCATGGGAATACGTAAGCCGTTAAGCACTATGCCCACAATGGCGGGAGGCAGGGTTTTCCCCATGCCATTGAAAGCACCTGCTGTTGAAATTTCTATAACCATGAACAGTTGTGAAAATCCAAGAATACGCAGGTAGATTCCCCCTTCGATGATGGCCTGGGGTTCGGGGATAAAAAAGGAAAAAATGGGCTCGCCAAAAACTATAAAAAGGAATGATGCAACCAAGCCCACCGGTATCAACATACCCAGTGTTCGGTAGTAGCCCAACCTGATGCGTTTGAAATTGCGCGCCCCAAAGTTTTGCCCCACAAAGCTGGAGAGAGCAGTGGCAAAGCCCGAAGCCGTCATCCACGA
Organism: Bacteroidetes bacterium ADurb.Bin008; assembly: GCA_002071445.1. GTDB lineage: Bacteria > Bacteroidota > Bacteroidia > Bacteroidales > Tenuifilaceae > MWFE01. The sequence continues at coordinate 80,980 of MWFE01000017.1, read as the reverse complement.
CACTGCCTCTATTTGAGAGCCAACGCTTTGAACGGCCACGGCAACAGGCCCCCATCCTGCTGCAATTCGTGCAATGAACATGGCAAAAATGGCAAACAGCGCATGTTGTACGGACACGGGAATACCTATGCGAAAAATGCGTTTAAAACGTGTTACGGTGGGCGAAAAGCCCTTGAATAAGCGTTGAAAGGGTGAGTTTCCTGAAAAAGAGTAGATGTAAAAAATAATCGTTACAATCCCCTGCGAAATAAGGGTTGCATAAGCAGCTCCCCGCACCTCGAGGCGAGGAAATGGTCCGATGCCATATATCATAAGAGGGTCGAGAGCAATATTGATAATGAGGCCTGCAGCATTGGCATAGAAAGGAATTTTGGATAATCCCATGCCGTTGTACATCCCCGAGTAGGTTGGGTTGAGAAAGGTGAACAGCATTCCCGGGGCAATAATCCTGAGGTACGCCTCCATGTTGCTGTTCACCACCGTGTCGCTCAGGTGGAAAAATGCCACCAAGCGCGGGCTGAACGCAAACAGCGAAAGGCCAAACAGTGAGCCCAAAATCAACGCCACAACCAAAGCATGGCGGGCGTAGCTCAGCGCCATTTTGCCTTCGCCCGCTCCCAAACTCTGCGAAATGGTTACCTCCGCTCCCACCTTGGTGGTATAAACGATGGAATTGGCCAGCCACAGAAACAGGCCCGATGCCCCAACGGCTGCAGCCGCCTGACTTCCCACTCGACCAATCCAAAGCATATCGGTCATGTTATATGCCATTTGGATAAAGGCCGTGCCCATGATTGGCAATGCCAGATTGATTATCTGTTTGCCAATATTGCCCTTTGTAAAGTCTTTTGCCTGTTTCAAATTGGAATGATAGAATGGTTTGCAAAGATAAAAAAAAGGGCTACCCACTGAGAGTAACCCTTGTAAAAATGATAGTGTGAATTACCTTGCAACTTTTTCAAGCCATTTCACCATGGATAGCATAACCAACATCGATGCACCTGTGGCTCCCACAAACACCAACCAGCAAGCCCAAATGGGAACAGTAGTATAAAGTATGCCTCCGATGAATAGCAAAGAGTTACCAATGGCTGTTGCAGCCAACCAGAAGCCCTGCATCAACCCTTGTAGATGGGGCGGGGCAACTTTCGAAACGAAAGAGATTCCAAGCGGAGAAATGAATAGTTCTGCCACAGTCAGGATAAAATATAGACCTACCATTACCCATGGCGTAACCTGCATGGCAGCTATTTGATCGGCTGTCATGTTGGCCAGTTCTGATTTGGCAGGCAGTGCCAAAGAGAAAATCATGAGGAAAATGTATGCCAACGAGGCAATTCCCATACCAATGGCAATCTTCATGGGAGTGGATGGCTCTTTACCTCTTCTTCTAAGGCTTCCGAACAACCACATAATAAGCGGGGTAAGAGTAACCACAAAGAATGGGTTAACAGCCTGGAATATTTCGGCACCAATAATCCGAGTAAACCCAAGGTTTATATCAATGACCTTCAAGTTCACATAATCTCTGGCAAAGTAAGTTAGCGAGTAGCCATTTTGGTGGAAAGACAACCAGAAGAAAATAACAATACCAAATACTGCAAAAAGGGCATAGATTCGCTGTCTGATTTCCTGAATACTCATCTGGATTTCTTCCTTGCTCACTCCACTATCCTTTGCAACTCCTTTCTGAGCAGGATCGGGAAATTTATGTTTATTGGTCAGGTATATAGCCAGAGAGATGAGCATTGCGCCAATGGCTGCCATGAAAGCATACTGAAAGCCGTGGTTAAAAACATCCAGATAGTTATTGGCAAATGCGGTGAGATCGAGAGTGGCTGGTGCCTGTATATAGGCATTGGTTGCATACTCTGTAAGGCGGCTCATGGATTCGGGTGTCATGGAATCTGCATTACCCAAATACTGATGGCATAGCTCAGGCAATGCTGCATTATAGTTGAAGTTATTGACCTTCAGCCACCAATTCCTAACCCCAATGGCTATCCAGGGAGCAAAGAAACCGCCCACGTTGATAAACATGTAAAAAATCTGGAACCCGGCATCGCGCCTATCGGCATACTCCTTATTATCGTACATTTGCCCTACAATGGCCTGGAGGTTACCCTTAAACAAACCATTACCAAAAGCGATAACAAGTAGCCCGAAACAGGTAAGTGCCAGATAAAATCCCATGTGCGGAACGGGAGTTGGGGTGGGTACGGCGATTATCAGGTAACCCACAGCCATCATCACAAGTCCGATAAGAATTGTGCTCTTGTACCTTTTCGTCCTGTCGGCAATTAAACCTCCAACCAGCGCCAAAAGGTAAATCGATGCATAGAATATCGAATATACGTAGCCTGTTGTGGTTTCGGAAAGGCCAAATTTGGCCGAAATGAACAGCGTTAGTATCGCCATCATAATGTAAAAACCGAAGCGCTCACCCATATTCGATAGAGCAGCTCCCAGAAGTCCCTTGGGGTGATTTTTAAACATAAAACATAAGTTATAGGGTTAATAATTGTTGTTTCAATTTTTGAATCCGACAAAAATAGTCCATTTTAATTCATGTGCAACACCTTGACTGCTGATGTAAAACATTATTAGCCATCCGTTCAAGAGAATCATTAACAATCAATGATTTCATTCCCCCTTTGAATGTACATTTCATTTATAGTTTAAAGGGACAACCAATTATTCTTTTGTTTGGCATGGGATAACGGAAGCAAATTTTGTGATTATCTAGAACAGTATCCTCTACTCCCTTATTAAAAAAGTATCTCCGGTCTTCTCAATAAGAATCTGCTTCCAGCTATCGGGGTAGTCGGGGTTAGTTGGGCTTACCGGGAAGCCCCATGGGTTTCGCAAAAACTCTCCTTCCTTTTCGGGTTTAACGTTACCATCCAGATACTTCACCAGTAGGAAGTTACCCAAATCTCGCCATTGGTTCACCACATTGTCGGCCGAACTGTGAGAGAACCGGGTGAGAAACTCAACCGCCAGTTGCTTATCCTTTCCGTACAACTCCAAAGCACCCGCATCAATGGATGGAACGAGAGATTCGAAGTACTCCTCAAAACGCTGCTGTGCCTTGCGGATATCCACAATGGCCCTGTCGTAAAACAGGTAGGCGGTGTGCGCCACGCGGTTGAATACCCAGAATGCGGCGTCATCAGAATAGGTCAGGATATCGCCATTCTCTTCGGAAAAGGTATGGGGTACTCCATTGATGCCGCAATAAAACGGGACATGCACCGACGATCCGGCGTCATCAACGCCATACCAAAACACACCACCAATGGGATCGGGCAACCAACTGCGCATTTGGGCAACCCACGAAAAGGCTGTTTGCTGGGTTACGGTTACCCTCTCGTTGAAATAGGTTTTTCCATCGTATTCCCATGTCAATGGCCTCCAGCGGTAGGGCAAAGCGCTGGGTCCCGCCCCGATATCCTTGCTCATATCCAGGTCGGTGCCCTGCAGATAGTTGCGTTTAAAGGCCATCAAATCACGGGGTTTTAGCTTCCTGTTGGGCTTAATGTACAGGGGCATCCTTGGCGATTTCACCATCCCCGTGGCGTAATCCCAGTACTGCTTCATGTCGTCGTTCACCTGATCGAACATTGCCCACACGCGCAGTTCGCAAAAGCGGGCCGCCTCAAAATCAAGGGGTGCATAGGTATCGGAGAAGCTAAACTCCTCATCGTTACCGCTAAAATACTTTTTTGCCCTGGCAAAATCAATCACGTCATGGGAATATACCACCTCGATACCCGGCTCAAAAATTTTATCCAGATTTTTTGAGCTGATGGATTTCACCCCATCCTCCTTGGGGAATGTGGTGATACGTGCATGGTTGGCATGGGCACTCACATACCCGTCGGGTATGCGAATGGCAACCCACACGGCACCCTTGTTGGCATTATACATCTTCTTGGTTTTGCCATCGATCTTCATATCCATACCCTTACCTATCATTTCAAGGTACCAAGCCTCATTGGGATCGGCAATGGAGTATGATTGTCCTGTACTGTAGTAGCCGTACTTTTCTACCAGTTCCATCATCACTTTTATAGCCTCGCGGGCCGTTTTGCCCCTTTCAAGACCCAGGAACATTATGCTTCCCCAATCGATTATGCCTGTGGTATCGCGTAGCTCCTTCCTACCGCCGAACGTGCTCTCGCCAATGGCTACCTGATACTCGTTCATAAAACCGATTACCTGATAAGTTTCGGCGGGGTAAGGTATCTGGCCAAGGGGCCTGTTGGAACTCCTGTCGTATATGGTTTGCATGGCACCCATGGGCCACACTGCCCTTGGGCGGAACTGAAGCTGACCATAGCGGATATGCGAGTCGCCTGCATATGTAATCATGGTAGAACCATCAACAGTGGCACCTTTGGTTATCAGGTAGCTGGTGCAGGCTGATGTCTCATGGAATAGAAAAGTTAGTAGAAAAGCTAGGATAAAATGCGTTGTTCTCATATTCGGTAATGCTTAAATTGTTTAAAAAAGGCAAATATAGGATAAAAGACAATCAATACTGACAGGATGAATTTTTCTGCCAAGTTTATTAGTATTCACCCCTTGACAGGATCTAAACCAAGGTAGAGATTAAGCATCGTACCGAATTATTACTTTTTCCAACCTGCAAATTTTAAGTTGTTAATTGATTTTTATATTTTTGCAGCCCTAAAGACAAAGGGTCCGGTAGCTCAGTTGGACAGAGCAACAGCCTTCTAAGCTGTGGGTCATAGGTTCGAATCCTATCCGGATCGCCAAGATTTAAACGCGCTCCTCTAGTCATTTCAGTTTGGTAAAGTTTTATCGCCACTTGGCGATTTAATCAGCAAACACGGCAAAATTCCTATCTAATTACGCTCATAATATTGTACTTGCGCGGTGATTTCCATATTTTTGCCGAAAGGTTTCATCCTCCATTCAATCAATACCAAAAGCCATGAACAACAAAATTGAAGAATTCAGGGAGTACAGAGCCAAAATGAACCGGCGGATCCTGGAACAGGATAACCTGGTGATTAAGCGCCTATTCAACTTGGACACCAACACCTATACCGACGGGGCATTGCCTTCGCAAACCAAGGAGATGTTGGGCCTGGTGGCCTCCATGGTGCTCCGCTGCGACGACTGCATTAAGTACCATTTGGAAAAATGCTACGAACAGGGTGTTACCACGCCCCAGATGATGGAGATATTTGCCGTAGCCAATATTGTGGGCGGAACCATTGTAATACCCCACACCCGCAGGGCCATGGAATACTGGGATGAGCTACAGGGTGCTGAATAGTATCCGGTATCTTGATGACATAGCCATAATTCCATATATTTTCAGTATCCTGTGGGTCAAACTTGTTAATAACATAGGTCCCCTTTCAGATGGAAATATGCAAACTTAGATTGCTACCTGAATCGGACAAAAACATCTAATCGTACCGGACATAAATACAGAAAAGTGGCTCGGGGCTATTGCAGCCATGGGATAGAACGGCGTGCAAGAAGTAAACGTACAATTTGGGCGTTTGGCTATTGCTTCTTACAAAATGAGCAATGGACTAAAAATCGGGAGATACCCTCCTTGGCCGGGGCGATTACTCGATATTACGTTTGGCATATCGATGATAAATCCACCTGATATGGCTTTTAAATAACATGACTATATGCGTATTACCAATACACTGCATGTCAGTATTGGCGCCACCGATAAGAAGCAATTCCAGGGTGTTGGGGGCATCACCAAGGGCGGAGTACATAAGTGCTGTACATCCCATTGAATCGTTGGCATCGATATGGGCTTGTTTCTCAAGCAGCAGTTTAGCCATGGGTTCATTATTTACAAATGCAGCTACCATGAGCGGTGTTGTTCCATTTGCATTGGCGGTGTTCACATTGTCCAATTCTTCCAGAGCCGCCATGGCCTCATGGTTTTTATGCTGGTAAATTAGCTGGTTGACCTCATCCGGGCCATCCAATACCTTATCGCCCCCATACATGGCGTGGAGCAGTAACTTAGTCCTCCCTTCCAGAAGATAAGGGACATAACTCCTTTGACGGTATCCTTCCAGTTGCCGGTAATACTTGAGAAAGTCATCTGCCAATCTTCGAAGTTCTTTTGGCCTGCCAGTTTCCAAAAAATACTCAAAAATCCTGTCTATGAAAAACCTGTCTCCAATACCCTTCACCAATACAGTCTTCAACTCACTGACGGACAACTTACTGAAAGTCAGCGGAGATATAAGGTTCCATTGCTCAAAAGGGAGAAAATGGGTGAGCGAATCAATCCGGTAACCCTGTAATCGCCCCTCATATAAAGACCATCCTAATCCTAATAGGCTATCCATGGTACTTCTTCCTATATCAGAAATTACGCCTTCGCATTGACCATGGGCAAAATTATATAAATCGTAGGCAAACTCTTCTCCGGTCCAATTCGATTGGTAGGCAAAATAGAGTGTGTCGTTGTGGAATTCCCAATAGGTACCAATTTTGGCATCATTGGAAATGCCATAACTCCACCCCTTTCTAGGGGGTGTTAGCGAACAGAGCTGCTCCAGGCGGTTATCTTCCAAAGACAGCGAGTAAAGGTAGAGTTGTTCAATATACTGCTTGCCGGGATATGGGGGAAGTAGAGGGTAAATCATCTTATCGGGCTTTTTCAGCCTATATCTCAACAGGAAATAAACCTTCCCCTCCCTCTCCACGCCGTCGGTTTTGAGCATTGAGGTATTGATAACCCTATGGGGTAGTCCACGCCAACACGACGGCAGCAATACCAAGCATATTAATGCCCCCATAAGCAGATGCAGGAATGCTCGGTTTGGCTTTATGTTTTTATCCATGATTCACAGTTTTTATCCATAGGCAAATAACCGAAAACTGAAAAAAACTCAACAATTATAGGAATGACTATTGCAGCTAACCCATTTTTATCAACATCACAACAACTCAGAGTTGCCCACTGCCAGGGTATATGTACAATTTATATGCACTTCACTGTGCAAGTTATGGAAAAATTGGCAATGATTCAACTGTAGATCGATTCTTTCTTATTGGCTTGAAAGATGTCGCTTTCTCGGCAGCTTTATTTCAACTACCCATATCAGCCGAATACAACTAACGCACCGGGAATACAAAAAAAGCGCCCCAATGGGCGCTTTTTAAAAGTTATTTGCTATAAAAAAAAACTAGTACAATTCGTGAATAACCAGCCCACTGCGAAGTTTTGGCTCAAACCAGGTGGTTTTGGGTGGCATAATGTTGCCCGTGTCGGCAATATCGATAAGCTGTTTCATGGAAACGGGGTAAAGGGCAAAGGCAACCTTCATATCGCCGCTATCGACTCGCTTCTTCAGTTCGCCCAACCCGCGAATACCACCCACAAAATCAATCCTTTTTGATGTTCTCAAATCCTTGATGCCAAGGATATTATCCAACACAAGGTTTGAGAGTATGGTGACATCGAGCACACCGATAGGATCGCTATCGTTGTAGTTGCCCGGCTTGGCTGTTAGCGAGTACCATTTTCCCTCCATGTACATGCTGAAGTTATGGAGCTTATTGGGCGTATAAATGTTTGTTCCCATCTCCTTCACTTCGAATGTAGCTTGCAATTTCTCAATGAATTGTTGGGTGGTTAGACCATTCAAATCCTTCACCACGCGGTTGTAGTCAATAATTTTCAACTGGTCATCGGGGAAAATAACAGCAAGGAAATAGTTGTACTCCTCGTTGCCCGTATGGTTGGGATTTTGCCCTTTCTTCTCCTGCCCTACTCTTGCAGCAGCTGCCGTTCTGTGGTGTCCGTCGGCAACGTAAAGGGCAGGCATTTTTGCAAATATTTCGGTAATCCGTTTAATGGTAACATCGTCATCAACCAGCCACAGGTGATGGCCAAATCCGTCGTCGGCCACAAAATCGTACTCAGGTTTCTTTTTCACCACCTCTTTCACAATGCTATCCATCTCGCTCACAGCGGGATATGTAAAGAATACGGGCTCGATATTGGCATTCTGGTTGCGCACATGTATCATCCGGTCGTCTTCCTTGCTGGGAAGGGTGAGTTCGTGCTTTTTGATTCTACCCTCAATGTAATCCACATAATGGCAGGCTGCAACCAATCCGTACTGGGTTCGTCCATCCATGGTTTGGGCATAGATGTAGTACATCTCCTTTTGGTCTTTCACCAGCCAGCCCTTCGACTTCCACAACTTATAGTTATCAATAGCCTTGTCATAGGCTTGCTGTGAATGCTCATCTATAATGGGATCGAAATCAATTTCCGGCTTTGTGATGTGAAGCAACGATTTTTCGCCTGCTTCGGCTTTGGCTTCCCTGGAGTTTAGCACATCGTAGGGACGCGATGCCACTTCCTTGGCATACTCCTGCGGGGGACGTACCCCTTTAAATGGTTTTATTTTGATCATGTTAAATTATTTTACGTGAGACGTGAATCGTGATCCCGACAGGTCGGGAGTGAATCGATTAGTTATTTGACGTTTTCTTAAGATAACGAATTAACCCTAAAATTATCTGTTTCACCTTTGCTATTTGATTCAGTATAATATCAGCATTAGCAATAAAACCCAACCTATGGGAAATGATAATCTAGGTTTCCACCTCGGCCAATGAGCCTAAGGCGATATACATAAATCGTATGTTTTCCTTTGTGCTTTTCCTTGCACACCCCTCAGCAATATTAGAAGGCTCCGATACGGCAGACCTTCTAATTTGCTGAGTTAATCCATACTGTTCCTCTTTGGGAAAGGACTTGGTAACTGTATTGACAAGGACCGATAATTCTACCGATTCCTTCCACGCATCCAAATCCTTATGATCCATATTTCGATTTACGTTTTACGATTAACGTTTTACGTTTTACGATTAACGAAATCTACTTATTTACTTGGAATGTACGGTCGCCTTTCTTAATAAAGCCAACAATCTGTCTGGCAGATGCTAATCCGGCATTGACATTTGCCTCGGCAGTTTCTGCACCCATTTTCTTTGGAGTAGAGAATATTCGGCCGGGGAATTTTTCAACCAGTTCAGCATGATTATCTGCCATGATATCGGTGGCATATTTAAGGTCCGTTCTCTCGGATAATGTTTTTATCAAACCTGCTTCATCGATAACCTCTTTACGGGCAGTGTTGATTAGGGCGCCTCCCTTGGGCATTTTCGAGAGTAACTCGTAACCTATGGATTTTTTGGTTTTGTCATTAGCCGGAATGTGTAATGAAACGTAATGGCAAGTGCTGTAAAGCTCTTCAACAGAGCCAACAACCTTAACGCCATCCTTTTCCATAACCTCTTTGGCAACAAATGGATCGAATGCATATACTTCCATGCCAAAGCCCTTACCGTATTTTGCAACTAATTTGCCAACGTTACCATAGGCATGAATGCCTAATTTTTTACCGGCAATCTCCGCTCCTGTTCCAGGCTGGAAAAGGTTGCGTGCCATGTAAATCATCATGCCAATGGCCAATTCGGCCACAGCGTTTGAATTCTGCCCGGGGGTGTTCATTGCCACCACGCCTTTTGCAGTACAAGCTGCCAGATCGAGATTATCGTAACCGGCACCGGCGCGAACCACTATCTTTAAATTCTTACCCGCTTCAACAACTTCTTTTGTTACCTTGTCGCTACGTACAATAAGTGCATCAACATCGGCAACGGCTTTTATCAAATCATTGGGATCGGTGTATTTCTCCAAAAGGACCAGTGTAAAACCGGCTTCCTCGACAATCTTTCTAATTCCATCAACCGCTTCCTTGGCAAAGGGTTTCTCGGTTGCTACTAATACTTTTGCCATAGCATTTATTTTTTTATTGTTATTTGGACTAATCTATTGAAAAAGACTTGGGCGATTCACCGCCCAAGTCCAATGAAATGTAAACTATCCGTGTAATTTTTCAAATTCCTTCATGCAATCCACAAGGGCCTGTACACTTTCAAGGGGGCAAGCATTGTAGATAGATGCGCGGAATCCGCCCACCGAACGGTGCCCTTTAATACCAACCATTCCGGCCTTTTTGGCAAACTCCATGAAATCAGCCTCTTTATCCTTGTACTGCTCTGCCATTACAAAGCAAACGTTCATCATTGAGCGATCCTCCTTAACGGCAGTTCCAACAAACATCTTATTACGATCGATCTCGTTATACAAAAGCTCAGCTTTTTTCTGATTGAGTTTCTGCATTTCCTTAACACCGCCAAGTGATTTCACCCATTTCAATGTTTGGTTCATCACAAAAACGGAGATTACCGGCGGGGTGTTAAACATGGAGTTGTCCTTTGGTTCGGCTCCGATATGGGTTTTGTAATCAACCATCGAAGGCAATTTCCGTTGTACTTTTGCAAGTAAATCTTTACGTACAATAACAAAGGTTACACCTGCAGGACCCACATTTTTTTGTGCACCACCATAAATCATGGCATACTTTTTAATGTCAACAGGACGGCTCATAATATCAGAGCTCATATCGGCTATCAGGTTCACCGGGCTGTCGATATCAGTTTTTATCTCAGTTCCGTAAATGGTATTGTTTGTGGTGATATGGAAGTAGTCAACATCGGTTGGGATGGTGTATCCCTTTGGGATATAGGTAAAGTTTTTATCGGCCGACGAACCCACCACTTCAACCTCGCCGTATAGCTTGGCCTCTTTGATGGCTTTCTTAGCCCAAACTCCGGTTTCAAGGTATGCAGCTTTTTTGTTCAGGAAGTTTGCTGCAAGGGTGTAGAATTGTGTTGATGCACCGCCACCAAGGAATATAACAGCATACTCCTCGGGAATATTAAGCAACTCTCTCCACAGCTGCTCGGTTTCTGCCATTACTTTTTCCCATCCGGGTGTACGGTGAGAAATTTCGAGAAGGCCAATTCCGGTATTGTCAAAATCGCGGATAGCTTCAATTGTAGCTTCGATTGCCGGTTTTGGAAGGACACAGGGTCCCGCATTAAAGTTGTGTTTTTTCATAGCGTATAAAGTTTTAAATTGTAAGACAATAGTGGTAATTGCTGCCAAATTTCCAACTTATTTTTCACATTTCCTAAAAATCTGAAATGATTTAAAGCAGGAAGTAAAAACTACATTCCATAGCGGATTGAGGGCATTATTTACTGAAGATTGAAAAATGGATAATGATTTTTTTAGCAAAAAAAATGGGGCATGATTAGGTTCATGCCCCCCAGAGAAAAGACAATCTCAAAGCTACTTTTTATAGATAGGCAGTTTCACCACTTTGGCCTTCAGCTTTTTGTCCCTAACGCCAATGAAAATTTCCGTATCGGGTTTGCTAAACTCAGTACCGACGTAGCCCATTCCAACGCCAATCTTCATCATGGGCGACATGGTTCCCGAGGTTACTTCGCCAATAAGGTTTCCCTGGCTATCGAATATTTCGTAATGCTGACGGGGAATACCTCTGTCAACCATCTCAAAGCCAACAAGTTTTCGTTTTAATCCGGCAGTTTTAAGGTTGAGCATATACTCCTTGTCAATAAAATTTTTATGGTCAACAAACTTGGTAATCCAACCCAATCCTGCTTCCAGTGGAGATGTGCTCTCGTTTATATCATTTCCGTAAAGCACGTAGCCCATCTCAAGCCTCAGGGTGTCGCGAGCACCCAATCCTATGGGTTTTATACCGAATTCTGCACCAGCCTCAAAAACAGCCTTCCATAGCTTTTCTGCATCCTCGTTGGCACAGTATATTTCGCATCCTCCGGCGCCGGTGTATCCTGTTATTGAAAATATTATATCCTTAATGCCGGCAAAATCTATTTTTTTAAATGTATAGTACTCCATGCTTTCAATGGGTTCCTTGGTAAGCTTTTGCATTGCTTTCAATGCCAAGGGGCCCTGTACAGCCAACTGGGCTATCTCGCTGGAAGCATTGTACAACTCCTTCCCGGGCGTGAGGTTGAACTTTGGCGCATGACTACATAACCACTCCCAGTCTTTCTGGGTATTCCCGGCATTAATTACCAGCAGGTATGTTTCGGCATCGAAACGGTACACCAGGAGGTCGTCAACGATACCCCCTTTCCCGTTGGGAAAGCATGTGTACTGTATTTTTCCGTCTGTTAAAACCGACACATCATTTGATGTTACATATTGCAAGAAATTCAATGCATTGGGACCTTTAACCCAAACCTCGCCCATGTGCGAAACATCGAATACTCCCAACTTTTCGCGCACAGTTATGTGCTCGTCGTTAATACCCGAAAACTCAATGGGCATGTTAAATCCGGCAAAGGGTGCCATTTTAGCACCACGCTCAATATGAAATTTGGTAAATGGAGTTTGCTTCATGGTATAAATATTTTTAAGCGTAATTGAATGAAAATGGTTTTTTTAATACGCAAACCTACGAGTTATTTTGATAATGGGCAATATGTAAATTCAATAAATATTATGAGAAACACTTGCTGTTTTTTAATTTGTTTAATATATATTTGTAAAACCTGCCATGGTACGGGTAATTTTTATTGATGATCGCCGGGACAAATTCGTTTGATGTGACCACAATGGGAACATACAAGTATATAAATATTAAACATTTGGAAGCCCTGGCCGAAGGGAACAATGAGTTTGTCATGGAATTAATTAACATGTTTACCAAACAAGTGCCGTTGTTTGCCGAACAGCTGGATATGCATCTTGACAATGGTGATCTTGTCGCTCTGGCAAAATTATCGCATAAAATAAAAGGATCGGCAGCCACCATGGGTTTTAAACAGTTGGTAAAGAACATGAAAGAACTTGAAGAGCTGGCAAATCAGAATACTCAAACACAACGATACTCTGAACTCATTGACAAATACAAACAGCTTACAACCGAAATAGTCGAAGAATTAAAAGATTACATTCACCGATATAAACTTGACGAATCATGATAAATGTTGAAAAAATTGACGATGTGCTGATCGTTTCGATAGGTGCACATCACAACAAATTGCACTCGGCAATTTCGCAGCAATTTAAGCAGGAGGTTTCCATGCTGTTCGACCAAAAGGATTTGAAAATGGTATTGAGTTTGGCAGGCATTGAATATATAGACAGTTCCGGTTTCGGCTCACTCCTTTCAATTCTGAGAGTTGCAAAGAATAACTCTTCTCAGCTAAAACTATGCTGTATATCAAAAGAGGTGATGGAGTTGGTAAAACTTCTCCAATTGCATTCGGTGTTCGATATTCGAAGCGATGTAGATGAATGCCTCAAAGGATTTAAGTAGTAAAAACCAATTGAAAGAGGCTTACCCGAAGGGCAAGCCTCTTTTTTTTTAGTCCAAATCACATAACCTATCTAAAAACCAGTTCATCGCCATCGAAATGGTCAATCACTATGGGTTTTTCTTTTGAAACTTTCCCCGCTAAGATCTCTTTCGATAACCTGTTGAGTATGTGACGCTGCATCAACCTTTTTATAGGCCTTGCTCCGTACAAAGGATCGAAGCCCGTTGCAACAATCCAATCAATGGCACTTTCGGTAATACTCAATGTAATACCTTGCTCTTCCAACATTTTTCGGATTATTTGAAATTGCATGTTCACAATCTCCCGTATCTCGCTTTTTGTTAAGGGCGAGAACATGATAATCTCATCCACCCTGTTTAGAAATTCCGGACGGATTGTCGATCGGAGCAATTCCAATACCTGCGCACGTGTCCTATCCATCACCTGGTGCGATACGCCATTTGTAGCATTTTCGAAGTTGCTCTGGATAATGTGCGAACCGATGTTGGAAGTCATAATGATAATAGTATTCTTAAAATCAACCAGTCGCCCTTTATTGTCGGTAAGCCGCCCGTCCTCAAGCACCTGAAGCAGAATATTAAACACATCAGGATGAGCCTTTTCTATCTCATCGAGTAGCACCACTGAATAGGGTTTGTGGCGCACTGCCTCGGTGAGCTGTCCTCCCTCATCGTACCCAACATACCCCGGAGGGGCTCCCACTAACCTCGAAACGGAATGGCGTTCCTGATATTCACTCATGTCTATCCTTGTCATCAACTCCTCCTCATTGAAAAGAAACTCCGCCAAAGCTTTTGCCAGTTCGGTTTTACCAACACCCGTTGTCCCCATGAATATGAACGACCCAATGGGGCGTTTGGAATCCTGTAGCCCGGCCCTACTCCTGCGAACCGCATCGGCAACTGCCGAAATGGCCTCGTCCTGACCAACTACCCTTTCGTGCAGATGGTCTTCAAGGGTCAGCAGTTTCTCCCTCTCGCTCTGCAGCATCCGGCTTACCGGGATACCAGTCCATCGGGCCACCACTTCGGCTATATCGGCCGAATCGACCTCCTCCTTAATCAGCGAGAAATCGGACTGCATTTCAGCCAACTCACTTTTGAGAGTATCTATGGCCTTTTCGGCCTCCTTTATGCGCCCATATCGTATCTCAGCCACCTTTCCGTAATCACCAAGACGTTCTGCGCTGTCTGCCTCTACTTTTAACCCCTCAATGGCGTTCTTGTGCTGCTGTATCTTTTCAATGATGTTTTTTTCCGATTGCCACTTGGCTCTCAGGGTATTCCTCTCCTCGTTCAGGTTGGCTATCTCATGGCTAAGCGATGCCACCTTCTTATCATCGCCCTCACGTTTTATGGCCTCACGTTCAATCTCAAGCTGTTTAATGCGCCTTTCTATCTCGTCAATGCTCTGAGGCACAGAGTTCATTTCGAGGCGTAATTTCGATGCAGCCTCGTCGATAAGGTCAATTGCCTTATCGGGCAAAAACCTTTGGGTAATATAGCGGTTCGACAATTCCACTGCTGATATTATGGCCTCATCTTTAATCCTAACCGCATGGTGGCTCTCGTACCTCTCTTTTAAACCCCTCAGAATGGAAATGGCATCGGTAACGCTTGGCTCATCAATCAGCACGGATTGGAATCTCCTTTCAAGAGCTTTATCCTTTTCAAAATACTTCTGGTATTCATTAAAAGTGGTAGCACCAATGGCGCGAAGTTCGCCACGAGCCAATGCTGGTTTTAAAATGTTGGCAGCATCCATAGCACCCTCTCCCTTCCCTGCTCCCACCAGAGTATGTATCTCGTCGATGAAAAGCACCACCTCGCCGCCCGAAGCAACAACCTCTTTTATTACCGATTTAAGACGCTCTTCAAATTCTCCTTTATACTTGGCACCGGCTATCAACGCTCCCATGTCGAGAGAGAAAAGTTGTTTCGATTTCAGGTTCTCAGGAACATCGCCATTCACTATTCGATGGGCAATCCCCTCGGCTATTGCCGTTTTGCCAACGCCCGGCTCACCTATGAGTATGGGGTTATTTTTTGTCCTACGCGAGAGTATTTGCAAAACCCGCCTAATCTCCTCATCGCGCCCAATAACAGGGTCGAGTTTCCCATTCCGGGCCATCTCGTTTAAATGGAGTGCAAAACGATTCAATGCGTTGTAAGTATCCTCCGCTGTTTGCGACTCAACCTTTGATCCCTTCCTTAACTCTGCAATGGTTTTCTTCAGGTCAGACACATTCATACCGGCATCCTTCATAATCTGCGATACCTGATCGCCCGATTCCAACAGTCCGTAAATGAGATGTTCAACCGACACGTATTGGTCACCCATCTCCTTGGCAAACCCCGATGCTTTCTGCAGTGCCCTGTTGCTTGCAGCACTCAGGTACTGTTCTCCGCCCGAAACTTTGGGGAATCGGGAGAGAATGCCATTTAGAACCGAATCGAAATTGGCCGTGTTAACACCCATCTTATTGAATATAAAGCCGGACACGCTTTCGGCCTGACTCATTATACCCTTTAACAAGTGGGCAGGCTCAATGGCCGGATGCTGATAGCCTTGAGCTATGGAGAAGGCCTGCTGAATGGCCTCTTGTGATTTGATAGTGAAATCGTTTAAGTTCATATGTTTATATTTATTAATCGTTGTTAATCATGCTGCCTCACCAAGGTCAAAACGCTTGCCATTAAATTGATCGTGTCATAATGTCTTTTTACAAACTCTTTTTACTGTCGATTTGTCTGGCTCATAGGGATTAAAAAAGTGTTATCAGTAGCTGAGAATAGTAGCAAGAGCTGCTACAACAAGAGATTTTATACTACATATAAATTAATGTCAAAACCTTTATAGTGTTTTAAATGTTATATTTGCGTGATTCAGAAAATTTCAGCTTCGTTTTATGAAAAAGATATACCGCTTTCTAAAACTACATTTTCAAGATATTATCCGAGGGCTTTTATTTTTAGTTGCCATTGTTGCCATCTTAGTTTTTCTCCCCCGCGAAAGAAAGTTTAAATACGAATTTCAGAAAGGTAAAGCATGGATGCATGAGGATTTGATCGCCCCGTTCGATTTTCCCATTTACAAAACTGATAGTGAGATCATTGCCGAACGCAATGCTATTCTTTCCAACGTCAAACCCATATTCAGGCTTGATTCTGCTGTTCTAATACGGGTACTCCCCCGTTTTAAGACCGAGGTCTCAGATTTGTTTGAGAATCAAAATAAGGAAAGAAAGAATACTGCTCAAATTCCTGAGCCCATAATGGCAGAATTGCAAAAGCAACTATCATTTGTTTACAAAAAAGGTATTATCAGCAATGGTGAATATTTCGATATTTCCGGTAAACAAACAAACAGCATATCGATATTGACAGGGAACCGGGCGTTTGAGACTCCCCTTTCAGAGCTATTCTCTACCGGATCGGCCATTGATTACCTGCAAACAAAAACAGCTATAATAGCCTCTAAATACCCGATAAGTGGGAGTTTTGTGAAGAGCATCGATTGGGGTAACTATGTACTGGCCAACCTACATTTCGATGCAAAGTCAACGGAAATAATTACTCAGGACATGTTGGCCAACCTATCCATTACCAAAGGATTGGTGTATGCCGGAGAAAGCATTGTAACCAAGGGTGAAGTGATAAATCAGGATCTTTACCAGATAATATTCTCGCTGAAAAGGGAGCATGAGAGCAAGATTGGGTTTAGGGGCAGTTTCAGGGTGCTTATTCTGGGACAAGCCCTGCTGATTTCCATGCTTTTTCTAATGCTTTTCCTTTTTCTATACAATTTTCGAAGGGAAATTCTTAGCGACAATCGCAAGATAATCTTCATTCTACTTTTGATAACCATCATGGCGATTCTATCGTCAATTCTGATAAAAAGAAACATAATTAATATTTACATAATACCCCTTGCCATAGTCCCCATTTTCATAAGGACTTTTTACGATTCGAGGCTTGCCCTGTTTATCCACCTAGTTACGGTATTTTTGGTAGGTTTCTTCGTTCCCAACAGCTTCGAATTCGTATTCATTCACTTTATTGCGGGCATCATTGCCATAATCAGCTTAACAAATCTATATCGACGAGGAAAGTTGTTCCTATCCATATCATTGGTTTATATTTCGTATATAGCTGTCTATGTTGGAATTGCCATTATTCAAGAAGGAAGTATTTTAACCATCGATCCCTACAGTTTTCTATGGTTTGCCATCAATGCCCTTCTGCTTTTAACCTCTTATCAGCTGATCTACCTATTCGAAAAGATATTCGGTTTCCTGTCGGATACAACACTGATGGAGCTCTCCGATACAAACCAGGATTTACTTCGGCAGTTGGCCGAAAAGGCGCCTGGGACTTTCCAACACTCACTTCAGGTTGCCAATCTTGCCGAGGAGGCCATTTTTAAAATTGGTGGCAATCCCCTTCTGGCTCGCGCCGGAGCTCTATACCATGATATTGGCAAAATGAACAATCCATACTATTTTATTGAAAACCAGGCCTCAGGATTCAATCCACATCAAGGCATAGATTACGAAGAGAGTGCCGAAATTATCATAAAGCATGTGGCCGAGGGCATACAGATTGCTAAAAAACACAACATTCCAGAACAGATTATCGACTTTATCAGGACACACCACGGCACGAACAAAGTACAATACTTTTTGCGTTTATACCGCGAAAAGTATCCTGAATTAAAAGACAACGTTTCCCTTTTCAGCTACAAGGGGCCAAAACCTTTCTCACGCGAGACTGCTGTGCTAATGATGGCCGATGCAGTGGAGGCAGCTTCGCGGGCATTGAAAACCATTACTTACGAAGCCATAAACGACCTGGTTGAGAATATCATTAACTATCAGCAAATTGAAGAACAATACAGCGATGCTGACATTACATTTAAGGATATTACGGTTGTCAAATCTGCCTTTAAGAAGAAACTACTGAACATATATCACGCCCGCATTGAGTATCCCAAGGCTATGCCAATGTAATTTGCAATGTACAATGTGCAATATGCGATGGATGGCGTTACCTTAAATCGACAATTTCAATTCCCTTATACTTTGTCACATCAAATGAGAAAAGATCCGCTTTCAAATGGACATTGGGCTTAAAACTTTTCACGTTGATAATATAGTTGATACCGTCCTTACCCTGATATTTCACTGATATGGGTTCGAGTGTCTCCTTGTTAAATCTAATCTTGATAAGCGAATAGGGTTCCGAAAGGTCTTCAGGATAAAGATCAACTTCGTAGATACCCACACCCTTTTCAACCTGTTCGCCAATAAATCTCGATTTGAAATCCTTCTCGTAGTTGCTGAATATTCTGGTAGGATCATCAAACAGGCCGCCATCAAGTGAAGAGGGTTTTGATATGGTAACCTCATTGGCCTCAGGTATATACTGCCACTTTGTTTCGCCATCGTAGTAAACCTCCATGCCCATGAGTGAAAGGTTATACTGTTTACCCTTGTAGGACAGTGTACCATCGTAGGTGTCGGTAAGCCCCTCCTGTAAATTTTCGAGGGTAAAAGCAAAAACTGTTTTAATCGTTTGGTACGATTGAATCTTTTCGGAGAAAAGCCTTACTAAATCCTTCCCCAACGGGGCTGATTGTCCAAAGGAGAAAATCGTTAAACTACAGGTTAAAGCCGCCAAAAACAATTTTTTCATACCTAATCTTTTTTAATCCATTAATCACTCTGTTCTCCGTTCAATTTTGCAAGAATATTTTGCAACGACGTTTCATCTTTAATGAGAACCTGGCGAGCTTTGCTGCCCTCAAAAGGACCAACAATTTCGGCCGCTTCCAATTGATCAACAATCCTGCCAGCCCTATTGTAACCGATGGCTAATTTTCGCTGAATCAGCGAAGTTGATCCTTGCTGATATTGAACCACCAGTCGTGCAGCCTCTTCGAAAAGGTCATCCCGTTTCCCAAGGTCAACTTCGAGGGTTTCTTCACCAGTATCGCCGGTATATTCCGGCAAATTGTATGCCGTTGCATACCCCCTTTGATTACCAATGAAATCGGTTATCCTTTCAACCTCCGGTGTATCAATAAATGCGCACTGTACACGAACCAGATCGTTACCCGTCGAGATAAGCATGTCACCCCTGCCAACCAATTGATTGGCCCCCGATGTGTCCAGAATGGTTCTGGAGTCAATCATTGATGATACCCTAAAGGCAATACGTGCCGGGAAGTTGGCTTTGATAACACCGGTTATAATATTGGTGGTAGGTCGCTGGGTGGCAATTATAAGGTGAATACCTACCGCCCGTGCCAATTGTGCTATACGGGCCATGGGAGTTTCAATTTCCCGCCCTGCAGTCATAATCAGATCAGCAAACTCATCAATAACCACAACGATATAGGGTAAATAGTGATGCCCCTTCTCGGGGTTAAGACGTCGGGCAGTAAACTTTTCGTTATACTCTTTAATATTCCTCACGTGGGCAGCCTTTAGGAGGTCATAACGGGCATCCATTTCAATACCGAGTGAATTGAGCGTATAAATCACCTTTTGGGTATCGGTAATAATGGCTTCCTCCGAGTCGGGGAGTTTGGCTAAAAAATGCCTCTCCAGCTTATTGTACAGAGTTAACTCAACCTTTTTGGGGTCAACCAAAACAAATTTAAGCTGTGCAGGGTGCTTTTTGTAAAGCAGCGAGGTGATAATGGCATTCAATCCAACCGATTTCCCCTGTCCGGTTGCACCGGCCACCAGCAGGTGGGGCATTTTGGCCAAATCGACCACAAATGTTTCATTGGATATGGTTTTACCCAATGCAATGGCCAAATCGAACTTATTATCCTGAAACTTCGAGGAACGGATAATGGAAGCCATTGAAACCACCTCAGGTTTCAGGTTTGGTACCTCAATACCAATGGTTCCCCTACCCGGAATGGGAGCAATAATTCTAATGCCCAATGCAGCCAGGCTCAAGGCAATGTCATCCTCAAGGTTTTTAATTTTGCTGATTCTAATCCCCGGAGCAGGGACTATTTCATAAAGGGTAACGGTGGGGCCAACTGTTGCCAATATTTTGGCAATTTGTATGTTATAATTACCCAGCGTTTCGATAATCTTGTTCTTGTTGCTACGCAACTCCTCCTCGGTCACGGGGGCCTGACGATGTCGGTAGTCCTCTAAAAGTTCAATGGGCGGAAGCTGATATGCAGAAAGTTCTTTGGTAGGATCGTAGAATTCAGGAGTAACAATCACCTGCTGATCTCCATTCTCTTCAAGATTAATGTTTACCTCCATTTCAACATCATCGGTGGTAGCAATCCTGTTTGTTTCGTCAGAATCTTCAACATCATCATCCAACTCATCGTCCTTAATGCCACCAGCAGAGTCATCCTCTTCATAATCATCAACATTATCGCTTTTTAATACACTGAATGGCTCCATGTCAGTCCGTTCATTTTCATCCTGAGTGGAATCAGCAGAATGACTCTGATCATCCTTGCCATCCAACTCGCTAAATGTTTTGTCCGTACCATCATCCTTATTGTTTGGCGATATTTTGAAAAGACTGATTACGGCCAATGCAATACGCTTATACAGTGGCAATATGCTCACATTCAAATATAACAGATATGCAGTACAGACAACTATCAACAGGAATAATGTACCTGACTTTCCTACGAATGCAATGAGCCATTCGCTGATAAAAAGACCATGTGCACCGCCTAATCCGCTTCCGAGAATGTTTCCGGCATTTCCAAAAAGGAATCCGAAGAGTAATGAAACAAGCACCATTCCTAATAAGCTTTTCAGAATCGTACTCCGTAAGGGCAAGAGTCTGATTTTTAAAAGCCTTAGGCCAATAATTCCTATTAAAAAGGGGATTGCAAACGAGGCAATGCCAAACCACCGATTTAAAAATTGCGAAGCAAAGGAGGCTCCAACCTTTCCTGCCCAATTGTGAACCCTCACTGATGAATCGGAAAAGATGGATTGCCATTGGAAACTCTGGTCCGATTGCCATGAAAACAGGTACGATACAAAGGCAATGGTAAGGTATAGCGAGAAAAACAGGACTAACAGCCCAAAGGTAAACCGAATGCGATCGTCCTTAAAAAAACTCCTTTTCGGCTTTCCCTCATTTTTTTTCGTCTTGGAATCATTTCCAACTTTAGCCATAAGTGCCAGTTGTTATTATTGAATCTTGAAAAGTAAAAAAAAACAAAAAATCCCTTACAAAGTAAGGGAATAATTCCGAAAATGCCTATGTAATGCTATTGAAATAGATATATCAACTCCATCATCGTATCATAATCCACCTCTTCATAATCGAAGGGAATCACAAACTCATCCTTGGGCAGTGTGGCAGGTTTAACAGCCGTTGCAACAATATTCATCCGGTGATTGAACATAATCACGGAGAACTTAAGCATAATGCCATCTATGGCTTCGAACGGTGTATTGTGGTTAGGATTATTTATTTTAATTTCATCTGTGTACCATATTTCAAAGGAAGAAGCAATACTATCGTTGAATGTAGCAAGAGCCTTTTTACATTGAAAACCCAAAAATTCTTCTGTTTCATCGCTGTATTCGATTGTAATGCTCGGCATAGATTTGTATGCAAAATGGCAACTATTCTCCACCAATGGCTCCCTGTAAAACAGCTTTTTGTTAAAAATTTTCACCAACGTGACTGACGTTTTGGTATCAAGATCCTGAATAAAAGCAAACGAAAAAGCACCCGACAGGGCCTCCACCCTGTTCACTGTATTATTCTCTTTAAATTTAACCACCATGCAATCGGGGCGAATGTCGGGATCGAACCTAACTGAATCAGTATTTAAATAGAATACCTTGTATTCAATAATGCCTTCAGTTAGCTCCTTATTCTTATCAATTCTTGTGCAGCTGAAAAAAGTTGCTGCAAGAATTAAACAGAATGTTGTTGCAAATACCCATTTTAGGGAGGTTGAACGATGGATTTTTCCGGTTTTGAGTCGATAGGTTAACATGACGGGATTTCAAAATAATTACGATTAAAGATAAATAATTCATTCCATTTTCCATCAACCCTCATTATCTTTTTTAAACTTTGCAATGCAATATTACTGAAAAAGAGTTTAACAATAAGGTAAATGGCTTATGTCCATCAATATATGGCCTACTATGATGTAAGAATTGGCCTTTGATGCTATTATTTTTAATAATCTATTAAAGTGAAAATGAGAATCTCGTATATTTTAGTCAACAACACTGTACCTGAGAATGCAGGGGCTGCTGCAAGGGCATTAAAAACTATGGGATTTAACGACTTGAGGTTTGTCAACCCTTGCGACTACCTTTGCGAAAAAGCCATGATGCTGGCACATGGCTCGCACGATATATTGTATAATGCAAAGGTTTACGACTCGCTGAGCGATGCCCTTGCTGACATCGATTTTTCCATTGCTACCAGTTCGAAACAACGTTGGGTTAGAAAGAATGAGATCAGCGTAAACAGACTAAAATCCTTCATCGAAGACAAAGGGGATACAGTACAGGAATTGGCCATTGTATTTGGAGGCGAGGAATCGGGTTTATCAAATGAGGATATTGCACTTTGCGATGTGGTATCGTCTGTGCAGCTTGCAGGTTCATACCCTTCGTTAAATCTTGCGCAGGCAGTGATGATCTACACATACTCACTTTCAGGAATAGGTTTAGGAAATTTTGGAGGACAAAATGCCAAAAATCCCCAGCATACCGCCTATAAGCCTTTGAAGGAAAAAGTGATCAAGGTATTGAATGGTATTGGGTTGCCTCCCGAGACGCTCATCCATGGCAGAGTTCTGGAGCGCCTTGCTAACGCTAACGAGCAGGACATAAATCTGCTGCATTCCATCACTACCAAAATCATTGAAAGGGTTGAAGGCGAACTCGACAAATGAATGGATAGAAAAAGGGGTGCCAAAACACCCCTAACCTACATATCTTTAAATTCAAAGTCAAATTTTCTGTACGCAACAAAAATTCCCTGTCGAAAGCAAGTTCATTTGTTACAAACAAATAACAATAAAATGTTACTGCTTACATATGCCGTACAGCCTTGCTCTCACGCTAATCGCTTGTCATTATAAACAGTGGGAGCATTTCGAAACTTTTATAGAACGGCCTGAGCCTCTCAGTGTTGTAAAACTTTTGTACATTGACCAGTTTCTTTTGGCTGGTCACCACATCCAGAGGCATGTTATCGTACCTACCATTCTTCAGCACTACCAAACGCCCATGTACTCCCTTCAGAATAAGGTCAAGAGCCAGGTTTCCGAATGCCATTGGCACTATGGAGTCAATGGCGTCAGGCTCGCCGCCCCTTACCAAGTAACCCAGCTTCTGATTGATGATATTGACCGGTTTCCCATTATTAAACTTGGGAGAAAGTTCTTTAATCTTTTGGGCCACCAGATCGCCAATGCCACCAAGTTTGGCATGCCCATACGCATCCACCTCTGAGCCCGAGAATACCATCTTGTCCATTCCTTTGAATGTAGCGCCTTCGCTAATCATAACAGACGAATAGTGGCTAGAATTCAGCCTTCTGTCCTCAACGAGTAGTTGAGTAAGCAGTTCTACATCAAACTGATGCTCAGGAATAACACAGCGATTAGCCACTCCGGCCATGGTAGGAAGCATGGCGGTGAAACCTGCATAACGTCCAAAAACTTCCATCACAAGGATACGCTCGTGCGAACCTGCAGAAGTGCGCAGTATATCCGTCATGGCAATTGTACGGGTGATACAGGTACTAAAGCCTATGCAGTAGTCTGTTCCGGGCACATCATTGTCCATGGTTTTCGGTATGGCAATAACTTTCTCCCCCTCCTGGTACAAACGCACACCGTAGCTCAACGTATCGTCTCCACCAATGGGAATAAGGTAATCGACCCCCAAAAAATCGAGATTTTTAATCACCTCGGGAGTCAGGTCGTTCACCTCCTTCTGATACTTGCTTCTATACTGCTGAGGCACCTTATCCTTGGCAACCTTCGAGGGGTTAGTGCGTGATGTATGTAAAAATGTTCCTCCGGTCCTGAAAGATTTACTAACCCGTTCTTCCGTAAGCCATTCATAACAATTGCTATTGTCAGCCTCTTTATCCCTAACAATTTCAATCATTCCTGCCCATCCCCTCCGTATTCCAACAACCTGGTAGCCCTCGCGAAGTGCCCTGATGGTTACGGCTCTGATGGCAGGGTTCAACCCGGGAACATCGCCTCCGCCGGTTAGGATGGCAATCACTCCCTTTGATTTCTGTCCTTGTGCCATTTTATTTTAATTATTAAAGTGTGTTGAAAATCATTCTGTAAAAATTTCAATATCATTTTGTTACAATGATATCAACAAATTTAGAAACGTTTCAAAAAGGGATGCAATATACTCAAAAAACCTGTTATTTAACACATCAATGGCATTTTTTTCGGATGCATGTAAGGGGAATTTGTTTGTCCATATCAATTCATCAGCATTTGAAAGTATGGTGGAATTTGCTGATCTCTTACAATTCCTGAAAACGAGAGTTTCTCATGGCAACCTCTGAACATTCCAGTAAAAACGTATTCGTTTCTATAGGTTTGATTGGTTAGAGCAACGAAACCACCTATACTTTAAAAAAAGAGACCGTCTCAATTGGCTGAAACGGTCTCGATTAATTAATCTCTTAATACTTTACTATGGGTTCCAAGTATATCTGAACTCGGGATCGCAAGCGGCAATCTCTATATTGGCACTTTTACGCCTTACACCATTAACAGTGATAATATAATTCATCACTCCGCTACCAACATTCACGTTGTAATACGAATGGCTTGCTCCATTAGCCAAGGTAACTTCCCCTTGGAATTCGGGGTATCCATTTTGTACTTGCAAATTAATAACCCCATCAAAACCCGTATTATTGGTAATGGTTACGGTATCAATGGATTGAGTTAGCTTACAGGCTTGCGCTGAAGTTTCATAAACAATTTCTTCACACCTTGCAACTCCCTGTGTTTTAACCATAAAAAACATTGAGTCAACATTGGTATGCGATGCCCAAATCTTAACTTTAGTATTTGGCATTGTGTAGGTTGTTTTCGCACCGGATTGTACTAACCTGTTTTCATTGGTCGAACTTCCTTCGGTTACGTCAAACCATATTGCTCTTTCGGTCTTATTTACAATGGTTAACTCTCCGGTATTGTCTTTTTCACACTGTTCTTTGCATGCGAAGAAACTAATAACCATGGAGATAATAACCAATACTGTTGTGATCTTTTTCATAGTAACATTAGTTATTTAAATGTAAAACAAATTGGTTTAACTTACTGGTTATCGTCAAGCACAAGATTTGGATTGGCATCAATCTCCAGCATTGGCATTGCGAAAACGAAAACCTTATTATTCCACTCGAACTTCAAACGTCCTCCTGGCGTATGATTATTATCCGGTTCATTTCCGGTTCTGTCAACGCCAAGTTTCAAACGCTTGCGATCGAATTGTGCTCTACCCTCACCCCACAGCTCGATTCTTTTCTGAAACTGAATCTCATCCAGCAGAGCCTGACCGCTATTGGTCGAAAGCTGATATTGTGAGTCTCTTTCTTTCACCAGGTCGTAAAGAACCTGACGTGCTTGGCCTTCATTGGTATGAGCCAGAGCTTCGGCCTCAATCAGATATGCTTCGGCTACCCTTGCATATTGGTAATCACCAAGGAAATCTTCGTACCATAAAAACTTACGGTTTACATATTGTTCAGGGCCCGATGATACCCACATCATTTTACGAATATCGGATGCAGGAATCTGGTTGTAAAGCACTCCATAAATTGCTTTAGGTGCATACGGTCCACCATACCCTTGTGCAATATCTCCGTTTACCAAAAAGTGAGCAATGTGTGACAGGTAACTTGCATAGTAATTGGTATTCTCAGGCGTAATAGGGCATCCCCAAATAACCTCCGGATTATCTACGGAATTGAATCCCTCAGTGTACTGTGCCTTTGACATAAGCGAAAATCCTTCGCGAGCCTTATTGGCATAGAATGCTGCCCTCTCATAGTTTTTCATGGTTAGATATGCATCCGAAAGGTACAAAGCGGCTGCATTTTTATTGAATTGACTATTAGAAAGGTTAACCTGAGTAAGCAATTCATATGCTTTCTCAAAATCATCAATTATCCCTTCATATACTTGCTCCACAGTGGCTCTTCGTCCATCTTCAATTTCGGATCCGGTAAGCCTGTAAAGCGGAACACCCAATCGTTGCTGATGCCCGTCATAGGTGAATTGATAAATTCTGATTAGGTAAAAATAAGCATAAGCCCTAATACCCAGTGCCTGACCTTTAAAGCTGATCAACTTAGGATCATCCGGACTTTCGGGCATTAATTGCAACACTTCATTGGCTCCAAAAATCAGCTGGTAGTAAAATTCCCAGGTTCTGTTTACCCTACGATAGTTGTAATCGCGGTTTTCCATTTGATAATCGTAACCGAACCAGTGGAAAATAGTTTGCACCATATCCATGCCCTGAAGGTCCATGGCCAGATCAACTGCTTTTTGTCCAAACACGTCATGGTTTCCTTGGTAATCTATCATGGTTTGATAAAAACCATTCACTATCGGTTCGGTAAGAGCAACAACAGCATCGGGGCTGGAGTTTGCATATTCATCCAGTGTCGTTTTCGATATCTGGTCGGTCGGCTGAACATCGAGAAAATCGCCCTGACAACCTACCAGAAACAAACTGATACCCAGAAGGAAAATTAATATTTTTTTCATAGTTATAGTGTTTTTAGAATGTTAACGATAATCCACCCGAAATAGTTCTGATGGGTGAGTAGTTGTTATCCGTAGTTCCGGTAATGCTTTGCCTTGGGTCAAATCCTTTCCTCTGACTCCATAGGTAAACGTTGTCGGCAACCATATAAATCCTCATGGAAGCAATGGGAACATTTGCACCGAATGCTTTCTTAGGTATGGTGTATCCCAAGGAAATATTACGGATATTGAAATAGGATGCATCGATCAAGAATCTATCAGAGCGCTGGCTGGCACTTTGAATACCTGCACGGAGCAAGGGAACATTGGTTTTTGTATTCTGTGGTGTCCAACGATCCAATGCATCAACGTGTAAGTTGCTGCCTCCCAATTCGCTTAGACCTCCCATTAATCCTGCATAAACACCATCATACACCAAACCACCAACCTGATATGAGAATCCAAAGGAGAAATCAATTCCTTTGTAATTCAGGGTTGATGAGATACCACCATATAAATCGGGAATTGCAGATCCTTTATAACGCAAGGGCAAGTTGCCTGTTTCATCTGTATCAATATCACCATTGGATTGTTTGAGTCGGCTTTCGGTCATAAACAGTGCAACACCTGTTTCTTCATCAACTCCACGATATGTTTCTATATAGAAATCGTAAATTCCACCGCCTTCCACCAATCTCTTGGTTCCAACCGGAGCACCACCTGCTGCATTGATATAATCGGGCAGACTGGTTATTTCATTTTTGTAATGGGTGGCGTTTACAGTTACGTTCCATGAAAAATCTTTCGTTTTAAAGATATCGTATCCAACTAAGAACTCGATACCCCTATTCACCATATTACCAATATTATTTGGGAAGTAAGTAAAGCCGCTCGATGGGGGAAGAGGTTGGTTAAAGAGCAAATCAAAGGTGTACTTATGGAAATACTCGATTTCAAAAGTAAGGGCTTTGAAAAACATACCTTCAAAGCCAATATTAAAGCTCTTACTCTTTTCCCAGGTTATCTCTTTATTACCTTTATACGTCTGCTGCAAAGCTATTTCTCCATCTACGTTAGTAACCACAAACAGGTCCTGATATGGGAAATACACCGGATATCCGGACTGGTCAAGAAGTCCATTATTACCATTGGTTCCGTAGCTGGTTTTAAACTTAAGTTCATTGATGAAAGAGATATCCTGCAGGAACGATTCTTTGTGCATTAGCCATGCACCTCCAACGGACCAGAAATTACCCCAACGATGATCGGGATGGAAGCGGGATGAACCATCCCTCCTGAAGCTGGCCGAAAGGAAATACTTATTGTCGTAGTTGTACATTGCCCTTGACAGATAGGACTCTTGGCGTGTCTCTGTACGATATGACGTTGTTGTTGAAATAATGGCGGCGTTGGAAAGTTCAGGGATATCGGGTATGAAGAACTTTTCTTTTCTACCGTACAAGTAGTCGTTTTTGGTCATAAACGACTCATGTCCAACTAGCACCTCAATATTATGAATGTCAAAAGATTTGTTCCATGTTAACAGCTGGTTAAACGTTGAAACCAAATAGGCTGTCTGGTACTTATTACTTCTTCCCTGTGCAGTGGCTGCATCACCATAAAGTGGGTTTTGATACGAAGTTCCAATGTAATTCCTACTGTCAACGCTGAGGTTGGTAACGAATTTGAAATCATTAAGGAAACGAATCTCAACATATGGGCGGAGAGAAACGGTTTCATAAAGGTTCTCTCTAATATCCAGATCTGTGGTAGCCACAGGATTCACATTCGATCCATATTTACGTGAATACTGTCTGTACACAGGATTGCCATCACCATCTACACCTATTTGGATTTTTTCGCCATTCTCGTCCAGAATAAAGTCCTGCCCAAAGTCATAACGATTATTCCCTTTGGCATCGAGTACATAGTCTCCAACAATATTACGATAGTACACAGGGTAAATAACCGGAATATTACGGGTAAACATGAAAGAGTTCACATAGGCCGAACCACTGGATGTTGGGAAGTTCTGGGCATCACGTGTATAACCGATGTTTGAACCCACTTTTAACCAATCATACACCTGATAATCAAGGTTAGTACGACCACTTAGACGCTCATAGTTAGAACGAACTACATAACCCTTATCGTTTAAGTAACCAAAAGAGATGTAGTGGGATGATTTTTCAGTTCCTCCTGAAATGCTCAACTGATACTCCTGACGAACTGAATTATTGAACATCTCATCGTGCCATTTATCATTGTACAATAATTTGGCAGCGGGATTTAACTTCCCGTTGGGAAGAACAACAGTGGTGTCATGTACATTATAATTATTGTAATTACCCAATGCTTGAATTAGATTTCTCGATGCAAGAGCTCCTGCAACATCTGCATCCATTCCGGCACCGGCATACTGATTCTGATTGCGGAGAGCCTCCCAGCTCAACTCGTAATACTGGCCTGGATCGGTAATCAAATCGTACTCGGGTACACCCCTAGAGTTAACCCCTACCCTGCTCTCGAAACGAACTTGCGAAGTGCCTTTAGCGCCCTTTTTTGTAGTAATCATAATTACACCGTTCGCAGCGCGAGAGCCGTATAGCGAGTTAGCAGCAGCATCCTTCAAGAAAGAAACTGACTCAATGTCATTGGGGTTGATGGAACTAATATTACCTCCATAAGGAACACCATCAACAACATAAAGTGGTGCTGCTGATGCATTAATAGACCCAATACCCCTGATTCGGATTGTGGCTTCCTCGCCAGGCTGGCCGGAGCTGGAAACAACTTGAACACCCGGAGAAATACCTTCAAGGGCCTTGGAAACCGTACTTACCTGGATCTTCTCAATTTTTTCGGCAGAAATTGTTGTGGCTGATCCGGTAAAACTTGATTTTTTGGCAGTTCCGTATGCAACAACCATCACCTCCTCAATCTCTTGAGTATCGGATTCCAGTACAATGTTAATAGTTGTACGTCCTCCAATCTCAATCTCTTGAGTACGCATACCAACGAAAGAGTACACCAAAACTGTGGCAGTTTGTGGGACTGACAAAGCATACTTCCCGTCAATGTCGGTTGAAGTACCAATGGTGGTTCCCTTCACCATTACTGATACCCCTGGTATGGGCATCCCATCCTCGGCACTGGTTACAGTACCGGTTACCTGCACTGTTTGCGCCTGAAGGATGTTTATTCCCACAAACGCTAATAGCGCAAGGAATACGCATAGTCTTTTCATAGATCAAATTTTAGGTTAATAAAAAGAATTAAAAAAAGTTATTGCAATTTCGCGTGCTAATATAGATAGTTAAAATGATTATTCAAACATATAAGCCAAAAATCATAAACATTTAACAGTATTAATACTGTTTTTTCACGATCGATACGATCGTCTGTTTGTGTTTGATTTATAACCATGTAATAGCAGTTATAAACAACAACCTAAGAGAGTTAAATGACTATTTTACCATTAACCATATCTAAAATTTCTTTCTCCAGCAGATTGGCCTTTTCTACCAATTCCTCACCTCCCTTTATATAGTCGCTTACTAAAGTTTTATCCTCTAGCCCCGCTGCATTGATTTTAACATTCAGAAACGCTCCCATAACGCCCGAACGTGCTGCCAGAACCCCCACCCCTGCATCAGAAACGGAATTGGGGTTCCCGATTTCGGCCATGGCCTTCATCACCTCCATACACTGATAGCAGAGCTGCATCACTTTAAAGGGAACCTCAATGGCATAAAGGGTAGCCTCATGGATGGCCTGTTTGCGAATCGCCTTCTCCTCATCGGTTGATTTGGGCAGCCCAAAGGCATCCATGATGCGGTTGAAAGCGTTGGTATCCTCATCAATCAGTTTTACCAGTTGATCCTGGTAAGCCTTTCCCTTTTCGGCCCATTCCGAGAATTCCTCCCATCTGTCATCCCAGCCTGCCTTGTGCGAGGATAGGTTGGCCACCATTGTCCCCAGCGCAACCCCCATGGCACCCATGGCTGCCGACACGGAACCTCCGCCCGGTGCGGGCGACTCCGAAGCCGTCTCCTCGATAAAGCCTTTCAAGGACATATCAACCAGTTGCTTCTTCTTGTCATCCTCCAAAATATACTCAATGATCTTCTTCTTAGGGTCGAAGGTGTAAAGCTCATCAAGGCCTAACGATTTAACCGCAATCTTAATGATTTCGGCATCGGAGATACCGGTGGAGCGGCTCTGTTTGCGCAAAAAGTACCTTCCAGCGTCGAGCATTGCCTGCAGCGGAATAACGCCAACCAACTCCGAGCCGGTAACCCGCAAACCCCTCTCCTGGGCCTTTTTGCATACCTCTTCAAAAGCTACATGTACGGGAGTCACCGTTATGTCGGTTAAGTTTATGGAAATCTGAGCAATGCCATACTCATCTATGAACCAGCCAATGGCCTTACAGGCTTTCAAGGAACCGGGTATCCAAATCTCATTCCCCTTATCGTCAACGGCTATCTTACCGGTTATGGGGTTGCCAATGCGCTGTGGGCGCCCCTTCTCACGGATATCAAATGCCACGGCATTTGCCCTTCGGGTTGAAGTGGTATTCAGGTTGATATTGTATGCCACCAGAAAATTCCGTGCTCCAACGGCGGTTACACCGCTTTTGGGGTTGAACTCGGCAGGGCCAAAGTCGGGTTTCCAGGCAGGGTCTTTCAGCCTCTTGGGCAGTGCCTCGTATTCTCCCTCACGGCAGTTGGCCAGGTTACGCCTTTTCTCCTCGAATGCTGCAAACTCATAGCAGTAAACCCCAATTTTCAGCTCCTCGCCAATGCGTTTTGCCAGTTTTCGTGCATATTCCACCGTTTCTTCCATGGTAATGTTGGCAACGGGCACCAGAGGGCACACATCGGTGGCACCAAACCGCGGGTGAGCACCCTTATGCTTGCTCATATCAATCAATTCGGCCGCCTTCTTAACAGCGCGAAATGCGGCTTCGCATACCTCATTGGGGGTGCCAACCATGGTAACCACCGTGCGGTTTGTAGCCTTGCCCGGATCAACATCGATTAGCCTAACGCCCTCTACCGACTCTATCTCTCTTGTAATCTGATTAATAATATTCATATCGTTCCCTTCGCTGAAGTTGGGAACGCATTCGATTAACCTTTTCGTTGTCATTTTATAGTCTCCGATTGTTAAGTTGATTATACTATATATATAAGGTATAAACTGATTTTACGCGTTTCTGATTGCCGTATCGTACCATCGCTATAGTGAACCGAACACCTTTTTCAGAATATCGGTTACCCTTGCGGCAGGGTCTTTCCTTATCAAAGCCTCTTCCTTGGCAATAAGTTTAAACAGCCCTTCCATTGCCCTGTCGGTGATATACTCCTCCAGATTTGGGTTCACCTGCTCGCCCCCTGTTAGGGCAGTGAGCCTATTGTAGTTGGTTGCAATGGGATTCCAATAGCTGGTCACTTTCACTTTGTCAATAGACTGTTTTATGATGGGTTTAAACTCCGCCTTCAGTTTGGCTGAAGTTTTGTTTTTCAGATAGGTTGTGGCAGCGTCGTCGGCGCCCTTGAGGATTCCCATGGCATCGTTGATGGTCATGCTGGTAATGGCCTCAGAGAAGATGGGGAATGCCTTTTTCGAGGCATCCTCGGCAGCACGATTGAGCGACAGCACAAAATCGTTGGTGAGGTTGCTTAGTCCTGCCGACTCCAGCGTATTCTTAACCTTAATGGCTTCGGGTGGGAATGGGATAAAAATCAATGAGTTCTTGTAAAACCCATCGGTTTTTGAGGCCGAGTTGGCGGAATTCTTTGACCCTACGGTCAGAGCCTCCTTCAACCCCTTAACCACTTCGGCTGTGGTTAGTCCTCCATCGGAGGAGGTGGAGGGGAAATCGACGGGGAAATTAAACTGCCCACAACCGCTTGAACACAGTACCAATGCGGAAATGAGTAAAGGAGTGACTATCTTTTTCATGGCTAGTGATTTTGTGATTAGTATTATGGATTCTATATGAAACTTACGTTTTTCTTTCAGCCAATGGAACTATACCACTTCGCCGTTAAGAATCACAGTATCAATGAGCCTCGAGGTGTATGCGTAGGGCATAAACTCGTACGAAGGTATTGGCTTGGTAATAAACAAATTGGCAACCTTCCCTTTGGCAATGCTGCCATGCGTATGGCTAATACCCATGGCGTAGGCCGAATTGATTGTAACAGCATTGATTACCTCTTCGGGAAGAAGCCGCATGATGATACAACCCAGCGACATGACAAACTTCATATCGCCCGACGGCGAAGAGCCGGGGTTGTAATCCGATGCCATGGCCAGTGGTAGCCCCGCATCAATCATCTTCCTTGCGGGAGGATATTCCATTCCCAGGAAAAAGGCTGCTCCCGGCAACAGCGTGGGCATGGTTTCGGAATTGAGCAGGGTTTTTATCTCGTCCTCTCCCGTGAACTCCAGGTGGTCAACCGAGAGAGCGCCATACTTAACCCCTACCTGAATGCCACCGGAGTAGTCCAACTCATTGGCATGGATTTTTGCCCGCAGCCCGTACTTCATACCTGCCATCAGCATCCTTTCGGTTTCGTCAACCGTAAAGAAACCCTTGTCGCAAAACACATCAATGTAATCGGCAAGTTCCTCGGCAGCAACACGCGGAATCATTTCATTAATAATCAAATCAACGTACTCCGTTTGCCTTCCCTTATATCCGGCCGGCACCGCATGGGCACCCAAAAAGGTGCTCATAATTGTTATTGGGGTTGTATCCTTCAGTCTTCTTATCACCCTCAGCATCTTCAGTTCATCCTCCACCGTCAAACCGTATCCGCTTTTTATCTCCACGGCACCGGTTCCCAGCGAAATTATCTCATTTATCCTTTCCAACGATTGGGCGTAGAGCTCATCCTCTGAGGTATTGTGAAGCAATTTGGCCGAGTTTAGAATCCCACCGCCCTTTTTGGCTATCTCCTCGTACGACAGTCCGCGAATTTTATCGATGTACTCTATCTCCCTGCTTCCGGCATACACCAAGTGGGTATGCGAATCGCAAAAGGAGGGAAAAACCATCTTCCCTTCTGCATTGATAACCTTTGCATTGGGAGAAACCGCAGGTTGATTGGTCATCGCACCAAAATCGCTGATGAGCCCGTCCTTTATAACAAGGTAAGCATTGTCGATACAATTCAAAACCGACATCTCTTTTCCTGTCACCTTCTCCCGTGGCTCATCCTCAACCTGTACTAACTTCTTGATATTTTGAATAATTAACTCCATGGCACAACACTATTGAACTGCCACGAAGATATGCTTTTTGGTGCTAATGAAAAAATATGGCGAAAAAACTACCAACGCATGCCATGATACACGATGGGAGATCTTAACCTATCGATATACAGGGTAAAAATTGCATCAGTCACTGACAGGACGAGAGTGGGTTTTATATTTTGAACAAAAAGTAATATCATTGCAGCAAATATTTCAGCCCTTACAAATCAATGGAAACCATGACCAAGCCTAAGAAAAAACGAACATTTCCCCATACCTACGTTATTATCTTTTCCCTAATAGTTATCAGCGCCATCCTCACCTGGTTTGTTCCGGGGGGCGAATTTGCACGTGAGACAGTTGAGGTGCATGGGATTAACCGCGAGGTAATTGTTCCCGGCAGCTTTGTGGAGGTGGAGCGGGAACCCCAATCGTGGCAGATTTTCACATCCATATTTCAGGGATTTAAACGCACCCACGATATAATTTTTTACATCCTCATGATTGGTGGGGCATTTTGGATAATGAACGAGAGCAAGGCTCTCGACGTGGCCATCTTCTCATTCCTAAACTTTACAAAGAGGCTGGAACGTTTCAAATTCCTGAAGTTTATCGGCGTCAATAATCTGGTGATTACCCTTATCATGATATGTTTCAGCTTTTTTGGAGCGGTAATCGGCATGAGCGAGGAGACCATTGCGTTTGTCATCATCTTTGTGCCGCTGGCCATTAGCATGGGCTACGATTCCATTGTGGGGGTCAGCATGTGTTTTCTGGGAGCAGGTCTGGGCTTTGCGGGTGCGCTGCTCAACCCCTTTACCATTGGTATAGCCCAAGGGCTCTCTGGAGTTCAGCTCTTTTCGGGCATAGAGTACCGCTTTGTTATCTGGCTGGTAATCAATTTTATCGGAATCGGATATGTTCTCAGGTATGCCAACAGGATTAAAAAGAATCCCACCCTCTCGCCTGTTTATGCTGAGGATGAGTACTGGCGCAAGAAGGGTGAGGAAGAGGTGAATGGGCGAAAAACCAAGGCGGGGAAAAGTGCCTGGGGCATTTTCATTGCCATAGCAATAGTCCTCACCATCTGCTCATTTCTGTTTCCGCTCACCCATATGGAAATTGGTAGTACCACCGTGGTGACACCCATAATCCCCATTGCCACGGTTATCTGGATAATTGCCGGCATAGCCGCATTGCGCCACTCTGTCCAACTGCTGATTGTTAACATCCTGCTGTTCACCATACTATTCCTCATTGTCGGGGTTATGGGCTACGGTTGGTATATCATCGAAATAGCTTCGCTTTTCCTGGTTATGGGATTGGCTTCAGGGGTTGCCTTTGGCAATAAGGCCAGCCAGCTGGCCAAGCTGTTCATCGAGGGAGCCAAGGATATCATGTCGGCAGCACTGGTGGTGGGGCTGG
Organism: Bacteroidetes bacterium ADurb.Bin008; assembly: GCA_002071445.1. Taxonomy (GTDB): domain Bacteria; phylum Bacteroidota; class Bacteroidia; order Bacteroidales; family Tenuifilaceae; genus MWFE01. The sequence continues at coordinate 45,235 of MWFE01000017.1, read as the reverse complement.
CCAGCGGTATTGTGGTGGTGCTGGAGCAAGGCAAAATCATCGACTCGCTGCTCAACGGGTCGGCAACTGCCATGCAGGGCTATGGAACGCTAACTTCGGTGGCCATAATGTACATTTTCTACAACGTGCTGAACGCCATCATTGCTTCGGGGTCGGCCAAGGCTGCGCTTACCATCCCAATCATGTCGCAATTCTCCGACCTGATTGGCATTTCACGGCAGGCAACCGTTACGGTATATCAGGTGGGGGGTGGTTTTACCAACCTGGCCTCGCCCACATCGGGGGTTATGGTAGGGGTTCTTTCCATTGCCAAAATCCCATACAACAAATGGTTGCGTTGGTTCCTGCCATTGCTGCTTATACTGATTGTGGCAGGATTTCTACTGCTTATCCCCACCATCTACATGGAACTCAGCGGGTTTTGATTTTCTAATGAACAAGGTAGTCTGATTTAACCGGACTAATAGCATTAGCCGTGCTATTTGGTTTTCTCCTCAAGCAATCGGGTTAGCACCAGCATCTCATCGCGATGGCGGGCCGCCTCGATGAACTCCAGTGCCTTGGCAGCAGCTTCCATATTCCTTCTTGACCGATCAATGGCTTTTTTCAGGGCATTAACATCCATATACTTCACCACGGGGTCGGCAGCAATGTCGGCCTTTTCGGGGTCGGTGTAGTAGGGCCGGTGCAGTGGCTTTTTGCCAACGGCATCGCCCAGAATGGATTTTTGCGCCTTTTGAATTTGCTTTGGCGTAATGCCATGTTTCTCATTGTACTTGAGCTGCTTTTCGCGCCTGCGGTTGGTTTCGTCAATGGTTACTTGCATTGATTGGGTAATCTTATCGGCATACATGATTACCTTCCCGTTGAGGTTTCGGGCTGCCCTGCCGGCAGTTTGGGTGAGCGAACGTGCCGAGCGCAAAAATCCCTCCTTATCGGCATCGATGATGGCTACCAGCGAGACCTCGGGCAAATCGAGACCCTCTCTCAAAAGGTTCACCCCCACCAGCACATCGAATGTCCCCTTTCGCAGCCCCTCAATGATCTCCACACGTTCAATGGTTTCCACATCGGAGTGTATATACCTGCACTTAATATCCAATTTAATCAGGTATTTCACCAGCTCCTCAGCCATTCTCTTGGTGAGGGTGGTAACGAGTACCCGCTCGTTTTGGCTAACCCGCTCGTTTATCTCACCTATCAGGTCGTCAACCTGAGTCAGGCTTGGCCTCACCTCCACCACGGGGTCGAGCAGTCCCGTGGGCCTAATCAACTGTTCTACTACCACGCCTCCGGTTCTTTCCAACTCAAAATCGGCAGGGGTGGCACTCACGTAGATTACCTGACCCACAATACCTTCAAATTCTTCGAATTTGAGCGGCCTGTTATCAATGGCTGCGGGGAGGCGGAATCCATACTCAACCAGGGTTTGCTTACGCGACCTGTCGCCCCCGTACATGGCACGGATTTGGGGAATGGTAGCGTGGCTTTCATCAATGATGGTGATGAAATCGTTGGGGAAATAATCGAGCAGGCAGAAAGGGCGCATGCCCGCTGCTCTCCCGTCGAAGTACCGGGAGTAGTTTTCGATACCCGAACAGTAGCCCAACTCGCGAATCATCTCCAGGTCAAACTCCACCCGCTGCAATATCCGCTTAGCCTCCACAGGCTTGCCAATGCTTTTGAAAAACTCAACCTGTTTGACTAAATCGTCCTGAATATTAGTAATGGCCTGATTAATCCTTTCGCGGGTTGTTACAAAGATATTGGCAGGGTAAATCACCGCTTCGTTGAGTTCCTCCAAAAGCCTTCCCGTGATGGGGTCGAAGCGCTCCAGGGCTTCCACCTCGTCACCAAAAAAGATGATGCGGTAGGCAAAATCGCCGTAGGCGGCAAACACATCCACCGTATCGCCTTTCACCCTGAAAGTTCCGTTGACAAACTCCGTTTCGTTGCGTGAGTATAGGCTGTCCACCAGCCTCCGTAGGAAAATATTCCTTCCCAACAGTTGCCCCCGGACAACCCGTACCGTGTTGCTGTGAAAATCTTCGGGGTTGCCAATACCGTAAATACATGAAACTGATGAAACCACCACCACATCATTCCGTCCGGAGAGCAATGCCGAGGTGGCGCTCAATCTCAACTTCTCTATTTCGCTGTTTATGGAGAGGTCTTTCTCGATGTAGGTGTCGGTTACGGGCAGGTAGGCCTCCGGCTGATAGTAGTCGTAGTACGACACAAAATACTCCACTGCGTTGTTGGGGAAAAAAGACTTAAACTCGCTGTAGAGCTGAGCCGCCAAGGTTTTATTGTGGCTCAGCACAAGGGCCGGCCTGTTGATCCGTGCAAGCACATTGGCCATGGTAAAAGTTTTCCCCGATCCGGTAACGCCCAAAAGGGTTTGATACCTATCTCCCCGCTCAAGCCCTTCAACCAGCTGATTGATGGCCTCGGGCTGATCGCCTGTTGGCTGAAATTCGGAAACAAGGGTAAACTCCATGATAATTCTTGATGCCGTAAAAGTAGCTATTAATCGGTGAAATAAGCAGGAACCTTACCGGTTGATCGGCACAAAAAAAGTGATACCCGCCGGCATCACTTAGTATTGTTTCATTGAGAAAAAGGATTCTAATTTGAGAAATATACCGAGTCTAAAATATCCTGAGCAACAGCACGTTTGAAATAGTAATCCATGGTTTCCAAAAGCGTATCTGTATGCAAAGGCTTGGTTATGTATGCATTACAACCTGCCCTCAAGCACATATCCATATCGCCCAGTACAGCACAAGCAGTTTGGGCAATTACCGTGATGTCAGGGGCTATCTTTTTTATTCTTTCCGTTGCTTGCAATCCACTAATACCGGTTAACCGGATATCCATTAAAACCATGTCAATATCGTTGTTCTCCCTGACTAATTCTATGGCGGTTTCACCATCCTCGGCAACAAGAAGTTTTGCACCGGTGTGCGAAAGGATAGTTTGGAGCAGCAACAGGCTGGAAGGGTCATCCTCTACTAACAACACCACCTTATCGTGCCATTTATACTTCTTCATCATAATATTTGGAATCTCAAAAATAGTTCTTACAAAAATCATTGCAAGTTATAATAATTTATTATTACAATAAAAAAAAATTCATCATTATTTTTCAACGGTTAATCAAATTCCTAAATTCTATGTTATTGCTAAAAGAGTTTATTCATTTATTTTGCGAAGGGAAAGAATGTAATGGGGATGGTTAATTTTATTTGGATTATTACAATTTCGCTAAACATTTTTAAAAGAAAGTTTGACAGAATTATATTGTTATCGTTTCTATAAAAATGTATATTTCGAAAAATCTTTTATTTGTTCATAGTGGAGAAAACGTATTTTAAACATATTATCAAAGACAACATGAATTCGGCTCTAATGTACATCCTTGGGGCCATTCTCTCATTCTTCATTGGTTTTCGCAGCACCTATTTTTTTCCCATTTGGATTCCCATCGGCTTATCAGCTGCCATCATCTCTTTTAAAGGTATTAAGCAACTTCCGGGGATAATTATTGCCTCATTAGCCTCCAACTTTTTCTTTGGTTACGATTTCCTTACCCCATTTTTTCCCATCCTTTACAGGGTGATGTTTATCCTGATTATCGTGATGGTTGAAATTGGAATCCTTTACATGGTTCATTTGTATTTGAGTTCAAACAAATGGTTAGACTACACCAGTTTAAGTGAAAGTGAAGTTAGCAGGTTATTTAGAATTTCATTTTTAATGCCCTTCCCCCTTGTGGCAGTATATGGATGGTTACTTCACAAAACAGGGATACTAAATGAATTTTTTATTTCATCATTAGTAGTTTCCTATTTGGGCATTGCTGCTTCTTTCCTCCTGTTCATCCCACCGGTTTTTGCCTGGACAAAAAGAACCATTACAGGTTTTTCTCTTACAACTAAGCAGGTTTTTATTTTTATCTTAATGGTAATGCTATTGGGACTTTTTGTCGTAAACCAATTTGCACCATTTTTTAAGGTAGATATAAGAATGCCCATATACATTCTTATGTTCTCCCTTTTATTCACCATGTCTGCAAAATATCCCATAAAATATTTCACTCCTCTCTTAGCCGTTTTAGGATTAATATTTCTATACAAACCCCAATTTTTGGGTTCTCCTGTACATCAATCGCTGAATTACTACACCGAAATCCTTTCATTTTTCAGCATTGTTTCCATTGCCTCGCTATACGCTAAAGGTCAAAAAAGTAACTATCTCAAGCTCAGAGATGAGTTAAAATCTTCTTTATCGTTAACAGATGATGAAATAGAACGTCAGGTAAACGAGTATAAACAGCTCAACGACAAACTATTCGAGGAGATAGAGAAACGAGGGATTGCCGAGAGGGAATTAATTAAAAGCAAACGATTACTTACCGAGATTCAGGACGTTAGTAAGATTTCATCGTGGGAATATTCCGTTGAGCATAAAAAGTTTTCATGGATATACCACAACGAAAACAAATCTAGTATTCCAGTCAATCTCGAAACCACTTCCCTCGAAGATATAATCCAACAGATTCATCCCGATGATGTGGAGATGATCAAACAAGCCCATGATAATGCTATAGTCAAAACCGACGATTTTGAAATGGAAGTCAGGATCCGGGCTAAGAAGGGGACTTTCAACTACTTTTTTATATCGGGTAGGAGTTTGTTTGAATATGGAAAAATTACCAAAATAATAGGGTTGCTAATGGATATTACTGAGCGGAAATTGGCCCGATTTGAGTTGGAAGAGAAAGAGCAGAGGTACCGAACCCTATTCTATTCGAATATTGACCCCGTTTGTGTAATAGATGCTAAATCCCTTACCGTTTACGATGTAAATCCAACTTTTGAGCTTATTTACGGGTATAACCGTGACGAGATAATCGGGAAATCCTATTTAACCCTTACCGATCAGCCCGATGACGTCAGAACGGCCATTGCCGTTGCCAACCAGGAGGGGAGCTATAGGTTTAGCAATATGGTTCATAAACGCAAACAGGGGAAAAAGTTTTACGTTGAAGGGAACCTTATGGCCCATGTTGTTAAAGGCAACAAAATGCTGTTCATCATTAGCCATGATATTACCAGTCGCAAGGAGAATGAACTACAATTGGCTGAACGCGAACAGAAATTCCGCAGTTTTTTTGAATCCGACTTGATTGGCATGGCCAAGGTTTCCATCACCAAGGAGTGGATTAGCTTCAACGAAAAATTGACACAAATGCTTGGCTACAAACCGGAGGAGTTGTATGCCAAACCATGGGATGAAATAACTCATGCCAAAGATCATAAAGCAGAAAATGCTCTGTTCAACAAAGTATTAACTCATGAGATTGAGGGGTATACCATCGAAAAACGATTCATAGCCAAAAATTCAACGGAAGTATTCTGCAAAGTTGCTGTGAAAGCCTACAAAACCTCCGAGTATAATATTTCGCACCTCATCATGATGGTTGACGATATTTCGGACAGAAAAAGGGCTGAGGCTGAACTTCTTGAAAGCAGAACCAAGCTAAGCCAATCGCAATCGGTGGCAAAACTGGGTAGCATAAGGTTGCGCAAAGGATTCCAGCAGGTGGAGCTAACACCCGAAGCATACGAGATCTTAGGTTTCGGAGCAAAGCAGCCCATAATCACGCGGAAGGATTTCTTTAAAACCATCCTCCCCGGCCCCCGCACCCGTTTTGAGCAGATTATCTGTGATCTGGAAAATGGGTTGACATTCGAAAGTAGTCATGAGCAGGCATTTGTTGTACCGTCGGGCGATGTTAAATACCTGCTTATTAATTTCGGCGTTTTGAAGGATTCTTCCGAACAGGTTACAGAGGTACTGGCTACATTAGCCGACATTACCCGAATTAAGCAGGCCGAAATTGCCCAGAAAGAGGCCAATGCATTGAAAGACCAGTTGTTCTCCATTATTGGGCACGATTTACGTTCGCCCATCAGTTCCATCAAGCAGCTGAGTGATCTGCTTCTTACAACCAGACATGCAATGGACGAAAGTGTAATCGTTGAGGCATTGGAAGCACTGAAAAAGACCAGCGATGAAACATTGGAACTTCTGGTTAACCTCCTCAATTGGGCACGATCGCAACAATCGGAAACATTTAAACCCGTCATAACCGATGTTCATCAAATTGTTGATCAGGTAGTATCGTTGAGCCAAGGGATTGCCAGGTCAAAGGATATCACGTTACATGCAGATGTTACGAATGATGCTCTCTTAATGGTTGACGTTGAGATGATCAAAACTGCTCTAAGGAATTTAGTGAGCAATAGCATTAAATTCACACCCAATGCAGGAACGGTAATGATTAACGCCGAATCGGAAAAGGATTTCGTGAAAATAACAATTTCCGATACCGGGGTCGGAATAGCCAAAAAGGATATTCCAAAGCTGTTCGATGACAAATCGGTATTCACAACACCGGGTACAAACCAAGAAAAGGGCACAGGATTGGGTTTGAAAATGGTTAAAAAATTTGTTGAAAAGAATGGCGGATCCATATCCGTAGAGTCCGTCCCCGGGCAAGGTACCGCTTTTAGCCTGACTTTCCCGAAATACATCGGGTACGAATAACCCGTTTTCTATTTGGCTACGCCAATTAGTATAAACCCATTGAGTTATTTTAATTCTTATTTTTGCCCTGAAAAAAATGGCTAATGGACTTCTCAGCACTTATTCTACTATCCATCGGTCTTTCACTTGACTCGTTTGCCGTATCCATTTCCTGCGGATTGATGAGGAAACAAATTTCTTTCCTGCAAGCCTTTAAATTAGCTTTCTTTTTAGCCTTGTTTCAGGCATCTATGCCCGTGATAGGCTGGTTGGGAGGCATTGGCATCAAGCAATGGATCGACCCGGTGGGACATTGGGTAGCATTTGGGTTGCTCTCCATCATCGGTATCAAAATGATTATTGACAGTAGAAAGGATGAGTCTGAGAAATCATTAAATCCTTTGGATTTAAAATATATTCTGGGATTGTCCTTTGCCACCAGCATCGACGCCCTTGCTGTAGGCGTTTCCTTTGCCATTATTGAAGTAAATATGCTTCTGGCGTTTATCATCATCGGATTCATCACTTTTGTTTCGTCCATGCTGGGCATACGGTTGGGCAAAGGATCGAGTTGCGCCGTGAGAAAGCGCATGGAAGTGCTGGGTGGATGCATTTTAATTGCCATTGGTATTAAAATTTTAATACAGCATTTTACCTTTTAAAAAAGGGCTGGGGACAAGGCATCTATGAGATTCCTACATCCCTAAACCGTAATTCTTGAAACAAAACCGGAACGAAAAAAAACTTCGCATTTAGCTAATAAAACTCCTTTATTACTACTTTAGCTATGCTATAAACCAAAATTAACCGACATGACAATCGCTCTGCTCGTTCTGTTTTACCTATTCTTCCCCTTGCTCATTCTGCATCTATGCCATCGATTTCCTTTTGTGAATAAATTGGGTGCAGTGATTGTAGCCTATCTGGCAGGGCTACTACTTGGGAACATCGGCCTATTGCCGGAATTTGGCAAAGAGCTGAACGAATACCTGATCAATAACCCACAAGCCACCCCTCAGGATATTGAGGGGTTATATTCAGCAGGACTTATAACATCCGCCAATGTTCTGGCCTTTAAAATATACAAGCTGCGGGACGTGCTGATGAGTGCCACCATTCTCTTGGCAATACCGTTACTTTTATTCTCTTCCAATGTGAGGCAATGGAAACAGCTGGCAGGGAAAACTTTGGCTTCGCTCTTTTTAGGACTTATTGCTGTTGTGGTGGTGATAGTACTGGGATACCTGATTTTCTATACCAAAGGGTCTAAAGACTTGTGGAAAGTGGCAGGTATGCTGGTAGGGGTTTACACCGGTGGTACACCCAATCTTGCAGCACTTAAAATGATGTTAAATGTAGATGCTGACACATATATTCTGACGCACACATACGACCTTGTCGTTGGCATTTTTTATCTGGCATTCCTAATGACCTTTGGTCAAAAAATCATTCGTTGGTTTTTGCCAAAATTCCCTGTTGCATTGGATAAGATGGATGCTAAAAATTCTGATGGTCAAGATCCATTCTGGGGAATCCTTAAAAGAGATAAGTTTTTCCCTTTGCTCAAGGCGTATGGCGTAACCTTAGCCATCTTTGCCATTGCTGGAATATTAAGCATGCTTGTTCCCGGCCGTTTGATGATGGTTGTTGTTATCCTAACCATTACCACTCTGGGTATTTTGGTATCGCTAATCCCTTCGCTAAACCGTATTGACAAAACCTTTGAATCCGGAATGTACCTGATTCTAATTTTCAGCCTCGTGGTATCGTCTATGGCAGATATTCGTAATTTCTCGGGGCTTGCTCCGGGACTTTTCGCCTACATTACCATGGCGGTATTCGGATCGCTGTTGCTTCACGTACTGCTGTCCAAACTATTTAAGGTTGATGCCGACACCACCATGATCACCTCGGTGGCGTTTATATGCTCCCCTCCATTTGTGCCCGTAGTTGCGGGCGCTTTAGGAAACAGGCATATTATAGTTTCGGGGATAACCATAGGGCTATTCGGCTATGCCATAGGCAACTATTTGGGGTTTTTAGTTGCCGAGGCTCTGAAAGTGTTGCTTTAAATTATGGATATTTCGAAAGTCCGTACAGCCCAATAGCAGTCTGGGGAGAGCGTATCAGTACAGCATTAGGCAGATAAATCTAAATCATAAGGAATTTGCCCGGTAAAGATTTCATCAATCGTACTCCATGGTTATTTTCGTACCGTACGATTTATCCTCCAGCTTGGTAGCCTCGGTAATCACGCTCATTTTTCCGCCATTCTCAATAAAATTGAGGCAAGCCCTGATTTTAGGAGCCATATTCCCTTCGCCAAACATGCCATCATTAAGATACTTCAAAGTATCCTCGTGATTTAAAAACTCCAACTTTTTCTCGTTGGGCTTTTTATAGTTAAGGTAAACGTAGGAAACGTCAGTAAGAATGTAGAATTCATCGGCTCCGATGAGTGACGCCATGAGCGAAGAGGCTAAGTCCTTATCAATAACCGCCTCGGCAGGGCGCATATTGCCCTCCTCGTCTATATATACAGGGATACCTCCCCCACCCGATGCGATAACGATAACACCTTGCTCCACCAATTGTTTGATCACCCTTTCATTGGCTATGCCTATGGGGATTGGCGAGGGCACTACGCGGCGCCAACCACTGCCGGTATCCTTTACCTCTTCTTTGAAAATCCAGCCTTTGGCCTTGGCCAATTCATCGGCAGTTTCCTTGTTGTATAGTTTACCCACACGCTTGGTTGGGTTAGAAAAAGCGGCATCGTCTTTATTAACTATCACAGGAGTTACCATACAGCAAACTTCCCTTTTTATGCCATGTTTGTGCAACAGGTTACGCAGCGAACGTTCTATCATGTATCCAATGCTTCCCTGCGAATCGGCCACGCATACATCCAAAGGCATCTGAGGGATACCATATAGCTGCTCTCCTGCATCCTTCTGCATTAATATATTGCCAACCTGTGGCCCGTTGCCGTGGCTAATGATGAGATTGTAACCCTGCTTTACCAAGAACAGCAAATTCTCCAGGGTATCCATTGTATTCTGTTCCTGTTCATCCACTGTACCCTTCTGATTCCCGCGGAGAAGTGCATTGCCTCCCAGCGCAACAACTGCTATTTTATTCATTGTATTGAGGTATTAAACTGAAAAATTTTAGCGGTAAAGCTATACTTTTTTTCGGGTTGCCATATTTCGATATTCAATATGCGATTATGTTTTTTTTAACAAATTAATAACCATTAAGCCCAAGATTTGTTATTACAAAAGAGTAGTAATCAACGAAGTTATTATTAATTATTTATTAGTTTTGCGACGCTTTAAATTTTCACTTTATGATAAAGATTACATTACCAGATGGCAATATCCGTGAATTTGAGAAAGGAGTTACGGGACTTGATATTGCAAAGAATATTTCGGAGCGTTTGGCTAAGGAGGTGTTAGCCATTTCGGTAAATGGTGATACCTGGGATCTAACCCGACCTATTCACTCCGATGCCTCCATCGTTCTCCATAAATGGGATGAAGAAGAAGCCAAGCATGCCTTTTGGCATTCATCGGCTCACCTCATGGCCGAAGCCGTTGAAGCGCTTTATCCCGGAGTAAAACTTGGAATCGGGCCAAGCATTGAAAATGGATTTTACTACGACATAGATTTTGGCGATTACTCCATATCCGAATCGGATTTTCCTGCCATTGAGGCAAAAATGGCGGAGTTTGTCAATGCACGTGAGAGCATTGTCCGTAGAGAGGTGTCCAAAGACGAAGCACTCAAAACATACACCGCCAAAGGCGATCCATATAAAGTTGAACTCATCAACGACCTGGAAGATGGCACCATCTCATTTTACTCACAGGGCAATTTTACCGATCTTTGCCGAGGTCCTCACCTACCCGATACCGGATATATTAAAGCTTTTAAACTACTTTCCATTGCCGGTGCATACTGGAGGGGTAACGAAAAGAACAAGCAGCTTACCAGGCTATACGGCATCTCCTTTCCCAAAAAGGCTATGTTAGACGAATACCTTGTCATGCTTGAAGAGGCAAAAAAGAGGGATCATCGGAAAATTGGGAAAGAGTTGGAATTGTTCACCTTTTCTCAAAAGGTTGGACAGGGTTTACCCCTGTGGCTGCCAAAGGGAGCCCAGCTTCGTGAACGTCTGGAGCAGTTCCTTAAGAAAGTGCAAAAGAAATATGGTTATGTACAGGTAATGACCCCGCACATTGGGCAGAAAGAGCTCTACGTCACATCCGGGCATTATGCCAAGTATGGTAAGGACTCGTTCCAACCCATTCACACCCCGGCAGAGGATGAAGAATTCCTTCTGAAGCCCATGAACTGTCCTCATCACTGTGAGATATACAAGTCGAAGCCCCATTCATATAAGGATTTACCTGTGAGGATGGCTGAATTTGGCACCGTTTACCGTTACGAGCAGAGCGGCGAACTTCATGGGCTAACGCGTGTACGTGGATTTACACAGGATGATGCACATATCTTCTGTCGTCCCGACCAGCTAAAGGAGGAATTTGTAAAAGTTATCGATATTGTACTTTACATCTTTAAAACCCTAAGTTTTACCGAGTACACAGCACAGGTATCGCTACGTGATCCCAACGATAAGGAGAAATACATTGGCAGCGACGAGAACTGGGAAAAAGCTGAGCGAGCCATAATTGAAGCCGTTACCGAAAGGGGAATGAAAACCACCACAGTTATAGGTGAGGCTGCTTTTTACGGTCCAAAACTCGATTTCATGGTTAAGGATGCCATTGGGCGTAAATGGCAACTGGGCACCATTCAGGTTGACTACAACCTTCCCGAACGGTTTGACCTGGAATATATCGGCGCCGACGACAAGAAGTATAGGCCAATCATGATCCATAGGGCACCTTTTGGCTCCATGGAGCGATTTGTAGCCGTACTCATTGAGCATTCGGGTGGAAAATTTCCCCTGTGGCTTGCTCCCGATCAGGTTGTTGTACTGCCCGTGAGTGAAAAATTTAACGATTATGCTAAAAAAGTTGTTGAATTTCTAAATAATTACGATATTCGCACGCTAATTGACGACAGGAACGAAAAGGTAGGTAAGAAGATAAGAGACAATGAGTTGAAGCGAATTCCTTACCTTCTAATCGTAGGAGAAAAAGAGGAAAGCGACAATTTAGTTTCGGTGAGGGTACAAGGCGAAGGCGACAAAGGTCAAATTGCATTAGCCGATTTTGCCGAAAAAGTACAGGAAGAGGTTAAACAACAAATAGAGTAAAACAATTTATTTATTAACTAAAATAGGAGGGATTAAACATAGCAGCACCCGTGTTTAAAAACAAAAACGAGCAGGACAACAAGTACCAGGTAAACGAAAGAATTCGTGCAAAGGTAGTCCGCGTTGTTGGAGACAATGTTGATAATGCAGGCGTTATGACCTTGCACGAGGCCCTTAAGCTTGCCGACGAAATGGAACTTGATTTGGTTTTAATTTCCGAAAAAGCCGACCCGCCCGTTTGTAGGATTATCGATTTTCAAAAGTTTCTCTATCAGCAAAAACAGAAACAAAAGGAGATCCGTTCGCACGCACAAAAAGTAGTAGTGAAAGAAATTCGGTTTGGTCCCAATACCGATGAACACGACTACAATTTCAAGTTGAAACACGCTGAGAAATTCCTTTCCGATGGTGCCAAAGTGAAAGCCTTTGTGTTTTTTAAAGGAAGAACAATCCTTTTCAAAGAGAAGGGAGAGATTCTTCTCCTCCGTTTTGCACAGGATCTTGAGGAAGTTGGTAAGGTAGAGCAGCTGCCTAAGCTTGAAGGGAAAAGGATGATTATGTTCATCAGCCCTAAATCAACAAAGAAGAAGAACTGATACTTTAACTATAAATAGTACGTAGAATGCCAAAAATGAAAACGAATTCCGGAGCAAAGAAGCGTTTTACGCTCACCGGATCAGGGAAGATCAAGCGGAAACATGCTTTTAAAAGCCACATCTTAACCAAAAAAACCACGAAGCAGAAGAGAAATCTTACTCATGCCGGTTTGGTTAGCAAGGCTGATACAAATAACGTTAAGCAATTATTGGGGCTTAAGTAGTGAGTTTTTGCTTGTTTAGTAGAAGTTACTTGATTATTTAACCAGAATGATTTAGCTTAAAAGAGTTCGCAAGACCGAAACGCTAACCATTCAAAAAACGAAAAATTAGCTATGCCACGTTCAGTTAATGCAGTTGCCTCGAGGGCCAGAAGAAAAAAAATCCTCAAGCAAACAAAGGGAAATTTCCTGTCGCGTCGTAATGTTTACACGGTTGCCAAGAATACGCTGGAAAAAGGGTTGCAGTACGCATACCGCGACCGTAAGAAGAAAAAAGCCGAATTTAGGGCGCTTTGGATTCAGAGAATCAATGCTGCCGCCAGAATTCACGGCATGTCTTACTCCGAGTTCATGGGAAAAATCAATGCCAAAGGCATTGCCCTCAACCGTAAGGTTTTGGCCGATATGGCCATGAACCACCCCGAGGCTTTCAAGGCTGTGGTTGATTCCATTAAGTAGGAACCACGATATCTTTACCATAAAGGGGAGCATGAGCTTCCCTTTTTTTATATCCATTAAAAAATTGTTCACGTTGGGTCATCTTGTTACCTTTGCTCCAAAAGCGAAAAACGTATCGTTATGAGAATTGCCATTGTAGGCTACGGCAAGCTGGGACATGAGATTGAAACCATTGCCAGAGAAAGAGGGCATGACATTGCCCTGATTGTCGATAAGGACAATGCACACGAATTAAATTCGGTCAATCTCCAAACCATCGATGTGGTATTTGAGTTCACAACGCCGCATACGGCTTTTGACAATGTGAAAGTATGCCTTGCTGCAGGAAAATCGGTTGTTTGCGGGACAACCGGTTGGCACGACAGGCTAAACGAAGCCATAGAATTGGCCGAGAAAAGCAATGGATCGCTGTTTTACGCTTCGAATTTCAGCCTGGGTGTTAACCTCTTCTTTCGCATCAATCGCCTGTTGGCCCGGTACATAGATAAGTACAAGGGGTATAAAATATCCATCGAAGAAACCCACCATGCACAGAAAAAGGACGCCCCCAGCGGAACGGCCATTTCGTTGGCAAATATTATAGCCAACGAGATTTCTTCGTTGAAGGGATGGACATTACTACCCGAAAGCAAGGAAAATACAATCCCCATCCGTTCAGTTAGGGAGGGCAACGTTACAGGAGTACACAGCGTTACTTTCAATTCCGAACAGGACGAGATTATCCTTACCCATAGCGCTAAAAATCGCAGGGGGTTCGCACTTGGCGCGGTTCTTGCTGCCGAGTTCTCCGTGGGCAAAAAAGGTTTTTTAACAATGGATAGCTTTTTGAATTTGGAATAATCCAAGAAAAATTGATAAACTTACGCCGTTTAAAACTTCATCTTTAACAAACGCATTACATGAAAAGGATAAGAGAATTCCTCAAGAACAAATACTTTCTGTTCGGATTCAGCACATCAATATTCATTCTGTGGGTTATATGGATTGGCAATTACTGGCTACTTTTTGGGGTGCTGTTCTTTGTTGATTACCACCTCACCCGGAAAGTGAACTGGACGCCCTGGAAAAAAAGGGGGCAAAAGAAGAAAAGCGCTCTCGTTGAATGGGTTGATGCTCTAATTTTTGCCGTGATTGCAGCCACGCTAATTCGCATGTTTTTCATCGAGGCTTACACCATCCCCACTTCGTCCATGGAGAAATCATTGCTGGTTGGCGATTATCTGTTTGTCAGCAAGGTGAGCTATGGGCCTAAGATGCCCAATACCCCAATTTCATTCCCTTTCGCACACCACACCCTCCCGTTGACAAAGAACAGGAAATCTTACGTCGAATGGATTAAGTTGCCCTACAAGCGCATTGCAGGATTTGGTAAGATAAAGCGTAACGATGTGGTGGTGTTTAACTTCCCCGAGGGCGACACGGTTGTGGTTCAATACCCCGACAGGAGTTACTACAGCTTTGTACGTGAGCTGGGTAGAGATTACATTTGGAAAAGGTTCGATATTGTGGTAAGGCCTGTGGATAAACGGGAAAACTATATTAAACGATGCGTAGCCATCCCGGGCGATACGCTTACTGTAGTAGCCGGGCAGGTGTATATAAACGGCGAGGCTCAGAAGCCCATAGAGGATATGCAGTATAACTATACCATAAGGACCAACGGTACAGCCATAAATTCAAAAATTTTGGATGGATTGATGATTGCCCGTGCCGACAGGAATTTTAATCCTGCCAGTGGTATATATGAAATGCCTTTAACCACAAAGGCATACGACAAAATCAGGCAGCTCAACAACGTTCATTCGGCTTTGAGGTATGTCAACAACAACCACACCATGATGACCATAGCCATATTCCCCCACTCGCCCAACTATCCGTGGACCGAAGATTATTTTGGCCCTCTGTGGGTACCCAAAAAGGGAACAACCATTGGAATTAATATGAAAAACCTTCCGCTTTACGAGCGGATTATCGGCCATTACGAAGGCAATAAGCTAATCGTTAAGGATAGCACCATTTATATCAATGGAAAACCCGCCGACAGCTATACCTTTAAAATGGACTACTACTTCATGATGGGTGACAATAGGCACAACTCAGCCGACTCACGCTTTTGGGGGTTTGTTCCCGAGGATCACGTGGTGGGTAAAGCCTCATTCATATGGCTTTCGCTGGACAAGGACAAACGGTTTCCGGGCAATATCCGGTGGAACAGATTATTTAAAGGTATTAAATAGAGGGTTAATTCCATAATTGAAGCTATACCACTTGCACTGTAGATGTTTTAACCTTTTTTAGAATTTTGAGTTTAACATTTGAACTATTTTTGTAATCACTAAAATATAGAATAGCCGATATGAAGCGTTATGTTTTTTTTACCGTATTATCCTTAATGGCTTTCAACGTTTTAGCACAAGAAGTTGGCAAAGACGACGAATTAAAAGCTTCTAATCCCTACATCCGCATTGAGCCTGCAGAGGTCAACCTCGGTAAGATACCGGTTAATAAGGTTACCGAAGATTTGGGCAACGTTGAAGTCAGCATACATAATGATGGGGACAAGCCCCTGATCCTGAATCAGGTTACCGCTTGCTGCGGTACACGGGTTGTTGAGTGGACGCGTGAACCCATACCGCCAAAAGGGAAAGGTAAGGTAAAGGTTAACTTCAGAGAGGGAACCCATCCTCACAGGATTAGCCGAACAATAACGATTACCTCCAATGCTGCCAACGGCAACATCCAGAAAGTGGGTATTTCCGGGGAAATTGTTGTGCCTTCAGAAGTGAAAGAGATAAAATTGGGACATTCCAGAGAGCTGGATTAATCGTTGTCAGGAAGTTGGAAAACATCAGATAGAACCTTTCAGAAAATCCTGTCTAATCGGTTCGGGAAACCTCTCAATGGCATACCGCAACATGGTGCGGGGCATGTGCTTGTAGTGCTTTTTCAAAAAAGCATATTCGGTATGGTAATCCCTATTGCCCACCTCACGTAACATCCAGCCCACGGCCTTGTGAATCAAATCGTGTTCGTGGTGCAGCAACAACTCTGCAATCCCCAATGTGTCGCTAAATTGGCCTTTTCTGATGAAATGAAGGGTTGCTATAATGGCTATTCGCTGAATCCATATATTTGGCGATTTTGCCATTTCGTACAACATATCCCTACTCCGTGTATATAAATGTGGGCCGAGGATTAAATGGGCAGAGGAATCGACCAAATCCCAATTGTTCACCCATTTGATATTCTTCAGGTATAGAGCCACTATACTTTCGCGCTGATTTTCATCTTTGGCTTTATCAAATTTAAGTACCAGCATAAAAAGGGCCGTCAACCTGTACTCATGGATTCCGGTAGATAAGAGATTTTCTATATCATCTAAACAAATTTCACGATAGTATTTTTTGGCAATCAACCTTTGGTTAGGTACCGTAACGCCTATGAATGAATCGCCCTCGCCATAACCGCCGGGGAAAACCTGAAAAAATTTTGCCATTGCTTTTGCCTTCTCGGAATTTCCCAACTCATTTAATTCCTGTTCAATCCTATCAATGGAAGTCATAATGCAAAACGGGTTAAGAATGATTGTAAAAAAACAAACTGAACGACTGAAATATTCAGCCATTGCAACATTTTGTGGCATGAACTGTTAGTTCAAATATACACTTAAAAACTAAACAGTAGAATTTCCGATAATTTCTGATAACTTTGCTTACACCCTCAATTAAAGCGATTATTAAGAATGAAAATTGATCCATTTCTAGGCAACATCGACCCCAAAACGCTGGATGGCATGTATAGGGATTACCTTTCAAATCCTGATTCGGTCGAAGAAAACTGGCGGTTATTCTTCAAAGGATTTGATTTGGCCCGCCAGAATTATACCAATGGGCACGGAGAACTTTTCGATGCCGAAGTAAAAGTTCTCAACCTGATTGACGCCTACCGTAAACGGGGTCATCTTTTTACTAAAACGAACCCGGTGCGTGCCCGACAAGAGCATAAGCCAACCCTTGACCTTGAAAATTTTGGGCTATCCTCATCGGATTTGAACACTATTTTTCAGGCAGGAAAAGAGTTGGGAATCGGTCCTGCAAAACTTTCGGACATAGTCATCCACTTGCAAAATACTTATTGCAAATCGGTTGGCGTTGAATACATGTACATTAGGGATACCGAGGTGGTGGCATGGTTGAAACAAAAAATTGAAGAATCGCAAAACCAAACGGAGTTTTCGAGGGAGCAGAAAAAACATATACTATACCATCTGAAACTGGCTGTGGGATTCGAACAATTTATCCATAAAAAGTTTGTGGGTCAGAAAAGGTTTTCGCTTGAGGGGGCCGAGTCGTTAATCCCTGCACTGGACGCAGTGGTAGAAAAAGGTGCCGAATTGGGCATAAGCGAATTTATTATCGGCATGGCGCACAGGGGAAGGCTTAATGTGCTAACGAACATCATGCAAAAGCCATATGAGAATATCTTCAACGAATTTTACGGAGAACAGTATGATGAGGACGTGGCTCTGGGCGATGTTAAGTATCATTTGGGATATAGCAATTCCATAAAAACCGATACCGGGAAAAGTGTCTATCTTAATCTGGTACCAAATCCCTCACACCTCGAAACCGTTACACCCGTGGTTCTTGGGTTGTCGAGGTCGAGAATTGACCAGGTGTATGGTAACGATTACGGCAAATTGGCTCCCATCGTAATTCATGGCGATGCCGCCGTTGCCTCGCAAGGAGTTGTTTACGAAAGCATTCAGATGTCGCAGCTCAGAGGTTACAAGACGGGTGGCACTATCCATATAGTGATAAACAACCAGGTTGGTTTCACAACCAATTACCGCGATGCCCGCAGCAGTACCTACTGCACCGATATAGCCAAGGTAATAAAAGCACCCATTTTCCATGTCAATGGCGACGAACCCGAAGCATTGGTACATACTATTAGCCTTGCCCTTGAGTACAGGCAGAAATTCCACACCGATGTATTCATCGATTTGAAATGCTATAGACGTCATGGGCACAACGAGGGCGATGAGCCCAGGTTTACACAACCCCTGCTCTACGATATCATCGAAAAGCATCCCAATGTTCGTGATATTTACTCGCAGCGGCTGATTAGGCAAGGCGTACTCAACGAAACGGAGGTAAAGCAGGCCATAGCTAATTTCGATAGCTTGCTGGAAAAGAAATTAGAGATAGCCCAATCGCTCAAAAAAATCAAAATACAGCGTTTCCTGGAAAACGAATGGAAGGGCATCAGGTTTTCCTCTACTGAGGATTTCCAACAACCAGCGCGAACAGGTGTGGACATCGAATCGCTGGAACGAATTGCCGGGAGAATCAACCTCATCCCCTCAAACTTCAAACTTTTCCGTAAGCTTGAAAAGCTTATCAGGGATCGCCAGGCGATGGTGCAATCGGGTCGTGTTGATTGGGCCATGGCCGAACTATTGGCCTACGGAACACTGATTGACGAAGGGTATCCGGTTCGGTTAAGCGGTCAGGACTCCGAAAGGGGGACATTCTCGCACCGCCATGCGGTTTACTCCATTGAGAAATCGGAAGAAAAATACTATCCGCTCGACCATATCTCAGCCAATCAGGCGCCATTCCATGTATTCAACAGTCCCCTTTCGGAGTATGGAGTTTTGGGTTTTGAATACGGCCATTCGCTTGGGCAACCCAATGCGCTTACCATATGGGAAGCTCAATTTGGCGATTTCTTGAATGGTGCGCAAATCATTGTTGACCAGTACATCAGCGCTGCGGAGGATAAATGGGGTTTGATATCGGGGTTAACGCTGCTGCTACCTCATGGTTACGAGGGTCAGGGTCCGGAACATTCCAGTGCCAGAATTGAACGCTTCCTAACGTTATCTGCCAGGCTGAACATGCAGATTACCTATATCACAACGCCGGCCAACTTTTTTCACGCTATGCGAAGGCAGGTAAAAAGGGATTTCCGAACCCCTCTAATAGTATTTACGCCCAAAAGTCTTCTGCGGCATCCAAAGTGCATCTCTACCATTGACGAACTTGCCCATGGGCACTTCAAAGAGGTAATTGACGACGACAACAACGACAGCGACAAAGTTTTAAGGGTTGTTTTCTGCAGCGGAAAGATATACTACGATTTGCTGGAATTGAAAGAGAAATACGAGGCACGCGATATTGCACTGGTCCGCATTGAGCAGCTTTACCCGTTTCCCGACAAACAGGTGCACGAGATTATATCGAAATACTCCAACGCCATTCAATGGCTTTGGGTTCAGGAAGAGCCACAGAATATGGGAGCATGGAATTTTATCCGAAGCCATATTACCGATGTACCACTGGAACTGGTATCGCGATTACCCAGCGGGAGCCCGGCAGTGGGATTAAGCAAACTGCATCTGCAGGAGCAGCAGGAGATTCTTGGAAAGGTATTCCGCCTCTGCGATTGTGAATTGAAAAACAAGTATTGCGGACTGCAATGCAAAGTGGGCAGCTACCGCAAGGAAAGAAAAGCACAGCACGAGTTGATTTAATAGAACCTAAAAACTTAACTAATCACTGATAAACATGATTATTGAAATAGTGATACCTAGTCCCGGAGAGTCCATCACTGAAGTGGAAATAGCCCGATGGCTTGTGAAAGACAACAGCTGGGTTGAAAAAGATCAAGAGGTAGCCGAGGTGGAGTCGGAGAAAGCCACACTACCCATTACGGCCAGCCAAAGCGGGTTGATTAGTATTAAAATCAAGGAAGGGGCTGCGAAAGTGGGACAAGTGGCATGCACCATTGATACGAAAGCCAAAAAGCCTGAAGGGCTAAGCAATGAAAGCAACAACGAAAAGGCTGAGATTCCACAAAAAACAGATGCCAATGAAAAGTTTGAATCCAATGATATTCTTAGGGAAACCATAACCCCGGAACTATCAAAGGTTAAGGCAACTCCCCTGGCCAAAAAGTTGATGGATGAAAAGGGTTTGAGTATTGAAGATGTAATCTCGGGTTTGCGCAAAATCACCACAAGAGAGGTACTCCTTGCCACTTCGGGCAGTACCACAACCGAGGCCAATGAAGTTCAAACAGCGCGAACTGAAGAACGGATACCCATGAGTCAGCTTCGCAAGAAATTGAGCCAAAGGCTTGTGGCCGTGAAAAACGAAACTGCCATGCTCACCACTTTCAACGAGGTGGATATGAGCCGTATTATCCAAATACGCAAAACCTATCAGGAAGCATTTCAACAGAAGCATGGGGTTAAACTGGGCTACATGTCGTTTTTCACAAGGGCCGTTGTGGAAGCACTGAAACAGCATCCCGTGGTCAATTCGAGGATTGAGGACAACGAAATAGTCTCGCCCAATTATTACGACATCGGAATAGCTGTGCAAACCCCCAAGGGTTTGATGGTTCCCATCATTCGCAATGCCGAAAAACTTACCATGGCTCAGATTGAAAGAGAAATAGTACGCCTCTCGGAGAAGGGAAAACAGGGACGAATTGGTTTAACCGATTTGGAAGGCGGCACGTTTACCATTACCAATGGCGGCATTTTTGGATCCATGCTCTCCACCCCTATTTTAAACCCGCCCCAAGCGGCAATTTTGGGTATGCACAATATCGTTGATCGGCCTGTGGCAATTGATGGCGGAGTGGAAATACGACCCGTTATGTACATCGCTCTCAGCTACGACCACAGGATTATTGACGGGAAAGACTCGGTGGGTTTTCTGGTAAGAGTTAAGCAAATGCTCGAAAATCCCGAACAAATGCTATCGGGGGGTATGAACCCCGACAGATTGCTGCTGGATATTTAGTTTGGCCTTACTGTTCTTTTATCAGATCGTCCATCACAACGGCAAGTTCAACCACCTTAAGCGGATTGCCATTCTCATCGAATACGGGATACCGCAATACTTTTGTTGTAATAATATTATTTTGATGATCAATCCACTTAACTAGCCCCTGATAGGCCAACCTGTTTTCCATATCTTCCCAAAACTTACGATAAGCTTCTGAACTCGAGGCACTCTCATTATCGAGTAGGGAACTGTGGTGTTTGCCAATCAATTCCTCCTTGATATAACCGGTAACATCTAAAGTTCTCTGGTTGGCATAAAGGATTATTCCCTTGAAATCGTACTCGAGATGCATGGCAAACGAACCCAATGCATCCATGGTCCACCCCATTTCCTTCTCCTTGCGAGCCATTTCTTCCTGTGTGGCCATCAACTCTTCCATGTTCTGGCGCATTTCCTCTTCCTGAGCCTGCATCTCCTCGGCCTGCTGTTGCGACTGCTCCAGCAGATACCTTGTCTTCTCGTTGATTTTAACGGTTATGACGGTAGCAGCTATGCTCTCGGCCACCTTCTCAATGAATTCAATTTCATACTGTTCGAACACTTTAAATGAGGCCACCTCAAATACTCCCACCACTTTATCGTCCTGTTTTAAAGGAACCAATAAAATACAGTTAGGATTGGCCTCGCCCAGACCGGATGAAATGCTAATGTACTCCTCGGGTATTTCGGTAAGGATTATTGTTTCCTTCTCCAGCGCACAAGCACCCACCAGCCCTTCACCAAGCAGAACCCTCATCTCAAGGTGCTTTTTCCTATCCCATGCGTAGGCTGAAATCAGTTCAAGATAAACGTTGTTTTTGTCTTCCTCGTTGATTAAAAAAATGGCTCCCTGATTCCCTTCGACGTATTTAACAAGGTTTTTAAGTACCTCATCGCTGAGCTGCTGCAAATCCTTGCTGTTGTTTCTTAGAATGTTGGCGAAATGGGCAAATCCTTCGTTGGCCCAGGTCCGCTTACGGTCTTCAATCGCCCTCTGCTCTTCATCATCTTTTGCCTTTTTAAGGCTGTTGCGCATGTCAACCAACGACTTACCAAGCACATCACTCTCGCTAAGGAGTTCAAGATCGCTTTCAAGGCGACCACTCTCAATATCCATGGCAAACGATGACTTTTTATTCAAACCCTGAATGGATTTATTCAAAGCATTAGCCATCAATTCCATCTCATCGCCACTTTGCAGATTGAGCTGTAAATCATCCGAAATTTCGCCCTGCCCCAGTTTTGTAAGAGAGTTTGTAATTTTCACTATAGGGCGTGTCAAACCATTGGCAATGAAAAAGAGAATAATCATTAGGAAAAAAAGTGCTGAGATTCCTATTATTAGCGAGATATTTCGGCTATCGTCGGCTCTTGAGGTTACCACATCCAACGGTATGCTCAGTCCGAGCGACCAAACAGCCAATGAGCTACTCGGTTTAACGGGGACGAAACACATGTAGTACGGTTTGCCCAATTCGTCGTACCTGTAGTAACAGTGATCGATACCCTCTGCAACGATTTGACCTAAATTTTCATTTTCAAAATCTTCGGGGTAAATATCTTTAAGGGGTACGTTTATAAAATCAGCATTGTGATGCGCTACGACTATTGACTTGGCCGAAACGAGAAGGGCAAAGCTCCCGGGCACAGGCTCTATCCTCGATATAGTTTCCTGAAGTGCTTCAAGGCCTACATCTAAGCCAACGAGCCCCATATATTTACCATTAACCTGAATGGGCGAAGCAATGGTGGTCATCAAAACTCTTTCACTCTTCCCTGTAAGCCCTTCATCAAAATAGGGTTCCCAAAGGTCATCATGATTATTCCTCTTGAAGGCTCCATATTTATCAGGGTCACCATCGATACTGCGTTCTTCCTGTACACTTAAAATTTGTGTTCCCTCACGCCAAAGGGTCATACTCAATCTGCCATAATCCTTTTTATAGTTCGGCACGAATCCGTAATATTCCCAGCTATCCCATATGGAGTAAACATGTTTATTACCTTCTAAAACGGGATAATACATTTTTAAAAAAAGATCCTGCCACAAGGGCGTAGGCATAGTCTGATAAATTGAAAACGCCTGTGATAAGGTTCTGGTCAGAGTTAAATCGCGCTCAAAATCCTTTTCTATCTCCTTTGCATAATTTTTAGCCGTAAGCTGCGCAATTTGCAATGCATCATCAAGCATCGTTCTGCGAGAAATTGAAAGGATATAGCTGATTGCCACTACGTATAGTATGGCCGATGCAGTAAGAACCAACAGGAATATCTTCTGCCTGATTTTTAACCTTATCTTCATGATTTGAACTGGTATGAAAAGTTGTATAAATAATCGGTTAAACTTACTCTCTTTTTAGGAAAAATCAAAGAAAATGCAATAATGCTCATCTATAACGAACAAAAAAATTAAGTTTGTTCCGGATTAGATGTACTAAATTTACCTTAAAAATATCATGAAATACTTTACTGCAGCATTAGCTATTCTCTTACTCTCATGCAATTTTTCCGACGATTGCACACAGGCAGAGTACACCATCAGTTACAGCGATATTGAACAGGATATCCAGGTGCTTTCGGCCGACAGCCTGGAAGGAAGGGCTCCATTGACCATGGGCGAAAAAAGGACCTTAGCCTATTTAACTTCAAGGATGCAGGCCATTGGCCTTACACCCGCTTTTAACGGCGATTATCTTCAGCCCGTGCCACTGGTTGGCATTGTCAGCAACTCCTCGGATAGAATGAAGATTAGCACGCCATCCGGAAATTTGTCATTGAAATGCAGCGACGATTTCACCGCATGGACTCCTTCGCTTACCGAGAGCGTTAAGGTAAATGGCTGCGAATTGGTTTTTGCCGGTTTCGGCATCGATGCCCCCGAATGGGCATGGAACGATTTCAGCGAAGCTGATGTTAAGGGAAAAATCATTGTAGTGCTTGTTAATGATCCCGGCTTTCATTCGGGAAACGAATCACTTTTCAACGGATTGGCCATGACGTACTACGGCCGTTGGACGTATAAGTTTGAACAGGCTGAGCGCATGGGTGCCAAGGGTTGTTTTATTGTACACGAGGATAAGGCTGCCGGGTATCCTTGGGCCATTGTGAACAGGAAAGTGGACCAAAAAAGTTTCTACCTCGACAATGACCATTTGAAAGACAGAAATTGCCTGATCAATGGCTGGTTGACCCTACAGGCTGCCAAAGATCTGTTTGCAATGTGCAATATGGATTACGAAGATATGAAAGGAAAGGCTTCAACCCCCGGTTTTAAGGCTATCCCCATGAAAGCAAGGCTAAATATTAGCATTGAGAATAGCTGGGAAAGATCTGTTTCGTATAACGTGGGCGGATTCATTGCCGGGAGTGAAAGGCCCGACGAGGCCATTGTGTACACTGCCCACTGGGATCACCTGGGCATTGGAGTGCCTGTTGATGGTGATTCGATTTACAACGGGGCATCGGACAATGCAGCTGCCGTGGCATGGATGCTCTCCATTGCCAAAGCGTTCAAATCGTTGAAGCAGCCACCCCACCGCTCCGTACTTTTCCTCACGCCCACCTGCGAGGAGTCGAACCTGTTAGGTTCGCAATACTACGTTGATAACCCCACCTTCGCGCACGAAAAGATTGCCGCCTGCTTCAATAGCGATGTCATCATGTTTCTTGGTTCGTTCAGCGATGTCACCATTACGGGAATGGGACACTCCGAGCTGGACAGCTTGCTGGAAATTGAAGCATCGAAGCAGGGACGATACATCTGCAACGATCCCAATCCCGAGAATGGCATGTTCTACCGATCCGACCAACTGCCTTTCCTAAAGGCAGGCATTCCGTCGCTTTTCGCCAAAGGGTATAGCCATCAGGTGGAACTGGGCCGAGAGAAGACATTACAGGTTGTTGATGAGTATTGGAAAACCACATACCACAAGCCATGTGATGAGTATTATCCCGACATGCACAACCTGCAAGGACTTGTTGACGATACTAAGCTGTTCTTCCGTTTGGGTTACAATTTGGCCAACTCATCTTACTTCCCGAAATGGAGCGAGGGATCGGAATTTTTCGTAAAAAGATAAAGCACATACGCACTCAACGGCGTATGTGCTTCACAATTAACTTGGTAAAAAAGGTTCACTTTTTCGATAGCACCTCCACTATTTTGGCCTGTAATTCATCGCTAAGTTCGGGGTTATCCATAAGGAGTGTTCGCACGGCCTCTCTCCCCTGCCCCAGCTTCGTTTCGCCGTAGCTGAACCACGAACCGCTTTTCTTAATGATATTCTGCTCAACCCCCAGGTCGATGATCTCACCAACACGCGATATTCCCTCGCCGAATACAATATCGAACTCGGCCTTACGGAATGGCGGAGCCATTTTATTCTTTACAATCTTTACGCGCACCCTGTTGCCTGTAGAATCTTCGCCTTCTTTCAGCTGTGCAATCTTCCTGATGTCAACCCTCACAGAGGCATAAAACTTAAGGGCGTTACCACCGGTAGTGGTTTCGGGGTTGCCAAACATAATGCCAATCTTCTCACGCAGCTGGTTAATAAAAATACAGCAGGTGTTGGTACGCGAAATATTAGCAGTTAATTTCCTAAGGGCCTGTGACATAAGTCTGGCCTGAAGGCCCATTTTGCTATCGCCCATCTCCCCTTCAATCTCAGCCTTCGGGGTTAAAGCGGCCACCGAGTCGATAACCACAATATCCACCGCTCCCGAGCGTATCAGGTGGTCGGCAATTTCAAGTGCCTGCTCCCCATTGTCGGGCTGTGAGATAAGCAGCGTTTCGATATCAACCCCCAACTTCTCAGCATAGGTGCGATCGAAGGCATGCTCCGCATCAATAATGGCTGCAATGCCTCCATTCTTCTGGGCTTCGGCAATGGCATGAATGGCGAGAGTGGTCTTTCCGGAGGATTCGGGGCCAAAAATCTCGATAACCCTTCCTCTGGGGTATCCGCCAACGCCCAACGCCATGTCTAAAGCAATTGAACCGCTGGGTATGCTGGGCACATCGGCTATGGGTTTATCGCCCATTTTCATAATGGTTCCCTTGCCAAAGTCCTTTTCAATTTTATCCATGGTAAGTTGAAGAGCTTTCAGCTTCTCCTTACTTATTTCCTTTGCTTTACTTTCTGTTTTTTCCTTTTCCATGCTAGTAGTATATAATTAGTTTATTCCAAAATTTGCTTGGTATGTTCCTTGGTGTTGACCTTATCAATAACCTCTTCAATGATTCCCTCACCGTCAATTATAAATGTTGTTCGAAGAATACCATCGAAGGTTTTCCCCATGAATTTCTTTGGTCCCCACACCCCATAGGCCTTAATTATCTCCTTTTCCTTATCGGCAATAAGTGGAAAGGGCAAACCATGCTTTTCAATAAACCTTTGGTGCGATTTCTCACCATCGGCACTAATACCCAAAACCACGTAACCTGATTTAAGAAGATAATCATAATTATCTCGAAGATTGCAGGCTTGAGCAGTGCATCCCGGAGTACTGTCCTTGGGATAAAAATAGAGCACAACCCGTTTCCCCCTTAAATTTTTAAGGCTTATCTCGGCCCCATTTTGATCTTTCCCTGTAAATTCGGGTGCTTTATCTCCTTTTCTAAGATGTGTCATTGCTTATTCATAAGGATTGTAAAGTTAACAAGTTTGTCGAGATTTTTTTGATAAACCCACCTTGAAAGAGCTACGATTTTTCAACAGTCTGAAAATCCTTTCCCGTAAACATTAACTACTATCAACTACCGTTAGATATCCATATTTTCAAGTAATAAATCCGTTATGAAAGGATATAATAAATTCTCCACACTTTTTAAGAATAATCCATACCTTTACCAAACAATCGTTTTAACCAAATACAATATACATAACTGAACATCAGCATTTAACCTAAATCAACAGCCATGAAAAGATTTGCTTATGCCATAGTTGTAATAACCCTAATGGTTGCGTTTTGCCATTGCCAAAAGGAAGAGGGGCCAAGTGAGCGATTCAGATTGCTCACAAGCCCCACATGGGCATCCGACAGTCTCCTGGTTAATGGGCTGGACGCCAGTGGGCCCGGGGGGTTACTGGAAAACTTTAATGGCGACGTGAAGTTTAATGAGGACGGAACGGGCACATTTGGGAACTTCACGGGGACCTGGCGATTTGCCATGGACGAAACCGAACTGGTGATTGAGTCGGAGTCGCTGAACTTTCCGCTAACCACTGAAATTGCAGAGTTGACTTCCGCTTCGCTAAAAATTACCACAACATTTCCCAATGCTGCCAACCCCGATGAAGATTTTAAAATCCGAATGACATTTAGAGCGAAGTAATGCGCCTAAGAATGCTGTTTATTGGGCTTTCGCTTTGCCTGATGGTGGAAGCCTCTAAGTCGCAAAGCGTGGTAACAGGAAAGGTTTACGACCTGAATACTCTCGAGCCTCTTCCCGGTGTTACCATTCTTTATAAACAGCAAAAGGGCACCACTACCGACGCTGACGGTTACTTTCTCATACGCTCACAGCCGGGGCAAATGGCATTGCGGTTCCAGCATATCGGCTACCGTCCGATTACTAAAACGGTAACGATTCCTACCCACGATACGCTAACGCTGAGCATTGGCATGGAACCTCAGGTAGCCGAAATAGACCAGCTGGTGATCAGCGCAAGCAAGGTGGAACAGAAACTTTCGGAGCTAACGGTTTCCATGAGCGTAATTGAGCCCAAACTACTATCTGCCAACCACATAGCCGATGCAACGGAGTTGATTAATAAAACGTCGGGCGTTGAAGTCTTGGACGGACAGGCCTCCATCAGGGGTGGCAGCGGGTTTAGCTATGGCGCCGGCAGCAGGGTGCTGATGCTCATCGACGGGCTTCCCGCCCTATCGGCCGACGCCGGGGATGTTAAGTGGTACTCGTTACCACTCGAAAGCATTTCGCAGGTTGAAATTATCAAGGGTACGGCATCTGTACTGTACGGTTCATCGGCCCTGAACGGAGTGATAAACTTCCGCACCGCCGATGCCAAGGAGAATCCCGAAACCAATTTTCATGTGGAAACGGGCATCTTTGGCAAACCCCGACAAAGTAAGTGGGTGTGGTGGGACACCCCTCGGGTGTTTACCAACGCATCCCTATCACATCTTCAACGATTTGGCAATACCCAAATGGGTGTTTCAGGCCATTTCCTGCTGGACAATGGCTACCGTAGGCTGAACGACGAATCTATGGGACGTCTCACATTTAGAGTTAAGCGTTACAGCAATAAGCTAAAAGGGCTGACATACGGCATGAATGCCAATGGCAATCTGGTGAATAAAACCGACTTTATACTGTGGGAGAATGCAGAGGATGGAGCACTAAAACAAAGTGAAAGCACTGCTATTGTTGTGCATGCCTCTTTTATTGCCCTCGATCCCTATGTTAGTTTTAAGGGAAACGGCAAGTTTTCGCACGACTTGAGGATGCGATTGCAGTCAGTACAAAACGATTTTCCCGAGGCACATAATAACAATAGTACCGGCCGATCCATTTTTTCGGAGTACCAAATGGAGTACAAAGCCAATAATTGGCTGCACATCAATTCGGGATTAACCCGGTTTTCGAGCCAAATTGTTTCCGAGTTTTACGGAAACCACACCGGCGAGAACTTTGCTGCATACGGTCAGTTGAATCTAACACCCTTGGCAAGGGTAAAACTTGTTGCAGGAGGAAGGGTGGAGTACAATGCGCTTGATAATGATAGAGATAAACCCATTGCCCTGTTCAGGGCGGGCGTTAACATCCGCGCCAAGGATTACTCGTTTCTTCGAATCTCCTTTGGGCAGGGCTATCGCTACCCCTCCATAGCCGAGAAGCATGCCGCCACGACTCTGGGATCGGTAAGGATTTTCCCCAATCCTTTTGTCAAAGCCGAGTCGGGCTGGAACTCCGAAGTGGGATTTAAACAGGGTATTCTCACCAAAACCATGAATGGCATGATTGACCTCGCCCTTTTTTACTCGCAGAATAAGGATATGATTGAATACGTTTTCGGACTTTATCCCGGCGGAATGGGATTCAGGGCAACCAATATTGAGTATTCGAGGGTTTATGGAGGAGAGTTGGAGTTTAATCTCAGTTTCCCCTACGGGAGATTTAAAAATACCGTCAACGGTGGATACGTTTTCATGTACCCTGTGGAGTATAACCCACACACCAACAGGAATACCGATGTTTACCTGAAATTCCGGCGCAAACATTCGGGCAAGATTGGCATCACTTCGAACATAAACAACATTGATTTCGGATTGACCATTTTTGTGAAATCCAAAATCCTGGAGATTGATGATGTGTTTACCAACCCCGAAACCAGAGAGATCATTCTACCCGGATTTTACGACTATTGGCTTGATAAGAATGGCGGGTATGCCGTTATCGACATAAGTACCGGATATCAAATAACACGGCATTTCAACCTTTCTCTGGTGGTTAAAAATCTGAACAACACGGAGTACATGGGTCGACCGGGCGACATCATGCCCCATCGCAATATCAGCCTTAGACTGGCGGGGCGGTTTTAAACTCACTATTTGATTCCTGAAGTGTAGGAAATAAAAAAGGGGAGCAATTCTACTCCCCGTGTAGTCGGGGTGGCAGGATTCGAACCTGCGACCCCCTGGTCCCAAACCAGGTGCGCTAACCGGACTGCGCTACACCCCGAAAAAAAATAACCCTGTGGCCTAAATAAAAGCCCACACCGACAAGCAATGGGGCAGTTAATTGGTAAAAAACAGCGGTGAGGGAGGGATTCGAACCCTCGGTACCCTTGCGAGTACGGCAGTTTAGCAAACTGCTGGTTTCAGCCGCTCACCCACCTCACCCTGTCTGTTCACAGTACTTTGCCCTTAAAGGCGGGGCAAAAGTATAAAAACAAAATTACATAGCCAACACCTAATCTAAAATTAAGTGGCAAAAAGCTATTTGGATTTATCAGGACCTTTGGGAACAGGGGGCAATCCCTTCCTGTCCTTCAGGTTTTCTTTGATCACCTCTATGGCCTTATTCAGCTGGTCGTCAATACCCAAATACTCCCTGTATGGGTCGTTATCTATGACAATGTCAGGGTCAACCCCCCACCCCTCGATAATCCAATCGCCGGTTTCGGAGGAGTAGCTGGCGGACTCGGGCTTGCGCAAATCGGCACCATCCACAAAGGGTAGCGATCCCCAAATGCCCACAACCCCGCCCCACGAACGGGTTCCGATGATGGGCCCAAGGCCCAACTGACGAAAACCGTAGGGGAAAAGATCGCCATCGGAGGCGGAGTACCTGTCTAACAGCAACACCTTTGGTCCAATGTGCGTTTGATCGGGAATGGGTGACGGATGATCAATGCCCCTGCGCATTTTGGCGCGATAGGGAATACGGCTCAGCCGTTCGAGGATCATGGGAGAAACATTTCCTCCGCCATTGCCCCTATCATCTATAATCAACCCCTTCTTGTTGAGTTGTGGGTAAAAATACTTAACAAACTCATTGAGCCCCTCCACGCCCATATCGGGGATATGGATATAGCCTACCTCGCCATTGGTGGCCTCGCTCACCTTGCGTATATTATTCTGAACCCAAGAGTAGTAGTATAGCGATGACTCATCGGCAATGGGTTTAACGAGCACTTTACGACTACCGGCCATTTCAGGCTTCGAGTTTACAACCAGTTCAACCGTGCGTCCGGCTTTTCCAATAAGGGTTTGGTAAATATCATTGATATCTTTCAAATCGCAGCCATCCACTGCAAGGATATAATCGCCTGTGCTGACATTCACGCCCACATCAAGGAGTGGCGAACGAATATCCCTGCTCCAGGGTGCCCCTTCCAGCAGCCTGTCGATTTTGAAGAAACCGCTGGAATGTTTGCTGATCTTGGCCCCCAGCAACCCCAGTTTAACCCTGTCGGGACTCGGCATCTCACCGCTATTCACGTATGCATGGCCAATATTGAGTTCGCCAATCATTTCACCTATGATATAGGTAAGATCTGCCCTATGATTAACGTATGGCACAAGCACTGCGTACTTATCGTGCATGGCTTTCCAGTCCACACCATGCATATTCTCAACATAGAAAAAGTCGCGCATTTGCCGCCAGCTCTCGTCAAAAATCTGTTTCCACTCTTCGCTATAATCTACCCACATCTTCATATCGCTAAGATCCATCGTCTTTTCCATCTTAATGGCAGAAGATGGTAGATCGATAACGGCATACTGACCGCCTTTGCTCACCAGCATTTTCTTATTATTGGCCGAAATGCTGAATCCAAATCCTTCTCCCAGATCCACTTCAGTTTTCTTCTTCAAATCGTATAGTTTGGTGGATCCCCTTCTACCCATTTGCCCCATTTGCATGTAGTATATCTTATTGTCAACGCATTGAACGTTCCAGTAATTCGCCACATCCACGGGTACAGAAACGGTACGTTGCTGCAATCCCTCCACATCAATCTTCACATCAACCGATTTGGCATCCTCCGCTTTCTTTTCGTCACCTCCTTTTCCCTTGGGCTTCTCCTCCTCTATTTTCACCTCGTTGTTTTCGGGAGCAAACGGCGATGGGGTATCCTTGGCAAGCATAACCATGTAAATTCGACTCATGGACGAGTAAGCATGGTTCCACTCCGTTCGGCTGTAAATTGGGTTAAAATCGCGATCGGATGTAAAGAGCAAATACTTCCCGTCGCTTGAAAATGATGGTTGTGCCGACGAGTACCAGCTATCGGTTACAGGATGTTTTTCGCCGGTGGCTAAGTTGTATATGTAAACAACAGCAAATCTGTTCTCGTCCTGCATTGTGTATGTGAGCCATTTGCTATCGGGCGACCAGTTGGAGCTAAACGAAATATCGTACTCGCCCTTTTCCACCTGCGTAACCTTTTTGCTCTGTACATCAATGTATTGAAGTTTCCCATCCCTACTGCTCCAGGCTATCTTCTTGCTGTCGGGCGACCATGAAATGCCAAAAATGTAGGTTTTGCCATTTTGTGTTAGCTGAATGGGGGCACCGCTTCCATCCTGAGGCTGAATATATATTTCGTACTCGCCCGAAGCATCGGAGACATAAGCAATATGCTTACCATCGGGCGACCAGGTGGCGTTTCTGTCGTGCGCGCCGGAACTGCGGGTTAGGTTGCGCGTGATGCCGCTTTCGGCGGGAACAGTGAAGATATCGCCTCTGGCTGAAAACACCACCCTTGAACCATCGGGGGCTAAACCGGAGCTGAATATCCTTTTCGATGCGTCCTTATACTCTGAACGGGAGTACTGATTGTCCGTAGCAATGGTCACAGGTATCTGCTTCACCTCGCGGGTCGAAGCATCGAAATGGAAAAGATACCCGCCCTTTTCAAAAACAATGGAGTTTCCGCCATGCGACGGGAATTTGATATCAAAATCGTCGAAATGGGTAACCTTTTCAACCTTCTCTGTTTCGAGATTGTAGGAGAAGAGATTCATGGTGCGATCGCGGTCGGAGAGGAAAAAAATCTCATTGCCAATCCACATGGGTAATATATCCTGGGCAATGTTATTGGTAATGTTCTTCACCTCCTTGGTGTCGAAATTGAATATCCAGATATCATCGGCCATGCCACCATGGTAGTATTTCCAGGTTCTGAACTCGCGGAATACCCTATTGAATGCCAATTTCTTTCCGTCGGGGGAGTAGGAGCAAAAACCTCCTGTGGAGAGTGGCAATTCCTGGGACAAACCTCCCTCTGCAGGAACTGAGAACAGATGACCAACGAAATCGTTGAACGTTTGCTTGCGCGAACGGTACACAACATTCTTCCCATCGGGAGTCCAGGTCATTACAATGTTGTTGGGGCCCATCCTGTCCGACAGGTCGTCCCTGGACAAAGTGGCCGTGTGGGTTAGCCTTTGGGGCACGCCTCCCTGTGAAGGAATGGTAAATACCTCGGTGTTGCCATCGTACTGCCCCGTGAAGGCAATGGTCTTGCCATCGGGGGAGAAGCGGGCAAACATTTCGAAACCCACATGGGATGTGAGCTTACGTGCCATGCCGCCCGAAAGGGGAACGGTATAAAGATCGCCGGCATAGGTAAAGACCACCTGCTGATCGTGAATGGCCGGGAAACGCAGTAAGCGTGCTTCCTGTGCACTGATTTGTCCGGTAAACAGCATTACCAAACAAAAATTCAGGATAGTTCTAAAATGACTCATAACTTGTTTTTTTAAAATTTTAAAATTTTTGATTTATCCATATGGCAATGGTTTAATCACTACCCTACTGTAAAGCAAATTGTTCCAACGTTGATTTCTATTTTTTAAAAGTAAACGACTGAATGACTTTTACATCACAAAGCCAATCATTCATCATCAATATCCAACTGTTCGCCCAAAATAGAAAAATATGGTATGAAAGACAATTGCCAAGTGCTATATTTGCTTGATTTTTGTAAAAAAACATTAAAAGAAAAACGCAGGCTTAACTTTCCTCTGTAAATGACTACTTCGCCTTTTTTTAGAAATTCTGTAACAATCTTTGTAATAGCACTCTCGCTGCTGATTGGTGCAAATGCATCTGCAACTATGCCTAATCCCTCGACCCCACAATCAACCCAATGGGTTGACTCTGTGATGAACAGCCTTTCGCTCAGGGAAAAAATAGCGCAGCTATTCATGGTGGCAGCATACTCGAACAAAGATCAGGTACATGTGGACGAAATTGCCGATTTGGTTGCCAGGGAAAAAATTGGCGGGTTATGCTTTTTTCAGGGGGGGCCGGTAAGGCAGGCGCAGCTCACCAATCTTTACCAAAGCCTTGCCAAAACACCACTGCTCATATCAATGGATGCTGAATGGGGTCTGGGAATGAGGCTTGACAGCACTATTTCATACCCACGGCAAATAATGTTAGGGGCATTGGACGATAATCGCCTGATATATCACATGGCCGCCGACATTGCTCACCAGCTAAAACGGATGGGAGTTCACATCAGCTTTTCTCCTGACGTGGATATCAACAGTAACCCCAATAATCCGGTAATTGGCTTTAGGTCATTTGGCGAGGAAAAGGAAATGGTTTCCCAAAAGGGATTGGCATATATGCTTGGATTGCAAGACAATGGAATAATTGCCTGTGCAAAGCATTTCCCGGGTCACGGCGATACCGACACCGATTCACATTTTAAACTTCCTAAGCTAAATCACTCTCCGGAACGCATTGACACACTCGAGCTTTATCCGTTTACAAAGTTGATTGAGAGTGGTATTGCCGGAGTAATGGTGGCTCATCTGGAAATTCCTTCTCTGGAGCCAAAGGCAAAGCTGGCCGCCAGCCTCTCGCCCAAAGTGGTCACTTCACTGCTCGTTGAGAAGTTGGGATTCAACGGGCTAATCTTCACCGATGCATTGAACATGAAGGGTGTAAGCAGTTTTTATAAACCTACGGATTTAAACTACATGGCCCTTAAAGCGGGAAACGATATTCTGCTTTTCCCGTCGGATGTAAAGGCGTCTATCAATAAAATTGAAAGGGAAGTGAAAAAGGGCAGGTTTCCCATTGGGGAGATCGAAAGACGATGCAGAAAGGTAATTGAGGCTAAATACAGTGCCGGATTGGAAAACTACAAACCCATTGAGATAAGCAATTTGGTTGAGGACCTCAATCAGCCCTCGTCTGAACTAATCATACGTGATATAACCAAACAAGCCATCACCGTTCTGAAAAATTTGGAGGAATTTATTCCCATACAGGGCCTTGATACTCAAAATATTGCCTATATCGAAATAGGAAAGGATAAGGGTAAGGCATTCAGGGAACAAATGGAACTCTATGCCCCCATGGCAACCTTCAGTCTCGATGAAAGCGCAGCTGATGAGGATATTAAAAATTTAAAAAGGCAACTCGAACCGTACAATCTGATTATTATTGGATTTCACTCAATCAAAACCAGACCCGATCGAAATTTTGGCATAACCCCTCAACTGGCCTCTCTGGTTGATGAAATATCACAAGTAAAGCCAACGATTTTAGCACTTTTTGGTATTCCATACGCTTTGGGTAAATTGCCCAAGGTTGATGCAATAAAAGGGTTGATCGTGTCGTACGACAATTCGCCCATCACCCAAAGCCTTACCGCGCAGCTTATCTTTGGCGGCACAGAGGTGGGCGGGCGATTGCCCGTGACGGTTGACTCACGTTTTCCTTTGGGTAGCGGCAAGGATGCCGGCAGGCAGTTCAGGCTGGCCTATTCCATCCCCGAAGAGTTGGATATACCAAGTTATACTCTCAACAGAATCGATTCCATTGCCCTTGATGCCATTGCGCAGCAAGCAGCCCCGGGAATGCAGATACTGGCTGCAAAAAAAGGGGTGGTTTTTTACAATAAATGCTTTGGAAACCATACATATTCCCCAAATAGTACACCTGTTACCCATTTCTCCGAGTACGATGTGGCTTCGATAACCAAGATAGCCTCTACCCTGCTTCTCACCATGGATTTGTACTCCAAAGACAGTTTGCCTCTGGAAAGCACTCTTGGCGAATATCTTACGCTACCTGATACTTCAAAATTTAACAATCTGACAATAAAGGACATTCTCCTCCATCAGGCCGGTTTAACCCCATGGATACCGTTCTACCTTCGCACTTTGGAAAATCTTTTCCCCGATCAAAAACTACGAAATGGCAAGTTGAGCAACAGTTATCCATTCCAGCTTAGCCCCAATAGTTTTCTGAATAAACATGTTTACACCAACAGGAAATATCTCAACCACACACAATCGTACCAATTTCCGCACGAAGTGGCAAGGGGGCTTTACTCCACTGATGGGATAAAGGATTCGGTAATCCACTGGATTTTGCAATCGCCCATTGAAAAACAGGGCACCTACGTTTACAGCGACCTGGGCTTTATCCTTTTACACAGGGTAATTGGCAATATTACCTGCAAAGATCAGGAGGAGCACCTATTCGACTCGTTTTACCATAAGCTGGGGATGAGCCGAACCCTTTACAACCCTTTAACACGTTTCAACGAGGAGTCTATAGTGCCAACGGAGAACGATGTCTATTTCCGTAAGCAACTGCTATGGGGGCATGTTCACGACCCTGCAGCTGCGCTGATGGGGGGCGTGGCAGGCCATGCAGGGCTATTCTCCACAGCCAACGACCTTGCCAAACTGCTGCAAATGTTTTTAAACAAGGGTGAGTACGGCGGGGAAAGATTTTTGCCTGCATCCACCATTGAACTGTTCACCAGCTGCGTGAATTGCAAGAATGGGGTAAGAAGAGGGCTTGGATTCGATAAACCCGAGCCGGATCCCAAAAAGGTTAATCCCGCAAGCAAGAGCGCAACATCGTTGAGCTATGGACATTCCGGTTTTACCGGAGCGCTGATTTGGGTTGATCCGGCTTACGATTTGATTTACGTTTTTATATCGAACCGCATTTTCCCCGATGCCGATAATAAAAAGCTTAATACGCTGGATGTGAGAACAAAAATTCAGGATGTCCTTTACGATGCGGTCATTGAGTCGGAAAATGTACAATAGTTTTATCTTAAACCAAGGGTAAGTTACCAAGCATACACCTGAATCCATACAATATGTATCCCTGGGGCGATAACAGACGATTCCACAGCTATGCATGCTACATGAAAAAATATTTCGGTGGCAGGGTTCAGAAATTAACCATTGATGCGGGGTTTACGTGCCCAAACCGTGATGGTACGGTTGGCATAGGTGGATGTACATTCTGCAACAATGAATCGTTCAATCCAAGCTACTGCAATCCCGGCAAGCCCATTAGTCAACAGCTGTCGGAGGGTATTGAATTCCATGCGTTCCGTTATCGCAGGGCAAAAAAATTCATGGCCTACTTTCAGGCATACTCCAATACTTACGCTCCGCTGAATAGGCTAAAAGAGCTATACGAGCAAGCTCTCTCGTATCCTAACGTAATTGGCATCGTCATAGGTACCCGCCCCGATTGTATTGACGAGGTTAAACTTGACTACCTTGCATCGCTGGCAAAATCGCACTACGTGCTGGTGGAGTACGGCGTGGAAAGCACATCAAACAAAACATTAGCCTCGGTAAATCGTGGGCATACCTTTGAGCAATCGGTTTGGGCCATTGAACAAACCGCCAAGAGGGGTATCAACGTCGGGGCGCATTTCATCATTGGGTTACCGGGGGAAAGCGAAGACCAAATAATTGAGCAAACCCACACTATCAACACCCTGCCGCTGACCTCAATTAAATTTCATCAGTTGCAAATTATAAGGAACACGGCCATGTCCGTAGAATATGCATCCAATCCCGGCTTATTCCGACTTTTCAGCATTGATGAGTATTTGGAACTGCTTCTGAAAATTGTGGAAAGACTCAATCCAAGGATTGTCATTGAGCGATTTACCAGCGAAACCCCACCGGCAAACCTTATTGCCCCGGTATGGGGCAGTCTGCGTGCCGATCAGGTGTTGGTCAGATTCGAGAAACTGCTTGAGGCAAAGGACACATGGCAGGGTCGAAAGTGGAACATCCAATAATCACACCCCGACTACAAGATATGGCCTTTAAAATGCCAAGAGGTAAAAGGCAGCCTAACCTAAAATTTTATTCCAATTAACTTTTTACATTGGCTTTTCATATCTTTACTTACTCAATTCCTAAGATTTGAGGAGTAAAAAACCAGTATTGATGCAGTGGGTGCTGCCAACTCTACATTTAAGTAGTATCAAACATGACCAAATTCCTTAAACTGGTAGCAGAAGACCTCGTTAAACGTTTTGGAGACGCTATTTCAGACCTTACCCTTGTCTTCCCCAACCAAAGGGCAAGGCTTTTCTTCCATCGCCATCTGTCAGCCTATTTAACAAAACCCATTTGGTCGCCAAGGGTAACCACCATCTCGGAAATGATGCAGGGTATATCGGGTTTTCAATACGATGATCCCATAAACCTTGTAACAAAGCTATTCCTTGTTTACCGGGAGGTAAAGAATAACGACGAAAGTTTCGACAATTTCTACTTCTGGGGTGAGGTTATGCTGGCCGATTTCGACCAGATTGACAAGTATATGGTTGATGCTCAAAGCCTTTTTTCCAACATTAAGGATATCAAAGATATTGAGGAGCGTTTTGGTGGTCTTAGCCCCGAACAATCGGAGGCTTTGAGCGAATACCTTGGAATTGTTATGGATGATAGCCAACCTTCGGATATTAAGGCCAACTACCTCAGTATTTGGGATAAATTGGGCATTATATACAGCAAATTCAAATCTGAACTTCAGCAACAGGGCATTTGCTACGAGGGGATGGCTTACCGAATGGCTGCCGAAAAAATACTGCATGGCGAATTATTCGTCATGGCTGACAATACCATAGTTTTTATCGGATTTAACGCATTGAACCGTTGCGAAAAAGAGCTGTTCAGATATTTCAAACGAGAGGGAAAGGCTCTGTTTTACTGGGATTATGCACCATTCTTCGTTAACAATCCTGACCATGAGGCAGGAGAATATATCCGTGAAAACATAAGCCTTTTTGAGAACGCATTGCCACGCGAAGTCATTGAGAACAGTGCAGTTCAACAAAAAGAGATTAATCTGATTGCCGCTCCCTCTACCGTGGCCCAAGGCAAGTTGGTACCGAAAATCCTTGACCAGCTTAGTAATAGCGGTGCCCGGCTTAACGAGAGTACAGCAATCGTATTGCCCAATGAAAATTTACTTATACCAACCATTCAGGCCATTCCTGATTCCATCCAGCAGATTAACATTACTTTGGGATATCCGCTGAAAGAGACTCCGGCTTTCAGCCTGGCCGAGCATTTGGTTAAATTACAGACCAATGCACGTGATTCGGGTAACAACAGTATTAAGTTTTACCATAAGGATGTGATTTCCGTCCTGAATAACCCATACATACGGATTTGTGAACCGGAGTTGGCATCCGAACTAATCGTCAAAATAAAACAAAAGAATAGGATATACCCCACAGCCAATATGCTGGCTGTATCCCCTTTGCTCAGTGCTATTTTTACAAAACTTCAGCCAGGGCAACCTATTACCACCTACCTCATCACAATTTGCAAAGAGATTGCACAACAAGTTGCTGCCAAGAGCGAGAACGACGAGGGCTCGCAGCACAGAATTACCCTCGAATTTCTGTATGCCCTGTTTAAAAGCCTCAACAGGCTGCATGGTGTGATTTCAACGCTCAATTTTGAGATTTCTAATAAAGTTTTCTTGCCCCTGCTTCGAAAATCGTTCCATCAGGAACGAGTCTCATTCTACGGTGAGCCTTTGGCCGGACTACAAATCATGGGTTTCCTCGAAACCCGCGCATTGGATTTCGAAAACGTCATTATCCTTTCCTTCAACGACGATATTCTGCCCGGACGAAGGCATCCTGTCTCGTTTATTACCCCATCGTTAAGGAGTGCATTCGAACTGCCCGGACATAAGCATCAAAATGCTTTGTATGCTTACTACTTCTACCGCCTGCTGAATAGGGCAAAGCGGATCTATCTGGTGTACAGTAATCGCACCGAAGGGCTCTCCACGGGTGAAGTAAGCCGTTTTGGTCTTCAACTACAAATGGAGCAGGTTTACGGAAAGATCAACACTATCCATGTGGGTTTCGACATTAACATCACACCTCCCCCACCCATCAGCATTACAAAGAATGCCGAAGTGCTGGATACCCTAATAGAGAACCTAACCCGAAATGGCAAATCCATAATGCTATCACCCAGCGGGTTAACCTCATACATTAGTTGCCCCCTACGATTTTACTTCAGGTATTGCATTGGCATCAAAGAGGAGGAGGAGTTGGAAGAAGAGATTGGTTCTCTGGAGTTTGGTAAAATTATCCACGGCACCATGGAGAATCTTTATAAGGATTATGCCAACAGTACGGTTACCGGCGATATGGTTGAGCAGCTGATAAAAGATGAAAAAAAGGTAGATGATATACTTGAGAAAGTATTCTACAACGTTTTTCTTAAACAGGAGAAGGAGGATGCAGAAGAAGAACTCTCGGGTCGCAACATCATTGCTCGCAACGCCTTGCGTTACACCATATTCAAAATGCTTAAGGTTGATAAAGCTCGTGCACCCTTTTTCCTGATGAGCCAGGAAAAAGATATGTATTTTCCCATGACGGCATCGGTAAACGGAATGCAAAGAGACGTATTGGTGGGTGGATTTATAGACAGGCTTGAGAAGAAAGACGATGCCTTTTGGGTTGTAGATTATAAAACCGGAAGGAAAGGCAGTAATATGGGGAGGTTTTCGTTAATTGACAACTTATTCGATGCCAGGCATATCCAAAATACCAAGGAAGTTTTTCAGGTATTCTGTTACTGCCTTGCCGTTCAGCACAACCATGAAGCAAGCAAAGTGACTCCGGCCCTCTGGTTTGTGAAAATGTTGAAAACAGAGGATGAAATGAAAGTGAATTACAAGGCAGGGAAAACATACGAGCCCATTGATGACTTTTCGGATTTCCGCTACGAGTTCCAGCAAAGACTTGAACAGCTTATTGCCGAAATTTTTGATAAAAATATCGCATTCCAACAGACCTCTAATCGGGATAACTGTAGGTTGTGCCCTTTTATATCTATATGTGGGAGGGATTAAAAATTAATTGTGTTTTTTTACTAACTTGCAATGCCAATATGCAACCGGATGATTTGATCAAATTGAAATTCGTAGGATAATGAACGTAGAATTTTTCGCAATACTTATCCTTTTTGCATACACCATCTTTTTACACTTTCAACTTCATAGAAAGAATGCGAAGATTGAAAGGTTAATGAGCAACCAAATCCATCTCGGCCCAGGATTGGACGAGGAAAAAGTTGCCATGCTTATCAGGCGGTTGTTGAAGGAACAGGATACAAAGCCACCCCCAAGTAAACTCTTTGACGATGATGTGCTTCAATATTTAGTTGAAGATACAAACACTCAGGTACTGTTTATGCACTATACCAAAGAGGAATATGTGGCTAAAAAAATTCTTGCCGAAGGATTTCGGTTCTCCGATAGTTTTTACAAAACGGCTGAGTCCATTACCAACGACAAATCGGATTTGCAATATAAGCACAGTGTACGCAAACTTTACGGGAAATATGTCATCCTTATTGGTATTGCCAAAAGCGTGTACAACAAGTATCTCGAACAGGTCTCCCAGTCGAAGAATATGTTCACCATTGAGCAGCTAATCAGTACCAAGCTCGATGAGTTAGATGAAGATCAAG
Source organism: Bacteroidetes bacterium ADurb.Bin008 (assembly GCA_002071445.1). Taxonomy (GTDB): domain Bacteria; phylum Bacteroidota; class Bacteroidia; order Bacteroidales; family Tenuifilaceae; genus MWFE01. The sequence goes on along the minus strand of MWFE01000017.1, from coordinate 3,969 downwards.
AGAATGTGTACCTGCTCCCACCCCAGTTTATCAAGGGTTACATCAACTCCGAAACGGGCGAAATTGTGGCAAACAGTGCCTTCAATCCCGATTTCGATCCGCAGACGGTATAAACAAAATCAGTATTTTTTAAACCATTGGCAGCTATGGCATCGCTTATGCAATGCTATTCTCTTTGTTCATTATAGCCCTGAAAAAGCTTTTCATGTGCATGCTGTACGAACGGAATATGTCGGCCAGCATAAGGGTCATGCCCTCAACTGCCTCTTCGCCATTCTCCTGCCTTGCCAATTCAACAACCCTAAGCAATTCGGGCGATCCGGGCGTTTCAAATTCGGGAACGGAGACCAGCTTGTGCGGCATCCACTCTTTAAGGCACTTATCCACCTTTTTTGCCCTGCCCACCGATTCCTTTGCCACAACCTTAACGGCAAAGTCATCGGTGTATTCCACGAGCTCAACAGGGTTTTTCAGTGCCATAATCATGGGATGGCTTTCGTAGCCATTGGCATAGGCATCCCTTAGTTGCTGCCACTGGAATTGCTCCAGCACCGAGTGCCTGTTGGATACCAGCTGAACGGCATTATCCTTGCTTTTGGGGAACCCCAAAATGGCTTTTATGTTGGTCCAAATCATTTTCAAGGCACTCACCCCCGGAAGTGGCGCAGCATGGTAGGGCATGGACAGGTCGCCTAAGTAATGCATACCCCAACCCATGAAGCGGTAGCCCCAGTAGTCATTGCCCGAGGCGAAGGCAAACTCCGCTAAGGCTTTGCAAAGCGAAATCCTAAACTCAGGCATGGTTTTCTTCAGGAAAGGGCCAAAAAAGAATACAATCCGAGGCTCGTGGTAAAAGCCCATGTGGAATGGTGCCTGACTGCCATACTCCAGATTGGGATCGCCAAAAGGCTGAACTCCAAAGCCATACTTCGCGCCGAAGGGTGTGTTGTTATCCTCGAAAAGGCCCAGATCAAATCCGTAATCGGGCTCATCGTTGGCTGTACAAAGCACACAGAACGGTGACACCAAGTCACCCTCATTGAGCCTGACGTAGCGTGTATGCATCATATCCGAAACGTCGGACAAAACGGTAAGTTCCTGAACTGGAATAATCTCCATTTCACCCACCTCCTCATTTGGCATCAGATGAAGGTACAGCCTCATCTTCATGTTGGGATTCATTCTGATGGCTTTTAAAAAGCGATCGACTACATCATCGGGATTGCCGGTTGCCCTGAATAGCAGCTCATCGGGCGTTGGTGCGTAGTAGGTAAGGTTTTTCCTTGCCCACATCTCGTAATCGTTGAGCAGTTTTTCCAACTCTTTCTCCTGCTCCAGAAGGAAAGTAGCTAAACTCTTAACCACTATTGGATCTTTTCCTTGCAACTCTGCAATGGTTGACAGCACAGGATAGGCCAGCAATGGGTGCTCTACCCAGGCCAGTGAAGACGTACAGAAACGAATGACAATAATTAGCGCAGCTAAAAATTTTAGGGCAATTGGTCTCATGACTTAATAGTTTAGATTTTGAAATACAATAGTATTAAAAAAATGTGAAATCAATTGGGGATTAATAACTTTTTAAAAATCGTATCGGAAAAGGCAAACTTCTTCATTATACAGAACTGAACATCATTTTCCCGGAGTAATAGATTACTATTGATATATAACGATTAATTGTATGGAATTTTTAACGCTTTAAACTTATGCTAACTATTTTTGTTTATCTGCAAACTTAAATTGAAATACTATGATTATTGATGCCATTAATAACCGCCGGAGTACAATGTCGTTTGCCCCTGAGGCCATTGACAAAAAGCAGATTGAAGAGATATTAACGGCAGCCACATTGGCTCCATCGGCTTTCAACGAACAACCCTGGCGCTTCTACGTTGCCACACGTGATAATATGGAAATGTTCAACCTGGTAGTATCCACCATGACACAATCAAACCAGCTTTGGGCAAAGAACGCCTCGGCGCTGATAATTACCGCAGCCGAAAGCAAAGTAAACCGTACCGGAGCCGATAATTACCACTCACTTCACGATTTGGGTATGGCCACCGCCAACCTGATGGCACAAACGCAGGCCTCGGGCCTTGTGAGCCACCCCATGAGCGGATTTGACTACGATGCCATCAGGGCAAAACTGAATATCCCCCAATCGCAGATTATTGGGGCAATCGTTGCCATTGGCAAGGCCGGTAGCCTGGAAGGTTTGCCCGAAAGGATGAAAGAGAGAGCCCTTTCGGCACGGGATAGGAAACCCCTGAATGAAGTGGTTTCATTCTTGTAATCAGCAAAAAATCATTGATTTAAAACATCCTTTCCAGAGAATTTAATTTGAAGTTGAAAAAAAATTGAAGAATTACTTAAAAAAATTTGGTTTATATTGTAAACTAATTTATATTTGTAAAAAATATTTGAAACCAATGGACGAGAAAATTAATAGTATTGAAGAAAGTTTTCAGATTATCAATAGGATAATTGATGACGAAAAGGTAAGACTAAACGAGAACGGGTTTATATACCTATTCTGGGGCTGGCTAACCATATTCTGCGCAGCCGCCCAAAGTTTACTTATCTATTTAGAAGTTGAGAAACATTACTACATCTGGTTTGTCATGTTAGTAGGCTGGGTCTATACTATGTTCTACTTTGGTAGAAAAAAAGAGCGAAAACCCATGCCACTTATGGGAAGGGTGCTGGCTTTCGTATGGAATGTAGCTGCTGTAAACATATTCATTTTCTCCTTTGTTTTCCCCATCACAGCGGGGCAACTGCTTATGTTCTTTATTCTTACTATTTTGGGGCTGGCAGCATCCATTTCGGGAATGCTTATTAGGTTTCAATGGCTTACGTTAGGCGGGCTACTATGCAATGCGTTGGCCTTTACCACCATAGTGCTTGAACCTAAGTTTTGGAATTTGATACTCATATTTGCCATTATTTTTGCCATTATTATCCCCGGCTACATGCTAAGGGCAAAATACCGTAAGCAGAATGTACAATGAACTGGACCCCATACTCCACTCGCCGCTTCGACTGGCCATTGTTTCGCTACTAATCAAAGAGGGCGAGCTGGATTTCAATACCGTGAAGGAGAAGACCAACGCCACTTCGGGAAACATCAGCGTACAGTTCAAGAAGTTGGAAGAAGCAGGTTATATCTCCATTAACAAGTCATTCCGCAACAACTACCCTCATACAGCGATAATCATTACCAAAAAAGGACTAATGGCGTTTGAGGAGTACGTTAAAGCATTGAGGGGGTATTTGGACGTGTAATTTTTTTGAATATATAGTTTATAAGATATAATAATTTATGGACACAATTCATTAACGCATTTTACATCAACTGATTTTATTATTAACCTAATATTAAATGATTATGAAACGAATTTTTGGAAAAAAGCTAAAAAAGTTACTCAGAAATGGGTAAAATCAATTTGCCTCAATATTGCAATGCTATATTTACATTGCAATTGGAAGGAGAGACCGAAAGTTTAAACGCTAAGGGCTTCCGCAATGGCCTTTTCAATTTCTCTAATATTGAAAGGTTTACTAAAGTACTTATGAATAAGCCTTTCATTTAAAGCATCGGCAATTTCACGGGTTATATCATAGCCAGTCAGGATGAAAAAAACTATTTGAGGATAATCGGCATGGGCTTTTCGAATAAACTCAATGCCATTCATTCCCGGCATTTTCATATCGCTTATAACAACGGATATTTCGGGGTGTTCCTTAAGTATCTGCAACCCCTCTAATCCGGACGCTGCCTTTAGAACACTATAAGTGTTTTTAAAATTAATTTCGAAAAGCATTAAGTTAACCGGCTCGTCGTCAACGTATAATAAGGTGATTTTCTCAGACATAACTACAAAAATAAGATTTAGATTCAACTAATAAATGCAACTTTTTGAGGGCATGAATTAATTTTTTTCAAGCGAAGGGACAAAAATGTCC